>JAVLCA010000068.1:0-7031 GCA_031581025.1 Salibaculum sp. | reverse complement strand
GGCAGACAGCCCCCTGAACGCGCAGGCGGCGGCGCAGCCGACGCCGAGACAAACCGGCGTGGCGCAGCCACTCAACCGGAAACCGGTGCCTCGCTCGCCTCGATCTCGGCCGCCTTCTTCTCGACCTGTTCGACGATATGCTCGATCATCTGATCGTTCGACATCTTGTGGCTCTGCTTGCCCGCGAGATAGACCATGCCCGCACCGTTGCCGCCGCCGGTGAAGCCGACATCGGTCATCAGCGCCTCGCCGGGGCCGTTCACCACGCAGCCGATGATTGACAGCGACATCGGCGTCTTGATGTGTTCGAGCCGCTCTTCCAGCGCTTCCACGGTCTTGATGACGTCAAAGCCCTGCCGCGCGCAGGAGGGGCAGGAAATGATGTTCACCCCGCGATGGCGCAGGCCCAGGGACTTGAGGATCTCGTAGCCGACCTTGATCTCTTCCACCGGATCGGCCGAGAGGCTGACGCGGACGGTGTCGCCGATCCCCATCCAAAGCAGCTGGCCCAGCCCGATGGCCGACTTGATCGTGCCCGAGGTGAGGCCCCCGGCCTCGGTGATGCCAAGGTGGATCGGCGCGTCGGTTTGTTCGGCCAGCTGCATGTAGGCGGCGGCGGCCATGAAGACATCGGACGCCTTGCAACTGATCTTGAACTCGTGAAAATCGTTGTCCTGCAGCACCTTGATATGGTCCAGCCCGCTTTCGACCATGGCATCGGGACAGGGCTCGCCGTATTTGTCCAGCAGGTGCTTTTCCAGCGATCCCGCGTTCACGCCGATGCGCATGGAACAGCCGTGATCGCGGGCGGCCGAGATGACCTCCTTCACCCGCCGCTCATCACCGATGTTGCCGGGATTGATGCGCAGACAGGCGGCCCCCGCCTCGGCGGCCTCGATGCCGCGCCGGTAGTGGAAATGGATGTCGGCGACGAGCGGCACCGGGCTTTCGCGCACGATCTCTTTCAGCGCCCTCGAACTGGCCTCGTCGGGCACGCTGACCCGCACTATATCCGCGCCCGCCTCGGCGGCGGCCTGGACCTGGGCGATGGTGCCGGAGATGTCCTTCGTCTCGGTATTGGTCATGGTCTGGACCGAGATCGGGGCGTCGCCGCCCACGGGCACGTCGCCGACCATGATCTTGCGGCTTTCGCGGCGATGGATGTTGCGCCAGGGGCGCACCGGATTGAGAGACATGTGGTCGTGATCCTGTAAGGCTGCGCTCAATTCCTACCTAGGGCCTCGGCGCGGATGGGGCAACGGGGCCTTGGCACGCAGGCGCATCACTGGCCCCCGGCCTGACCAGCCCCCAGATCGGCAAAGTTGACCACCGCCGCCAGATCGCTGTCCGTGGACAGGTCGGCCATCTGGTAGTCCTCCAGCACGGCCTCGGGCGACAGCGCGACATCGGAAATGACCGCGCCGTCCTGGCCCACGGGGCCATAATGTTGGCCAGCGACGGCAAAATAGACCGCGCCGGATTCGCCGATCCTGAGGCGCGGGGCCGTTTCGGTGCGGGGAACGTCATAAGTGTCCCCGGCGTTGAGGATGCCTTCGTAGAGCACCGCGCCGTCGGCGCCGCGCACGCGGACCCAAGCGGGGCGCACGGCCACCAGTTTCACGCCCGGTGGCGGGTCTTGGGTGACCTGAACCGTCGCGTCCGGCATGTCATCGGCGTTCAACCCGGCCAGGGCCTCATTTCCCGGCACCGAGATATCGGCGCTGTCCTGGTCTTGCGCCGCGGGGTCCGCGATGTCCTCGGCGGCGGCAAGCATCCTGTCGCGCGCGGCGGGCGAGGCCAGCACGCCCATGGCCCGCGGATCAAGCGTCGAAATCGGTGCGTCGCGGGCGACCATGACCGGTGCCTCCAGCGCCTGCGGCCGATAGAGCCTGTCCAGCGCACCGGGATCAGGCCCGCCGCGCTCGGCCCTGGCGTCATCGTCAGGCGCGTCACGCCGCTCGGTCCCGGCCAGCGGGTCCATCTCGGCCATGACGTCGGGCGTGTTCTCGACCGGAGCAAGCTGCACCCTCTGAACCTCCTGCAGCACGGTCCAGCCGCCGTAGCCCAGCCCGCCGATCAGCGCCACCAGCACCAGAACCGACCCGATGGCGCGCGGTTCGATCTGGCTGAACATGGCCTCGCGCGCGGGCACGAAGGGGGTCATGGGGGCTGCGAAGATATCCGCGTCGCTCCGCACGGCCGGCCGTTCGCGGACTTTCACGCTTGACGCTTGATCGGACATGCCGTGGGTGGTGCTGAAGCCGCTTTCGCGGCAAAACCGCTCGAATGCCCAGTCGGGATCGAGGGTAAGATACCGCGCGTAGGAGCGGACGTATCCAGCAATGAAGCCCGGCGTATCGAAGGCCGTCGGATCGGCGTTCTCGATCGCGGCGATATAGGCCGCCTTTATGCGCAGCTCGCGCTGAACATCCAGAAGGGACTTGCCCATCGTCGCCCGTTCGCCGCGCATCAGGTCGCCGAGCCTGAGGTCGAAGGCATCGAATCCCTGCGTGTCCTGCTGCGGCTGTGCCGGTTCGGTCCTGAACCCTTTGCGGATCATCCGGTATTCTCTGCTCTGCCCCGACCCGGTGTGGACGCGATTCGTCCTCACACCCGGATATCCTATTATGTACCACGTTCCAAGCGGGGACGCACCGGCAGAAAGTTCACCCGGCAAGCTCGGCACGATTCAGCGCACAATGGGACCACAGCGCATCCAGCGCCTTGACGAGGGCGTCCATCTCGCGCGGGCCATGCACCGGCGATGGGGTGAAACGCAGCCGCTCGGTGCCGCGCGGGACGGTCGGAAAATTGATCGGCTGCACGTAGATGCCGTGATCCGCCAGCAGCATGTCCGAGATCGTCTTGGTGTGCACCGGATCGCCCACGATCAGCGGCACGATGTGGCTGCCATTGTCGATGATGGGCAGGCCGAGCCCTCGCAGCCGGGTCTTGAGGATCTTCGCCTGCCTCTGGTGCGCCTCGCGCAGCGACGGGTCGGTCTTGAGATGCGCGACCGAGGCCGCGGCCCCGGCGGCCACCACCGGCGGAAGCGACGTCGTGAAGATGAAGCCCGGCGCGTAAGACCTTACCGAATCGCACATTTTCGCGCTGGCCGCGATATAGCCACCATGCACGCCGAAGGCCTTGCCCAGAGTGCCGTTGACGATGTCGATCCGGTCCAGAAGACCATCGCGCTCGGCCACGCCGCCGCCGCGCGGGCCATACATGCCAACCGCATGGACCTCGTCGAGATAGGTCAGCGCGCCGAATTCCTCGGCCAGGTCGCAGACTGCCGCGATGGGGCCGAAATCGCCATCCATGGAATAGACCGACTCGAAGGCAATGAGCTTGGGCGCCGCCGGATCGTCCGCTTCCAGCTTGGCGCGCAGATCGTCCAGATTGTTGTGCTGGAACACCCGCTTGGCGCCACCGTTGCGGCGAATCCCCTCGATCATCGAGGCGTGGTTGAGGCCGTCTGAGTAAATGATCAGCCCCGGAAAGAGTTTCGGCAGGGTCGAGAGCGTCGCATCATTCGCGATGTAGGCACTCGTAAAAAGCAGCGCTGCCTCTTTCGCGTGCAGTTCTGCAAGCTCCGCCTCCAGCTTTTTGTGGTAAACTGTCGTTCCCGAGATGTTGCGCGTACCGCCCGAGCCCGCACCGGTGGCCTCCAACGCCTCGTACATTGCGCTCAGCACCGCCGGGTGCTGGCCCATTCCAAGGTAGTCGTTGCCGCACCACACGGTGATCTGCTGATCGGTGCCATCCGGCCGCCGCCAGATCGCATGGGGAAACTGGCCGCGGCGTCTTTCGATGTCGATGAAGGTCCGGTAACGGCCTTCTTCGTGCAGTCGTGACAATGCGTCATCCAGATGCGCGGTATAGTCCATGGGTCACCCCCGAAAGCAGCCTGGGCGCCCTGCGTGCGGCGCGCCCACCGTTGAAATCGTATATAGGCCGGCCCCTGCCGAGACAACAGGCTACAATTTGCCGCCCCTGATGGCAATTCGTCCACCGCCCCTGCCCCGGCCCCATGGACATCACGCGCAGGGCCGGTAGGTTGAGGATCAACCGCAGGAAAGGACCCCCATGCTCGACTCCGTGCTCGCCCGTATCGACGAGGATCTGCCGCAGGCGCTGGCGCGACTGACAGATTTCCTGGCGATTCCCTCGATCTCCACCGACCCGGCCCATGACGCCCAGGTGGACCGGGCTGCCGACTGGCTGGCGGCCGACCTCGCCTCGATCGGCTTTGCCGCCGAGAAGTACGCCACCCCGGGCCACCCCATGGTGGTGGCCCATGGCCAGGCGCCCGAGGGAGGCAGCGGCCCGCACCTGCTGTTTTACGGTCACTACGATGTGCAGCCCGTCGACCCGCTGGAGCTCTGGGATCATGGCCCCTTCGATCCCCGCGTCGAGGACCGCGACGGCAAGACTCTGATCCGCGGCCGCGGCGCCAGCGACGACAAGGGCCAGCTGATGACCTTCGTCGAGGCCTGCCGCGCCTGGAAGGCCGTGCATGGCAGCCTGCCATTGCAACTGTCGTTTCTCTTCGAGGGCGAAGAGGAAAGCGGCTCGCCCTCACTCGTGCCCTACATGGAAGAGAACGCCAACGCGCTGAAGGCCGACCTCGCGCTGATCTGCGACACCGCCATGGTCGCCCCCGGCGTGCCCTCGATCGCCAGCCAGCTGCGCGGGATGCTCAAGGACGAGTTCACGCTCAGGGGGCCGGCCATGGACCTGCATTCAGGCCATTACGGCGGCCCGGCCATCAACCCCCTGCGCGAGATATCGCGCATCATCACCTCTTTCCATGATGTCACGGGCAAGGTCGCCGTCGCGGGCTTTTACGATGACGTGGACGAGGTGCCGCCGGAATTGCTGCGCCAGTGGGAGGCCGCCGGCTTTGACGAGGCCGACTATCTGGCCAATGCCGGGCTGACGCGTGCCCATGGTGAAGAGGGATACTCGGCTCTGGTCCAGCAATGGGCGCGCCCGACGCTGGAAATCAACGGCCTCTGGGGCGGTTACCAGGGCGTAGGCACCAAGACGGTGATCCCCGCCGAGGCGCATTGCAAACTGACCTGCCGCCTCGTGGGCGGGATGGACCCTGCCGACATCCGCGCCAAGCTGCGCGCCCATGTCGAGGCCCAGCTCAAGCCTGACCTGACGATCGAGTGGAACCAGGACCTCGACGGATCGCCCGCCTCGGTGATGAACACCGACCGGCCCGAATTCGAGAAGGCCCGCCAGGCGCTGAGCGCGGAATGGAACCGCGAGGCGGTCCTTTCCGGCATGGGTGGCTCGATCCCCATCGCGGGGTTCTTCAAGACCGTTCTCGACATGGACGCCATGCTGATCGGCTTTGCCAACGAGGACGACCGCATCCACAGCCCGAACGAGAAATACGACCTCGACAGTTTCCACAAGGGCATCCGGTCCTGGGCGCGGGTCCTGGCCGCGCTGGCCGGCTGACAGCATGGTCTTCCGGTTCGTCGTCGGCTGGATCGGGCGGCTGATCGGCCTTCTGGCGGGTCTGATCGTCCTGACCTGGCCGCTGTTCTGGCCCCCGCCCGAGCTGCGCGGGGTCTGGCGCACGCAGGGTTACGGCCTGGTGGTGGACGTGGGCCGGATCATGGTCACGGCCTATCAGCGCACGGAGGTCTCCTGCCTGCCCGTCTACCGCGGCCCCGCGCATTCGCTTGTCCTGGCGGAACTGGGCGATATCGCGCTCAACGCCGAGGGCGACGGCGGCTTGCGCATCGACATCGACGGCGCGTCCAACCCCATCCGCACGCGCCGGCTGGACGCCCTGCCCGCGGCCTGTGCCGAGGGCGGCACGCCGCAGGAACCCACCGTGCGCGACGCGTTCGACATCGCCTGGCACGGGCTGAACGAACACTATCCCTTTTTCGACCGGCACGGGATCGACTGGCCCGCCCGCTACGAGGCCCTGGCCCCGGGCGTGCGCACCCTCGACGATCTCTGGCCCGCGATGCAGGACCTGCTGGCCGGTATCGACGACACGCTGGTCTATCTATTCGACCCCGAGGGCGGCCGCGCCGTGACCCCCGCCGAAACGCCGCCCTGGCACGCCAAGGCGGTAGATTTCCGCGAGATCCCGCGCGCCAACGACCTGACACGCGTCGGGGATACCGGGCTGGAATACACCGTGCTGGAGGGCAATATCGGCTATGTCTTCCTGCGCCACACCGCCACACGCCCCGGCGTGGGCACCGCGCAGGACGTCACGGCGGCCAGCGCCTTTTCAAGGGTCGCCGACGCGCTGCGCGACACCCGCGCCATCATCCTCGACAACCGGCTGAATCCCGGCGGGTCCGACGCGGTGGCCTTGGCCTACGCGGGGTTTTTCACCGACAGCCCCGTGCGGGCCTTCAGCAAGGAAATCCGCACCGAGAACGGGTATACCCCGCCCGAGACCGCGCGCACCATTGCCACCGACCTGCCGCTGACCCAGCCGGTCTATCTGCTCAATTCCAGTTATACCGCCGGGGCAGCCGAAGTGCTGACCCTCGCGCTGGGCGAGATGCCGCAGGTCACTGTCGTTGGCGCGCGCACGGCCGGGGCGCTGTCGGACATCATGGAAATCACGCTGCCCACCGACTGGCGCCTGGGCATGGCGCACCAGGTCTATCGCGACGCCGCGGGGGCGGTGGTCAATGGCGTCGGGGTGGCCCCCGAGACCGCCCTGCCCTTCGACGCGCCCGCCCTCCGCGCGGGCCGCGATCCGGGGGTGAAATCGGTGCTGGATATGATCAAAAACGGCTGATGCCCATACAGAAGCCACTCTCGGCTGGGCAGGTCCGCAAGTGGACCATTCGGTCACGCGACAGTGCGGAAAGTGGCGCGGTTGACGGGGCTCGAACCCGCGACCTCCGGCGTGACAGGCCGGCACTCTAACCATCTGAGCTACAACCGCGCTTTCCGGCATCCGGGCATCAAGGGCGGGGCAGCGGTGGCGCGGTTGACGGGGCTCGAACCCGCGACCTCCGGCGTGACAGGCCGGCACT
>JAVLCA010000067.1:0-7555 GCA_031581025.1 Salibaculum sp. | reverse complement strand
ACCACCTTCGCCGAAGAGGTCCTGTCAGCCCTCGCGTGCAGCGCTGAGCAGAACTCGGCCTTCGTACCGGTCGAGACGCCGCTCTCGGCGGATGACGAGATCGAGACCGTCGATGACCTGCTGGACGAGATCGAGGCGGCCGATGCGACCGATGGCAGCCGCCCCGGCGGCGCGCCGCCGCCCGCGAAAACGCGTCGCCCGCGTGTCGCGGTCGCCCATGCAATCCTGTGCCTTGCGAGAGCTTTCGGCGACGCGCCGACCTTGCACGCCGCGTTGGCCGTGCCGGGACGCATCACCGTGATCTTTCACGGCCCCCTCGCATGTGCCGACGAGACGCGCCGCGTGCTGCGCGTCATGCTCGAGCATGCCAGGGCGCCAAACGACACTACCCCCGGCCCGAAAATCATGACGGCCGACGAGGCGTCGCGGGGCCCGAGGCGGATCGACGCGCTTCTCGACACCGACCGCCCCCTCGTCCTGCTTGCTTCCGGCCCCTCCGCGCCAAGCGACGGGATCGGGGACCTGCGGCCCGAGACCGTGGTGCACCTGCCCGCCCTCGACGCCGCGCTTTTGCGGATGCATCTGCACTGGCGCTATGGCGCGGACGTGCCCCGGGAGCTTGAGTTCCCCGATACCGCCGGCCTTGCCGCCGCCGACATCCGCGCGTTGCAGCTTGCCCTGCGGGCGCCCACCCCCGCCGGGGCCGTGCGCGCACTGAGCCGCGAGACGCAGGCGGGCGACGACGCGGGCAACCTTTCGGCGTTTCCGCTGCCCCAATCGGTGCGCGAGGTCCTGCTCGGACTCGTCGACGACCTGCGGGAATGGCATGCGGGTCGGCTGGACTGGGCGCAGGTGCCCCGCGGCCTTCTGATGACGGGCCCGCCGGGCGGCGGTAAAACAGAGATCGCGCGGCTACTGGCCGCCGAGGCGGGCATGCATGTGTCGGCGGGCTCGATGGCGCAATGGATGAGTTCGGGCGCGCGGTCGGGCGATGTCATCCGAGAGATGCGACAGTTCTTTGCCGCGGCAGGTGACGCCGCGCCGGCGGTCGTTTTCATCGACGAGCTCGACGCTATCGGGTCGCGCGAGGCGCAGAACGGGCCCAACACGGCCTGGGTGCAGGGCAACGTCGCTGCGCTGCTCGAACTGCTCGACGGGTTCGCCACGCGCGAGGGGGTCGTCGTGATGGCCGCCACCAACGCGGCCGACCGGATCGATCCGGCGTTGCGGCGGCCCGGGCGCTTCGACCGGACGCTGCCGATCGACCCGCCCACCCCCGAACTGATGCCCGATGTCTTGCGTTGGCATGTCGGGCCCGATCTGTCCGCGGCCGCGGTGGCGCGCCTCGCGCGGCGCACGCCGGGGCTGAGCGGTGCGGCGATCGCGGCCATCGTGCGCCGGGCGCGCGCCCGGGCCCGGGCCGCGCGGCGCGAGTTGCAGGAGGCCGACCTCGCCGCCGAGATCGAGAGCGAGGCCCCGCCACTTACGGACGCGCAGCGCTGGCGCATCGCCCTGCATGAGGCGGGCCATGCTTTGGTGAGCGTGTCTGTCGGGCTCGGCCGCCCGGTGCGGATGATGATCGCGCATGAGGGCGGCCTCACGCAGCTGCACCCCGCCGCCGCCACGGGCACCGAGCGCGATGTCGCGGCGCGGTTGGCCAACCTGATGGCCGGGCGCGCGGCCGAAAGGCTGGAGCTGAGCACGGTGAGTTGGGGGGCGGGCGGCGTCGCGTCCAGCGACCTGGCCGAGGCGACGCGTCTGGCAGTGGCGGCCGAGCAGTCTTTCGGCCTGGGCGTTTCGCCGGTGTGGCACGGCCCGCCCGAAACGCTGGTCGGCAGGCTGGGCCTTGAGCCAAATCTGCGCCGTGCGGTCGATGCGCGCCTGCGGGCAGGAGAAACACAGGCTGCGGCGGTGTTGCGCGCCCATCACGCGCAATTCCTGGGGCTGGCGCGGGCCCTGTTCGACCAGTCAGTGTTGAGCGGCGAGACGCTCGAGACGGCGCTCGACGGCGTGGGCCCCGTGCCGGTGGCCCCGGACACTACGTATTCCGTTGACGGGGAAGGGCACGATGGCTGAAACCCCCGATCCGCCGCGTGACTGGCGCCGCGCGATGGCGCGGCTGGAAGGCGCGTATGCGCCGGCGACGATTCGCGGGTATTTCTGTGACCTGGCCGCTTTTGAGGCCTGGTGCGCCGACCACGACATCCGGCCGTTTCCCTGCGCGCCCGCGACCCTGTGCGAGTTCATCGAGGCGCAGGGCCGTGACCTCGCCCCCGCGACGGTGCAGCGCCGCCTCTATGCCGTGCGGAAGGCGCACAGGCTGCTGCACCTGCCCGACCCGACCGGGCAGGAGGAGATCAACCTCGCCCTGCGCCGCGTGCGGCGGCGCAGGGCCGTCCGCCCGGCGCAGGCCAAGGGGCTGACGCGGGCGTATCTCGACCGGTTTCTCGCCGCCGAGCCCGACACGCGCTGGGGGCTGCGCAACCGGGCAATGCTGGCGCTTGGCTACGAGCTTCTGACGCGCCGCGCGGAGCTTGTTGCCCTGCGGAGCGACGATATCGCGGCGCGCGATGATGGCACGCTGCGGGTCCTGATCCGGCGCAGCAAGTCCGATCCCTTCGGCGCGGGCCGCATTGCCTTCACATCCGCGCGCACGGCGAAACTGGTGGAGGATTGGCTCGACTGGCGGGGGCCGGAGATCGACTGGCTCTTCTGCCCCATCTACCAGGGCAAGGCAGTGGCGCGAGGCCTGAGCACCACCACGGTCAAGCGGATCGTCAAGACGGCCGCCCAACGCACCGGCGCCGATGCCGCCGAAATTGCCGCCTTTAGCGGCCATTCGATGCGCGTTGGCGCCGCGCAGGACCTGCTCATCAGGGGGTTCGACACCGCGGCCATCATGCGCGCGGGCGGGTGGAAATCCGTCAACGCGCTGGCGCGCTACTTGCAGCAGGCCGAGCATAACGTCTGGGCCTGACCCCCCAGCCCCTCACGACAAATGTTGAAGCCCGCAAATATTTGCGGGCTTCACGTCGCTATCGAAATTGGCGGGAGTCACGATCAAACCATGTGCTGCTCGTCCAGAATCTCATCGAGGCGCTTCGGATTATTCGACAGAAGTCGCAGGGCCGTGTCAGCGGCTTTGCTCAACACGACGCCTCCCGATTCATATTTCTGAAATGCATTCGGTCCGCCGCCAATGATGCGACCCGCGTCACGCTGCGAAAGTCTCAGTTTCTTGCGAACTGACCGGACTTGCTCCGGAGTCATCACGCCGGTCTCTCGGGCCTTCATGGTGTTGATCGCGCGATCCGACACCTGCATGTCCTTGGCATCGTGGATGCCCTGGTCCGCAGTGGGGTCGTCGACTGGATACCAGCCCGGCAACTCAACCGTCTCGCTTTGAGAGCGAAAAGTAAGCGTGACGGTGCGAACGCCGCGAACGAGCGTCCCGCCAGTTTCCGGATGCACTCTTGTTTCTTCAACTCCAGGCATCTCATTTCTCCTTAAAGGACGTGCAGGTGAACTCAGCGACGGTGTCCTGCACGAACTTGATGTAGATCTCGTACCCATCGGCTCGCCCATGATAGACATCCATCCACACCCTGTGATTACGGTACGTGGTCATCGACTTGTAGAAATCACGGCGATTCAGGCCCTTGATGACACCAATCATGTCGGCCCGTGTCATTCCCATCTCTGCCGCGCCTTGTATGGCGGCGTTCGTGATTCCCATCGTCGCGCCAGCAGACGCTTGAATGGATTCGAGGTCGTATGTTGGTTTTTTCTTCTCCATCGCATAGCACCATAATGGTGTATTTGCAAGTGGTCCAGTGCCGTCGCCGAGGCATTGACCGGCTTGCGAGGCGGTAGCCTCATCGCTGTCGAAGATATTGCCGAGACGAAACTCACCCGATCTCTCCCTCCGAGACGACATCAAGGGTCTTGTGTGAAAAGGAATGTTGGCCACAGGACGGCCAGCAGAAGCAATTATTGCAACACTTGTCGTAAGGGGCTGGGCCTGACCCCTGCCGCTTTCGGCCCCGGCCCGGACCGGTTATACCGGTCCAGTGGCTGGGCAGGGGCAAGGGGCATGCGACGTCTTCGAGAATATTTCGATGCAACCACGCTGGCACGCGGGCGGGACTACGCGGCGCGCGGGCATGTCGTGGCGGTGGAGCGGGTCAGCGACACCGCCCTGCGCGCGCGGGTCACCAACGGGCGCGGGCAGAGCTACCAGTGCCGCATCACGCTGGACCGCAGCGGCGATGCGCTGGTGGACGGGATCTGTTCCTGCCCTGTGGGGCACAATTGCAAGCATGTCGCCGCCGTGCTGATCAGCCGGGGCGCGGGGCCGGACGCCACGCCCGGCGCCGAGGCGCCGACGCCCGGCCTGCCGCGCCAGGTGCGCAGCTGGCTAGAGCGCGCGGCCTATCCCCGCACCGCGCCCGAGGCACCCGAGCGGCCCGAGGACTACCCCGACGGTGTCAAGGACCGGCTGCTCTACGTGCTCGATCCCGCAGCGATCTCGGTGAAGATCGTTGTCCACAAGGGCCGGATCAACGCCGCCGGCACCGCGCTCAACAAATCCATAAAGCGCTATGACGCGGCGCATGTGCTGCGCAGCACCGGCCCGGCAAAGTTCATCCGCCCCGCCGATCTGGAGCTTCTGGCGGCGCTGGCGCAGGCGGGGCTGTGGGAAACCCATTACGCCCATGTCCTGCCCGAGCTGCTGCGGCCCAAGGGCGAGGCGGCCGTCACCTTGCTGCAGCGGCTTTGCGCGACGGGGCGCTTGCTGTCCGACAACCGCCCCGATGCGCATCTGCACTGGTCCGAGGCGCGCCCCGAGCCCCGGCTCGCCTGGCGCACGGATGATGCGGGCCGCCAGCAGCTGAGCTTCGCCGATGCGGACGGCACGCCGCTGTCCATCCACGCGACGTATGACGCGGCGATCTGGTGCGACGCGGAGGCGGGGCTGATCGGGGCGCTGGCCGCGCCGGTGGCCGAGCATGTGGTGGGGCTGGTGCGCACCAGCCCGGCGGTGGCGCCGGAGGACGCCGCGCCCTTGCGCGCGGAGCTGCCCGAGACGTTGGGCGGGCTGGCCCTGCCGCCGCCGCGCGCGCTGCGTCGTACCCGCCGGGCGCCCGCGCAGCGCCATGCCCGGCTGACCCTCGGCGCCGAACAGGCCCGCGAGGGGCCGCGCTACTGGGGTCGGCCGGTCACGCTGCCCACGCTGACCCTGCGCTTTGTCTATGACGGCCACGAGGTCGGCCCCGGGGATGGCGCGCCAACGCAGGTCACGGGCGAGGAGATCGTCACGCTGGAGCGTGACGCGGCGTGGGAAGGGGCCTGCGCCACCCGCCTGCTGGAGGCCGGCGCGCTGCCGGTGGAGGAGGTGGAGACGCTCTGGCCGAGCGAGCGCCTGCTGGGCTGCGATTACACCTTCGCCGATGGCGAACTCAGCCTGCACACCCTGGAGGAAAGCCGCGCGCGAGACGCGCTCGCCTTCGCCTTCCGCACGGTGCCCGCGCTGCGCAACCAGGGCTGGGAGGTGATCGAGTTGAGGCGCTGGCCCTACCGGCTGGCGGACGAGACACCGGTGATCTCGGTGACCACCAACGGCGCGCCGGGGCAGGGCTTCGAGGGTAATGACTGGTTCGCGCTCGGCTTTTCCGTCGAGCTCGGGGACGAGCGGCTGGACGTGGCCCCGGTGGTGGCGGCCTTCCTCGAACAGGCGCGTGACGACTGGTCCGAGGGCGTGCCGGATGTCGAGACCTTGCGCGCCCGGCTGGCGGCCGAGCCCGTTTTCCTCGATCGCGGCAAGCAGGGGTATGTCCCGCTCGACCTCAGCCCGCTGGCGCCGTTGCTTCAGCTGGTGCTGAGCCACCACGCCGAGCTGGGCGCATTGCACCCCGCCGAGGCCGAGGTCGCGCGCGCGGTCGAGGAGGCGCTCGACGGCAGCGCCGTGCGCTTTGCCGACCATGCCGGCATCCTGCCGCTTGCGCGCAGCCTTGAGGCGCTGGCGCAAACGACCGAGTTCACCCCGCCCGACGGCCTGTGCGCCGAGCTGCGCCCCTACCAGGCCTACGGCGCGGCCTGGATGGGCAGCCTGCTGGAGGCCGGTTTCGGCGGCGTGCTGGCCGACGACATGGGGCTGGGCAAGACGGTGGAGGTGCTGGCGCTGCTGCAGGCGCGCAAGGCCGCCGGACAGGGCGGGCCGACGCTGCTGATCGTGCCGACGAGCCTCTTGCACAGCTGGCAGGCGCAGGCGGCGCAGTTCACACCAAATCTGCAGGTTCTGGTGCTGCACGGCCCCGCCCGCAAGGCGCGGCGCGACCGGACGGACGCCGCCGATCTGGTGATAACCACCTATCCGCTGCTGGCGCGCGACCGCGACTGGCTAGCCGCGCGCGACTGGCCGTTGGTCGTGCTCGACGAGGCGCAGACGCTCCGCAACCCGGCCGCGCAGATGGCCAAAGCGCTGCGCGAGATCCCGGCGGCGGGCCGGCTGGCGCTGACCGGCACGCCGCTTGAAAACTCGCTGCAGGACATCTGGACGCTGGTGGACTGGGTCAACCCCGGCCTGCTGGGCGACCGCAAGCAGTTCCAGGGCGTCTTTCGCACGCCCATAGAGAAACACGGCGACGCGGCCGCGCAGGGGCGCCTCAACCGCCGGCTGCGCCCCTTTCTTCTGCGCCGCACCAAGGAGGAGGTCGCCACCGAGCTGCCGCCCCGGACCGAGATCCTCGACCGGGTGGAGCTGCCAAGGGCCCAGCAGGCCCTCTACGAGACCGTCCGCAGCGCCATGGATGCCCGCGTGCGCGAGGCCATCGGGCAGAAGGGGCTGGCGGGAGCACGAATCACCGTGCTCGATGCGTTGTTGAAGCTGCGCCAGGTCTGCTGCGACCCGGCGCTGGTGCGGACCGAGGCGGCGCGCAGCGTATCCGACAGCGCCAAGCGCGCCCGGCTGCGTGAGCTGCTGGCCGAGCTTGTGGCCGAAGGGCGGCGCGTGCTGGTTTTCTCGCAGTTCGTCGAGATGCTGCGCCTGATCGAGGCCGACCTTGCCGAGGCCGGCATCCCCAGCCTGAGCCTGACGGGCGAGACCCGCGACCGCGCCGGGGTGCTCGACGCCTTCACCGGCGGCGATGCGCCGGTCTTCCTGCTCAGCCTCAAGGCGGGCGGGGTCGGGCTGACGCTGACCGAGGCAGACACGGTGATCCTTTATGACCCGTGGTGGAACCCAGCCGTCGAGCGCCAGGCGATGGACCGCACCCACCGGATCGGGCAAGACAAGCCAGTGTTCGTGCACCGCCTCGTGGCTGCCGGGACGGTCGAGGAGAAGATCCTCGACATGCAGGCCCGCAAGCAGGCGCTTGCCGACGCGCTGTTCGCGGGCGAGGCCGAGGCCATGCCCCTCGACGAGGCCACCCTGACCGACCTCTTCGCCCCGCTTTCGTGAGCGTCATCGCCCCGCGTGGGAGAATGATGCGACGCCAAGCCGGGACAAGGGGCGCGTGATCCACCGGCCACCGAAAGAAGCGACGGCGGCAGGGCA
>JAVLCA010000066.1:0-7646 GCA_031581025.1 Salibaculum sp. | reverse complement strand
GCTGCGCACCGGGATCATTTCCGAGGTCAAGCGCATCCTGCGCAACCGCGATGACACGCTTGGTCAGGTGGATTTCGCGGAGGTTTGTGAGGCCTTCGCGCCGCTGGTGAAGGATCTGCGCTCGAAATCCTACTTCGTCGAAAGCGCCGAGGAATACGTCGCGGTCCCCGACCTGATCGGCGAGCCCGTTCTGCTGGATGACGCGCGGCGGTTCATGCGGCGCAAGGGAATCGAATGCCTGACCGAAGCCGACCGGCTGGATGCGCTGTTTGCCGCGATCACGGCCGGCGATGCGCACGGCGACACACCGCACCCCACGAACACCCTTCCAAACCAAGGAGCACCCTGATGGCCATTTCTCTTTCATCCCTGCGAACGACCTCGGCTCTGACGCCGCCACGTATCCTGATGCACGGCGTTGCCGGTGTCGGCAAATCCACCTTCGCGGCCGATGCCGACAGGCCCGTGTTCATCATGACCGAAGACGGTCTTGGCAAGCTGCAGGTTCCGCATTTTCCCTTGGCGACCAGCTATACCGAGGTGGCCGAGGCGCTCCAAGCGCTCCTCGAGGAAGATCACGAGTATGGGACCGTCGTCGTGGACAGCGTCGACTGGCTCGAGCCGCTGATCTGGGCGGAAGCCTGCAAGCGCAATGGCTGGCAGTCGATCGAAACGCCGGGCTTTGGCAAGGGCTATGCCGAGGCGCTGAATATCTGGCGCGAATACCTCGACAAGCTGAACGCACTGCGCGACCGGAAGGGCATGGTGATCATTCAGATCGCGCATACCGACATCAAGCGTTTCGACAGCCCCGAGCACGAACCCTACGACCGGTATGTGATCAAGTTGCAGACCCGGGCCTCGGCGCTGCTGCAGGAACACTCCGATATCGTGCTCTTCGCAAATTACCAGATCTCGGTCGCCAAATCCGATGTCGGGTTCAACAAGAAGGTGACCCGGGCGCTCGGGTCCGGCGCGCGCGTCATGCACACCGAAGAGCGCCCCGCTTTCCTCGCCAAGAATCGCTACGGCCTGCCGGACACCCTGCCACTGGAGTGGTCGGAATTCCTCGCGGCCATGCCCCAATCCGAATGATCCAAACCTGAAAGGACACGACCATGGCACGTTTTGACGCCGCATTCGATGCCTCCAGCATCGATCCCACCACCGCCTATGAGCTGCTGCCCGCAGGCAAATATCGCGCCCAGATCGTCGAGAGCGAAATGCGCGCGACCCGCAATGGCATGGGCCAGTTCCTCTGGCTGATGCTGGATATTCTGGATGGCCCGCACCAGGGCCGGAAGATCTTCGACCAGCTGAACCTGGTGAACCCGAACCCGACCACGGTCGAGATCGCGCAGCGCACATTGTCGGCAATCTGCCACGCGACGGGGAGAATGCAGGTCAGCGACAGCGAGGAGCTGCACCTCATCCCGATGACGATCCAGGTGACGGTGAAACCGCCGAAGAACGGCTACGGCGAAAGCAACGCGATCCGGTACATGGTGCCGGACCCGAGCCCGGCCGCGCCGCAAGCGGCGAAGGCCCAGACTGCCGGAGCCGCTGCCGCTGCTCCGGCCAGGATGGCCGCCGCCCCCTGGAACAAGAAGGGCTGATGCACAGCGCTGCCCCGCGCCCGTCCGCCGGGGCAGCGCCCAACCCCATCTGAGGATACGTTCATGACTGACCTGACTAACGCGGCCCCCGTGGCCGCGAACAGACCCGGCTTGTCTGAATACCAGCGCCGGCTGATCGAACTCGACGACGATATCGCCAAGATCCGCACGCAGATCGCGACCGCCGATCTGGCACGTCAACGGGGCCAGACGCCGATCGATCCCGACTGGTTTCACCGGGCCCGGACTGCGCTGCGCCACTTGTGCCGTGAACGGTCCGAGTTGCTGGCGAAAGGCACCGGCCGCCGTCGTCGCGAAAAGCTCAAGGACGCCCTGATCGCCGTGCTGCGCGAGCGTCACGACACTGAGGCCTGGGACGGCATTCTGGCCGAAGCGCAGGCCCGCAGCGAACGGGAGGGGGTGTGATGGCTGATCTTCCCGCACCGCCCACGCCGACACTCACGGCGATCCATGCCTCCTATGAGGCCCGGCAGGGCGACGGCTTTCGTGATCACCTCGGCGCGTCGATCATTGGCAAATCCTGCGCCCGGGCGCTCTGGTATGATTTCCGCTGGATCACGCCTTCGCGCCATTCCGGTCGCCTGCTGCGCCTGTTCGAGACCGGGCAGTTGGAAGAGGACCGGATGGTCCGCAACTTGCGCGCCACCGGGGCGACCGTCCTGGAGGTGGATCCGGAAACCGGGCGTCAGTTCCGCGTCGAGGCCCATGGCGGGCATTTCGGCGGCTCGCTGGACGGTGTCGCCCTCGGTCTGCTGGAGGCCCCGAAAACCTGGCATGTGCTGGAGTTCAAGACGCACGGCACAAAGAGCTTTGCGGATCTGATCGCGAAGGGGGTGGTGCTGTCAAAGCCCCAGCATGCGGCGCAGATGCAGATCTACATGCAGCTCACGGGCATCACACGGGCCCTCTACATGGCGGTCTGCAAGGACACCGATGCGCTGCATCTCGAGCGGATCGAGGCCGATCCCGCCATGGCCGAGAGGCTACTGGAGAAGGCCGGCCGCATCATCTTCGCCCAGCATCCGCCGGCGCGGATCAGTGAGGATCCGGCATGGTTCGAATGCCGGTTTTGCGATCATCATGCCGCCTGCCACGAAGGCGGTGGTGCTGCGGTGACCTGTCGGTCCTGCCTGCATTCCACAGCAGTCGATGCCGGGTGGCATTGCGCCCGTCACGACCGGATGCTCGCGCCGCCTGAGCAGCGTGCGGGCTGCCGCCGACATCTCTTCATCCCCGATCTCGTGCCGGGTGAGGTGATCGATGCGGGGGACGACATCGTCACCTACCGCATGCCCGATGGCTCCACCTGGGAAAATGACGCCCGCACCACGGAGGATGCGCCATGCTGACTTTGCGCCCGTACCAAAACGCCGCGATCACCTCAATCTACGACTATTTCCAGACCAACAGCGGCAATCCTCTGGTGATCATCCCGACGGCGGGCGGCAAGTCGCTCGTCATGGCGGCCTTCATCGAGGGCGTGCTGAAAGCCTGGCCCGATCAGCGCATCCTGATCGTGACCCATGTGCGCGAGCTGATCGCGCAGAACCATGCCGAAATGATCAGGCTCTGGCCCGAGGCCCCTGCAGGCATCTATTCGGCAGGGCTTGGCAAGCGGGAGGCGCAAGCGCGCATTCTCTTTGCCGGCATCCAGTCGATCCACCGCCGCGCGCAGGAAATCGGCCATACCGATCTGGTGCTGATCGACGAGGCGCACCTGATCCCGGGTACGTCCAGCACCATGTACCGACGGTTTCTGGACGGGCTGGCGCAGATCAATCCGGCGCTCAAGGTGATCGGATTGACCGCCACACCGTTCCGGCTGGACAGCGGCATGCTGCACGAGGGCAAATCGGCGCTGTTTACCGACATTGCCTATGACGCCTCGGTTCGCGAGCTGATCGACCAGGGATATCTCAGCCCGCTGGTCTCGAAGCAGCCCGCCACCCGGTTGGATGTCACGAAGGTGGGCACCCGCGCGGGCGACTTCATTGCGCGTGATCTGGCGGCCGCGGTCGATCAGGAGGCAACCACCCGCGCGGCTGTCACCGAGATCATCGCCTATGGCAAGGATCGAAAATCCTGGCTCGCCTTCTGCTCGGGCGTGGATCATGCGCGCCATGTTGCCGAAGAGTTCGGCCGGCAAGGCATCAGCTGCCGCACGATCTTCGGCGACACGCCCAAGGAGGAGCGCGATGCCATCATCGCCGCCTTCAAGCGCGGAGAAATCCGCGCGCTGGCCTCGATGGGCGTGCTGACCACCGGCTTCAACGCGCCGGCGGTCGATCTCATCGCGCTGCTGCGCCCCACGAAATCGGCCGGGCTCTATGTACAGATGGTCGGTCGTGGCACACGCTTGGCGGCGGGCAAGGAAAACTGCCTCGTTCTGGACTTCGCCGGCAATGTGCGCCGCCACGGGCCGATCGATCTGGTGCGTCCCAAACGTCCCGGTGAGGGCGGCGGGGGTGAGGCCCCCACCAAGGTCTGCCCGATATGCGAGAGCATCATTGCGCTCTCGGCCACCGAATGCCCGGACTGCGGATACGAGTTTCCCGCGCGCGAGGTGAAAGTTGCCCCGACCGCCGCCACTCTGCCGGTGCTGTCGCCAAAAGCGCCGAAATCGCCCCAATGGCTGCCGGTGAGCGACGTCTCATACCGGCGGCACGACAAGCGCGGCGGGCGACCCTCGCTGAAGGTCACCTACAGCTGCGGTCTTGCGAGCTACAGCGAATGGGTTTGCTTCGAGCATCAGGGCTATGCGCGTCAGAAGGCGGTCGAGTGGTGGCGCAAACGCGCGCCGGGTGTGGACGTGCCGCACAGCGTCAATCGGGCCATTGCGCAGGCAAGCTGTCTGACCCGCCCCAGTGCGATCTCGGTCCGTCCCTCGGGCCGCTATTTTGAAATCACCGGTTACAGGTTCGATCCATGCCCCAAATCCATGCCGGCCTCTGCGCCGTCTGCCACCGGGAACCTCGCGGATTTGGCTGGTTCAACGCAGGTTTCCCCGTCTCGGACCAGCGGCGGGACGACAGCCGAAAGCACCTCTGCTCCCGGACCTGCCAGGACATCTGTCACGGGAGGACGGGCATGATCGATCCCACCCCGAACGAGAGCGAGGCCATGACCGTCGGCGGCCAGGAAGGCGGCGAATATCTCGAGAGCATCGGCAAATCCGATCTCGTAACCCTGACCGAAACCGAATGGGACCGCTTCATCGATGCGGTTGTCACCGGCTACTGCGACCACCTGCGTGAACTTGCGGGCAAGGACCGGACGCGGCTCGATGCCATGACCCCGGAGGTGCCGTTTTGATGGCTCACACATCTCACATGGCGCGCCTCGGTGCGCGCCTCGTCACCAATGGCTACGCAATCCTGCCGATCGCTCCGGGTACGAAAAAGCCGGGGCGCTTCCAGCGCGGGGCGTGGGCAGATTATCCGGAATGGAACCGGCATGCAGAAAGGGCTACGACGGAAGTCGAGGTAACGACGTGGTCGGCGTGGCCCGATTGCGGCATCGGCATCGTCGGAGGAGCGGTGGCGGCCGTCGATATCGACATTGCCGAGGATGCTGAACTGGCGATCCGGATCGAGCAGCTTGCCCGCACCCGCCTCGGCGACACTCCGGCGTTGCGGATCGGCAAAGCCCCGAAACGCATGCTGATCTATCGCACATCCGCACCGTTCCGGGGCATCAAGCGCCATCCGCTGGAAGTGCTCTGCCTCGGACAGCAGTTCCTTGCCTATGCCACCCATCCGGAGACCGGCGCACCCTATATCTGGCCGGATGACGGCCTCGCTGATCTCGATATCGGCGATCTGCCGGAAATCACCGCCGAGGCAGCGGCGGCGTTTCTCGACGAGGCTTATGAGCTGCTGCCAGACGCCCTGCGCCAGCGCGGCCTCTCTACCGGCATACCGTCGAGCGAACACCTGCGCAGTCATAGCCAGATCGGCACATTGCCCGCCATCCAGGCGGCCCTCGGATGGTTGCCCAATGCCGAGCTGGATTATGACAGCTGGATGCGCATCGGCATGGCGCTGAAAGGCGCGCTCGGGCAAGCCGGGGCCGATATCTTTGCCGACTGGTCGGCGCAGGCCGCGAAAGACGTTCCAGCAGCCACGGCCAAGGCCTGGGCCAGTTTCAAGCCCGACCGGATTGGGGCCGGCACGATCTACCATCTCGCCATGGAGCGTGGCTGGCAGCCTAATGCCTCTCTGTGCCTGGATGGCTCCGCGGCCTGTGATGGTGCGCATCCGGCGGCGGGGCTGCTGTCTAGGCTGGACGTTCAATCAGACCAGAGCGATGACGTCCCGGCCAGCCCGCCATTCGCGCTGGTCATGCCGGACGGGCTGGTGGGTGATCTGACGGAGTACATGCTCACGACGGCGCGGCGTCCGCAGCCGCTCCTGTCGCTCGGGGCGAGCCTGTGTGCCATCGGCGCGCTGATGGGGCGCCAATACCGGACCGAGAGCAACCTGCGCTCGAACCTGTATGTCGTGGGCATTGCCGACAGTGGATCGGGCAAGAACCACGCCCGCGAAATCCTCAACGAGGTCTTCTTCGAGGCGGGCCTTGCTCATCACCTCGGAGGCAACAAGATCGCGTCCGGGGCGGGCCTCTTGACCGCGTTGCACCGCCAGCCCGCGATCCTGTTCCAGATCGACGAGTTCGGCATGTTCCTCGCGGCGGCGGCGGATCGCAAACGCAGCCCGCGCCACATCACCGAAATCCTCGACAACATGACCGAGCTTTATACGGCCGCTGGTGGCATCTTTCTCGGCGCGGAATACGCCAATCGTGATGGGTCGAACGAACGGCGCGACATCGTCCAGCCCTGCCTTTGCGTCTATGGCACGACCACGCCGCTGCATTTCTGGGGCGCGTTGCAGGGCGCCAACGTGGTTGATGGTTCGCTCGCGCGTTTCCTGATCCTGCCGAGCGACGAGGATTACCCGGACGAGAACACTGCCATGGGCATTCGGCAGGCACCGCCCAACTTGATTGAGGGATTGAAGCGGGTCGCCTCGGGCGGTGGGCACCACACGGGCAACCTGACGGGCAAGACGGCGGATCAGAATACAACCGTGACACCGATGATCGTGCCCATGACCGATGAGGCGCGGGTGCGGTTCAAGCGGCTCAGCGACGAATTGACAGATGAGTTGCGGGCCGCCGCTGGTACGGCCTTCACCGCGATCCTGGCCCGGATCGGCGAGAATGCGTTGAAGCTCGCCATGATCGTGGCCGTGGGGCGGGATCCGGCGCATCCCGAGATCGACATCACGGCCGCCGACTGGGCTATCGGTTTTGTCCAGCACTACGCGCGACGGACGATCGAAGCCGTCCAGCGGCATGTGGCCGATACTGAAATCGAGGCGCATCTGAAGCGGTTGAAGGAGATTATCCGCGCGGCCGGAGCCAAGGGGATCACCAAATCCGAGGTCACGCGGGCGTCGCAATGGTTGAAATCCCGCGACCGCAATGAAATTCTGGAAACGTTGATCGAAAGCGGCGACATCACCACCGGCATGCGCGATACGGGCGGTCGCAGGGCCATGGTTTACCGGATGCTATCGTGAGCGACAGACTTCTTTCAAAACGGGGCTTTCTTCAAATTGAAAGAAGTTGGGGTCTAAGTCACTGTTCAGGAACGGCTTTTTGACTTCCTTCACTTCTTTCAATCTTTCAAGAGGACACGTGTGTATGTGTGTGCTCGCACGCGATGAGAAGTATGGAGAGGGTACCTATTGAAATAATTGAAGTATTGAAAGAAGGTATAATATATATACCAATCAACACCTTAGGGGCCGACTTCTTTCAAATCGGTCTGCTGAAGGAATTGAAAGAAGTGCCGGGCGAGCCACTCGCCCCGCACCTGCCATGACCAGACCACCCTTCGGGGCCTGGCGAGACCGCAGCCTTCACCGGCCAGCCCTCTCGCCGCGCTCGCCAAACCGAAGAGGAGGTCGTCATGACCCAACCTACTCAACACCCGCGCACCATCCT
>JAVLCA010000065.1:0-7701 GCA_031581025.1 Salibaculum sp. | reverse complement strand
GCCATGGATGGCGCCGACGACCTGACCCTGCTGGTCAAACGGGCCGAGGCGCTGGAAAATTTCCTGCGCACCGAGGATGGCGAGAACCTGATCCAGGGGTTCAAGCGCGCCAACAACATCCTGACCCAGGCCGAGGAGGCCGACGGCGTCGAATATTCCTTCGGCGCCGATGCCCGGTTCGCCGAGGACGCGGCGGAAACCGCCCTCTTCGCCGCGCTCGACGCGGCCGACACGCGCATCACCCCGGCCATGGCGGCCGAGGATTTCGCCGGCGCCATGGCCGCCATGGCCGGGCTTCGCGCGCCCATCGACGCCTTCTTCGAGCAGGTCCAGATCAACGCCGACAGTCCGGTGCTGCGGCGCAACCGGCTGAACCTGCTCTCGCGCATCCGCACCACCTGCCTCGGCGTGGCCGACCTGCGCCGGATCGAGGGGTAGGCGGGCGCTGCGTCGACGCAGCGCCGCGATCCGTCCACGGATCGCCCGCCCGGCCCCGCCGTCGGCCCTGAAAGGGGCACGCTGGACTTGCGCCGAATCACGGGCGCTCTAAGGTGCTGCACAGAGGAGTGCTGCAATGCAGAAAGTCGTGACCCTCAAGGATATGTGCGTCATCACCCGGACCGCGCCCATGGCGGCCGAGGTTCATGGCGGCCGCGCGAAGTGCCTGCAACGGCTGGTGCGCCTGGACTTTCCGGTGCCCAAGACCGTGGCGCTGTCCTTCGACGCGGTGCGCCTGATCGCGGGCGGCCAGCCCCCGGCGGCCGACATGATCCTGCGCGAGTTTCCCACGCTGCCGCTGCTCTCGGTGCGCCCCTCCAGCCTCAACCCCGACTGGGGCGGGCCGGGCGCGATGCTCAACATCGGCATGAACGCGGCCAAGCACGAGGCGCTCTGCGGCGCCATCGGCGAGACGCTGGCGACCCGGCTCTACATGTCCTTCGTGCAGTCCTACGCGGTGCATGTCGCCCGGCTGGACGCCGAGGAATTCGACGCCGCGGCCCATCCCAGCATCGACACCCTCAATGCCATGCTCGCCGTCTACGAGGCCGAGATGGACGCGCCCTTCCCGCAGGAGGCCGAGGTCCAGCTGGCCGAGGTGCTGCGGTCCATGGCGCGCGCCTGGGAGGGCACCAGCGCGCGGCTGCTGCGCCAGGCCAGGGGTGCGCCCGCCGATGCCGGGCTTGGGCTGGTTGTGCAGGAAATGGCGCTGGGGATCGGCGCGGGCGAAAGCGGCTACGGCATGATCCAGTTCATCGACCCGGCCACCGGCCAGCGCCGCCCCACCGGGCGTTACAAGGCCCAGGCCGTCAGCGGTGAGCACCTGCACGACCAGGAGGACACGCTCTATCTGACACGCGACCCGCGCGGCCCCTCGCTGGAAGACCACTGTCCGGAGGTCTTCGCGCAGTTGCAGGCCTTCGGCGAGACCTGCCGGCACAAGCTGCGCGAGGAGATGGAGATCAAGTTCGTGCTGCAGGACGGCGCGGTGCAGGTGCTTGACGCGATCCGGGTGCAGCGCTCGTCACGGGCGGCGGTACGTGTGGCCGTCGACCTGGCCGAAGACGGCATCATCCCGCGCGACGAGGCCGTCATGCGGGTCGAACCGGACGCACTGTCGGAACTGCTGCACCGGCAGGTCGACGCGGGCGCCACCCGCGATGTCATCACCACGGGCATCGCCGCCAGCCCCGGGGCGGCGGCGGGGCGGCTGGTCTTCTCGCCCTACGAGGCCCAGGCGAGCGCGGCGCGCAACGAGCCCTGCGTGCTGATACGCCGCGAGACCACGCCCGAGGACATCCGCGGGATGCATGCCGCCGAGGCCGTGGTGACGGTGCGCGGCGGCATCACCAGCCATGCCGCGGTGATCGGGCGCGGGCTTGGCCTGCCCTGCATCGTGGGGGCCGACGACCTGGTGATCGATGAACGCAAGCGGCAGGTGAAGGGCCCGCGCGGGCGCATCTTCCGCGAGGGCGACATCGTCACCGTGGACGGCACGACGGGCCAGTTGCTCAACGGCCAGACCGAGACGGTCGAGGCGGCGCTCGACGGCGCCTTCCAGACCTTGCTGTCCTGGGCCGACAGGTTGCGCGACATCGGCATCCGGGCCAATGCCGACACCCCCGCCGACGCCCAGAGCGCGCGCAACTTCATGGCCCAGGGCATCGGGCTATGCCGGACCGAGCACATGTTCTTCGAGGAAGACCGCGTCAACCTGATGCACGAGATGATCTTCTCGGACAGCCCCGAGGGGCGCGCGGCGGTGCTGGACCGGCTGCTGCCCCTGCAACGGGCGGATTTCGCACAGGTGTTCGGCATCATGGAAGGCCTGCCGGTCTGCATTCGCCTGTTCGACCCGCCGCTGCACGAATTCCTGCCCACCGGCAAGCCCGGCATGCGCGACCTGGCCGATGTCCTGGACCTGCCGCTGAGCCAGGTCGTCGAGCGCATCGAGCAGTTGGAGGAATACAACCCCATGCTGGGGCTGCGCGGCGTGCGGCTGGGCGTGACCGTGCCCGAGATCTACGAGATGCAGGCCCGCGCCATCTTCGAGGCGACGATCGCGGCCAGCCAGACCGGCGCGCCGGTGGTGCCCGAGATCATGATCCCGCTGGTCAGCGCCATGAAGGAGGTCGAACTGGTCCAGGGCCGCATCGACGCGGTGGCCGCCGCGGTGCGGGCCGAGACCGGCGCGGACTTCGACTATCGCCTGGGCGTCATGGTCGAAACCCCGCGCGCCGCCCTGCGCGCCGCCGACATCGCCGAGCACGCGGCCTTTTTGTCGTTCGGTACCAACGACCTGACCCAGATGACCTATGGCCTGTCGCGCGACGACGCGAGCCGCTTCATGTCCGACTACGTGCGGCTGGGCGTCTATGACGAAGACCCCTTCCACCGGCTGGACCTTGAGGGCGTGGGCGAGCTGCTGCGCATCGGCGCCGAGCGGGGCCGCGAAGGCCGCCCGGACGTGACCCTGTCGATCTGCGGCGAACACGGCGGCGACCGCGCCGCCATCGATTTCTGCCGCGCGAATGGATTCGACTATGTTTCCTGCTCGCCATTCCGGGTGCCGATTGCGCGGTTGACCGCCGCTCAGCTCGCCCTCGAAGGCAAGGGCGGATGGCAGGGATAGAGGCCTCGGGGCCGCGCATCACAAGGGGATGAGGCGCCAAATCAGCCATGTGCCCCCGTTGCATCAGCCACATGACGGCCATGTGACCCCCGGGGTGGACGCAAGCCCGCCCGTGGCCTATGTCCTGCCGCGCTGGCACGGCTCCGCGCCGTGCAACACCTGTGGGGATGACGAAATGATGTTTCGGACGCTGACACGCGCCACGCTGGCCGCGGCACTTGCCCTTGGAGCGCTGGCCACCTCCGCGACGGCAGAGCTGCTGGAAACGCGCCTTGCTGCCCTGCTGGGCCAGGAACGCGCCGCGATCGGCATGGTGCCCCACAGCCGCCTGTCGGCGCTGACCGCGCCGCCCACCCCCGTGGCGCGCAAGGTTGCGACCGCCGAGGGGACAATCGCCTATGACAGCGCCTTTCTCGCCGACCAGCCCGGGGCCGATGGCGGCGCGCAATGGGAATGCCTGACCGAGGCGCTCTATTTCGAGGCCCGCGGTGAAACCGTGCGCGGCATGTTCGCGGTGGGCGAGGTCATCCTCAACCGCGTCGACAGCGCGCGCTTTCCCGATGATGTCTGCGCCGTTGTAACACAGGGCACCGGGCAGCTCTATGCCTGCCAGTTCACCTTTACCTGCGACGGCAGCCCCGAGACGGTGCACGAGCCACAGGCCTGGGCCACCGTGGGCAAGGTCGCGCGCCTGCTGATGGACGGAACGGCGCCAGGCGATCTGACCAATGGCGCCACCTATTACCACACCCGCGCCGTCAGCCCCCGCTGGGCCCGGGTGTTTCCCCGGACCACCACCATCGGCTCGCACCACTTTTACCGCCAGGGCTGACCCGGCCGCGTCGCGCGCGGGCATTCGCCGGTCGCGCATCGGCGCTTGTTCCCGTGACAAGGCCCTAGTATCCCCGCGATACGACAACCGGGGGTGCCCCATGAATTCCGACATCCGCCTTGCCTTCGCCCACCCGGCGGAACGGGCCGAAGCCACCGTGCCGGCCGAGGGAGCGCTCAATGACCGCATCTCGCTGCGCGACTACGTGGCAGAGGTCGAGATCGGCGCCTTCCAGGCCGAGCGCGGCAGCCCGCAGCACATCAAGTTCAACGTGGTGGTCGAGGTCGCCCCCCTGTCGGGGCCTGTCGAGGACGACGTGGACCGCATCCTGTCCTACGACCGGGTGACCGAGGCGATCCAGTACGAGCTGGGCGCCGAGCGGCTCAACCTGCTGGAAACCCTGGCCGAGCGCGTGGCCGACCGCATCCTGCTGGAACCCCAGGCCGAGCGCGTCTTCGTGCGCATCGAGAAGCTGGACCGTGGCCCCGGCGCACTTGGCGTCGAGATCGCGCGCGAACGGGGCAAACAGGCCGCCGCCGCCCAGGCCCACGAAGAGGCGTCGCACCCGCGCATCGTTTACCTGACCAATGCGGCCATTGCTGCCGACAGCCTGGCGCGCTGGATCGACGATTTCGCCGCATGCGCGGCGCCGCTGATCTTCTGTGTCGGCCCCGCCGACACCCCCGCCCCGCAATCGCGCGCCGCCCTGGCACAACGCCGCATCGACCTGCTGGCCATCGAGCAGAACGCCTGGGTGCTGGCCGGGCGCGACCGCCGCTGCGTGGTGACCCGCAGCCGGACGGAACTGGACTGGGCAATGAAGAATGGCCAGATCTGTGTCTGGGCCCCCTCCAAGATCGTGCTGGACGCGGTGGAAAGCCCCTCGGCCAGCCCGCGCGACGCGCTGGCGCTGGCTGTCTGGTTCGCGGGAGAGATGCAGGCCGAAGAGCTTTGCGTTCTGGGCGGGACCGCGCCAGACTGCGCCCTGCCGACCAAAAGCTACGCGCTGGACTGATGCCCGACCCCGCCATGGACTACTTTCGACCTGTTCCGCAATCCGACCCGCACCGCCCGGCCGGGGCCGTCACGCTGGCCGGCGGGTGGTGCTGGTTCACACAGGTGGAACGCCTCAGCCGGACGGAGGCGCCCGCGCTGATCCCCGCGCACGAGGTCCCTGCGGCGGTGCTGGAGCGGCTTTGCGCGCCACGGGCGGCGCTGGCCGGTCTGGACATGGGGCGCCCGCGGCTCATGGGGATCCTGAATGTGACGCCCGACAGTTTCTCGGATGGCGGACTTTTCATGGACCCCGAGGCGGCGCTTGCCCAGGCCCGCGCCATGCAGGTGGCCGGGGCCGATATCATCGACGTGGGCGGCGAAAGCACCCGCCCCGGCGCGATCGAGATCGGCGTCGAGGAGGAGGTGGGCCGCACCGCGCCCGTCATCGCCGCGATCCGCGCGGGCCGAGACGGGCCGATTTCCATCGACACGCGCAAGTCCATGGTCGCACGGGCGGCCATGGGGGCCGGGGCCAGCATGCTCAACGATATCTCGGCCTTTTCCTACGACAGCCGCATGGCGCCCTTCGCCGCCGACAGCGGCCTGCCGATCTGCCTGATGCATGCCCAGGGCACACCCCAGGACATGCAGGACGATCCGACCTATGACGACGTGCTGCTGGACGTCTACGATTTCCTGGCCGACCGGATCGCGCAGGCCGAGGCCGCCGGCACGCCCCGCGCCCGTATCGTGGTGGACCCGGGCATCGGCTTCGGCAAGACGCTGGCACACAATCTCGCCCTGCTGCGGCGCCTGTCGCTGTTCCATGCGCTGGGCTGCCCGGTCCTGCTGGGCGCCTCGCGCAAGCGTTTCATCGGCACGCTTGCCGATGCGCCCGAGGCCCGGGACCGCGTGCCCGGATCGCTCGCCGTGGCGCTGCACGGGCTGGCGCAGGGGGTGCAGATCACCCGGGTACATGACACCACCGAGACCAGACAGGCGGTCCAGATCGCTGTCGCCCTGAGAGGAGAGGCCCCATGACCCGCAAGTTCTTTGGCACCGACGGGGTGCGCGGCACCGCCAATACGCCGCCGATGACCGCGGACCTGGCGCTGCGGCTGGGCGCGGCGGCGGGGCGCTATTTCCGCAACGATGGGGACAACGACCACCGGGTCGTGATCGGCAAGGACACCCGCCTGTCGGGCTACATGTTCGAGAACGCCCTGACCGCGGGACTGACAAGCACGGGCATGAACGTCCTGCTGCTGGGCCCGGTGCCGACGCCGGCGGTGGGGCTTTTGACGACCTCGATGCGGGCCGACCTCGGCATCATGATCTCGGCCAGCCACAATCCGTCCGCCGACAACGGAATCAAGTTCTTCGGCCCCGACGGCTTCAAGCTGTCCGATGCCGCCGAGCTTGAGATCGAGCGCCTTCTGGAAGAGGGTGTCGAGCCCGTGCAGGCGGCCAACATCGGCCGGGCCAGGCGCATCGACGACGGGCGCTTCCGCTATGCCGAGCGGCTCAAGTCCACCTTTCCGCAGGGGCGCACCCTGGCCGGGCTCAAGGTGGTGGTCGATTGCGCGCATGGCGCCGCGCATCGCGTCGCCCCCGAGGTGCTCTGGGAACTGGGCGCCGAGGTGATCCCCGTGGGGGTCGCACCGGACGGCGACAACATCAACGATGGCGTGGGGTCCACCGCGCCGCACAGCGCGGCCGCGGCCATCGTGGCCCATGGCGCGGATGTCGGCCTGTGCCTGGACGGCGACGCCGACCGGGTGATGATCCTCGACGAGACCGGCACCGTCGCCGACGGCGACCAGATCATGGCGCTTTTCGCGAACCGCTGGGCCGAGGACGGGCGGCTGGCGGGCAACACGCTGGTCGCGACGGTCATGTCCAATCTCGGGCTGGAGCGCCACCTGGCCGGCAGGGGTATCGCGCTGGACCGAACCAGGGTTGGCGACCGCTACGTGGTGGAACGGATGCGCGCGGGCGGCTTCAACCTGGGCGGCGAACAATCGGGCCACATCGTGATGACCGATTACGCCACCACCGGCGACGGGCTGCTGGCCGGGCTGCAGTTCCTGGCGGCCATGGTCGAGACCGGCCAGCGCGCCTCGGAGCTGAGCTGCGTCTTCGAGACCGTGCCGCAACTGCTCAGGAACGTCCGTTACGACGAGGCTGCCGATCCGCTTTCGCTGGGGCCGGTGAAAACCGCCATTGCCGAGGCCGAGGGACGCCTGCAGGGAAAGGGGCGCCTGCTGATCCGCAAGTCCGGCACCGAACCGCTGATCCGTGTCATGGCCGAATGCGAGGACGAAGGACTGCTGGCGCTGGTGGTCGATGGCATCGTGGCCAAGGTGGAACAGAACGCCGGATAGCGCGGTGGACGGGACCGCCCGGTCATGGACATCGGTGCGATGTCGATACCGCTTGGCCGTGCCACAGGCGCGCGGCGCCATCCAGCCGGCGGCCGAGCACGGCGCGGACAAAAACAGCTCAGCCCATGTGAAAGCAGCCGGCACGGGCGCGAAAAGCAGCGGTGCCCACTCGATCTGCCGACCTGCTGCACCATACCCGGCACAGCTGGATTTCGGCCATGGGGCCATCTGTCCTGTTGAATGCACGTATCTTGCATCCCTTGGCATGAGCCCCATTGCCGGCTGGTCTACAGCCTGGACGTGGTGTACCGGGGCACGGTTCTGAGACAGCGCGTTGCGCTGGTTAGGCCGCCATCTTA
>JAVLCA010000064.1:0-8771 GCA_031581025.1 Salibaculum sp. | reverse complement strand
CATCGTGTCTGGTCCTTTGCGCTTTGCGTCCGGCATCGCCTAGCCGAGCCCCCGCGGGGCGTCAAGAAACCAGCGGGGCGAGCCCCTCTTGCAGGGCCTGCCAGACCCGGCGCAGGCGCGGGGTCTCGCGCATGGCCTCGTGCGCGGTCAGCCAGACAGGCAGGGTCGGCAGTGGCAGGCCGAGGTCGATCTCGACCAGGTCAGGGTCGGCCAGGCCCATTTCGCGCTGGGCAAAGCCGATGCCACACCCCGCGCGCACCAGTTCCCAGTAGACCAGGTTGTCGTCACAACGGACAGGAAAGAAACTCCGCGAGACCGGAACGCCCATCTGCGCGAAGCCTTCGAGGATCGCCGGGTCGCGGTCAAAGCCGACCACGTCATGCGCGGCCATCTCCTCGGGTCGCCCGGGCAGACCGCGCCGCGCGACATAGGATCGGGCGGCGAAGGTTCCCAGGGCGATGTCGCCCAGGTGCAGGGTGACGAGGTCCAGTTGCCGCGGGCGGAACATGCGCAGCGCGATGTCCGCCTCGCGGTAGAGCAGGTTCGAGGTCGTGTCCGAGGGGACCAGCTCGATCTCGATGTCCGGTTCGCTGCGGCGCAATCCGGCGATGATCGGCGGCAGATGGGCGCCGGAGATAATCATGCTCGCGGTGATCCGCACGGTGCCCGACAGGGCCGTGTCTCGCCCGGCCGCGGTCAGGGCGATCTGCTGGGCCGCTTCAGCCATGCTGCGCGCCGGCGCGACGAGGGCTGCGCCGGTTTCGGTCAGCGCGACCCCCCGCGCACGACGCCGGAACAGGGCAACGCCCAGTTGCTGCTCGGCCGCCTTGACCTGCCGTCCCACCGTGGGCTGCGAGGCGCCCAGACGCCGGGCCGCGCCCGACAGGCTGCCCTCCTCGGCCACGGCGAGAAAGGTCTGCAAGAGCGACCAGTCCAGACGATGCAACAGTTCCATTCACAAATGAATACATGCCCTGCGCTTTCAGGCAATTCCTGTTCAGAGCGGCAGGTGCCAAACTCCCGGCACACGTTGCACAGGAGACCACGACATGCCCACTGCCCTCATACTCGGCGCCAACGGAAAGATCGGCCGCCACGCGGCGGCCGCCTTTGAAAGCGCGAACTGGCGCGTTCGACCCTATACCCGCGGGACCGACATGACCCGGGCCGCCGCGGGTTCGGATGTCATCGTCAACGGCCTCAATCCCCCGGCCTATCACGACTGGGCCCGCCTGATCCCCGAGATCACCACGCGGGTGATCGCGGCGGCGCAGTCCAGCGGCGCCTCAGTGATCCTGCCCGGCAACGTCTACAATTTCGGCGACACCCCCGGGACCTGGTCCGAGGAAACGCCGCAGCGACCGGTGTCGCGCAAGGGCCTGATCCGCAAGGAGATGGAAGCCACCTATCGCGCCGCCGACATCCACACGATCATTCTGCGGGCCGGCAGCTTCATCGACCCGTCGCACCAGGGGGACGCCATGGCCGCGCTGCACATGCGCGACATCCGGCGGGACAAGCTGACCGCCGCGGGTGATCCTGATTGCCTGCACGCCTTCTGTTACCTGCCCGACTGGACAAGGGCGGCGGTGATGCTGGCCGAGCGTCGCGACCGTCTCGCGCAGTTCGAGGACATTCCCTTTCCGGGCCACGCCTTCACGATCCGCGAGTTGCAGGACCTGCTCGACGCGGAGACCGGCCGCCGTCATCGGATCACCCGGTTGCCCTGGCCGATGCTGCGGCTGGCCGCACCGGTCTGGGAACTGGCGCGGGAACTTCTCGAGATGCGTTACCTCTGGAACACTGATCACCGGCTATCGGGCGAGAAATTCGCGCGCCTCCTGCCAGGGTTCACGGCGACCGATCGTCGAACGGTGATGCTGGCCGGGCTACCGGCGGACATCCACCCAGACAAGGCGATGGGGTCCGGCGGCGCGCCCGGCCGCACCGAGCAGATCGGCCTGCGGTGACCCGGGCGCGGGCCAGAAAACGCCCGCCCCGGTAACGGTCAGGTCGCGGCTGGGCAGCACGTAGGACACCCGCAGGTTGCCGGGGCCGGCCTCGTCCCAGTCGGCGGTGTCCAGCGCTGGGTCGCCGCTGTGACCGGGGCTGGGGTTGGCCGCGCCGCCGGCGCTCGCCGGTTCCGGGTCCTGCAACAGCGGATGGTCCAGCATCCGAGCCATGGCCGCGCGGAACCCGTCGCCATCGGCCGGGTCCAGGTTGGTGTTGCCCAGCAGCACCAGCGGCGGCTCGGGCACCGGGCCCAGATCGCCCGCCAGCAATCGCGCCCAGAGACGCAGCTCGTCGCGGTTGCGCAGGCCGTTGCGGTCCTCCGGGCCATCGAAGACCGGCGGCGTGGCGGAATAGGCCAACAGGGTCAGGGCGTCACCACCACCGATCCGCAGCGGCACCACCCAGTGCGAGGTCGAGGACAACCGCCCGGCCGCCTGCGCCCGCGCCGAGGGGAAGGGGCCGGCCTCCGTTTGCGGCAGCACCGCGCCGGGCAGGTCGGGCCAGGCCAGGTCGGAGAAGTCACGCACGTCGTCAACCACAACCGGAAAGCGGGTCAGAAGCGCCAGCCCCCCGTCGCCGCGAAACCGACCATAACCCTGAGCATCGCGCGGCTCACCTCGCCGGCCATCGCCGTCCATGTCCAGCCCCGTGGCCAGCCCGGTGTTGCCCGGCGGCGCGAAGTGATGATCGAAGGGGCGGGCGAGGCCGTCGTTGAAGGCCTCCAGCGCCGCCAGACCCAGGTCATGATCCATGTCGGTCAGCAGCAGCACATCGGGGGAAATCGCATCGACGATCCCTTGCGTGGCGCGTACCTGCGCGTCCGCGCCCGAAAGGATGTCGCGCAGCAACAGGCCCGGCCCGTCACGGCTGAGCGGGGCGGCAAAGGTGGCGATGCGAATGACCTCCTGCGCCGGGGCAGCCAAGGGCAGCAGGCACAGCGCGATCGCAGCAATCAGACGGCCGAGGGCTGCACGGCGTCGATGTCGTCGAGACAGGCGCGGCTCCGCTGCGCCGATATCAGCCGCGCCAGGCGACTGAGGGCTACGCCCCTCATGATAAGGCTTGCGGGCAGAAAGGCCCATGCGGTCATCGTCCAGATCAGCGTATGTGGATTCGCCAGGCTGACGGGGTCGAAAACGCCCGAGGCCAGCTTGACGATCGCGGGGATAAGGAAGGGCACAAGAAAGCCTAAGATCAGGTTAACGTGGCTTTCCCGCTCAAGTCGTTGCACGACGTCCCCGCCCGTCGTGGGGTCGAAGGTGGGCAGGTTGACCCAGACATTGAAGCCCGCGCCGCCCTGGCTGGGCCAGGCCCTCAGACGCAGGACCACGATGAAAGCGATCAGCCCCAGCAGCGAGATCAGGTAGCTCAGCCCAGCGGCGATGCGGACCTCCCGGACAAGAGCGGCCGGCGCGTTGTCATGCAGCATCAGAACCACCAGGCGCACAGGCGAATAGGGAAAGTCCATCATGTTGGCCAGGCGCGCCCCGAGGATCGCGAAGATATCCGTCAGGGTCGTGGGGTCGATCTTGCCCTTGGCGACCATCGCCATGGAAAAGACCATCAGGAAGAGGATGAGAAAGCGCAGCCGGTTGAAAGGCGGGGCACACCGGAACTCGACAATGCTAGGATAGGCGGAATTGTATTCGGCAAGGGTAAAAACCCCGGCGAGCAGCGCCACGAGGGCGACGGTCTGGTTGGTGTGATGCGAGGTATCCGCCACCATGAGCGACGGCAGGACGACCAGTATCACCACCAGGGCAGCGCGGGTCATCGCACCGGCGATCCGGGAAAGCCCTGCCCCGTCACCCTCGATCCGGCCGGTGCTCAGGCGGCGCTGTCCCCGTGCTGCCGGGGCTGCACACTCGCTGTGGTCAGGTTGCCTTTTCCCTGCCATAATGTATCCCACGTCCCGAAATCCACCAAAAGACGCCATTGTTGCTGAAGCGGAAACAGGGCGGATTTGCGGCAAGACTGCTACGACAATGCAACCATTTCAGAGCGTTGAAGTGCAGCGACCCATATGTAGCGGTTGGTCCACGGCCAGCCACTACGGCCCGGTCGGAACGTGTCAATTGGCGCAGCGCGGCGGGGGCCGGACCAGGACCCGGCCCCGCCTTGCGGTCCGTCACACCCAGGGGCGTTCAGCACTCATCTTCGCCTCAAAGGCATCGATGGCCGGGGCCTTTTCCAGGGTAAGACCGATGTCGTCGAGCCCGTTGAGCAGGCAATGCTTGCGCCAGGGATCAACCTCGAACGTGATCTCGCCCCCGTCGGGACCGCTGATCGTCTGGCTCTCTAGGTCGACGGTGAGCGTCACATTCGACCCGCGCTCGGCGTCATCCATCAGCTTGTCGACATCTGCCTGCGGCAGAACGATGGGCAGGATGCCGTTCTTGAAGCAGTTGTTGTAAAAGATATCGGCGAAACTGGTGGAGATCACGCAGCGAATGCCGAAGTCCAGCAGCGCCCAGGGCGCATGTTCGCGCGACGAGCCACAACCGAAATTGTCGCCCGCGATGAGGACCTGCGCCTCGCGATAGGCGGGCTTGTTGAGCACGAAATCCGCGATCTCGGCCCCCTGCCGGTCATAGCGCATCTCGTCGAAGAGGTTCACGCCCAGACCGGACCGCTTGATCGTCTTGAGGAACTGCTTGGGGATGATCATGTCGGTGTCGATGTTAACCAACGGCAGCGGCGCGGCGATCCCGGTGAGTTTGTCGAACTTTTCCATTTTACTTGTCCTTGTTTCTGATTAGGCTTTCGCCCTTTGTCTACGCATGAATTCTGCGAATAACGGCACGGTGAATTCCAGCCGACCATGCTCGGGACTGTAAATCATGCCCTTGTGGATAATACTGGCACGTGTAGGACCGATAGATTGCGTTTTGCGGTTCATCGCATTGGCTACATCGGATATTTGATAAGGCCCCTCACCCAAATCGGCCATTGCAGAAACAAATTCGGTCTCGGCCTGTGTCAGCCTATCCATGCGCACCTTGAAGAAACCATCATCAAGTGCTTGCACAACGGGCTCACGCGTTGTCTCTACATCCTCGACGCTAATCTCAGGACCAACTGCAATATCCCACGCATGATAGCCCCATTCTTGAATGAAGAATGGATAGCCTTGCGCAGCGTCAAAAATGCGTGCGATAGCATCTTCTGTGATGGATGCGCCCTCTGTAACTATGGGTTTTTTCAAGGCCGAACGTACGGCTTCTGCATTGAGCGGCCCTATAGTGGGGTATTTAAACAGCCTCTCGGCATAGGACTTGGCGTCGCCCGCTAGTCGCGCGACTTGTGGAAGACCGGCACCGGAAAAAACTATTGGCAACGAAGACTGGGAAACACGGTGCAGTGAAACAATTAGGGCCGAAAGGTCTACCTCGTTCAAGTATTGCACTTCGTCGATCAGCAAAAGCCAAGGTTTGTTCGCTGCAGACGCCGCGTTTCCAAGGTTCTCGAATAATTCAGGTAAGTCGAAAAGAATATCGCCGCTATCAGCCAAACCCGGCTCCGGATCGGACGCACCTTCGATCCCAACTCCGATACCGGCAGCATTGATCTTGAAAACAGATGCAAAGTTCTGCAATCCTCGCAGTCCGCGAACAGCGTGATGTCTGCCGGCTTCAGTAGCTGATAACGATCGCATCACCCTGCGCATTTCAGGAACGATCAGTCGTGCAAGGCTCGCTTCTTCTGGTGCTTCAATGCGAGAAACGAGGAGACCTTCGGCTTCCGCGATTCGCTTGAATTCGTTAAGTAGAACGGTCTTTCCAGTACCGCGCAGCCCCAGCATCATCAATGGTCGCGCGTGTTTCCCACGCAAAGCGCGTTGGCAGGCAATCTTGGCAGTATCCAGAATTTCGGCGCGCCCAGCAAGTTCAGGCGGGCGTGTTCCCGCACTGGGCGCAAAGGGGTTTTGTACAGGGTCCAACGTGACCTCCCGGCTAATTTAGCTAAATGTAGCAATGTATATGGAAATTCGCTATACATTACTACATATCGCTATCACATCATCTCCCGAATGTCTGTCAGCCTGCCGGTCACTGCCGCGGCGGCGGCCATGGCGGGCGAGGCGAGGTGGGTGCGGCCCTTGTAGCCCTGGCGCCCCTCGAAGTTGCGGTTGGAGGTCGAGACGCAGCGTTCGCCCTCGGCCAGCTGGTCGGGGTTCATGGCCAGGCACATGGAACAGCCCGCCATGCGCCACTCGAAACCGGCTTCCTTGAAGACATCCGCCAGGCCCTCTTCCTCGGCCTGGGCCCGCACAAGACCCGAGCCGGGCACGACCATGGCCCGCATCCCGTCCTTGACCTTCTTGCCGCGCAGGATCTCGGCGGCGGCGCGCAGGTCCTCGATCCGGCCATTGGTGCAGGAGCCGATGAAGACCGTGTCGATCTCGATGTCCGACAGTTTCTGGCCGGGGGTCAGCCCCATGTAGTCCAGCGCGCGCTGGGCCGCGCCGACCTTGCCGCCCTCGAAGCTGTCAGGCGACGGCACGACCCCGTCGATCGGCAGCACGTCCTCGGGCGAGGTGCCCCAGGTAACGACCGGCGCGATGTCCTCGCCGCGCAGGGTGACGACCTTGTCCCAATGCGCGTCCTCGTCCGAGTGCAGGGTCTGCCACCAGGCCATGGCGGCCTCCCACTGGGCGCCCTTGGGGGCGTGGGGACGGCCCTTGATGTAATCAAAAGTCTTTTCATCCGGCGCGATCAGACCGGCGCGGGCGCCGCCCTCGATCGCCATGTTGCAGATCGTCATGCGGCCTTCGATCGAAAGCTCGCGAATGGCCTCGCCGCAGTATTCGATCACATAGCCAGTGCCCCCCGCGGTGCCTGTGGCCCCGATCACCGATAGGGTGATATCCTTGGCCGTGACGCCCGGCAGCAGCTTGCCGGTGATCTCGACCTTCATGTTCTTCGACTTCTTCTGGATCAGCGTCTGCGTGGCCAAAACGTGCTCGACCTCCGAGGTGCCGATGCCATGGGCCAGCGCGCCGAAGGCGCCGTGGGTCGCCGTGTGGCTGTCACCGCAGACGATGGTCATCCCCGGTAGGGTCCAGCCCTGTTCCGGCCCGATGATGTGCACGATCCCCTGGCGCACATCGCTGACCGGGTAATAGTGGATGCCGAATTCCTTGGCGTTGGTGTCCAGCGCGGCCACCTGGATGCGGCTGTCCTCGGGCATCTGGTCGGGATTCTCGCGGCCCTGCGTGGTGGGCACGTTGTGATCAGGCACGGCAATGGTCTTGTCGGGCGCGCGGACGGTGCGGCCCGCCATGCGCAACCCTTCGAAGGCCTGCGGGCTGGTGACCTCGTGCACGAGGTGGCGGTCGATATAGAGAAGGCTGGTGCCGTCCTCGGCCTCATGGGCCAGGTGGGCGTCCCAGATCTTGTCATAGAGTGTCTTGCCGGACATGGGTGTCCTCATTGGCTGAATGGAAATGGGGGAGACGTGTCAGGGCCGCGTGCCGCGGGGGCACGCGCTGGCCCTCATGGACGGGCGAGAATGGTCAGCCGGGCGCCGAAGAACCGCCAGGGCAGGCGCGCGCGATCATCCATGTCGAAAACACGGGTCATGCAGGGGATGTATACCCAAGGGGTGGGTCTCGCAAGTGGGGCGTCGTGCGCAGGGGATTCATTGAAATGTCGCCGGTGGCTTGCTAGCTTCAGGGTATGCCCAGCGCTGGGGCTTTGGCGGCGCACCTACAGGAGGACGATGTTCTGTCTCTTACATCATTCGCGGCAGAGGCCGCAGATGACGGGGTTTCCATGATGGATGCCCCAGCACGGGCCACCGCAGCCGGCACCCTGGCTGCCGTGTTGGGCTCTCTCTCAGATGACAAGGCCGAGGACATCGCGCAGGTCGACCTGCGCGGCAAGTCCGAGATGGGCGACTACATGGTCATCGCCACGGGCCGGTCCAGCCGACAGGTGGCCGCCATGTCGGAGAAGCTGACCGACCGTCTCAAGCACGAGTTCGGCATCCTGTCGAAGGTCGAAGGCAAGGAGAGCGGCGACTGGGTGCTGATCGACACCGGCGACGTGATCGTCCATATCTTCCGCCCCGAAGTGCGCGACTTCTACCAACTCGAGAAGATGTGGCTCGCCCCCGGTGAGGATGGCGCCGTCCAGTCCCGCTGATGCGGGTGACCCTCTGCGCCGTGGGCCGGCTTCGCAAGGGGCCGGAAAAGGCATTGATCGACGACTACCTGGCGCGTTTCGACAAGACCGGCCGGGGCCTTGGCCTCGGCCCGGCGATGCTGCGTGAAGTCGAGGATCGCAAGGGCGGCGGCATGGCGGGTGAGGCCACGCTGCTGGACAAGGCGATCCCCTCGGGCGCGGTGATCTGCTGTCTGGACGAACGCGGCAGGATGATGACATCGCCCGATTTCGCGGGCCAGCTTGGCAAATGGCGTGACCAGGGCCGCAGCGATCTGGCCGTCGTGATCGGCGGGGCGGACGGCATCGACCCGGCCCTCCGGGCCCGGGCCGACCTTGCGCTGTCCTTCGGTCAGATGGTCTGGCCACACATGCTGGCACGGGTGATGCTGGCCGAACAGCTCTACCGAGCGGCGGCGATCCTGGCAGGCACACCCTATCACAGGGTCTGATGACACGGGCCAGAGAGGGGCATGGCAGGTTTTTCGGCCCAGGCCACACGCGGGCGGTTTTCCTGCCCCTGAGCCTGCGATAGAAGCAGTCAAGCGACATGAGGAGAGCGCCATGACCGCCCCGACCCCCGTTGTTCTTTGC
>JAVLCA010000022.1:0-46380 GCA_031581025.1 Salibaculum sp. | reverse complement strand
GGTCGGATAAAGTGCCTCGCTCAAAGGGCCGATCGCCATCCCGCGGGCTGGCCATTGCGCGACTTGCTCTCAATATCCGCCCTGGGCTGACACCCGTCATCCGACGCGCTTGGCCAAGGAAGATGAACGAGTGTTCGGCCCGCCGCTGCCACCCGGTCCCTGCTGTCCAGTCGCATCCTAGTCAAACGCCCCGGTGACCCGGCCCAGCAGCATGAAGGCGCGGGCGGTGCGGGTTTCGGACAGGGCGGCGATCTCCTCGTCGGTGGCCTCTTTCTCGAAGCCTTCCAGCATCTGGTCGAACTTGCGCAGGAAATGGTGCGCGGCGTCGCGAAAGATCGTGTCCTCGCGCATCCGGCCGGCGGCCAGGGCCAGCGGCTCGGGGGCGCGCACCCCGCCCAGGGCACCCACGGCCCTGCCGCGTTCGCCGCGGGCGAAGCGGCGCCAGAATTCAGGGCGCGCCCGGTCGGGGTGCAGGTCGTCCATGTAGACGCCATCCTGGCTGAGCAGCGTCAGCACGTCTTGGCTGGCCTGGATCAACTGGCGCGCGTCGCGGTCCTTGAGCGCGCGGCGCAGGGCGGCAAAGCCGACCGCGTCGTCCTCGGTATCAGGAAAGTTCAGCGCAAGGATCAGATCGGACCGCTGTACCGGCGGGGGCATGTCCTCGGGGCCGGTGCCAAGCGCCAGGGCGGGCTGATCACCGCTGCCCGCGGGCGGCTCGGGACCTTGCGGCGCAGTCAGGCCACCCGATCGCTCGGCAGTGGACGTCGGGGTCGCTCCGGCCTGCTGCGCAGCCCGGGCGATCTCGTCGAGTTTTCTTTCTACAGCAGGGTCCATACCGGCGGCCCCGCGGGCCTGGCGGTCGGCGATATAGGTCTGACGCATGGCATCGACCGCCGCCTGCAAGCGACGCGATTCCTCGCGCACGATGCGAGCCGAGCGCATTGCAATGGCCGCCACCCAGATCACCGCAAGGGGCAGGACCACCGCCAACAGCGTCACCGCGAAACCGACCCTGTCGGCACCGTCGTCCGCCGGCCCCACGACAAAAACAAGGGCCGCGGCTGCCAACCAGACCAGGCTGATCACCCCGGCCGTGATCTCGACCGCCGAGACGCGCGGCCCCGCCGGCCTGTCCCGCGCTTGCAGGGCGGCGTCGGCCTGGGTCGGGCGGTTTGCCATGCTGCTGGCCTCCGGCCCTAGGCCCAGGAAATGCTGAGGATCTCGTAACTGCGGTCCCCGCCGGGTGTGTGAACTTCGACGCTGTCGCCCTCTTCCTTGCCAATCAGGGCCCGGGCCAACGGCGACTTGATGTTCAGCCGGCCGGCTTCGAGGTCGGCCTCGTATTCGCCGACGATCTGGTAGCTCTTTTCCTCGTCGGTGTCCTCGTCCACGATCCCGACCGTGGCTCCAAACTTGATCGCGCCGGACATCTTCGCCGGGTCGATCACCTCGGCCAGAGACATGACGCCTTCAAGCTCCTTGATGCGGCCCTCGATGAAGGACTGCTTTTCCTTTGCCGAATGATACTCGGCGTTCTCGGACAGGTCGCCATGTTCGCGGGCCTCGGCGATCGCCTTGATGATGGCGGGGCGCTCCTCGCTCTTGAGTTGCTTGAGCTCGGCCTCGAGCTTGGCGTAACCGGCGCGGGTCAGCGGTATCTTGTCCATCGGTTCGTCCTGAAAAGCGTGAAACTTGCAGTAAGTGTTCATAACCCCCTGGGCCGCCGGGCCTCAAGGGAAGACACCATCGGCGTCCCCTTCCCCGACAATATGAGGTCACGACGCCACCGCAAGCCCCGGCACAGGTCGCGGCGTGACAATTTAACGTCGTGTCTCGATTGCTCAGGGCAGGCTGGTCCGATACCAAAGACATGTAAGGGCGCGCAAGGACAGAGGAGGCCCGGACATGGCCGAAGTGATACGCGAATCCATGGACTATGACATCGTCATCGTCGGGGCGGGACCCGCGGGCCTGTCGGCCGCGATCCGGCTCAAGCAGCTGGATGCCGATCTCGATGTCGTCGTCCTGGAAAAGGGCTCCGAGGTGGGCGCGCATATCCTGTCCGGCGCGGTGCTGGACCCCTGCGGCCTGGACGCGCTTATCCCCGACTGGAAGGAAAAGGGCGCCCCGCTCAACGTGCCGGTGCGCGACGACAACTTCTACATGCTGGGCGAGTCCGGCAAGGTGCGCGTGCCGAACTGGCCGATGCCGCCGCTGATGAACAACCACGGCAACTACATCGTCAGCATGGGCAATGTCTGCCGCTGGATGGCCGAACAGGCCGAGGAACTGGGCGTAGAGATCTTCCCCGGCATGTCCTGTTCCGAACTGGTCTACGGTGAGACCGGCGAGGTGAAGGGCGTTGTCGCCGGGGTCTTCGGCCTGGAGCCCGACGGCTCCTACGGCGAGAACACCGAACCGGGAATGGAACTGCATGGGCGTTACGTCTTCCTGTCCGAAGGCGTGCACGGCTCGCTGTCCCAGGAGGTTATCGGAAAATACGATTTGCGCGCCGGGAAAGAGCCGCAGAAATACGGCCTGGGCATGAAGGAAATCTGGGAAATCGACCCGGACAAGCACCGCGAGGGCTCGGTGACGCACACCATGGGCTGGCCGCTGAACGGCAACGCGGGTGGCGGGTCGTTCATCTATCACCTGGACAACCACCAGGTCTACGTGGGCTTCGTGGTGCACCTGAACTACCGCAACCCGCACCTGTACCCCTACATGGAGTTCCAGCGCTTCAAGCATCATCCGATGGTGGCCGACCTGCTGAAAGGCGGCAAGCGCGTGGCCTACGGCGCGCGGGCGATTTCCGAGGGCGGCTATCAGTCGATGCCCAAGATGGTGGCGCCCGGCGTGGCGCTGCTGGGATGCTCCGTGGGCATGGTCAACGTGCCCCGCATCAAGGGCAATCACAACGCCATGCTGTCCGGCAAGGCCGCCGCCGAAGCCGCTGTTGACGCGATCAAGGCCGACCGCGCGCGCGACGAACTGACCGCCTACGAAGACGAGGTGCGCACCGGCGCCATCGGCCGCGACCTCGGGAAGGTGCGCAACGTCAAACCGATGTGGTCCAAGTGGGGCTTGAAGGCCTCGCTCGCCCTGGGCGGGGTCGACATGTGGACCAATACCCTCTTGGGGCAGAGCCTGTTCGGCACCATGATGCACGGCAAGTCGGACGCCGAGGCCACCGAAACCGCCGACAAACATCAGCCCATCGACTACCCCAAACCCGACGGCAAGCTCAGCTTCGACCGGCTGACCAACGTCAGCTATTCCATGACCAATCACGAGGAAAGCCAACCCGCGCATCTGAAGCTCGGGGATGCCAGCTTGCCGATTTCCGTGAACCTTCCGAAATACGCCGAACCGGCCCAGCGCTATTGCCCGGCCGGCGTCTACGAGGTGGTCGAGAAGGACGGCGAACAGAAATTCGTGATCAACTTCCAGAACTGCGTGCACTGCAAGACCTGCGACATCAAGGACCCCAGCCAGAACATCCACTGGACGGTGCCACAGGGCGGCGACGGGCCGAATTACCCGAACATGTGACAGGCCCCGCTGTCGATGTGCCCGGATTTCGGGCAGTGTTCACGCCCTACCCGGGCCAATGCGCAGCCCGCTGCCACGGGCATCGCTTGTGATTTGCCCCTGCCGGGGCCGCGCTATACTCATGGCGTGTCAAGATATCCGGAGACTGCCGTGCCCAGACCCCTCAGCCTTGCCCTGATCGCCGCGATCGCCCTGTCCGGACCGGTCGCCGCCAACCCGGACCTGGGCGCCTATCTGGCCGCGCGCCAGGCCGGGCTGACCCAGGATTACGACGCCGCCGCCACCTATTTCGGCAAGGCCCTGACCCGGGACCCCAGCAACCCGGCCCTGCGCGAGAACGCCCTGACCGCGCAGATCGCCGTGGGCCGGGTCGAGAACGCCCTGCCCGTGGCGCAGGCCATGCTGGCCGAGGGGCAGAACGGTCAGATGGCCAACCTGGTGCTGCTGGCCGAGGCCACACGGACCGAGGACTGGGACCGCGTCGTGGACCTGATGGAGGCCGGTCTGGAGGTCGGTCCCATGATCGACGGGCTGACCCAGGCCTGGGCCTTCGTCGGCAAGGGGCAGATGGACGTCGCACTGGAGGCCTTCGACGAGATGGTCGAGACCTCCGGGTTGCGTTCTTTTGGCTACCTGCACAAGGCTGCGGCCCTGGCCCAGGTGGGCGACCTGGCCGCCGCCGACGATATCCTGTCGCGCCCGCCCGAGCAAGGCGTGGTGCCCAGCAGGGCCTCGGTGCTGACCCATGTGCAGGTCCTCGCCCGGCTGGGCCGGTTCGAGCCTGCGCAAGAGGTGCTCGACGAGGGTTTCGGCCCGAACCCGGCGCCAGAGCTGCGCGCGATTCGCGCGCAGGTCGCCGACGGCGTCGTTCCAAAGGGGGCAGGGATGGCCGACACCCCGCGCGCTGCCGTCGCGCATCTGTTCCTGAGCCTGGCCGAGGCGCTGCAAGGTGGCGAGGCCCAGCCGTCCTACCTGTTGATGTATGCACAGGCGGCCGCCTATATCGACCCCGATCTGGCCCGCGCGCATGTGATGGCCGCACGGCTGCTGGACGAGATCGGCCAGCACGATCTGGCCGCGGCCACCTTCGCGCGGGTCGATCCTGCCGACCCCGCCTTCCTGACCGCCGAGCTTGGCCGCGCCGAGGCCCTGCGCGCCCAAGGACGCACCGAGGCCGCGATCGAGGTGCTCTCGCAACTGGCCCGCGGCCATGACGACGTGGCGCTGGTGCATGCCTCGCTGGGTGACATCCACCGCGAGGCCGAGGACTACGCCGCGGCCAATACCGCCTATGACACCGCGCTGTCGCTCTATGGGCCGGATCACCCCTCGCGCTGGTGGGTTACCTATGCCCGCGGAATCACCCACGAACGGATGGACCAGTGGGACAGCGCCGAGGCGGATTTTCGCGCGGCGCTGCGGCTCGAACCCGGTCAGCCCTCGGTGCTGAACTACCTTGGGTATTCCATGGTCGAGATGGGCGAGAACCTGGACGAGGCGCTGGCCATGATCGAGGAGGCCGCCGCGGCGCGCCCCGACAGCGGCGCGATCATCGACAGCCTGGGCTGGGTCCTGTTCAAGCTGGGCCGCTACGACGAGGCGGTGACGCATATGGAGCGCGCGGTGGAGCTGGAGCCGGTGGACCCTATCGTGACCGACCACCTGGGCGACACCTACTGGATGGTGGGCCGCGCCGTCGAGGCGCGCTTCCAGTGGCGCCGCGCGCTGTCCTTCGACCCCGACCCCGAGCTGGCAGAGCGCATTCGCCGCAAGCTGGAGGTCGGCCTCGAGGAGGTGATGCACGAGGAGGGGCAGACCCCGGCGGACATGGCCTATGACACCGACTGAGGCGGCGCCGCTGACGGAACTTGCCCCGGCCAAGCTGAACCTCTGCCTGCATGTCACCGGGCAACGCGCCGACGGGTATCACCTGCTCGATTCGCTGGTCGCCTTCACCGAGGTCGGCGACCGTGTCACCGTGACCCCAGCCGACAGGCTGAGCCTGAGCATCGAGGGGCCCTTTGCCGCCGGCCTGTCCTCGGAGTCGGAAAATCTGGTTCTGCGCGCGGCACGGCTGCTGGACCCCCAGCGTGGCGCGCATATCCACCTGCACAAGGCCCTGCCGGTGGCCGCCGGGATCGGCGGCGGATCGGCCGATGCGGCGGCGACCCTGCGGGCGCTCTCCCGGCTCTGGGAACGGCCGCTGCCCGAAGCGGCGCAGACCCTGGCGCTGGGGGCCGATGTGCCCGCCTGCCTGACGCCGGGCCTGTTTCGGATGCGCGGCATCGGCCAAGAGCTGGCGCGCCTCCAGGACCCGTCCCCGCTGCCGCTGCTGCTGGTCAACCCGGGCGTGGCGGTCTCGACGCCCGGGATCTTCGGCGCGCTCGCGCCGAAGACCAACGCGCAGATGGATGACGCCATGCCCGCCTCGTCGGATACCGCGGCATGGGTGGCCTGGCTGGCGCGCCAGCGCAACGATCTCACCGCACCTGCCATCGCCGAGGAACCGGTGATCGGCCGGGTGCTCGAGGCGCTCTCGGTCCTGCCGGGGGTTCGGCTGGCGCGCATGTCCGGCTCGGGCGCCACCTGCTTCGCGCTTTTCGCGGAAACGGCCCGGCGGGATGCGGCGGCCGAGTCGCTGCACCGCGCACACCCCGGCTGGTGGGTCATGGCGACAAGCCTTCGGTCTGCATGAAGGCCACGCGGCGCGTCGACGCAACGTCCGCGCTCAACGCAGCCGCGCGACGACGTAGTCGGCCTGATCCACCAGAATTTCGCGGATCGCATGGTCCGGCAAATCGGCCAGCGCAGTCTTGGCGCGGTCGGCCCAGGCCAGAGCCTCATTGCGGGTGGCCGCGATGGCACCGTGCCGGTCCAGCAGGGCCATCGCGGTGTCCAGATCGCCCGCCTCCTGGCGTCCCTTCTCGATCGTGCGCTGCCAGAATTCGCGTTCCTCGGCATCGGCGGCGGCCAGGGCCTTGATCACCGGCAGGGTCAGCTTGCGCTCTCGGAAATCGTCGCCGATGTTCTTGCCGGTGGCCGCGCTGCCCGCGTAGTCGAGGATATCGTCTACCATCTGGAAGGCGATCCCCAGCGCGTCGCCATAGTCGAACATGGCACGGACCCGCGCCTCGTCCTGCGCCGCGATCACGCCGCCCACTTCCATCGCCGCCGAAAAAAGTGCCGCGGTCTTGCCGCGCACGATCTTCAGGTAGGTCTCTTCACTGGTGGCCAGGTCGCGCGCGGCGGTCAGTTGCAGAACCTCGCCCTCGGCGATGGTCGCGGCGGCATTCGACAGGATGCGCAGCACCCGCAGCGAGCCGGTCTCGGTCATCAGTTGGAAGGCCCGCGCAAAGAGGTAGTCGCCCACCAGAACACTGGAGGTGTTGTCCCACAGCAGGTTCGCGGTAGGGCGGCCACGCCGCTGCGCGCTTTCGTCGACCACATCGTCGTGCAGCAGGGTGGCCGTGTGGATGAACTCGACCGTCGCGGCCAGGTGCACATGGTACGGCCCGTCATAGCCGCACATCCGCGCCGCGCCGAGCGTCAGAAGCGGGCGCAGGCGCTTGCCGCCGGCCTCGACCAGATGCGACGTGACCTCGGGAATGCGGGGCGCATGCTCCGAGGCCATGCGCTCACGTATCAACACGTTGACCAGGTCCATGTCATGCGCCAGCGCCCCGGCCAGGCGCTCCTGCGGTTTGATGGCGGCATCTAGGGTCATGAACTCTCCGTCAGATGCTCGACAAAGGCGGGGGTTTCGCCTTAGGTCGGGTGGATGAAGGAACTTTTGCGCAGCAACGACCCGACCGTGATCGCCTTTGCCAAGGCCCTGTTGGCCGGAGAGGGTATAGAGGTCTTCGAATTGGACGTAAACATGAGCGTCCTCGAAGGCAGCATCGGCATTTTGCCGCGCCGGATCATGGTGCGGACATCGGACCATTTCATGGCCGCCGCCATCCTGCTGGACAATGACATCGACCTGGGCCAGTGATCCCGGCCCCTGCGGCGCAACCGGGGTGACCCGCGACGCCTTCCTCGGGGGCCGTCTGACCCTGTGCCAGCCCGCACGCGGCTACCGGGCCGGGGTCGATCCGGTCTTGCTGGCGGCGGCCACACCCGCGCGGCCCGGCCAATCGGTGCTCGACCTGGGCTGTGGGGTGGGCGCAGCCCTGTTCTGCCTGGCCGCCCGGGTGCCCGGACTGGACCTGACCGGTGTGGAATTGCAGCCCGACTATGCCGCGCTGGCACGAGACAACGCCGCAGAAAATGGCATCGCCGCCCGGATCGAGGCGGCCGACCTGCGCGCCCTGCCCCGCGCTCTGCGCGACCGGGCCTTCGAGCAGGTGATTGCCAACCCCCCCTACTTCGATCGTCGCCAAGGCACCGCCTCGGGCGCGGCAGGGCGCGAGACGGCCTTCGGCGGCGACACGCCGCTGGCCGACTGGATCGAGACGGCGACCCGGCGGCTGGTCCCAAAGGGCTACCTGACGCTGGTGCAAAAGGCCGACCGCCTGCCCGAGCTGCTGGGGGCCATGGATCACCGGCTGGGCAGCGTCACGGTCTGGCCCGTTGCGGGCCGCGCCGGGCGCGCCGCCGACCGCGTGCTGGTCTGCGCCCGCAAGGAGGGGCGCGCGCCGTTCCGGCTGCGTGCCCCGCTGATTCTGCACGCGGGCGCGGCCCATGGCAGCGATGCCGAGGACTACACCGCGCAGATCCGCGCCGTGCTGCGCGACGGCGCTGCCTTGCCAATGGTCGGTTAACCTTTCTGGAAGGAGGCGCAGTTTTCCTGCGGAAAGGCGCGCAGGCGGACCGATTTTCGGCCCCACAGCGTGACAGACACCGAAAGGTATGATGCACTGATGCTACAACTCAACCGCATGGAGGACTCACATGAGCATTACGTCGCACCTGCAAGAGCTCAAGAGAAAGCACGACCAACTGTCCGAAGCCGTTGAGACCGCCCAGCGCGCCCCGGGGAGCGACGACCTGGAGATCGCGCGCTTGAAAAAACAGAAGCTGCAGCTCAAGGAAGAGATCGCCCGCCTCGAAGAGCGGGCCTGAAGCCCCGACAGGGCGAAACGGGGCTGAAACGGAAAGGCCGCCCCGGTGGCGGCCTTTGTCCTGTCACGCGAAGAACTGTCCGCCGTTGGCGGAAATCGTCGAGCCGTTGACGAAGCTCGAGTCGTCCGAGGCCAGGAAGGCCACGCAGCGGGCGATTTCCTCGGGCTCGCCCAGGCGGCCGGCCGGGATCTGGCTGATGATGGCCTCGCGCACCTTGTCGGGCACGGCCATGACCATCTCGGTCGCGATATAGCCCGGGCAGACGGCATTGGCGGTGATGCCCTTGGCCGCGCCTTCCTGGGCCAGCGACTTGATGATGCCCAGATCGCCCGCCTTGGTGGCGGCATAGTTGACCTGCGCGAACTGGCCCTTCTGACCGTTGATCGAGGAGATCACGATGACCCGGCCGAAGCCGCGTTCGCGCATGCCGGGCCAGACCGGATGCACGGTGTTGAAGACGCCAGTCAGGTTGGTGTCGATCACCTGGGACCATTGCTCGGGGGTCATTTTGTGGAAGGGGGCATCCTTGGTGATGCCCGCATTGGCCACGACCACCTCGACGGGGCCAAGATCCGCCTCGACCTTTTCGATGCCGGCTTTGGACTCGTCGTAGTCTGCCACGTTCCACTTGTACGTCTTGATCCCGGTTTCCTCGGTGAACTTCGCGGCTGCCTCGTCATTTCCGGCATAGGTCGCGGCGACCTCGTAGCCCTCTTCCTTGAGCTTCTTGGAAATGGCGGCGCCGATCCCGCGGCTGCCCCCTGTCACCAGTGCAACACGTCCCATGGTCTTTCTCCTCCTTCAGGGGCTGGTTCGGGGCGCCCTCCCGGCGCCCCCATTTTCCTTGTCGATGTCCTCAGCGCTCGACGCAGAGCGCCACGCCCATCCCGCCGCCGATGCAAAGCGTCGCGAGGCCCTTCTTGGCGTCGCGGCGCTTCATCTCGAAAAGCAGGGTGTTGAGAACCCGCGCGCCCGAGGCGCCGATCGGGTGGCCGATGGCGATGGCGCCGCCGTTCACGTTCACGATCTCGGGGTCCCAGCCCATGTCCTTGTTGACGGCACAGGCCTGGGCGGCAAAGGCCTCGTTCGCCTCGATGAGGTCGAGGTCGCTGACCGACCAGCCAGCCTTGTCCAGTGCCTTGCGGCTGGCGTGGATCGGGCCGACGCCCATGATCGAGGGGTCCAGCCCGGCGGTGGCATAGCTCGCGATGCGGGCCAGAGGCTCGATGCCGCGCTTCTCGGCCTCGTCGGCACTCATCAGCAGCGCCCCCGCGGCGCCATCGTTGAGCCCCGAGGCATTCGCCGCGGTGACCGAGCCGTCCTTGGTGAAGGCCGGGCGCATCTTTTCCATGCCCTCGATCGTGGCACCGTGGCGGATGTACTCGTCCTTGTCGACGACGATATCGCCCTTGCGGGTCTTGATGGTGTAGGCCACCACCTCGTCGTCGAACTTGCCGGCGGTCTGCGCGGCCTCCGCCTTGTTCTGGCTGGCCAGGGCGAATTCGTCCTGTTGTTCGCGGCTGATCTGCCACTTCTCGGCGACATTCTCGGCGGTCTGGCCCATGTGATAGCCGTTGAAGGCATCCCACAGCCCGTCACGGATCATTGTGTCGATGTATTTCATGTCGCCCATCTTGTGGCCCTGGCGCAGGTTGGCCGCATGGGGCGACATCGACATGTTCTCCTGCCCGCCGGCGGCGACGATGCTGGCATCCCCCAGCATGATGTGCTGTGCGCCCAGCGCCACGGCCCGCAGGCCCGAACCGCAGACCTGGTTGATGCCCCAGGCGGCGCTTTCCTGCGGCAATCCAGCGTTGATGTGCGCCTGCCGGGCGGGGTTCTGGCCCTGCGCGGCCGTCAGCACCTGGCCAAGAATGGTCTCGGAGATCTCGCCCTTGTCGACACCGGCCCGTGCGACGACAGCCTCCAGCACGGCGGTGCCAAGGTCATGGGCCGGGGTATTTGCAAAGCAGCCGCCGAAGCTGCCCACGGCGGTGCGGGCGGCCGATGCGATAACGACATTGGTCATGAATGAGTCCTCTCGTGATCCGTCAGGTTTGGCGGGCAGGAGCCGGACGCGGAATCACGCGGGCCCGAACCCGCCATCTTCCCACTTCATAGGCGGTCCATTCTGCCACTGCAACACGGTTTGCGGCGCGGTTGGGTAATCTTGTTTCAAAACCGGGGCCGGATCGGTTCATATACGAAAGCGCGGTACGCCGTAATAGTATCCTTGAAGGCAATCGACCCCGAAACCGGTCACGACCTCGGCCTCGCGGGCGGTTTCCACCCCCTCGGCCACGGCGCACATCTCGAACTGATGGGCGATGGTGATCAGCGCCTCGGCGATCACCTGGTTGTCCGGGTCCTCGTCGATCGCCCTGATAAAGCAGCTGTCCACCTTGACCAGGTCGAAGAAGAAATCCTTGAGATGGCGAAAGGCGGTCAGCCCGGACCCGAAATCGTCAAGCGCGAAGGCCACGCCAAGGGGCTGCATCTCTTCCATGAAACGGATCACGACCTCGGGCAGTTGCATGGCGCTGCCTTCGGTGATCTCGAGGATCAGGCGGTGGCCAAGGTCAGGGTCGTCGTGCAACGCGCGGTCGAGTACCCGCCGCCAGGCCCCGACCCCGAGGGATCGGGCCGAGACGTTGACCGCTAGCCGCACGCCAGGCATCTCGCGCAGCCGCGACAAGCCGAGGTCGAGCGCCGCACAATCAATGTCGCGGCCGATGCCATCCTCCTCGATCCGGTCCATGAACTGCGCCGCCGGGATGACGCGCCCCGTCTCGTCCAGAATGCGGATCAGCCCCTCGTGAAAGGCCACCTTGCCACCCGGCCCCGCCAGCACCACCGGCTGAAACGCCAGGGCGCAGTGACCCTGCGCCAGGGCATCGCGCACCATGCCCATGACATCCCTGTCACGGACGCTGACGGCATAGTCCAGCGGATCCTTGGGCACCTGATCGTCAAGCGCGGACCGGGAAAGATCAAAAGCGGGCATCGGTTACTCCGTTGTCGCCCTCGAGGTCTGCCAGTCCTGGCGTTAAAGGCCGGTAAAACGGAGTCGTTTACGTTGAATTGTCGGCAGAAAGATCGCCTCATGGGTCGCTGCGGCGCTGCCGACCGGAACTTTGCTGACGTCCAAGATATGGAATGTAAAGGGGCTAAGTGCAAAAGTCGCGCTGGTCAGATCAAATCGACGTGTCTTGTTCGTGTAGCAAGTATTTGTTTGTCTTCAAATGACGCTCGATCAAACGTTTTTGCTTCTTTCCGTCGGGAATGTATCTTGCCGGCTTGGGTGCATGATCCCTTTTTGCAATCTCTAGAAATATCGTTGCAATTTCTTCGCGCGCGTCGTAGCTGAGAGATTTCAGTGCATGCAATCCTGTGAAAAGGCTTTCGGTTGGTGCCCCGTCGCTGTAGATGATTTCGTGCTGATCGAGAAGGAGGTGGAAATATTCGACGGCCTCGGTCTTCTCGTCGATACATACGCCGGGAATCTTCGTAAGCTTGATCGCCGGCACCAGGACCTGCTGGCGCCCGAACATCCTTTGGGCAATGGGTGAGTGCACCAGCATTCGGTGCTGACGCGAAACCGCCATGTCCGTCTCGGGCAGATTGTGTCCAAGGCTTCCGGCGAATAAAATGATAGGACGCAACTTCGGATTGGCAGCGAGTTCGATCGCGCCGAAGGTGCGTCGACCAATCCAGCGGATGGGTCGAGGCCCGCCATCCATCGTCGTGACCATGTCCCCGACCTGCAGGTCTTCTATGGCAACCGGACCATCGGGCGTGTGGATCCTGACACCAGCAACAAAACAGACGACATTACTGTCCTGATAGGTGTATTCGTAGTTGGTCGAGGTCGGATAGTAATCCGAATCTGTGATCGTGTAAGTGACGCCTTTAATGATCGGCCCGTCGAAAATAAAGTATTGCCCGTCGAAGCCATTATCGGTTCCAGGGTTTGTTGGAAAACTGATTTCCGACGCCACCAGCGTCTCTCCGGATGTCGGATGCTCGAGCTCTAACCGGCGTTCGTGCCCGACAATTCCGTTATTCAGAACTGTTCCGGATGACGTGTCCGTCACTGTTCCTGTCTGTGCGGTTGATCCAATTATCTCGTCGCCAGCGTCCTCGACAAAGTTTGGATCGTCATCCTCGACAACGGCGGTCAGATCGAGGTTCGCGGTGTTACGGATTGTAAATGAGTTGAAGTCGACCAAGTTGATGTCGGAAAGGGTCACTACCTGTTCATTATCTATCCGGGTTGCCATGTTTTCCTCACTCTTGAGAGGCTGAGCTTCATAAATGCCCCGTCGCGACCCCGGTCATCCTTCGATCGCCATTAAAGGACCAAACCGTGTCGAGCCGCCCCGCACCGTTTACCAATCATAAATCAACCACCTGAGGTTGTGCAGCCTTCGTTTATTCGGTGGGTGTGACAGGGGCAAACGCCGGCTGTCGGGCCAGGCTGATCCTGATGCCGGGGCCTTGCGGATGTGATCGGCGCCGTCAGAGGCTGGACAGGTCAACCACCATCTTGTCACCTGCCCGCACCGCGCGTCCTGCGCGCCCATGGCCTGAGGGGGCACCTTGCCCGGTGGTCGCCGCCTGCTACCTGCCATGGGCCACGGGACAGGAGCCGGATCATGACCATACCGCCCAAACGCCGCCCCGGCGGCCTGCCGGTGCCCAGCCGCCGGCTGGGGCGCAACGCGCGCATGGGCGGGCTGGCGCTGGGGCTGGCGGGCCGCATGGCGCGCGACGGGCTTGTCGGGCTCGGTCGGGGTGAGCGTCCCGACCCCCACGCGCTGTTGCTCACCCCTGCCAACCTGCACCGCATCACCGATGAATTGGCCCGGATGCGGGGCGCGGCCATGAAGGTGGGGCAACTGGTTTCGATGGACGGCGGCACCGTCCTGCCGCCCGAGTTGGCGCAGATCATGGCCCGCCTGCGCGACGAGGCCGAGTTCATGCCGCCGAAACAGCTGAAATCGGTGCTGACCGCGGCCTGGGGTCCGGACTGGCTGCGCCGCTTCGCACAGTTCGACGTGCGCCCGATCGCGGCGGCCTCGATCGGACAGGTCCACAAGGCGCGGCTGCGGGACGGGCGCAGCGTCGTCGTCAAGGTGCAATATCCCGGCATCGCCCGCAGTATCGACAGTGACGTCGCAAACGTCGCCAGCCTGATCCGCCTGTCGGGCCTGATCCCAACTGGCCTGGACCTGGCTGCGCTGATGGACGAGGCGCGCGCGCAACTGCACGCGGAAACGGACTATGCCGCCGAAGCCGCGCACATGACCCGCTTCGCCGCCCTGTTGGAAGAGGACGCCCGCTTCGCCCTGCCCCGCCCGGTGCCCGAACTGACGCAGGGGACCGTGCTGACGATGGATTTCCTCCCCGGCCAGCTCATCGAACACCTCACCGAGGCCCCGCAGGCCACCCGCGACCGGGTGGTCGAGGCCCTTTTCGATCTGCTGCTGCGCGAGATCTTCACCTTCGGACTGGTCCAGACCGACCCCAATTTCGCCAACTACCGCCACGACGCCGAAACCGGCCGCATCGCCCTGCTGGATTTCGGCGCGACCCGCGCACTGGCCCCCTGGATCGCGCCCGCCTATGGCATGCTGATCCGCGCGGGGCTGGCCGGGGCCCGCAACGACATGGTCACGGCGGCGACAACGCTGGGCCTACTCGACGACACCCTGCGCCCCGACCACCGCGCCCGCGTCATCGCCATGATGGAAACCGCCTTCGACGACCTGCGCCAGCAGCCGGTCTACGATTTCTCGGATCAAAGCCTTGCACGGACCCTTCAGGCCGAGGGGATGGCCCTCGCACAAGAGGGTCTCGCGCCTGCCGCACCGCCAGCTGACGTCTTGTTCCTGCAACGCAAGATCGGCGGGCTCTACCTGCTGGCCGCCCGGCTGGGCGCTCGCGTGGCGCTGCACGATCTGCTGGACCGGCACCTGCCCTGAGATCACCAGCGGGTCAGCGCGTCCTCGTCCTCTGCCCGGGCAGCGACCCAGGCGTCGCCCTCCTCGGTGCGCTCCTTCTTCCAGAAGGGCGCCCGCGACTTGAGGTAATCCATCAGGAACTCCGCCGCCTCGAAGGCATTCTGCCGGTGGCGCGCGGCGGTGGCGACCATCATGATGACCTCCCCCGGCGCCAGCGCGCCGTGGCGGTGAACGATCAAGGCGTCGGCCAGGTCCCAGCGGCCCATGGCCTCGTCCCGGATCTTGCCCAGCGCCTTTTCCGTCATGCCCGGATAATGCTCGATCTCCATGGCCTTCAGGCCCCCACCAACATCCCGCACCAGACCCGAGAAGCTGACGACCGCCCCGGCACCGTCCAGTGACGCGCAAAAGGCGTTCATCTCGCCCCCCGGATCAAACCCCTCTGCCTGCACCCGGATCGTCACGCCCTCACCCCCCGGTCATCGGTGGAAAGAAGGCGACCTCGCGCACCCCGTCCAGCGAATCCGTGAACGCGCACAACTCCTGGTCCAGCGCGACACGCAGGGCGGTCAGATCGGCAAAGGCGGCCTCATAGCGCGCCTCGCGCCCGCGCAACTCCGCCACCAGATCGGCCACGGTCGCGGCACTGGTCTGCACCTCCTCGCGCGGCAGGCCGATGCGTTCACGCACCCAGGCAAAATAAAGCACCTGCATGGCTACCCCCTCAGATGCGGCAGGGACTTGCGAAAGTAATCCCCGCCCGTGACAAGCGTCAGCACCATCGCCGCCCAGAGCAGCAGGATGCCGATCCACCAGCTATACATGCTTCCATAATACTTCCACAGGATGCCGTTTTCATCCGGGAGTTGCCCGTCAAGAATAGCGAAGATCGTCGCCGGGTCCATCCCCTCGGTCTGCATGGCGAAATAGGTCTCGAAGGCCCCGGTAGAGAACAGCACCGCGATGGCCGTCATCTGCGCCGCCGTCTTCCACTTGGCCAGCCGCGTCACCCTGAGCGTGCCGGCCGTCTCGCCAAGAAACTCCCGCAACCCGCTGACAAAGGTTTCGCGGAACAGGATCAGCGTGGCCGGCAACAGGATCCAGGGATCCATGCCCGAAAACCCGCAGATCACCAGCAGCGCAATCACCACCATGGCCTTGTCCGCGATGGGGTCCAGCATGGCGCCGAACCTCGACTCCTGGCTCCAGGCGCGGGCCAGATAGCCGTCGATCCAGTCGGTCAACGCGGCGCTGGAAAACAGCGCCAAAGCGATCCAGTCGGCCCAGGGCCGGGTGAAATAGAGAAACAGCACCGCCACGCCGGGCGCGGCCAGCAACCGCAGCACCGTCAGGGTATTGGGCAGAGTCCATTTCATGCCCGCGTCTTAGCGCCAATCCCGCCCCCGTGCCACATTCGCGTGCATCTTCTGGCCAAAAATATCCCGGGGGTTTGGGGCTGCCCCCCAACTCCGAGGCGGCGGCACGCCGACGAGATATCAAGCGTGCCGCAGGCACTCCACCAGGTCAGCCTTTCTCGTGAAAATGGCCATGGATCGTTTCGGCCATGGCCTCGGATATGCCGTCAACCGCTTTCAGATCGGCGAGCGCCGCGCGGCTGACCGCCTTGGCCGAGCCGAAATGCGCCAGCAGCGCCCGCTTGCGCGCCGCGCCCACGCCGGGGATGTCGTCCAGCGGGGTGGCCCCCACGGATTTGGCCCGCTTGGCGCGGTGCGTTCCGATGGCGAAACGGTGCGCCTCGTCGCGCAGGCGCTGGATGAAATAGAGCACGGGATCGTTGTGGCGCAGCGCCATCACGCGCTTGCCGGTGCGGTGGAACTCCTCCTTGCCGTGGTCCCGGTCGATCCCCTTGGCCACGCCCACCATCGGCACGTCGCCCACGCCCAGCTCCTCCATGATCTGACGCACGGCGCTGACCTGGCCCGCGCCGCCGTCGATCAGCAGCAGCCCCGGCCACTGGCCCGAGGTCCGCGCGGGGTCTTCCTTCAGCAGCCGTTTGAAGCGCCGCGTCAGCACCTCTTTCATCATGCCGAAATCGTCGCCGGGGGTCAGATCCTCGCCCTTGATGTTGAACTTGCGATACTGGCCTTTCTCGAAGCCCTCGGGCCCGGCCACGATCATCGCGCCCACCGCGTTCGTGCCCTGAATGTGGCTGTTGTCATAGACCTCAACACGCTGGGGCACCTGGCTCAGGTCGAAGGCCTCGGCCAGACCCTTGAGCAGCTTTCCCTGCGTCGCCGTCTCGGACATCTTGCGCGCCAGGCTCTCGCGGGCGTTGCGCAGGGCTCCGCCCACCAGCTCGGCCTTTTCGCCGCGCTGCGGGACCGTGATCTCGACCTTACGGCCGGCCTTCTCGGCCAGGGCGCGCCCCAGCAAGTCGGCATCATCCACCCCGTGCGACAGCAGCAGCTGCCGCGGCGGCTCGCGCTGATCGTAGAACTGCGCGACGAAGGCCTGCATGACCTCGGCGGCGTCCTCCTCGCCGGTCACGCGGGGATAGTAGTCGCGGTTGCCCCAGTTCTGGTTCGCCCGGATGAAGAAGACCTGCACACAGGCCTGTCCGCCTTGCGCATGCAGGGCGATAATGTCGGCCTCGGCCACGCCCTGGGGGTTGATGCCCTGGGCAGTCTGTACCGAACTCAGCGCGCGGATGCGGTCGCGCAGGGCGGCGGCGCGCTCGAATTCCATCTCGGCGGCGGCCTCTTCCATCTGCGCGGCAAGTGCCGCCTGCATCTCGGTCGACTTACCCCGCAGGAAGCGTTCGGCATCCCGCACCAGCGCCGCGTAGTCCTCCTGGCTGATCTTGCCGACGCAGGGCGCACTGCACCGCTTGATCTGGTACAACAGGCAGGGCCGCGTCCGGGTCTCGTAGTCGCTGTCCGAACAGGTGCGCAGCAAAAAGGCCTTCTGCAGCGTGTTCAGCGTGCGGTTGACGGCCCCGGCACTGGCGAAGGGGCCGTAATAGGCGCCCTTCTGTTTCTTGGCGCCGCGGTGCTTGCCGATGCGCGGAAAGTCATGGTCCTTGGCCACGAGGATATTCGGAAAGGATTTGTCGTCGCGCAGCAAGACGTTGTATTTCGGCTTGAGCTGCTTGATGAGGTTCTGTTCGAGCAGCAGCGCCTCGGTCTCGGTCTGCGTGGTCAGGAACATCATCGAGGCGGTCTCGTCGATCATCCGTGCGATGCGCGGCGAATGCCCGGTGGGCCGCGCATAATTGCCGACCCGCGCCTTGAGGTTGCGCGCCTTGCCCACGTAGAGGACCTGGCTCTGAGCATCGAGCATCCGATATACACCGGGGCTGGAGTCGAGCGTCCTGAGGTAGGACTGGATGACCGTCGCGCCGGTCCTGGGGGGCTGTTCCGCGTCGCTCATGGGCCTAGCCTATGATTCCCTAGCTTGGCTGCAATGACCCGCCACGGGGATCAAGCGGGAACATACCCACCATTCCTGTGGACAACCCCGTGGGCAAGCTTTTGGGCATCGGGAATTTTCCTTGTGTCATGACAGCTTCGTGACCCTGCACAATTTTTAGGCAAAACCACAGGTCGTTGAAAACAATATATAAATATCCAGCCCTATCGCAAGCCTCTGAGTTTGTTACAAAATTATTAAGGCCCGGCACCGCGCGGCTTGGCCCGTGCACAACTGATGGCGGCGGTTACTCCGACCCGAGGACATCGGGCGTCTGCCAGGCCAGGTGCTGGCCGCCGTCGATGCACAGCAGTTGCCCCGTCACCGCCGGGGCATCCAGGAAGTAACCCAGCGCCGCGGTGATGTCCTCGGGGTTCGAGCCGCGCCCCATGACGGTGGCCCCGCGCTGGCGGGCGAAATGCTCGGCGCTCTGGCGCGCGCCCTGCAGGGTCGGCCCTGGGCCAATGGCATTGACCCGCACCCGCGGGGCCAGGGCCTGCGCCGCCGTTTGAGTAAAGGCCCAGAGCCCCATCTTGGCGATGGTGTAGCTCATGAAGGCCGGGGTCAGCTTGCGCACCCGCTGATCGACCATGTTCACCACCAGGGCCTGCGCCTGCGGCTCGCCGTGCGCGTCCGTGGCCGCCCCGGGCGCCTGCCCGGCCAGGGCCTGCGTCAGGACAACCGGCGCGCGCAGGTTCGAGTCAAGATGTCTGTCCCAGCTTGCGCGGGTGATCGTGTCGATCTCGTCGTACTCGAAGATCGAGGCATTGTTCACAAGGCAAGTCACCGGCCCCAGCATCTGCGCCGCCCGTGGCAAAAGCGCCTGCGTGTCAGCCTCGGACAGCAGATCGGCCTGCAGGGCAACGGCCCGGCGGCCCATCCCCTCGATCTGCGTCACGACGTCTTCGGCGCCCTGCGCGCTGCCGTTGTAGTGCACGGCGACGTCCAGCCCGCGCCCGGCCAGATAGAGCGCCATCGCGCGACCAAGGCGCTTGCCGCCCCCGGTGATCAAAGCCACACCCGTCATAGAACCACCCATACGTAAGCAATGTAGAGCACGCTGAAGACGATACCCCATATCCGATTGATGTTCATGCCGAAAAATACGAAAGGCACAAGGATCAGGGCCGCCCCGAGCATGACCCAGAGGTCGAAGCGCAGGATCTCCGGGCCGACCGGGATATCGCCCACCAGTGCCGCCACACCGATGATCCCCAGAAGGTTGAACATGTTGGACCCGAGGACATTGCCCAGCGCGACATCCGCCTGCCGGCGCAGCGCCGCCATGACCGTGGTCGCCAGTTCCGGAAGGGAGGTTCCCACGGCGACCAGTGTCAGCCCGATGGCGGTTTCCGAAACGCCGAATGTTCGGGCGATATTGCTCGCCCCATCCACCAGAAAGTCCGCGCCCAGCGGCAGCCCGATCAGCCCCAGCGCAAGAAACAGGATGATCTTGGGCCAGGGCAGGTCGGGATCCGCACCCTCCAGGTCGTCGGCGTCCTTCGCAGGGGCCGCGGCGTCGGCCTTGCGGTGGTTGTTCGCCGCCCGCGCCGCGTGGATCAGCATCGCCGCGAGCGCCGCCAGCAGGATCAGCCCCGATATCCAGTCGAACGTCCCGCGAAAGGCCAGAACGATGAACAGGACGGTCGCTGCGATCATCTGCATGTAGCTGTCGCGCGCGTTGCACGCGCCCGTGTGTATCACCGCCAGCAGCGCCGGCACCCCCAGCACCATCAGAACGTTGGCGGTGTTCGACCCGACCACGTTGCCCAGCGCGAGCCCCGGGACATCCTCCCGGATCGCCTGCACCGAGATCAGCAGCTCGGGCGCCGAGGTGCCGAAGGCGACGACGGTCAGCGACACGATCAGGGCCGGGATGCCGACGCGCAGGGACATGTTGACCGCGCCCTTGACCAGGCTGTCGCCGGCCAGCAGCAGGATCAGCAGGCCCAGCCCGGTATAGACCCAGTCCACCAGCATCAGCTGCGCCCCTTGCAGTCGCAGGATTTGCCAAAGGTGTACTTGCCGCACTTGCGGCACTTGGCCGCCGAGAGCCTGTCCTGTGCCCGGCGCACGACGCGCGGTGCACGCAGTTTGCCGAACATGCCCAGCACGCCGATGAAAACGAGGAAGAGAAGGACAATCTTGGAGATCACGTCAGAGGCCGAAACGGGCGTAGGCGGCCCGCTCCTCCAGGCCGGCGATGGCGTCAGCGGCCAGCCCCGCGCCGACCCGCTGGAACAGGCCGCGCTTTTGCCCGTAGCGGCGGAAGCGGACCTTGTCGCCGAACCGATCCTGCATCACCGGCACCAGTTGGCCCAGCCCGTCGGCCAGGCCCACCTCGACGGATTGGCGCCCGACCCAGACATCCCCGGTAAAGAGATCCTGACCCTCGGCCAGTTTTCCCGCCCGGCGCTCGGTGACATGGTCCTTGAAGTAGGCGTGCAACTCGTCGAGCATCCCGCGCAGGCGCTTTATGTCCTCGGGTTTCTCGGGCTGGAAGGGGTCCATGAAGCTTTTGGATTTCCCGGCGGTGTGGACGCGGCGCTCGACACCGACCTTGTCCAGCGCCTGGGGCAGGCCGAAACTTGCGGCGATGACCCCGATCGAGCCGACGAGCGAGCCGCGATCGACGTGGATTTCCTGCCCCGCGGTGGCCAGCCAGTACCCGCCCGAGGCGGCCACGTCCTCGACGAAGCTGTAGACCGGGATCTCATTCTCGCGCGACAGGCGCATGATCCGCGCTGCGATCAGTGCCGATTGCACAGGCGAGCCGCCGGGCGAGTTGATCTCGAGCGCGACAGCGGCGGGCTTGCCGCGACTGAAGGCCTTTTCGATGGCCTCGGCCAGCCCCCGATCAGAGAGCCCGCGCGCCCCGTTCGCCGCGATCGTGCCCTGCAGGCGGACGACCGAGACGACGGGACCGGATTTCAGGAAGGGAATCCAGCGTTTCATGCGTTCACATGTAGGCTTCGGGGCCGATGTGAACAAGGCAGCTTGAGCACCAAACGTCCCTGCGCCCTCAATCCCGCAGCCGCCATCCCGTCCGGAAGATCCAGGCGATCACGGCCAGGCACAGCGCGGTGAACCCCGCGATGGCCAGCAGGCTCAGCCCCACCGGCACATCCGCTGTCCCGAAGAAGGCCCAGCGGAAGCCAGAAATAAGGTAGACCACCGGGTTGAACAGCGTGATCGTCTGCCAGACCGGCGGCAGCATCGAGATCGAGTAGAAGGACCCGCCCAGGAAGACCAGCGGCGTGATCACCAGCAGCGGCACCAGTTGCAACTGCTCGAAATTGCCCGCCCAGATGCCAAGGATGAAGCCCAGCAGCGCGAAACTGGTGCAGGTAAGAACCAGGAAGGCCACCATGGCCATCGGGTGCCGAATATCGATGTCGACGAAGAGAAAGGCGGTCAGCAGGATGATTGTCCCGATAAACAGCGCCTTGGTCGCCGCCGCGCCCACATAGCCCAGGGTGATCTCGAAGAAGTTCACCGGCGCCGAGAGATGCTCGAAGATCGTGCCGATGAACTTGGGAAAATAGATCCCGAAACTGGCGTTGGTCGTGGCCTGGGTCATGACCGATAGCATGACAAGCCCCGGCACGATGAAAGCCCCGTAGCTGACCCCCTCGACCTGGTCGATGCGGCTGCCGATGGCGGCACCGAAGACCACGAAATAGAGCGAGGTCGAGACCACCGGCGAGACGATGGACTGCCACAGCGTGCGGAAGAACCGGCTCATCTCGAAGACATAGATGGCCTTGATGGCATGCAGGTTCATGCGTCCTCCTTCACGAGGCTGACAAAGATCTCTTCGAGCGAACTTTGCCGGGTGTGCAGATCGGTCATGTGAAGCCCCGCGTCGCGGATGTCATTGAGCAGGCCGGTGATCCCGGTCTTGTCGGCCTGGCTGTCGTAGGAATAGACGAGGTGGCCGTTCTCGACGCTCAGCGGCAGGTGCGCCAGCGCGTCGGGCACCGCCGTCACCGGCTCGGCCAGTTCGATCTGGACCGTCTTGCGCCCCAGCCGGCGCATGAGCGCATCCTTTTCCTCGACCAGCAGGATCTGGCCCTTGTTGATGACGCCGATGCGGTCGGCCATGGCCTCGGCCTCTTCGATGTAATGGGTGGTCAGGATGATGGTCACCCCCTGCTGCTTGAGGCCCCGGACCAGTTCCCACATGTCGCGGCGCAATTCGACGTCGACCCCGGCAGTCGGCTCGTCCAGAAACAGCACGCGCGGCTCGTGGGCCAGCGCCTTGGCGATCAGAACCCGACGCTTCATACCGCCCGAGAGCTGCATCAGCTTGTTGTCCTTCTTGTCCCAGAGCGAGAGGCTGCGCAGCACCTCCTCGATCTTGGCATCGTCCCGGCCCTTGCCGAACAACCCGCGCGAGAACTGCACCGTCTTCAAGACCTTTTCGAAGGATTCGACATGGGTTTCCTGCGGCACCAGCCCGACCATGGCCCGGGCGTTGCGATAATCGCGCAGGATGTCATGGCCGCCCACGGTGACGGTGCCCGACGTGGGCTGTGTGATGCCGCAGATCGTCGAGATCAGCGTCGTCTTGCCGGCACCGTTGGGACCCAGAAGCGCGATGATCTCGCCCTCGCGGATGGTCAGGTCGACGCCCGAGAGGGCCTCGAACCCGTTGTCATAGCTTTTCCTGAGATTCCGGACTTGAACGATATCGGTCATCACTGCCCCCTTTGGCGCTAACAGTAGTCCTTCCAAAGCCAAAGGAAAAGCGAGACCCCGGCCTGCGCAGACGCACGAACGCGGGGCATCGCCCCCGGAATTCGGGCCTGTCACCTGCGCGGCATTCGCGCTAGATACCCGACGAACCAACCCTTGGGACACCTGCACCGATGGACAGGCATTTCATTTCCGGCGTGGCGCTTGCAGTGGTGGCAATCTGCCTGCTGCCCATCGTCGGTGTGGTGGCCGCGTCGCTGCTGGGCGATCTCGACACCCTGCGCCACCTCGCCGACACGGTGCTTTGGCGCTACACTTGGACGACGCTGGTGCTGGTCGCACTGGTGGGCGCGGGCAGCATTGTGTTCGGGGCGGTGACGGCCTGGTTGGTGGTCACGACCGAGTTCCGTGGCCGCCGCTGGCTGGAAATCGCCCTGGTGGTGCCGCTGGCCTTCCCGGCCTACGTGCTGGCCTATGCCTACACCCATATCCTGGACCATCCCGGGATCGTGCAAACCCTGCTGCGCGACGTGACGGGCTGGGGCCCGCGCGACTACTGGTTCCCCGAGATCCGCTCGATCGGCGGGGCGGCCGCGATGCTGACGCTGGTGCTTTACCCCTATGTCTACCTGCTGGCCCGCGCGGCCTTTCGCCTGCAGGCCAAGGCCCCCTATTACGCGGCCCGCTCGCTCGGGTCCTCGCCCGCCGCGGCCTTCTTCCGCGTCGCCCTGCCCATGGCGCGCCCGGCCATCGCGGCCGGTGCCCTGCTGGTCATCATGGAGACCATCGCGGACTTCGGCACGGTGGCGCATTTCGGCGTGCAGACGTTCGCCACGGGCATCTACACCAGCTGGTTCTCCATGGCCGACCGGGCCGCGGCGGCGCAGCTTGCCATCGGGTTGCTGGCCTTCGCCCTGCTGCTGGCCGTGCTCGAACAGAAGAACCGCGGCGCGGCTTCCTATGCGCTCCGGGGGCGGCAGGCGCCCTTCTCGCGCAACCGCCTGGCGGGCGGCAAGGCCCTGGCGGCGCAGGTGGTCTGCGGACTGCCGGTGCTGCTGGGGGTCATCGTGCCCACCGTCGCCCTTTTCGCGATGGGCCTTCGGTCCGAGCAGAACATCTTCAGCCCGCGCTACATGGATTTCCTGCAGAACACCCTGAAGCTGGCAAGCGTCGCTGCGATCGTCACGGTCTCGGCGGCGGTCTTCATCGGCACCTTCCGGCGGATCAATCCCAACCGTATCTCGACGGTCGCGCTGTATGTGGGGCGTCTAGGCTATGCTGTCCCCGGCGGGGTGATCGCGGTGGGGCTGCTTGTGCCCTTCGCAGGCTTCGACAACTGGCTCGATGCCCGGATGGAGGCCTGGTTCGACATCTCGACGGGACTGCTGATCACCGGGTCGATCTGGCTGATGATCGCGGCCTACATGATCCGCTTCCTGGCCGCGGCCATCGGGGCCTATGACAGCGGGCTGGCCACGGTCACGCCGAATGTGGATGCCGCCGCGCGGGTGCTGGGGCGCAGTTCCATGGGCACTGTTCGGTCGGTCCACCTGCCGATCCTGCGGCCCAGCCTGCTGACGGCGCTGCTGATCGTCTTCGTCGATACGGTCAAGGAACTGCCCGCCACCCTGATCCTGCGGCCCTTCAACCATGACACCCTGGCGGTGCAGGCTTTCCGGCTGGCCTCGGACGAGCGGCTGACCGGCGCGGCGGTGCCCAGCCTGATCATCGCCGGTCTGGGGCTGATCCCGGTGATCCTGCTTTGCGCGCAGATCGCCGACTGGCGCCGCGCCAGCGTCGTCACCACCTGACACCTCCCTGATCGACGGCTGGTTGGCGAACGTCGCACGCGACGACGCCAATTCCCTATTCTTTTTGTCGGAAATTCTTGACAGCTGTGCTGCGTGATGTATCCGATAAAAACACTCAACCAACCCGAGGAGACACTGATGACTTCGATTCGCAGCCGCTTGCTGACGACCGCGCTGGCCGCCACCATGGCGGTGCCGGCCCTTGCCCAGGGCGAACTCAATATCTACTCGTCGCGTCACTACGATACCGACGAACGGCTCTATTCCGACTTCACCGAGATGACGGGGATCACCATCAACCGCATCGAGGGCAATGCCGACGAGTTGATCGCCCGCATGGAGGCCGAGGGCGACAACAGCCCTGCCGACGTCTTCCTGACCGTCGACACGTCGCGGCTTGAACGCGCCAAGGACGCGGGCCTGTTCCAGACGGTCGACTCCGAGGTCCTCGAGGCGCGCATCCCCGCCCATGCGCAGGACGACGAAAGCCAGTGGTTCGGCTTTTCGCAGCGCTCGCGCATCATCTTTTATGACAAGAACGACGTGGACACCCCGCCGGCCACCTATCAGGATCTCGCCGATCCGGCCTACGAGAACCAGATCTGCATTCGGTCATCCTCCAACGTCTACAACCAGACGCTGACAGGGGCGCTGATCGCGCATCTCGGCGAAGAGGCCACGCGGGACTGGGCCGAGGCCGTCGTTTCCAACTTTGCCCGCGACCCGCAGGGCGGCGACACCGACCAGCTGCGCGGCATCGGTTCGGGCGAGTGCGACATCGCCGTGGTGAATACCTATTACTTCGCCCGCGCGATCCGCAAGGACGTGGACGGCCTGTCCGACAGCCGTGACATGATCGGCTGGGTCTTCCCCAATCAGGACAGCACCGGCGCGCACATGAACCTGTCCGGCGGCGGCGTGGCAGCCCATGCACCGAACCGCGACAACGCGGTGCGCTTCCTCGAATACCTCGCCTCGGACCAGGCGCAGGAATACTTCTCGGCCGGCAACGACGAATACCCGGCCGTGCCGGGCGTCGCGCTCAGCCCGTCCGTGGCCGAACTGGGCTTCTTCAAGCCCGACGACCTGGATGCAGCAGTCATCGCCGACAACATTCCCGCGGCGCAGATGTTGCTGAACGAGGCCGGCTGGGAGTGATCCTCTATCGGCGGGGGCCGCGCCACGCCCCTGCCCACCCCCGGCATGGAACGGCGCAATGCCCTGCCTTGCGCCGTTTTCGTAGACTTTGGCAGGATACCACAAGCGCCGCCGTCCCGAAGCGCGGCAGTTCCTGCCCCGGCGTCGGGTGTCTGCCCGGCGAAACTGCTTGTCGTGAAGGCCAACTCACCATCCGGTCGACTCGTGGCCACCGGCATGTCGATCAGACCCGGCTGGCCATAGCTGTTGAAGCCTGTCGCGATCGGCGCGTCCTGCGCGGCCAGCGCAGACGCCAGCGTCGCGAGCGCCACCCCGGCAAGAACCCGATTTCGGCGGCAAGCGTTGACCCTCATGGCATCGCCTTACAGGGTTCCCCGCCTTGAGAAAACACCACACCGCCGCCGACGACGCGCGAAGGGTGAATCATGTCGAACGCGCCACAGTGCAGGGCACGTCTGGTCATGGCACGGGGGGGGCACCCTGGTTGTCCAAGAGATCGCGTTCATCGACAAACCCGTACTACCTGAGCGCGGTGCCTGGCTGGCCGCGTCGTTTCAGAACGTCGCGATCACCGACCCCGCGCCGACGGCGGGCAACGATCCCGCCGACTATGTTGAAGGCAGTTCGGAAGGCCCGACGCTAATCAATTTAAGAATGATCGACTGCACGACCTTCGACGGCGGCAAGAATGTCGTGCCCGATTATCGCATCTGCACCCTATCGTCTTCAACACCCGGTCCCCTGGCGTGCGGCACGGCGACGTCTTGCCGCTGGCAGGGGGGTGCTGTTCACAGCCGCGCAGGGTTGATACCGCACAGGGTTATCAGAGCGTGGGCCCGCTGGATTTTCGGCGCGACGCGAAATACCACCACCCGCTGGCGCGCGCCCGCTCCGCCGTCCAGGGCGATCGACGCTATTGATCCGACAAGTGCCGTATCAGTGCCAGCGCCTCGGGGCTGGCCCAGTCGGCGGCCCCCTGCAGCCGGGCGATCTCGCGGCCTTCGGTGTCGACCAGAACGGTCACCGGCAGGCCCAGCGCGCCCATCGCGCCCGACAGACGGCTTGCCGGATCGGTGTGCAGCGGCAGGTTGCCCGCGCCGACCTCGTCGAGGAACCGCGCCATCGTATCCGGACGGTTTCGCCCCACGGCGATGGTGACCACCTCGAAGGCCTCGCCGCCCAGCTCGGACTGCAGGTCCGAAAGCTCAGGCATCTCCTCGCGGCAGGGGGCGCACCAGGGCGCCCAGAAGTTCACCAGCACATGCTTGCCCGCAAAGTCCTCCAGCGTCATCGGCGCACCATTCGCCCCGGTGAAAGCAGCCGAAGCGACAGGCTGGGTGCCAACCTGAAGCCTGGCCATCTCGCCGACCAACAGGTCGTCCAGACCGGCCCCCTGCTCGGCCTGTTGCGCCCCGGCCGGCAGGGCCAGAAGCACCGCCGCCAGAAGCGCCGCGGGCCATGCCCGGCGTGTCAATGCGCGTGGCCCGCGTGGCTGTGCTGGGTCGCGTCGGCGGCCTCGACCTCGACGGTCAACTCCACTTCGGCCTCGGCGAAGGCGAGGGTCACATCGAAGCTTTCGCCCTCGACCAGGTCGCGCGACAGCCTGTCGAGCCGCAGCGCGACCCCCTGCGGGGCCAGCACCATCTCGGTGCCCGGGGCCACCGGCAGGGCCGGCAGTTCGGGATAGACGGGCGTGCCGTCCTCGAGCGTGAAGCCCACCAGCGACGCGCTTTCGGCCAGGTCCGCGGCGCCGCCGGTCAGGGTCACGGGCGTGGTGCCGGTGTTCTCGATCTCGACGAAGACGAGCGCGGTGTCGTCGCCGGTTGCCCGGGTCCAGCCGTGCAGCAGGCGCACGTCGCCCATGGTCGACAGGTGCGCGTCGTCGCTGGCGGCCTCGTCGTGCGCGTGGTCTTCGTCATGGGCGTGCTCGTCGTCGTGGCCATGGTCGTCGTCGTGGCCGTGGTCCGCGGCCGTGTCGGCGGCATGATCGTCGCCAGCGGCAAGGGCGGGCAGCCCGGCCAGGGCGGCGAGAAGGGCAAGGGGGATCAGGGACTTCGGGGGCATGGGTCTCTCCATTTTGGGTCAGCCGCGCAGGTCACGCACGACGGGTCGGGTCATTGTCAGCCAGGCGGGAATCAGCGCCAGCAGGGCCGTCAGGCTCACGAAGGCGCCGACGAGGTGCAGTTCGGACCAGCCCAGCGACGCCGTCACCAGGATGTCCGTGCGTGCCGTGATCACGCCCGAGATGATCCGCGTCAGCAGAACCCCGAGCGCGAGCCCCAGCCCGGCGCCCGCCACGATCAGCGTGACGGCATAGGACCAGGTCAGGGCAAAGTTGAACCGCCGCGGCGCACCCAGCGCCCGCAGCAGGGCAAGCCGGCGCGACAGCAGCCGCGTCAGCATCATCAGCCCGGCCAGAACGCCCACGGTGACAAGCACCTGCGTGACCACGGCCAGGATCGACATGACCTGCCGGATATCGCCCATCAGCGCGTGCAGCCGCGACAGCACCGTGCCCGGAAACAGCGCCATGGTGCGGTCCGTGTTGAACTGGGCTTGCATCACGTAGGCCCCGCCCAGCGTGTCGGCCTTGACCAGCGCCGCCGGCGTGCCGGGGAAATACTCAGGGTCGAAAGGCGCGCCGACAGACCCGTCCCAGTCAGGCCCGTGGCCGTTGGCCAGCCCGTGCACCGACCAGACGGATTCGGCCGGCACGATATAAGCTTGATCCCAGGGCGAGCCGGTCATCGGCATCCGCCCCACGACCTGATATTCGAAATCCCCGTGCGCGCCTTCGGCGGCATCGCCGCGCCCGTGCTGGGGTGCGAAACTGTCGCCGACGCCAAGGGGGGTGCGCGCGCCCGCGATGGCCTCGGTCTCGGTGGCAAAGACGCGGCCCTTGGCCAGCCCTTCGGAGAGATATTCCACGAAGGCGGGGGTCGATCCGACCACGGGCGCGTTGTCGTAGCTGTCGCCGAAGGCCAGCGGCGCGACCAGCTCTGCGTTGGGGTGCGCGGCGATCTGTGCATAGGTCGGCCCGTCGATCAGCGGGATCGCGGAGGGCTGCAGGTAGACCGCGGCCAGCATGGCGGTGATCTCGCTGCCCGGGGCGGCGACGACAAGTTCGAACTTGTCGGCGGCGCGGGCGGTGCCCTCGCGCAGGCCCCGTTCCTGCGCGATCAGCCCGACGCCCAGACCGATGGAAACCGCGATCAGCGCGGTAAAGACAACGCTGACCCAGGCCTGCCGGCGCAGCAGCGCCGACAGCAGCGGCCCGACGGCAAACCCGCGCAGCACCAGCGCCCCGATCACCAGCACCGGCAGCAAGGCCACCAGCAGGAGCAGCGTGTCTTCCATCCAGAGCGGCAGACCGGACAACAGGCCGGCGACGGCATCAGGCATGCTGCACCTCTGGGGTTTCGACGCGGCCGTCGACCACGTCGATGACATGGTCTGCACGGTCGTGCAGCGCCGGGTCATGGCTGACCGCGATCAGGGTGCGCCCGTCGTCGCGCGCCAGCCGCATCAGGTCGTCGGCCAGCGCATCGGCGTTGGGCCGGTCGAGGCTGGCAGTGGGCTCGTCGGCCAGGATTACGGGTGCGTCACCGGCCAGTGCCCGAACCACCGCGATGCGCTGACGCTCACCACCCGAGAACGTGTCGGACCGGCGCGTGGCACTTTCGCCCAGGCCGAGGCGGGTCAGCAGCCCCTCGGCGTTGTCACGTATGCGGCGCCGGTCGCGGCGGGGCGCGTAGAGCGCGGTGATCGCCGCGTTGCCCAGCGCGGACAGTTCCTCGAACAGCAGATGTTCCTGGAAGATGAAGCCGACGCTTTCGCGGCGAAAGGCGGCCCGGCCGCGGTCATCCCTTCCGGCGATATCGGTGTCGCCCCACACGATGCGGCCCTGCGCCGGGGCAATGATCCCGGCCATGGCATAAAGCAGCGTCGATTTGCCGGCCCCCGAGGGCCCGCGCACGGCCACCGCCGCGCCGGCGGGCACCTCCAGATGCGGCGCCGACAGGATGCGGCGGCCGCCCTGCCCCCTCACCTCCAGCCCCGATATGGCCAGCGCGATCCCGGTCATCCGTATCTGAACCGCGCGTTCTCGATCCGCACCATGCTCAGGAAACCCGTGTCCTCGTGACGGCGCGGGCCGAGAGACAGTTCCCCGGTAACCTCGATGCCGCGGTTGAACGGCACGACGTCGAAGCCGCGGCGGGTGTAGACGGCCAGGATGTCGTCGGGCCACTCGGCCTCGGTCTCGCAGAACGGGCAGACCGACATCGGCTTCTTGGTCAGCACGAAGAACTCGATATCCGCCTTGAGCGGCGGGGCCATGAAGCCCTCGACGGTGACGGGGCTGCCCTCGAGCTCCTTGGCGAGGGCGCTGAAATCCTGGTTGGCGTCGTAAAGCTCGCGCAGCTTGAGCATGTCCTCGGCGGCAGCCGGGCTTGCAAGCGCCGGGGCCAGCCCGGCCAGCCCGAGCCCCGCGATAACCGACCTGCGGTCAAATCGAGTCATGGGTAACCTCCTTTCGTGGGGTCGCATCGCACATGGATATGTCGGCGCAATGACACGGCCCTTCAAGCGCCGGACGCGGGAACGGAAAAGGGGGCCGTTGCCGGCCCCCTTCCCTTGTTGTGCGGGGCACGCCGATCACTCGGCGGTGAAGGCGTGGTGCATCACGTGGAAGATGTAGTTCTGTTCCACGGTGCCCTCGAACAGGTGCGCGAACGGCCCCTTGGCGTAGACCGCGACGTCCTCGGCCGAGTGGCTTTCCGAGGAGCGCGGCACCAGCGCCTGCTGGACGTAGTCGATGTCCTGGGCTTCCTCGTTGGTCACGACGGGGCGCGAGCCGAAGAATTCGCCGCCGGGCTGTTCGAGCAGGACCGAGCTGGAGCCGTTGGTGTACATGCCGACGGTGTAGGGCTTGCCGTCGGCAGCCATGACCGGCTCGCCGGTGTTCTCGACGCCCTGGTTGTTGATCCCCATGCACAGGCCGAGGATGTCCGAGCCGCGGCCGCAGTAGCCGTTGAGCGCAAAGGAATGCTCGTGGTCGGCGGTGACGACGATCAGCGTGTCTTCGTCGTTGGTCATCTCGTCGACCATCTCGATGGTGCGGACGAACTCGGCGCCGTCGGTCACGGTGCGGGCCAGGTTGTTGCCATGGTGGGCGTGGTCGACACGGCCGGCCTCGACCTGCATGAAGAAGCCGTTGTCGCCCGCCTTCGCCTGCAGGTTGGTCAGCGCGATCTCGGTCATTTCCGACAGCGAGGGTTCGTCGCCACGGTCGGCTTCGTAGGACATGTGGCTGTCCTCGAATATCCCGAGGATCGGGGTGGAGCCGTCGGTCGGCAGTTCACCGGCCGTTTCGGCATTCCAGGCGTAGGCGATGCCGTTTTCCTCGGCCTCATCGATCAGGTTGCGGCCGTCTTCGCGGCGGCCCGAATCGCCCTCTTCGTCGGTCATGTCGCCGGTGATGAAGTTGCGGCGGCCACCGCCCATGGCGACGTCGACACGACCGGCATACATCGCGTCCAGCAACTGTTCCGCAATGGTCTTCTGGGTGTCGCAGCCCTCGGGCAGCGCCGCGGCGAAGTTGCGATCGACAGAGTGGGCATAGGCCGCGCCCGGCGTCGCGTGGGTGATGCGCGCAGTCGAGACGATGCCGACTTCCTTGCCCATCTCGGTGAAGATTTCCGAGGCGTTGGCGACCTCGTTGCCCGGCAGGGTCGAGCAGTCGCCGCGATCGACGTTGGAATTGACGCCCAGCACGCCGATGTCGGTCTTCACGCCGCTCATCATGGCGGTGCCGGTGCCGGCGGAGTCTGGGGTCTGCGAGTTCACGTTGTAGGTCTTGACCAGGCCCAGCGACGGGAAGGTCTCGTGGTGCATGACATAGTCATCACCGAAGCCGCCCTCTTGCTGGCCCATGTAAACGCGGGTCGCGTAGTTGGTGCCGACACCGTTGCCGTCGGCGATCAGGATGACGACGTTCTTGGCGGTGTTGGTGTTGGGCTGAGCCTCCAGTTGCGCCTGCAGGCGCTCCTGGGCGTCGGTGAACCAGTCGCTGTCGGCCTGCGGCAGATCCTGGGCCATCGCCCCCGTCCCGAGAAGGGTGGCGGTGATGGCGAGCATGGAAGTTTTCATGGGTGGTCCCTCTGTGTTGCGAGCGCTCCCGCTCCTATGGACGGGACATGACGGGCGGGCTGCAGTTTCGTAACGATTTGACGAAATGTGGACGGGTTCGTCCTTGTGAGGACTGGGATTTCGAATGTTATTTTATATTGCAGCTTGGCGCGCGAAGCTCCGGGAACGCACCCTCCATGGGCCTCTCTGACGTGTTCGGCTCCGGACGAAGAACAGCGAGCTAATGGATGAACGGCCTTCCCACAAAACCGCGACTATTGTGGCGAACATAGGTTGAGAGAGGAGCATCTGGTGGACATCAAGATCAACGTAAACTACACTGTTTCTCCGGCATCCAGCCGGGCCAATAGCTCACCGGCCTCCCCCAGGACCGTCTCGCGCTTGTCCACATCCATTCGGTCCCAGGTCCGGTACATCTGCGCCATGCGCGGGTTGCCTTCGAAGCGCGACCGGTGGCGGTCCATGAAGTGCCAGTAGAGCAGGTTGAACGGGCAGGCCCCCGGCCCCGTCTTGGCAGTCACGGAATAGGCGCAACCCTTGCAGTAATCCGACATCTTGCTGATGTAGTTGCCGCTTGAAACATAGGGCTTCGAGGCGATGATGCCGCCATCTGCGAACTGGCTCATCCCGATCGTGTTGGGCGCCTCGACCCATTCATAGGCATCGGCATAGACCGCCAGATACCATTCATGCACCTGGCCCGGGTCAATCCCCGCCAGCAGCGCGAAATTGCCGGTCACCATCAGCCGCTGGATGTGGTGGGCATAGGCCTCGGCCCGGGTCTGGGCAACGGCCTCGCCCATGCAGCGCATCCTCGTCTCGCCGCCCCAGTAGACCGCGGGCAAGTCCCTGGTCTGGCCCAGAGCGTTCCTCGCCGTGTAGTCCGGACCCTCAAGAAAGTAGATGCCGCGCACGTATTCCCGCCACCCGATAACCTGACGGATAAAGCCCTCGGTGGCGTTCAGCGGGGCCGCGCCATCCTGCCAAGCTTGTTCCACCGCCGTGCAGACCTCCATCGGGTCCAGCAGCCCGGCGTTGAGATACATCGAGATGACGCCATGCCAGAGGAACCGCTCGCCGCGCAGCATGGCATCCTGATAGTCGCCGAATTTCGGCAAGCCCCAGGCGACCCAGTGCGCCAGTGCGCGCTGCGCCTGCGCCCGGTCCGTGGCGAACCAGAAATCCTCAAGATCGCCGAAGTTGTCGCCGAACCTGTCGTCGACCAGATCCAGCACCTCTCGCACCACCTCGTCGGGCTCGAACCGCATCGGTCCGCTGAAATCGACCGCCCCCGGCGCGGGCTTGCGGTTGTCATGGTCGAAGTTCCACTGCCCGCCCGCAGGCTGACCGCCCTCCATCAGCAGGCCGGTCTTGCGCCGCATCTCGCGATAGAAATATTCCATGCGCAGCCCCTTGCGCCCCTCGGCCCAGGCCTCGAAGTCGCCATGCGAACACAGGAACCGGTCATCGGGCTGCAACGCCACAGGCACCGGACAGGCCCTTAGCGCCTTGATCAGGCGCCATTCGCCCGGCTCGGTGGCAAGCACCTCGCTTGCGCCGACCTCGTCGGCGCGGCGCAGAAGCTCGGCACAGATGCTGCCGCCAGTCTCCGGATCATCGAAGCGGCCATAGCGCACGTCCCACCCCGCCGCGCGCAACTGCGCGGCAAACTTGCGCATCGCGCTGAAGACAAACACGATCTTCTTGGGGTGATGAGGCACATAGCCCGCCTCGTCGGCCACCTCGGCCATGACAACCACGTCACGCGCCTTGTCCGCCGCACGCAGCGCCGACACTCCCTCGCTCAGCTGGTCGCCAAGGACCAGGACCAGCCGCGTCACCAGGGGATCTCCCGGCCCGCATAGTCATAGAACCGGCCCGTCTGCGCGGGCTCCAGCCCGGCCATGACGTCGCACAGCCGCCGCGCGGCCTCCTCGGGCGTGACCTTGTCGTGGCCCGGGTACCCGGCGGTGAAGGCGGTCTCGACCGTCCCCGGATGCAATGCGGCGACCACGGCCGCCTTGCGCTTGCGCCCGATCTCGATCGCCGCGCCGTGGATCATCTGGTTCGCTGCCGCCTTGGAGGCGCGGTAGGAATACCAGCCACCCATCCGGTTGTCCCCTATGGAGCCGACGCGCGCCGACAACACGCCCACCATTGAACCTTCCTCGCGGGGCAAGAGCCGCTCGACCTGGGCCAGCACCAGCGCGGGTCCGATGGCATTGACCGCGACGACCCTCGCCATCTGTTCCGGTGCGATGGCCGAAAGGGATTTCTCGGGCCTCGCACCCGCGGCCAGCGTGCCGGTGGCGACAAAGATCGCCTCGAAGGGGCCTTCCAGCGCCCCGAGATGCCGGGCGACCGACGCCGCGTCGGTCACGTCCAGCCCGTCGCGGGACCGTGACAACCCGGTCACGGCATACCCGCGTGTTTTCAACTCCGCGGCCAGGGCCGCGCCGATTCCGCCCGAGGCGCCTATGACGAGTGCTTGTTTCATGCTTCAAGCATAGGACGCGGGCCGCGCCTTTCCAGTTGTCTCGGCGCCGCCCGCGTGCGACCCAGCGTCGGCAACGACAAGGAAGGGATGAAGATGGGCGAGATCGTCATGGTCCGGCACGGGCAGGCCAATTCGGGTGCCACCAGCGAGGCGGAGTACGACCGCCTCTCGCCGCTGGGCCACCAGCAGGCCGCCTGGCTGGGCGACTGGATGCGCCGCCACGAAACCCCCTTCGACCATGTCCTCAGCGGTACCATGCGGCGCCACCGCGAGACTGCCCAGGGCATGGGTGTGACGCCGGACAAGGCGGACGACAGGCTCAACGAGCTGGACTATTTCGCCCTTGCGCGGGACGTCGAGATCACGCATGGGCTGGCCCAGCCAGCCTCGGAACAGGATTTCGCGTCCCATATCCCGCAGACCTTCAAGGCCTGGCACGCCGCCGAGATCACCGGTGCCGAGCCTTTCGCGGGCTTCGAGGCCCGCATCCGCACCGTATTGGTCGAGGCCGCCGAACCGGGCCGCCGTGTGCTCTGTGTCACCTCGGGCGGGGTCATCGCCATGGCGTTGCGCCTTGCCCTTGATCTGGACACCGAACGCCTGGCCCAGGTGCTTCTGCCGATCTACAACTCCTCGATCCACCGTTTCCGCGTGCTGGACAGCGGCACCTTCCTGTCCAGTTTCAATGCCATTCCCCACCTGGACGCGCCCGAACGCGCGGACAGCCGTAGCTGGATCTGACCGCCGGCTTCCTTGGCGCAAAAGACCGCCGCCCGAGGCGCCCGCCACCGCCTCCCGAACAGCGCGACGGGCCTGGCGCGTCACCTCTCCACTGGCCGAAAAAGAGCGCGCGGACGCGCACAATTTTGTCACCGCCCCCTTTCCAAACGCAATCGCTGGCGTATAGTGCGGCCTCATGACGCGCATCGCTCATCGCCCGGCCCTGCTCGGCCTGCTTCTCCTTAGCCGCCTCTGAGCGTGCCTTTCGGCGCGACCGCTCAGGGGGGATGACGCGCCGGACACCAGCCAGAACATCGCTAAGGAAAACAAGGACCTTACCCCAATGACCGACCATGTGTTGATCTTCGACACCACCCTGCGCGACGGCGAGCAATCACCGGGCGCGACCATGACCCATGACGAAAAGCTGGAGATTGCCGAGATGCTCGACGAGATGGGCGTCGATGTCATCGAGGCGGGCTTTCCCATCGCCTCGGAGGGCGATTTCAAGGCCGTGGCCGAGATCGCCCGGCGCAGCCGGGACTCCACGATCTGCGGGCTGGCCCGGGCCAACGTCACCGATATCGACCGCTGCTGGGAGGCGGTGAAGCACGCCGCGTCGCCGCGCATCCACACCTTCATCGGCACCTCGCCCCTGCACCGGGCCATTCCGGACCTGACCCAGGACGAGATGGCCGAGCGCATCCACGAGACGGTCACCCACGCGCGCAACCTTTGCGACAATGTCCAATGGTCGCCCATGGATGCCACCCGGACCGAAGGGGATTACCTGTGCCGGGTGATCGAGATCGCCATCAAGGCCGGGGCCACGACGATCAACATCCCCGATACCGTCGGCTACACCGCCCCGGGCGAAAGCGCCGACCTGATCCGCCGCCTGATCGCCGCGGTGCCGGGGGGCGAGGACATCGTCTTTGCCACCCATTGTCACAACGATCTCGGGATGGCCACGGCCAATGCCCTTGCGGCAGTCGAGGGCGGCGCGCGGCAGATCGAATGCACGATCAACGGGCTGGGCGAACGCGCCGGCAACACAGCGCTGGAAGAGGTCGTCATGGCGCTGCGCACCCGCGGCGACATCATGCCCTTTCACACGGGTGTCGACACCACCAAAATCATGGCGATCTCGCGCCGGGTCAGCACGGTTTCCGGATTCCCCGTGCAGTTCAACAAGGCCATCGTCGGCAAGAACGCCTTTGCCCATGAAAGCGGCATCCACCAGGACGGGATGCTCAAGAACCGCGAGAACTTCGAGATCATGCGCCCCGAGGACATCGGCCTGGCCGCCTCCTCGCTGCCCCTGGGCAAGCATTCGGGCCGTGCGGCGATGCGGGCCAAGCTCGACGAACTGGGCTTCGATCTGGGCGACAACGAGGTCAAGGACATTTTCGCCCGCTTCAAGGACCTGGCCGACCGTAAGAAGGAGGTCTACGACGACGACCTGATCGCCCTGGTGCGCATCAACGAGGGCGCAGAGGACCACCTGAAACTGCTCGACCTCAAGGTCACCTGCGGCACCGGCGGCCCGGCCGAGGCGACCCTGACCATGGAGGTCGAGGGCACCAGCCACACCGTGACCGACACCGGAGACGGCCCGGTGGACGCAACGTTCAAGGCGGTGCGCGCGATCTGGCCCAACGCGGCGCGGCTGGAGTTGTACCAGGTCCACGCCGTGACCGAAGGAACAGACGCACAGGCCACAGTGTCCGTGCGCCTTTTCGAGGACGGGCGCATCGCAACGGGCTCCTCGGCGGACACCGACACGGTCGTGGCCTCAGCGCGGGCGTATATCAACGCGCTCAACCGGTTGATCGTGCGCCGCGAAAAGACCGCACCGGGCGCCGACGTGAAGGAAATCCGCTACACCGACGCGGGCGAATGAACGCGGCGCACAGGCTCGGTCGGGGCCCGAGCGCCACGGCACGCGCCCTGCGGACCGGCCCGCAGAGCGACCTCGGGGCCGGAAAGGGCACGGCGGATTAGTGCCCCCGCCGTCCAAGACCCCTTTTCCCCGCCCGGTCACGCGCCTATAAGCACGGACAGTTCGAGTTCCAGCGGGAGTCTCGGGCCAATTTCCAATGGGGGACGGGGCCGCAGAATGGCTGGATTTGCAAGTTTGTTTTCGTCGGACATGGCGATCGACCTCGGGACGGCGAACACGCTCGTCTACGTCAAGGGCCGCGGCGTCATCCTGTCCGAGCCATCAGTGGTAGCCTATCACGTCAAGAACGGCGTCAAGAAGGTATTGGCCGTGGGCGAGGACGCCAAGCTCATGCTGGGGCGCACGCCCGGCTCCATCGAGGCCATCCGCCCAATGCGCGAGGGCGTGATCGCCGATTTCGACACCGCCGAGGAGATGATCAAGTACTTCATCCGCAAGGTGCACAAGCGCTCGACCTTCTCCAAGCCCAAGATCATCGTCTGCGTGCCCCACGGCGCGACCCCGGTGGAAAAGCGCGCCATCCGCCAGTCGGTGCTGTCGGCGGGCGCCCGGCGCGCGGGTCTGATCGCCGAACCCATTGCCGCGGCCATCGGGTCGGGGATGCCGATCACCGATCCCACCGGCAACATGGTCGTCGACATCGGCGGCGGCACCACCGAGGTCGCGGTCCTGTCGCTGGGCGACATCGTCTATGCGCGCTCGGTCCGGGTCGGCGGGGACCGAATGGATGAATCCATCATCAACTACCTGCGGCGCCAGCACAATCTGCTGATCGGCGACAGCACCGCCGAACGCATCAAGACCTCGATCGGCACCGCGCGGATGCCCGACGACGGGCGCGGCCAGTCCATGCAGATCCGCGGCCGCGACCTGCTCAACGGCGTGCCCAAGGAAACCGAGATCAGTCAGGCCCAGGTGGCCGAGGCGTTGGCCGAACCGGTCCAGCAGATCTGCGAGGCGGTGATGACCGCGCTGGAGGCCACCCCGCCCGACCTGGCCGCCGACATCGTCGACCGCGGCGTGATGCTGACCGGGGGCGGCGCGCTGATGGGCCATCTGGACCTCGCCCTGCGCGAACAGACCGGCCTTGCCGTGTCGGTCGCCGACGAGAGCCTCACCTGCGTCGCGCTTGGCACCGGCAAGGCACTGGAATACGAAAAACAGCTTCGCCACGTGATCGACTACGAAAGCTGATCGCTCAACGGGGGATGACGCCCCATGGCCAGGGACAGAGCCCGGTCCGAAGACTACGTCAGCCCGGTTCGGCGCCTGCTGATCGGGGTGCTGGTGCTGTTGCTGCTGGGTCTGTTCCTGCTGTGGCGGATCGACAGCCCCCGCGTGGAGCGGGTGCGCGCGGAGATCATCGACCGCGTCGTGCCCTCGTTTGAGTGGGCCATGGCGCCCGTGACCGGGGTGGCCAACCTGGTGTCGGACTTCCAGTCCTACCAGCGGTTGGCCGAGCAGAACCGCGACCTTCGCCGCGAACTGCAAGACATGAAGGCCTGGCGCGAGGCGGCGCTGCAGCTGGAACAGGAAAACGCGGTGCTGCGCGACCTCAACAACGTACGGCTGGACCCCGAACTGACCTGGGTGACCGGCGTAGTGCTGGCCGACAGCGGCTCGCCGTTCCGGCAATCGGTGCTGCTGAATGTGGGCGCGCACGACGGCATTCTCGACGGCTGGCCGGTGATGGACGGCATCGGCCTGGCCGGCCGCATCTCGGGCGTTGGCCAGGACAGCAGCCGAGTGCTGCTGCTGACAGACACCTCCAGCCGCATTCCGGTCACCATCCAGCCGTCGGGACAACGCGCGGTCCTGGCCGGCGACAACACCATCACGCCGCCGCTAGACTTCATCGAGGACCCCGACAGCACCCGCCCCGGCGACCGGGTGGTGACCTCGGGCGATGGCGGGCTTTTCCCGGCCGACATCCTTGTGGGGCAGGTCGTGCGCGGCACCGACCGCCGCCTGCGCCTGCGCCTGGCAGCCGATTTCGAGCGGCTGGAGTTCCTGCGCGTGCTGCGCAGCCAGAAGGCCGAGCGAATCGACGCCAACGGCGCCTTGATCGCCCCCGTGGACCCGCCAGAGCCCCAGGCCCAGCCCGCCCCCGCCGAGATCGCCGGAGACCGCACCGGGGCAGAGGCGCCCGGCGATGGCTGAGGGCTCGCGCCGCCGGATCTGGCTCGGGCGCGGGCTTTATGCCCTGCTATGCGCCGCAATCCTGTTCCTTCAGCTGCTTCCGATGGAGACCATGCCGCGGCGCTGGGGCAGCCCCGATTTCGTGCTGCTCATAACCCTGGCCTGGGCCGCGCGGCGGCCCGACCACGTGCCGGCCGTGCTGATTGCCGCCGTGTTTCTGTTGTCAGACATGCTGTTGCACAGGCCGCCCGGTCTCTGGACCGCGCTGGTGTTGATCCTGACCGAGGTGTTGCGGGCGCGCGCACGGTCGCTGCGGGTGGTGCCCTTTCCACTGGAATGGGCCGGGGTCACCGCCGGAATCGTGACGATCACGCTGGCCTACAGGCTTGTTCTGTCGCTTACGGGCGTGCCGCAGGCCCCATTCGGGCTGACAGTGACGCAAATGATGCTTACCATTATGGCCTACCCCCTCGTGGCGCTCCTGTCGCATCTGCTGTTCGGCGTCAGCCGCCCCGCCCAGGGTGAAGTCGACTCATTCGGGAACCGGCTATGAAGCGCGGAGCGAAGGAAACCGAAACCAGCCTGCGCCGCATCTCGCGGCGGGCGCTGCTGCTGGGCGGTGCCCAGATGGGCGTCATCGGCATGCTGGGCTGGCGCATGCGTTCGCTCCAGGTGGACCACGGCGACACTTACCGCAGCCTGGCCGAGCAGAATCGCATCGATATCGAGCTTCTGCCCCCGGACCGCGGGCTGATCTTCGATGTCAATGGCGTCGTGCTGGCCGAGAACGAACAGTTCTACAACATCACCATCACCCGCGAAGACGCCGGGGACCTGGACACCGTTCTGGCCAAGCTGGCCCGGCTGATCCCGGTGACCGAGGTTCAGCGGGCGCGCGCCCGCGCCGAACTGGACAAGGTGCGCGGCGACATCCCAGTCACCGTGGCCGAGCGCGTGGCCTGGCGCCATGTCAGCCGCGTTGTCGTCAATGCCCCGGCCCTTCCCGGCGTGCGCGCCGAACTGGGCCTGAGCCGCCTTTACCCCCAGGCCGAGGACACGGCCCATGTGGTGGGCTACGTCGGCCCGGTCAGCGACTACGACCTGGACCGGATCGACGACCAGGACCCGCTGTTGCGCATGCCGCGGTTCCAGATCGGCAAGACCATGGTCGAGAACAAGCTCGAACGGGTCCTGCGCGGAAAGGCCGGCACGCTCGAGGTCGAGAAGAACGCCTCCGGCCGCATCATGCGCGAACTCAACCGCACCGAGGGTGAGCCGGGCGCGGATGTGCAGCTGACCGTCGACGCGCGGTTGCAAAACTACGTACAGGAACGGTTGCGCGGCGAAAGCGCGGCGGCGGTCGTGCTCGACCTGGAAAAGGGCGATATCGACGCGATCGGCTCGGCGCCTGCGTTCGATCCCAACATGTTCGTGCGCGGGATATCTCAGGCCGACTGGGACGCGCTGAACGAACGCGGGCTGGACCCGCGCAGCCACCGCCGCCCGCTGGCGGCCAAGACCGTGCAGGGGGCCTATCCACCCGGCTCCACCTTCAAGATGGTCGTGGCGCTGGCCGCCCTGGAGGACGGCGTGATCGACCCCGAGGAAACCGTGCGCTGTCTGGGCCACCTCGATGTCTCGGACCTTCGTTTTCACTGTTGGAAACGCGGCGGGCACGGCAACATGAACCTGCACGAGAGCCTCAAACAGAGTTGCGACGTCTACTACTATGAGGTCGCCCAGCGTGTCGGGATCGACAAGATCGCGGCCATGGCCCGGCGGCTGGGCCTTGGCCAGCGCCACGAGCTGCCCATGTCCGCGATCACGCCGGGCATCGCCCCCGACAAGCAATGGAAGCGCACCCGGCGGGGCGAATCCTGGCGCATCGGTGACACGGTCAATGCCGCGATCGGTCAGGGCTACGTGCTGGCTTCGCCGCTGCAACTGGCGGTGATGACCGCGCGCATTGCCACCGGGCGGGCGATCACGCCACGGCTGGTGCAGTCGATCGGCGGGGTCGAGCAACCCTCGGGCGGCGGCGAGTCGCTGGGCCTGAACGAAAATCACCTGCGCCGCGTCCGCGCGGCGATGTACGATGTCTCGAACCACCGGCGCGGGACGGCCTACCGCACCAGGATCGTCGCCGAGGACATGCGCCAGGCCGCCAAGACCGGCACCAGCCAAGTCCGCCGGATCACTGCGGAGGAACGCGCCCGCGGCGTATCGCGCAACGAGGACCTGCCCTGGCATCGCCGGGACCACGCGCTTTTCGTCTCGTTCGCGCCCTACGAGACCCCCAGATACGCTGTTGCCGTGGTCGTGGAACATGGCGGGGGCGGGTCCACCGCCGCCGCCCCGGTCGCCCGCGACATCATGCTCCAAGCGCTGCACGGGGGCACACCACCGCTGTCGTCCTATCCCACCGCCGACCATCGCCGCATCGAACAGCAACAGCGCGATCTCAACCTGCGCGACATCCGCCCCGGCCGCAGCGCGGACCGGGCCTGAGGCTCGCGGCATGAGTTATCTCGAATATCAGGTCAAATATGTCCCCACAGGGCTGCGCAAGCTGCTCTACCTCAACTGGCCGATCATCTTCCTTGTCTCGGCGGTCTGCGGAACCGGGTTCCTGACGCTCTATTCCGTGGCCGGGGGCAGCATGCAGCCCTGGGCCGAGTCGCAGATGCAGCGCTTCGGCCTCGGCATTGTGCTCATGATCGGGATCGGTCTGGTGCCGATCTGGTTCTGGCGCAACATGGCGCTGGTCACCTATGCCGTCTCGCTGATCCTGCTGGGCCTGGTCGAAGTCATCGGGGTCGAACGCAACGGCTCGCAGCGCTGGCTGGACCTCGGCCCGATGGACCTGCAACCCTCGGAACTGATGAAAATCGCCTTGGTCATGCTGCTGGCGGCCTATTACGACTGGCTGCCGCTCAACAAGGTCAGCCGCCCGGTCTCGATCGCGATACCGCTGATCATGATCGCCCTGCCCGCCGCGCTGGTACTGCGCCAACCCGACCTGGGCACCACGCTGCTGCTGGTCATGGGCGGGGGCGCTGTGCTTTTCCTGGCGGGCGTCCACTGGGCCTATTTCGCCAGCGTCATCGCGGCGGGAATCGGCCTTGTTACCACGGTGCTGGTCTCACGCGGGACACCTTGGCAACTGCTCAAGGACTATCAGTATGCCCGGATCGATACCTTCCTCGACCCCAGTCAGGACCCTCTTGGCGCGGGCTATCACATCATGCAGGCCAAGATCGCCCTGGGGTCGGGCGGCTGGACAGGGCGCGGCTACATGCAGGGCACGCAAAGCCGGTTGAACTTCCTGCCCGAGAAACACACCGATTTCATCTTCACCACCCTGGCCGAGGAATTCGGTTTTCTGGGTGCCTCGACGCTACTGCTGCTCTATGCCCTGATCCTGCTCTTCTGCATCACATCGGCCATGACCAACAAGGACCGCTTCGCCGCGCTGCTGACGCTGGGCGTGGCGGTGACCTTCTTTCTCTATTTCGCGGTCAACATGGCCATGGTAACGGGGCTGGCGCCGGTGGTCGGCGTGCCCCTGCCGCTGGTCAGCTACGGCGGTTCGGCCATGCTCGTGCTGATGATGGGCTTCGGGCTGGTGCAATCGGCCCATGTCCACAAACCGAGGTAGACCATGATCCGGGTTCTTTTTGCTGCCGGGGCCGACGCCTGGCCCGCATATGAGCAGGTGCTGCCCGCCGCCCTGGCCGCAGAGGGGCTGACGGCCGACCTGTCGCGCGCCCATGACGCCGAGACGGTCGACTACATCGTCACGGCCCCCGACGGGGACGTGCAGGATTACGGCCCCTATACCCGCTGCAAACTGGTCCAGAACATCTGGGCGGGGGTCGAGAACCTGACAGGCAATTCCACCCTGACGCAGCCGCTGGCGCGCATGGTCGATCCCGGCCTGACCCGCGGCATGGTGGAATGGGTCACCGGCCATGTCCTGCGCCACCACCTCGAGATGGACCGACACATCATGGGCCAGGACGGCATCTGGCGCAACGAGGTTCCCCCCCTGGCCGCGGACCGGCCCGTCACCGTGCTGGGCCTCGGCGCGCTCGGGGCCGCCTGCGCCACCACGCTGGCCAACTTGGGCTTTCCGGTGCGCGGCTGGGCCCGACGCGAGCGAGAGATCTCGGGCGTCTCGGTCCTGTCGGGGCAGGACGCCCTCGAGACGGCCCTGCGCGACGCACAGATCATCGTGCTGCTGTTGCCCCTGACGGCGCAGACCCGGCACATCATGACAGCCGAACGGCTGGCCCTTCCGGCGCCGGGCGCCGCGCTGCTGAACCCAGGGCGGGGGCCGCTGATCGACGATCAGGCACTGCTGGAGGCGCTGGACAGCCACCTGGGCCATGCCACGCTCGATGTCTTCGACACCGAACCCCTTCCGGTCGAGCACCCCTTCTGGGCGCACCCGAAGGTCACGGTGACGCCGCATATCGCCTCGGCGACCCGCCCGGCCACCGCCGCCAAGGTCATCGCCGAGAACATCCGCCGCGGCGAGGCGGGCGCACCCTTCCTGCACCTCGTGGATCGCGGAAACGGCTACTGACAGGCGTCCCACAGTCGCCGCCCTCACCAATCCCGAGGCGACGCCGCAGGCGGGGCCGAGACAAACCGGCGTGGCGCAGCCACTCCGCCGGGTCAGCGCAGTTTCGGCGGCTTGTCCGGGTCCATGCCGGGATCTGCGCCCGGCACCGGGCGGGCCTCGGGTTGCGGCAGATCGAATCGCAGGCCGACCCGCGCGATGCGCGCCGACATCTCGGAATCTGCCTCAAGGTGCGTAACGTCGATGCCGCCCGTCTCCAGCCCCGAGAAGGTCAGCGCCTCGCCCACGGCCCGCGCCAGGGCGGCCTCGGCCCCCGGCGCCGTGCCGACGAAGGCCAGCAGCAGGCCCCGCGTGCCATCCTCCTGCACCGCGCCGGCGAGGTAGGCGCAGTCGGCAAGGCCGGCAGCGCGGGCCAGCTTGCGGTCCAGCGCCTGCAACAGGCCCTCGGGAAGATCGGTCGGGGCTGTCAGCTCGCGCAGCCGCGCCTCGATCTGCTGCGGCGCCGCGTCCAGCGTGCGGGCCAGCCAGTCCAGGCCCTCCGGCCCGATCAGCATGGCCGAGGGCGCCACATCGAGGTTCAGCGCCAGCCCCGTGCCCTGCCCGGCCAGCATGACGGCCAGATCGCGCCCGGTCAGGCCCGCATAGGGCGCAGGGCCCCGGGCAAAGGCCGAGAGCCGCTCGATCCGGTCGAAGACCAGCACATGGGACTGCCCCTCGACCTCGACAAGTTCGGGCGAGACCGCCTCTTGCACCGCCTCCTCCTGCAACAGCACGAAAAGCTCTCCATCTGCCAGCCGTTCATAAAATCGCAGCCGGGCCGTGTCGTCCTCGGGGGCCGCCTGCATGGCCGCATGGGCCCTGTCGATCTCGGTCGTCTCGTCCATCGCGCACCTCTCTTCGCTGGGCGTCCCGCACCGTCGCAGTTCTGCACCGGAGCGATAACCGTTGTCATTCCCTTCACCGATCCGACATAGTGTCGCCAGAGTGACCCATGCGTGGCCACACTGCAGAGTCGCGGACGCGCGCGGATGGCCCCGCGCCTGCCGCAGGTAACGAGGCGTCGATGCTGGAATTCGACAACGTCAGCAAGTCCTTCTGGACGGGGACGCAACGCAAGGTCATCCTCGACCGGGCCTCGTTCCGGGTCGACCTGGGCCGGTCGCTCGGGATTCTGGCCCCCAACGGCACCGGCAAGACCACGGTGATCAACATGATGGCCGGGCTGGAAAAACCCGACGAGGGCGAGGTGCGCCGGACCTGCCGGATCTCGTTTCCCCTGGGTTTTATGGGCGGCGTCGTGGGCCGGCACACCGCGCGCGAGAACGCGCGCTACATTGCCCGGCTCTACGGGTTGGACCCGGACTACATCGAGGCTTTCACCCGCTGGCTGGCCGGGATCGCGGAATATTACGACATGCCGGTGGGGACCTACTCGTCGGGAATGAAAGCGCGGTTCACGTTTTCGCTGATGCTGGCGCTGGATTTCGATATATACCTCATCGACGAAGGCATGCCCGGCTCCACTGATGCCGAGTTCAACCGCAAGGCCGGCGAGATCCTGCGCGAGCGCCTGGCCACCACGACGGTGGTCATCGTGTCCCACCAGCCCGAAACACTGGAAAAATTCGCAAGCGCCGCGGCGGTGTTGCGCGATGGCCGACTGCATATGTTCGATACTCTGGAAGAAGCGAAGCAGCTTTATGACTACCAAGTCGAGGGCTAGGAAATATCGCATCCACCGCGATGCGCCGCTGGCGTCCCAGGCGCTGCCGGACACGCCCGACCAGGCGGCCGGACCGCAGCAGGGTGCCGACCGGCAGGCGCCCCCCGACACCGGATCGGCCGCGACCGATGCCGCAGGTTCCCCGGACGCGGCGGCAGAAACCGACATCGACAAGATCCGGCAGGAGGACATCACCGGCCGCCAACTGCGCATGGCCCGGCGCGTCGCCCACAAATGCGGGCTGGCCGTCACCTCGGATTTTGATGCCGTCCGGCAGTTGCGCAAACGCGGCATCGACCCCTTCCAGCGCAACAACGTGCTCGAACTGGTCACGCCGGGGAACAAGCAGACAAACAAGCCGACGGACAAGACCGCCGAAGGCAGGGCCTGGTCGGCGCCGGACGGTGTGCGCTTGCCGCAGACCGTCTCGCAGAAATCCAACCTGCCGGCATCCGAAAAGGAGGCACCCTCGGGCCTGGACCAGCGCGCGGGCGAGATTCGCGCGATGCAGCGCGACATCGCCCGGCGCCGCCGCCGCAAGCTGTTCGCGCTATTTGCCCGACTGGCGGCCTTCGTCTTGCTGCCGACCCTTGCCATGGGCTGGTATTTCTTCGTCATCGCGACGCCGATGTATGCGACCCACTCGGAGTTCGTCATCCAGCAGGCCGAGGCCCAGGGCAGCTCCGGTTTCGGCGGGCTTTTCCAGGGCACCGGGCTTGCCACACAGTCCGAGGCCGTCAACGCCCAAGCTTTCCTGACCTCGCGCGAGGCCATGTTGCGCCTGGACGCGGATCACGGCTTCAAGGCGCATTTCCAGACCTCCGAAATCGACGCGATCCAGCGGCTTGAGCCGGACGCCACGAACGAGGACGCCGAGGCCGACCGGCAAGAGGCCCTGAGCAACCTCACGCGCATCCAGCGCGAG
>JAVLCA010000021.1:28751-46495 GCA_031581025.1 Salibaculum sp. | reverse complement strand
CGAACCTGTGACCTTCGGCTTCGGAGGCCGACGCTCTATCCAGCTGAGCTACGGGTGCCCATGATTCCGCAGCGCATCATAGCAGGCCTCAAGGCGCCTGCTCCGGCGACGGATATTTTTCGTTCTCACACAGTGCTTGGTCCGTGCCACATGCCACCCGCGCAGGGCAGCACCTGTCCGCCCGGGCCAAGGCACCACTCGGACCCGATTACCGCGCCCGGATCGCCCGCGCAACCACTTTCGGCTGCGCCGTTTCGCCGGGCGGGTCTGTCAATCCAGCAGCTTGTGGCACAGCTCCAGCGCATCCACGAGCGAGTCGACCTCTTCGGTGGTGTTGTAGAGCCCGAAAGAGGCCCGGCAGGTTGCCGAAACGCCCAGATGATCCATCAGCGGACCGGTGCAGTGCTGACCGGCGCGCACCGCCACCCCCTTCTTGTCGAGGATGGTCGAGATGTCATGTGCATGCGCCGCGCCGTCCAGCGTGAACGAGAAGATCGCGCCCTTGCCGGCCGATTTCCCCTGCACGTTCAGCCAGTTGAGCCCGTCCAGCCTGTCGCGGGCATAGTCGCGCAGGTGGCGCTCATGGGTGGCGATCTCTTCCATCCCAAGGCCCATCATGTAGTCCAGCGCGGTGCCAAGCCCGATCATCTGCACGATCCCGGGCGTGCCCGCCTCGAACTTCATCGGCGGGTCGTTGTAGGTCACCGTGTCCTTGTGGACCTCGCGGATCATGTCGCCGCCGCCCATGAAAGGCTGCATCTCGGCCATGCGGTCGTGATGGACATAGAGCGCGCCCGACCCGCTTGGCCCATAGAGCTTGTGGCCCGTGATGGCGTAGAAGTCGCAGCCGATCTCCTCGATGTTCACCGGCATGTGCACCGCGGCCTGCGAGCCGTCCACCAACACCGGCACACCCTTGGCGCGCGCCCCGTCGCAGATGGATTTGACGTCGACAACCGTGCCCAGCACGTTGGACAGATGCGTCACCGCGATCAGTCTGGTGCGGCCGGTCACGGCGGCAAGCACCTTTTCGGGATCGAGGTCACCGTTGGCGTCCACGTCCACCCAGACCAGGTTCACGCCCAGTTTCTCGCGCAGGAAATGCCAGGGCACGATATTGGCATGGTGTTCCATGACCGACAGGACAATCTCGTCGCCGGCTTCCATCCGCGGCATGGCCCAGCCCTGGGCCACGGTGTTGATGCCCTCGGTGGTGCCCGAATTCATGATGATCTGGCGTTCGTCCGTCACGCCGAGGAACCGCGCAATGGTGCCGCGCACGCCTTCGTATTTCTCGGTCGCCAGGTTGGACAGATAGTGCAAGCCCCGGTGAACGTTGGAGTATTCCTCGGCATAGGCGCGGGTGATCGTGTCGATCACCGCTTGCGGTTTTTGCGCACTGGCGCCGTTGTCGAGATAGACCAGCGGCTTGCCGTTCACCTCGCGCGACAGGATCGGGAAATCGGCCCGGACCGTTGCGACGTCGTAACTCATTGAGGACCTCCGCTTGCGCCAATCCCGGTCGCGCCCAGAAACAGCACCAGCGCGAAGGAGATGGCAAGGAAAGACAGGGCGATCACCCCGGCGGCACGGCCGAGGCTGTCGAACCCGTGGGCGAGCGAGACGAAATGCGCCATGGCCCGCAGCGATATGACCCATCCCGCGATCAGCAAAAGCGTTGCCAGAACGGGGACCACCAGCAGCATGACCACCTGCACGATCTGCACCAGCACGGTGAACAGATGCAGCCAGGCCATCAGGGCCAACATCAGCGTGAAATCCCCCTGCCCGCCCATCATGGCGCCGATGCGCCACAGCGCGACCGTCAGAAGTGCGGCGCTGGCGGTGGAGATCAGCCCCCACAGGATCGGCGACATCCGCGGCGCGGTCACGGTTTCGCCCGACTCAAGGATCACCGGCTGGACCGGCATGATCAGGTCCGACAATCCGGTCAGCAGGGCCGAGGCGACCCCGGCCAGGACAAGCACCATCCAGCCTACCTCGGGCGGCAGGTGAAGGTCGCGCAGGCGTGTGCCAGCTTCGGACGGCGCGGTGATTGTCTGGCGCACGAGCGCCTTGAGATCGGCATCAGTGATCAAGTTCGTGTTTCCCCTTGGAGGCCTCGACGAGGCCGGATATCCAGAACGACAGCAGCACCAGCAGCCACAGACCGCCGACCATCTGCGTGGCCGGGGCCGAGGCCCCGTTCAACCCCACGAGCAGCCCGTAGAACAGCGCCAGCGGCGTTGCCGCCAGCCAGGCCCAGAACAGCGCCACCCGGGCGCCGTACCCGTCCGGCCCCGCGCCAAACCTACGGTCGTTAGATTGCCAGTTGAACAGGTAAGCTGCCAACCACGCAACGACATAGGCTGCACCCCGGCCCAGGAAAGCCAGAAGATAGAACAGCAGCGGCGCCACCATCATCAGCCCGAAAAAGGCATAGGCGGCGTCGCGGGTAAAGTCACCCTCTGCCAGCACCGCCTCGCGTTGCAGCGCGGGCAGGCGCGAGACGAAAACGATCAGGCAGCCCGCCATAAGCCACATGATCGCGCGGTCCTCGCGCGGGCCCATGGCCAGAAGGCCCCGCACGACACGGCGGGGCCCTCGGTAGGTGCGGACAATGTCGCGGCTGACCGGCATCAGGTGGCGCGCCGCTCCAGCCAGCCGCTCAGGCGGTCCACCATTTCTTCGGCGATGCTGTCGTCTTCGATCTCTTCCAGCGCCTCGGCCAGGAAGGCCAGCACCAGAAGGTCTGTCGCCTCGGCCTCGGGCACCCCGCGCGAGCGCAGGTAGAACAGCGCCGTCTCGTCGATCGCCCCCGAGGTGGACCCATGCGAACAGGCCACGTCGTCGGCGTAGATCTCCAGCTCGGGCTTGGCGAGGAACTGGCTGTCGTCGTCCAGCAGTAGTGACTGGCTGATCTGATAGCCATCGGTCTTTTGTGCGCCGTCCTTGACCAGGATCTTGCCTTGGAAGACGCCCGTTGCGCCGTTGCGCAGCACCTTCTTGAAGACCTGGCGGCTTTCGCAGTTCACCGCGTCATGGGTGACGAAAACCGTGTCGTCCTGGTGGAAGTCTTGGCCGTCGCCAACGCTGGCTCCGGCCACATGGGCCACGGCATCGTCGCCGGTCAGGGTGATGACGCATTCATTGCGTGTCATCAAGCCGTTCACCGTCATGGTGAAGGACTTGAAGGTGCTTTCCGTCCCGAGCCGGGCAAAGGTTCCGGTCACGGCACGGCGCTCGTGGTCGCGGCCCTGGGCGCGCACATGGTGCAGGCGGCCACGGTCGGCGATATCCGCCTCTAGCACCTGGTTGACCCGCGCCGCGCCGGGGCCGGTTTCCAGAAGGGTCATCTCGGCCCCCTCCTCCACGCGGATGACATGGTGCAGGATGGCGTCCGAACCTTCGTCCTCGTGCAGGTAGGTCAGGCAGACCGGCTTGGCCGGGGTGCCCGTCACCCGGATCACCACGCCGTCGGTAGCATATGCGCTGTTGAGCGCCGCCAGCGGGCGCGGCACCGGGGACTGTCCCGCCTCTTCCAGCGCGCCGTAGATATCGCGCGCCCAGTGGATGTCCTTGTCGAGGGCGGGGCCCAGGCGCTCGATCGCGATCCCCTCCAGCGACAGCGCGTCCGAGGCGGCCTCGTCCAGCACGCCGTCGCGGAACACCAGGTGCACCCTGTCACGCTCGTGAAAAAGCTCCGGCTCGCCAGCGGTGAAAAGCGCCGCACCCGGTGCCTCTGGCTGCACCAGGGTATCGGGGCGGGTGAACTTCCAGTATTCGTCGCGCGGATGCGGCAGGCCCATGTCGCGGACCCGCGCCACCGCGGCGGCCCGTGTCTCGGCCGCCCAACCGGCCCCGGCAGGCAGGGTCATGGCCGCCAGCCGCTCCTCGGTGGTGTCGCGCTTGAACTGCGCGAGTTTCTCCTTGGCGATCGCGGGCATCAGGCCACCTCCGCCATGATGTCGGTATAGCCGTTCTTCTCGACCTCGAGCGCCAGTTCCGGCCCGCCGGTCTTGACGATCCTGCCGTCGGCCATGATGTGCACCACGTCCGGAACGATATGGTCGAGCAGGCGCTGGTAGTGGGTGATCACGAGGAAGCCGCGCCCCTCTTGCCGCAGGGCGTTCACCCCGTCGGAAACCAGCTTCATGGCGTCCACGTCCAGCCCCGAGTCGGTCTCGTCGAGGATGCACATCTTCGGCTCCAGCACGGCCATCTGCAGGATCTCGTTGCGCTTCTTCTCGCCGCCCGAGAAGCCCACGTTGACCGGACGCTTGAGCATGTCGGCGTCGATCTTCAGATCCTTGGCCTTGGCCCGGATCAGCTTGAGGAAATCGGCGGCGCTCATCTCGTCTTCGCCCTTGGCCTTGCGCTGTGCGTTCAGCGCCGTGCGCAGGAAGGTCATGTTGCCCACGCCGGGAATCTCGACCGGGTACTGGAAGGCCAGGAAGATGCCGAGGGCGGCGCGTTCCTCGGGCTCCAGCGCCAGCACGTCCTCGTCCTCTAGATGGACGGTGCCGTCGGTCACCTCATAGCCCTCGCGCCCCGAGAGGACATAGGACAGGGTCGACTTGCCCGAGCCGTTCGGCCCCATGATGGCATGGACCTTGCCGGCCTCGACCTCGAGATCGACCCCCTTGAGGATCTGCTTGTCCTCTTCTTCAAGCTTGACGTGCAGGTTCTTGATATTCAGCATTTTTTCCTTTCCGGCGCCGCGCTGCGCGCCCGTTTCAGATGTTGCGATGGGGCGCGGGCCGGGCGGCGCCGCGCCGTTTTCAGTCCTGTGCCGGGTCCAGGGCCGTGCCCGCGGCACCGACCATCAGGTTCTTCTTCCGGTGGGGATGATCATGCCTTGTCCTGTCGAAATCGTTGCGCAGCCCGGCGGGGCGTCACCCCACCGAGCCCTCCAGCGAGATCGCCACGAGTTGCTGTGCCTCCATGGCGAACTCCATGGGCAGGGCCTGCAACACGTCCTTGGCGAAGCCGTTGACGATCAGCGCGACGGCCTCTTCCTCGCCGATGCCGCGGCTGCGGGCATAGAACATCTGATCCTCGTCGATCTTGCTGGTCGTGGCCTCGTGTTCCACCCGCGAGGAGTTGTTCTTCACCTCGATATAGGGAACCGTATGCGCCCCGCAGCTGTCCCCGATCAGCAAGCTGTCGCACTGGGTGAAGTTGCGGCTGTTCTTGGCCTTGGGGTGCATCGATACCAGCCCGCGATAGGTGTTCTGGGCGTGGCCCGCGCTGATCCCCTTGGAAACGATGCGCGACTTGGTGTTCTTGCCCAGGTGCACCATCTTGGTGCCGGTGTCGGCCTGCTGCCAGTTGTTGGTGATGGCGATCGAGTAGAACTCGCCCTGGCTGTCGTCGCCACGCAGGATGCAGGAGGGATACTTCCAGGTGACCGAAGAGCCGGTCTCGACCTGGGTCCACATGCACTTGGCCCGGTCGCCGCGGCAATCGGCCCGCTTGGTGACGAAGTTGTAGATGCCGCCCTTGCCGTTCTCGTCACCGGGGAACCAGTTCTGGACGGTGGAATACTTCACCTCGGCGTCTTCCTCGACGATGATCTCCACGACAGCGGCGTGCAGCTGGCTTTCGTCGCGCTGGGGCGCGGTGCAGCCCTCAAGGTACGACACGAAGCTGCCCTTGTCGGCGATGATCAACGTGCGCTCGAACTGGCCGGTGTTCTCGGCGTTGATCCGGAAATAGGTCGACAGCTCCATCGGGCAGCGCACACCCGGCGGCACGTAGACGAAAGAACCATCCGAGAAGACCGCCGAGTTCAGCGTGGCATAGAAGTTGTCCGAGACCGGCACGACCGATCCGAGGTATTTCTTGACCAGCTCGGGGTGGTCCTTGATCGCCTCGGAGATGGAGCAGAAGATCACGCCGGCCTTCTTGAGCTCTTCCTGGAAGGTCGTTCCGACGGACACCGAATCAAAGACCGCGTCCACGGCCACCTTGCGGCCCTCTGCCGGGGCATCCTCCGCGCCTTCGACGCCCGCCAGAACCATCTGTTCCTTCAGCGGGATGCCCAGCTTTTCATAGGTGGCCAGCAACTTTGGGTCGACATCGTCCAGCGACTTGGGCTTCGCGGCCATGCTCTTGGGGCGGGCATAGTAATACTGTTCTTGGAAGTCGATCTGCGGATAGTCGATCATGGCCCACTCGGGCTCTTCCTTCTCCAGCCAGCGATCATAGGCCGCCAGCCGCCACTCGGTCATCCAGGCCGGTTCCTCGTTGCGCTCGGAGATCAGCTTGACAATATCGCGGGTCAGCCCCTTGGGGGCATAGTCCATCTCGATATCGGTTTCCCAGCCGTATTTGTACTTGCCCAGCGACTTGACCGCATCCACGGTCTCCTGATCGACGCCGTCCTTGACGTCCACGTCCAGATTGTCCATCGCGGTCATTCCCTAGTCCTTTCGTTGCGCACCCTATGCAGCGCGGGCGCGGTGTTTCCTCATCTTCTCGGCGTGGACATCCGCAAAGCGCAGGACATCCTCCCGTGTCGTATCGGGCCCCAGTGAGACCCGGGTCGCACAGCCCGCCGCCTCGGCCTCGAAACCCAGCGCGCGCAGCACCCGGCTTTCCTTGACCTTGCCGCTGGAACAGGCCGATCCGGCACTGATCGCGAACCCGGCAAGGTCCAAGGTCATGACCTGCGTCTCGCCCTTCCAGCCGGGCGTGATGAAGCAGCTCGTGTTGGGCAGGCGCTGCACCCCTTTCCCGACGAAAATAGTCTCCTTTCCAGAGGCCTCAAGAGCATTTTCTAGAATATTTCTAAATTCCGCGATCTCCTCCCAACGCCCCGCGGCCAGCTCGGCCACGGCCGCGGTGATCGCCGCCCCCATGCCCGCGATGCCGGGCAGGTTCTCGGTGCCCGACCGGCGCCCCATCTCCTGCCCACCGCCGCGGATGCGCGCGGCCAGGTCACTGCCCTGCGGCAGCACCAGCGCGCCCACGCCCTTGGGCCCGCCGAACTTGTGCGCCGACAGAATCGCCATCTGTGCGCCCGCCCAGTCATGGGCGTATGGAAGCCGCCCCACCGCCTGGGTCACATCCGTCACCGCAAGGCCGGGCGGCAGAGCCTGCACCACGCCGGTCTCGGAATTGGCCAGTTGCAGCGCCGTGCCGCCCGGATCGGCAACGCGCACATGGCCCTGCCCGTCCACCGGCAGAACCGGGTCGATCCAGGACCAGACCGCGTCATGTTCGGTATTCGCGCCCGCCAGGTCCCGCCCCGCCAGCGCCAGTGCCGCCGCCTCGCTCGCCCCCGAGGTGAAGACGATGTCGGCCTGCATCGCGCCCAGGGCCTCGGCCACCTGCGCCCGCGCCTTCTCTAGCAGCGCCTTGGCCGCACGCCCCTCGGCATGAACGCTCGAGGGGTTGCCCACCACGTCAAAGGCCTCGGCCATGGCAGCCCGCGCCTCGGGGCGCAGGGGCGCCGTCGCGTTATGGTCCAGGTAAACGCGGGCCATCATGCACCCGCTTCTTCTGGCCGGACATATCCAGGGGTCGCCCGTGTCGCGCCATTGGTCCGACAGACAATGGCAACGGGCAGAGCGCCAATCAAACCCAAAGACCGTGCGCAGCACTCAATTTGGCAACAGCCTCTCATTCGTCCACCATCTGAAACAGCGAGGGCACCGCCGGACAGGGGGCAAGCGAATTGCCCACCACGTCGGACAGGCGCGTCTGGTGGAGAAAGACATAGACATGCGCCGACATCCCCTCCCACAGGCGATTGGTCAGCGATTGCGCGCGAGACCCTGACAGCCCCCCCGAGGCCCCCGCCCCGGTGTGCATGGCGTCCACGGTCTCGTCCACCGCCGCCAGCACCTCGACCACGCGGATCTCTGAGGCGGGCCGGGCCAGGCTGTAGCCACCCCCAGGGCCGCGCACGCTTTCGACCAGATCCGCCCGGCGCAGCTTGACGAATAGCTGCTCCAGGTATGGCAGCGATATGTTCTGCCGTTTCGACAGCTCCCCCAGCGAGGTCAGCGCACCCTGGGGCTGCAGCGCGATATCGACCAGCGCCACCATCGCGTATCGCCCCTTTGTGCTGAGTTTCATGGTCTTTCCCCGCTTGGCGACGCGCCGGTCAGTTGACGAAGGCGCGGCGGCCCATTAATCGGTCATGGCCGGTGCGCTCGCATCGGTTTAGAATACTTCTAAGGTGGCCGTGCGTTTCCGTCAAGAAAGCCGTGCCCCGGACATGAACGGACCGCAATGCCCGAAGTCATCTTCCCCGGACCCGAAGGACGTCTCGAAGGCCGCTATCACCCCAGCAGGGACCGGGACGCGCCGATTGCCATCGTCCTGCACCCGCATCCGCAGTTCGGCGGCACCATGAACAACCGGGTGGTCTACAACCTGCACTATGCCTTTCACAATCTGGGCTTCAACGTGCTGCGCTTCAACTTCCGCGGCGTCGGCCGCAGCCAGGGCGAGTATGACCAGGGCGTGGGCGAGCTGGCCGATGCCACCTCGGCGCTGGATTACCTGCAGGGCATGAACCAGAACGCCAAGCATTGCTGGGTGGCCGGGTTCTCCTTCGGGGCCTGGATCGGGATGCAGCTGCTCATGCGCCGCCCCGAGATCAGCGGATTCGTCTCGGTCAGCCCGCCGGCGAACATGTACGACTTTTCCTTCCTGGCGCCCTGCCCCTCGTCGGGGCTGGTGATCAACGGCGCGGCTGACCGCGTCGCCCCGCCCGCCGACACCACCGCGCTGGTGGGCAAGCTGCACGAGCAGAAGGGCATCACCGTCACCCATGAGGAGGTTCCCGGTGCAGGGCACTTCTTCGAGGACGCGCACATGGAGACGATGATCGAAACCGTCTCGGGCTACGTCTCGCACCGGCTCACCGAGAGCACGCGCTGATGCCTGACATGGTCGACGACTTGGCCGCCAAGCTGGCCGAGGACGTGATCGAGGTTCAGGATGCCACCGGCGAAGACCGCCTCTTCGTCGAGGTGGCCGAGGTGATCGGCGCCGCCTCGCAGACGCTGGAAGAGACCTTCCTGACCCAGGTCCGCATCCGCATGGCCGAACGCAAGGCCCGCGCCTTTCTCAAGGACCGGCTGCAACAGATCAAAGCCGAGCTGAAGGCGCGCAAGGGCGACTAGACGGGGCGCGCGCCGAAACTGGTATACTGTCGCATACCATCTTCCCTCGGGGGCGTATTTCCGCTAAAGGGCAGGCAACCCGTGCCGCGCTCTGGCGTGTGCGGCTCATCCCGAGTGAAGCGAAAAGGCGATCCCATGTCCAACCCCGAGACCAACCCCGATATCATCTACACCAAGGTCGACGAGGCCCCCGAACTGGCCAGCGCCTCGCTGCTGCCGATCATCCAGCGCTTCGCCAAGGCCGCCGGCATCCGCATCGGCACCAGGGACATTTCGCTCGCGGGCCGCATCGTGGCCACCTTCTCGGATGAACTGGCCGCCGACCAGCGCCTGCCCGACGACCTTGCCGCGCTGGGCGAACTGGTCAAGCAGCCCCATGCCAATGTCATCAAGCTGCCCAATATCTCGGCCTCCGAGCCGCAGCTGGTCGCCGCCGTCAAGGAGTTGCAGGACAAGGGCTTTGCCCTGCCCGACTATCCCTACGACCCCAAGACCGAGGCCGAAAAGGCCGTGCGCGCCAAATACGACACGATCAAGGGGTCGGCCGTGAACCCGGTGCTGCGCGAAGGCAATTCCGACCGCCGCGCCGCCGGGGCCGTCAAGAAATACGCCCAGGACAACCCGCACCGCATGGGCGACTGGGAGGCCGCCAGCAAGACCCGCGTGGCCTCGATGCAGGGCGGTGACTTTTTCTCGAACGAGGTCTCGGCCACGCTCGACACGACCGCGACCGCCAGGATCGTACTGGAAACAGCCCAGGGCGAGACCGTGCTGAAGGAGGGTGTCTCTTATCCCGCGGGCACCGTCGTCGATGCCACCTACATGAGCGCCGCCGCGCTCGACGCCTTCCTGGCCGAGGAAATCGAGAAGACCAAAGCCGAGGGCACGCTTTTCTCGCTGCACATGAAGGCCACCATGATGAAGGTGTCCGACCCGATCATCTTCGGCCACGCGGTGCGGCAGTTCCTGGCGCCCGTCTTTGACAAGCACGGCGACGCGATGACAGCGGCGGGTGTTGACCCCAACGCCGGGCTGGGCGCGCTGCTCGACCGCGTCTCCGACAAGCCCGAAATCCTGGCCGAGATCGAGCGGGTCATGGCCGAGCGCCCGCCCATGTACATGGTCGATTCGGGCAAAGGTATCACCAACCTGCACGTGCCCAGCGACGTGATCATCGACGCCTCGATGCCCGCGCTGATCAAGGCCGGCGGCAAGGGCTGGGGGCCGGACGACGCCCAGCACGACACCACCTGTGTGATCCCCGACAGCTCCTATGCGCCGGTCTATGACGAGACGATCAAGTTCTTCAAGGAGAACGGCAAGCTGGACCCGGCCACCGCCGGCACGGTTCAGAACCTCGGGCTGATGGCCCAGAAGGCCGAGGAATACGGCAGCCACCCCACAACCTTCGAGATCCCGCAGGCCGGCACGGTCAAGATGGTGCTTGACGATGGCACCGTGCTGCACCGGCATCAGGTACAGGCGGGCGACATCTGGCGTTCGGCCAGTGCACGCAAGGCGCCGATCGAGGACTGGGTCAAGCTGGCCATCGACCGGCAGCGCGCGACCGGCTACCGCGCGATCTTCTGGCTGGACGCCACCCGCGCCCATGATGCCCAGTTGATCCAATACGTGAAGCCAATCCTGCAAGCCGCCGGCGTGGAAGATAAATTCGAAATCATGGCCCCGCGTGAGGCGACCCGCGCCTCGCTTGAGACCATTACCAAGGGCGAGAACACCATCGCCATCACAGGCAACGTGCTGCGCGATTACCTGACCGACCTGTTCCCGATCCTGGAACTGGCGACCAGCGCCAAGATGCTGTCCATCGTCAAGCTGATGAATGGCGGCGGGTTGTTCGAGACGGGCGCGGGCGGCTCGGCGCCCAAGCACGTCCAGCAGCTGCACGAGGAAAACCACCTGCGCTGGGACTCCCTGGGCGAGTTCTGCGCCCTGGGCGAAAGCTTCAAGTTCCTCGCCGATCAGAGCGGCAACGCCAAGGCCCGCGTGCTGGGCGAGGCGGTCGAGGTGGCGACCCAGGGCGTGCTCGACCATGACCGCAGCCCCAGCCGCAAGGTGGGCGAACCCGACAACCGCGACAGCCACTACTGGTTCGCGCGCTACTGGGCCGAGGCGCTGGCCGAGCAGGCCGACGACGCCGAACTGGCCGCCGCCTTCGCGCCGCTCGCCCGGGCGCTGGCCGAGGACGAGGCGCAGATCACCGGCGAACTGGCCGCGGCCCAGGGCAGCCCCGCCGATACGGGCGGCTACTACCGCAACGATGACGCAAAGCTGGCGCAGGTGATGCGCCCGAGCGCGGCGCTCAACGCCGTCATCGGCTGAGCCTACACTGCTTGAGGCGCGGCCCCTGCGGCCGCGCCTCCGCCCAGCCCCACACCCATGCAGGAGAGTCCCATGTCGAAGATCAAGGTAGAGAACCCCATCGTCGAGATGGACGGCGACGAGATGACACGCATCATCTGGCACTTCATCAAGGACAAGCTGATCCTGCCCTATCTCGACATCGACCTGCTCTACTACGATCTCGGGCTTGAAGAGCGCGACCGCACCGAGGACCAGATCACCATCGACGCCGCCGAGAAGACCAAGGAGGTCGGCGCGGCGGTCAAATGCGCAACGATCACGCCCGACGAGGCCCGGGTCGAGGAATTCGGCCTGAAAAAGATGTGGCGCAGCCCCAATGGCACCATTCGCAACATCCTGGGCGGCGTGGTCTTCCGCGCGCCCATCATCTGCCGCAACGTGCCGCGGCTCGTGCCCGGCTGGACGCGGCCCATCGTGATCGGGCGCCATGCCTTCGGCGACCAGTATCGCGCCACCGATATGAAGTTTCCCGGCCCCGGCAAGCTGTCGATGAAATTCGTCGGCGCGGACGGCACGGTGATCGAGGAAGAGGTCCATGACGCCCCGTCCTCGGGCGTGTTCATGGGCATGTACAACCTCGATGACTCGATCCGCGACTTTGCCCGCGCCTCGATGAACTATGCGCTGAACATGGGCTGGCCGCTGTATCTCTCGACCAAGAACACGATCCTCAAACAGTATGACGGGCAGTTCCTGCAAATCTTTCAGGAGACCTTCGACGCCGAGTTCAAGGACAGGTTCGACGCGGCCGGCATCTGGTACGAACACCGGCTGATCGACGACATGGTCGCCTGTGCCATGAAGTGGAACGGCGGCTTCGTCTGGGCCTGCAAGAACTACGACGGCGACGTGCAATCCGACACCGTGGCGCAGGGCTTCGGCTCATTGGGCCTGATGACAAGCCAGCTGATGACGCCCGATGGCAAGATCGTCGAGGCCGAGGCGGCGCATGGCACGGTCACCCGCCACTACCGCCAGCACCAGAAGGGCGAGGCGACCTCGACCAACTCCATCGCCTCGATCTTCGCCTGGACGGGCGGGCTCAAGCACCGGGCCAAGCTCGACGACAACGCCGCCCTCAAGACCTTTGCCGAGACCCTCGAAAAGGTCGTCGTCTCCACCGTGGAAAGCGGCGACATGACCAAGGACCTCGCGCTGCTGGTCGGCCCCGACCAGCGCTGGCTGACGACCGAAGGCTTTCTTGAAAAGGTCGACACGAACCTGAACAAGGCGCTGGGGGGCTGATCGCCACCCCCTTGGGCCTGGGGCCGCCACGCCGGAGTGGCCCTTTTCACTTTGACACCAAACGCCCCTTGGCCTAGCGCGTCCCCATGGCGCAGGACGTCCCCACCACCCGGCATTCCCCGCTGGAGGATGCGCAGGCCTTCGGTCTTGGAACGGCCATGTGCGCCCTCGGCATCACCATGCTGACGCACCTTGGGCTGATCACCGGCCAGACGGCCGGGCTAGCGGTGCTGCTGTCCTATGTCACCGGCTGGTCCTTCGGGCCGATCTTTTTTGTGCTGAATCTGCCGTTCTACTGGCTGGGCTGGGTGCGGCTGGGCCGGGTCTTCGTGGTCAAAAGCCTGATTTGCGTCACCCTGCTCTCGGTCATGGCCGAAGCCTTCCCCGCCCTGATCCGGTTCGACCGGCTCGACCCGGTGCTCGGCGCGCTGCTGATCGGCGGGGTCACCGGGCTGGGCCTGATCGCGATCTTCCGCCACGGCGCCTCGCTGGGTGGGGTCGGCGTGCTGGGGCTGGTGATCCAGGACCGGACCGGGTTCCGGGCGGGCTATGTCCAGCTGATGTTCGACGTGACGCTCTTTGTAGTCGCCCTCACCGTCATGCCGCCGCGGCTGGTGCTCTTCTCGCTGGCCGGTGCCGTGGTCGCCAACCTCATCATCGCCACCAACCACCGCCATGATCGCTACACGGGACGCTGACCGGATGCCGCTTCACTATCTCTACCTCATGCTTGCCGTCGCCGCCGAGACCATCGGAACCTCGGCCCTGCAGGCCAGCGCGCAGTTCACCCGGCTGTGGCCCTCGGTCCTCGTCGTGGTGGCCTATGCGATTAGTTTCTACCTGCTCTCGCTCACATTGAAATACATGCCCGTGGGCATCATGTATGCCATGTGGTCGGGTCTGGGCATCGTCTTCATCGCGCTGATCGGCTGGCTGGTCTTCCGCCAGACGCTGGACCTGCCGGCGGTCATCGGCATCACGCTGATCCTGACCGGGATCGCGATCATCCAACTCTTCTCGGCGACGACGTCCCACTAGGGCCCAGGTTCGGGCCTTTGCTGAGCTGCTTCGCCGGTTACGGACCGGATCGAACGCGACACGCGCGGGCCATGTCCGCATATGAACCCGCATGGCGGCGAACGCGGCAGACGATTGGCACCGTATTATCTCGATACGGTGACCAGCGCGCGGATCCGGGACCATGACATCGCCCGGGGGCGGGGTCGCGCCGCGTTTGCGAGGCGGGATCGCCGTTTGGCTTGACGGGTCTCTTGCCAGGTCGTCGAGCTGCCGTAAGTCTTGTCCCCGCTGTCTTGATCGTGTCCGACCGGTCTCAGCCCATCATCGCGTCGGCCCCCAGGGCGAAAGAGGCCAGCAGCGACAGCGTCAGGATCACCGAGGCCGCGCCCAGCACCAGACCGATCGTGGTGACAAGGCCGTCACGTTCGACCACGCCGACCCCGATGATGAAGAGCGAAACCGCCGGAAACCAACCGCTGAAGGGCACCGGCAGGAACAGCGCGAAGGCGACCACGAACAGCAGGAGGCCAAGCGGCCGCTGGTTGCGGCGCGCGAAGATCAGCGTGTAGCGCGACACCAGCACTCGTTCGAGCCGACGGGTCACCGGGCGCAACCGCAGCACGGCGCGGCGCAGTTTGTACGGATCAAGGGGCTTGCGCGCCAGCATGCGCGGCAACCGGACGTAGCGAAAGCCCACCAGCATCTGTCCGGTGATGACCAGCAACGGCAGCGCCGTGATGAGCGATGACCCCGGCGGCAGGGGCAGGAAGGTCAGCAGCGAAAAGACCACGATGGCCCAGCCGAAGGAAGCCTCGCCCAGCGCGGCCAGGAGGGTGCCAACGGTCAGCGTCCCGGCGTCGTGCTGGCTGCGGGAGATGCGCAGGATCGGCAGCGACAGGGAGGGTCTGCGTCGTTTTTCGTCCTCGGGCCGCATCTGGTCCTTTCCGGTAGCCTGCCCCCGGATATCTGCTTTCGCGCGCGGAATTACAATCACATCCCGGCCCCGGCGCAACGGGAAAGCGTTCCTCGGCGCCGCCGTGCCATCTGTCCGCGGGCCGCGGGTGGCACCGGCCGACGGATCAGGATGCGCCCCGCGCGTCATCGGGTCAGCCGCGCTCGTCCTTCGAGGTGCCCATGACCATGTGACTGGTGATGGCCCGGACATGGGGCACGGTGCCCAGATGGTCGGTGTGAAAGGCCTTGTACGCGGCCAGGTCCGCCGTTTCGACCCGCAACAGGTATTCGAAGGCCCCGGCGATGTTGTGGCACTCGCGCACCTCGGGGGCGCTGGCCATGGCCGCCTCGAACCCCTCCTGCGCGGCCTTGGAATGCTCGGACAAGCCGACGGTGACATAGACGACGAAGCCGCGCCCGGTCTGGGCCGGGTCCAGCCGGGCACGATAGCCGCGGATCACGCCGCGCCGTTCAAGCGCCTGCACCCGGCGCAGGCAGGCCGAGGGCGACAGGCCCACCCGCGCGGCCAAGTCGAGATTCGACATGCGCCCATCCGTCGAAAGGGCCCGCAATATCCTGCGGTTGTTATCGTCAAGATCAGTCATGCGTTGTTCATCTTGGCAAAAAACTCACATGAATGAAATTTAATTCTGCGGGATACAGCGCATCTTGTGCGCCATGACCCTTGAGCTGTTCACCGCCTTCGTCACCTTTGCCGTCGTCGCCTCGATCACGCCGGGGCCGAACAACCTGATGCTCATGGCCTCGGGGGCGAATTTCGGCTGGCGGCGGACCGTGCCGCACCTGCTGGGGGTCAGCCTGGGCCACGGCTTCATGGTGCTGGTGCTGGGCCTTGGCCTGGCGCGGGTGTTCGAGGCCTACCCGCAGGCCAGGACGCTTCTGACCCTGCCCTGCGCCGCCTACCTTCTGGTGCTGGCCTGGAAGATCGCCCATGCCGCCCCGCCGGTGCGGGCCAAGGCCGGGGGCCGCCCGCTGACCTTCCTGCAGGCGGCGGCCTTCCAGTGGGTCAATCCCAAGGCGATCTACATGGGGCTAACCGCCCAGACCACCTATGCCCCGCCCGACGGCGGCTGGACCGGCGCGGTGCTGGTGGCGGCGATCTTCATCGCCTCGAACATCCTCTGCGTGAACACCTGGATCATCGGCGGTACTCAGGTGCGCCGCTGGTTGTCGAACCCGGCGCGGCTGCGGCTGTTCAACTGGACCATGGCCGCGCTGCTGGTCCTGACGCTGGTGCCGATCTTGGCCGATCTGTTCAGCCGCGGGTGACCGCCTAAAACGGCACGCCATCCACCTGCCCTGCGGCGACGACGAACTTGCCGACCAGGCGCTTGGCCCCGGCCTTGTCAAACTCGATCAACAACTTGTCGCCCTCGATCTCCATGACCTCGCCATAGCCGAACTTCTGGTGAAAGACGCGGTCGCCAACGCCGAAGGCGGGCACCGCCTGCGCGTCGATCACCAGGCCGCGGGCCTCGGCGGGTTGGGACACGGGCCGTCGGTCGCGGCGGGCCTGCATGCGCCGCCAGCCGGGCGAATCATAGGCATCGGCATTGGCCGCCCGGTCGGGCAGGTCGGACTGCGGCAGGTCCATGGCCCCGCCCGTGCTGCCGTAAAGCCCCGGCGGGGTGAGCACCTCGACGTGATCCTCGGGCAGTTCGTCGATGAACCGGCTGGGCATCTGGCTTTGCCACTGACCATAGACCCGGCGGGTACCGACAAACGAAATGGTGCAGACCTCCTCGGCGCGGGTGATGCCGACGTAGGCCAGGCGCCGTTCCTCCTCCAGGCCCTTGAGGCCGCTTTCGTCCATGGAGCGTTGCGAGGGGAACAACCCATCCTCCCAACCCGGCAGGAAGACCGCGGGAAACTCCAGCCCCTTGGCGCCGTGCAGGGTCATGATGGTGACCTTCTCCTCGCTTTCCTGGCTTTCGTTGTCCATGATCAGGCTGACGTGTTCGAGGAACCCTTGCAGGTTCTCGAACTGCTCCAGCGCCTCGACCAGTTCCTTGAGGTTTTCCAGCCGACCCGGGGCCTCAGGCGTGCGGTCGTTCTGCCACATGGCCGTGTAGCCCGATTCATCGAGGATCACCTGCGCCAGCTCGACATGGCTGTCGGTCTCCGCGCGCAGCTGGCGGTGCCAGCGGTCCAGCCCCTGAACCAGCCCGGCCAGCGCACCGCCGCCCTTGCCCTTGATCATCTGCCCCTGCACGCAGAGCCGCGCGCCCTCGACCAGGCTGACGCCATTGTCGCGCGCAGTGCGCTGGATGGTCTGCACCGCCTTGTCGCCAAGGCCGCGCTTGGGCGTGTTGACGATCCGTTCGAAGGCCAGGTCGTCGTCGAGGGATACGGCCAGGCGGAAATAGGCCATAGCATCGCGAATCTCTTGGCGTTCGTAGAACCGCGGCCCGCCGATCACGCGATATGGCAAGCCGATGGTCAGGAATCGGTCCTCGAAGGCGCGCATCTGGTGGCTGGCGCGCACGAGGATGGCCATGGAATCAAGGCCCATCGGGGCACGCCCGCGCGTACCGCGCTGCATCGCCTCGATCTCGTCCCCGATCCAGCGGGCCTCTTCTTCGCCATCCCAATGGCCGATCAGGCGGACCTTCTCGCCCTCGCCCGCGGCGGTGAAAAGTTCCTTGCCCAGCCGCCCCTTGTTGGCCGCGATCACGCCGCTGGCCGCGCCCAGGATATGCCCGGTCGAGCGATAGTTCTGTTCCAGCCGCACCACCGTAGCGCCGGGAAAATCAGCTTCGAATTTCAGGATGTTGCCCACTTCGGCCCCGCGCCAGCCATAGATCGACTGGTCGTCGTCGCCCACACAGCAGACATTCCTGTGCCCCTGCGCCAGCAGACGCAGCCAGAGATACTGCGCGACGTTGGTGTCCTGGTATTCGTCGACCAGGATGTACTTGAACCAGCGCTGGTACTGCGCCAGCACGTCCGGGTGATCCTGAAAGATCGTGACCATGTGCA
>JAVLCA010000021.1:0-28651 GCA_031581025.1 Salibaculum sp. | reverse complement strand
TTCTGGTCGTCGCTGTCGAGGATGGTGAAGTTGGATTTCAGCCCCACCAGTTCGGCGTGGCGGCGCAGCAGCTTGACGCAGATCGCGTGGAAAGTGCCCAGCCAGGGCATTCCCTCGATCGTCTCGCCCATCAGCGCGCCGATGCGGCTTTTCATCTCGCGCGCGGCCTTGTTGGTGAAGGTCACCGAGAGGATTTCATTGGGCCGCGCCTTGCCGGTGGTCAGCAGATGCGCGATGCGGCAGGTCAGCGCCTTGGTCTTGCCGGTGCCCGCCCCCGCCAGCATCAGCACGGGGCCGTCCAGCGCCTCGACCGCTTCACGCTGGGCGGGGTTGAGGCCCTCAAGGTAGGGGGCGGCGGGCCGCGCCATGGCGCGCTGGCTCAGCGGCACGGCGGCCTCGAAGGCGTCATCGTCGGAAAAACTGCTCATGCGAGGCAACCTAACGCGACTCGCCAAGAGGGGGAAGGACCGTTCCCCAATTGTTCCTGAACTTGATCTTCCCGCGACGTTATCGCTAACGGCTACCCAGTTCTCCGCTGTTTACACCCGTCTCGAAATCTTCATAGATTGCTGCAACTGCAAACAGGGGAGCCTGACCCGTGGCCGATTTCCAGAAGATCCTTGTCGCCAACCGCGGCGAGATTGCCATCCGCATCATGCGGGCCGCCAACGAGATGGGCAAGCGCACCGTCGCCGTCTACGCCGAAGAGGACAAGCTTAGCCTGCACCGCTTCAAGGCGGACGAGGCTTACCGCGTGGGCGAGGGGCTGGGCCCGGTGCAGGCCTATCTGTCCATCGAGGAAATCCTGCGCGTGGCCAAGGCCAGCGGCGCCGACGCAATCCATCCCGGCTATGGCCTGCTGTCGGAGAACCCCGATTTCGTGGATGCCTGCGCCGAGGCGGGGATCACCTTCATTGGCCCGCGCGCCGAGACCATGCGCGCCCTGGGCGACAAGGCCAGCGCGCGGCGCGTGGCCATCGAGGCCGGCGTGCCGGTGGTGCCCGCCTCTGAGGTGCTGGGCGATGACATGGACGCGACCCACAAGGCCGCCGCCGAGATCGGTTTTCCGATCATGCTCAAGGCCAGCTGGGGTGGCGGCGGCCGCGGGATGCGCGCGATCAATTCCGAGGACGAGCTGGAGGAAAAGGTGCTGGAGGGCCGCCGCGAGGCCGAGGCCGCCTTCGGCAACGGCGCGGGCTATCTGGAAAAGATGATCACCCGCGCCCGCCACGTCGAAGTGCAGATTCTCGGCGACAAGGACGGCGAGATCTACCACCTGTGGGAACGGGACTGTTCGGTGCAGCGCCGCAATCAGAAGGTCGTGGAACGCGCCCCCGCCCCCTACCTGACAGACGCCCAGCGCGAGGATCTGTGCAACCTGGGTCGCAAGGTCTGCGCGCATGTGAATTACGAATGCGCCGGCACGGTCGAGTTCCTGATGGATATGGAAACCGGCCAGTTCTACTTCATCGAGGTGAACCCCCGCGTGCAGGTGGAACACACCGTCACCGAAGAGGTCACGGGCATCGACATCGTCCGCGCCCAGATAATGATCGCCGAGGGCAAGAGCCTGGTCGAGGCCACCGGCACCGCCACCCAGTATGACGTTAAACTGGACGGTCACGCCCTGCAATGCCGGGTCACGACCGAGGACCCGGCCAACAACTTCATCCCCGATTACGGCCGCATCACCGCCTATCGCGGGGCCACGGGCATGGGCATCCGGCTGGACGGCGGCACCGCCTATTCCGGGGCCGTCATCACCCGATACTATGACAGCCTGTTGGAGAAGGTCACGGCCTGGGCCCCCACCCCCGAGGCCGCCATCGCCCGGATGGACCGCGCCCTGCGCGAGTTCCGCATCCGGGGCGTCAGCACGAACCTCGATTTCGTCATCAACCTGCTGCGCCACCCGACGTTCGTGAACAACGAATACTCGACCCGCTTCATCGACGAGACCGAGGAACTGTTCGATTTCAAGCCGCGCCGGGACCGGGCGACAAAGCTGCTGACCTATATCGCGGACATCACCGTGAACGGGCACCCCGAAACCGCCAACCGACCGAAGCCCGGCCCGGCGGCGATCACACCGAAACCGCCCGTGCGGTCGGCCGATACGGTGCCTGACGGGACACGCCAGATCCTCGATCGCAATGGCCCGAGGGCCGTGGCGAAATGGGTGCAGGACCAGCCGCAGCTGCTGATCACCGACACCACCATGCGCGACGGGCACCAGTCGCTGCTGGCAACCCGGATGCGGTCCATCGACATGATCAACGCGGCCCCCAGCTATGCCGCCCAGATGCCGGGTTTGTTCTCGGTGGAATGCTGGGGCGGGGCGACGTTCGATGTGGCCTATCGCTTCTTGCAGGAATGCCCCTGGCAACGGCTGCGCGACATCCGCGCCAAGATGCCCAACATCCTGACGCAGATGCTGCTGCGTGCCTCGAATGGCGTGGGTTACACCAACTATCCTGACAACGTGGTGCAGGAATTCGTCCGCCAGGCCGCCGAAACGGGCGTCGATGTCTTCCGCGTCTTCGACAGCCTCAACTGGGTCGAGAACATGCGCGTGGCCATGGACGCGGTGCGGGACACGGGCAAGATCTGCGAGGGCACGATCTGCTATACCGGCGATATCCTCGACCCCGACCGCGCCAAGTACGACCTGAAATACTATGTCGGCATGGCCAAGGACCTGGAACAGGCCGGGGCGCACATGCTGGGCCTCAAGGACATGGCCGGGCTGCTCAAGGCCTCGTCAGCCGGGGCTCTGATCCGGGCCCTGAAAGACGAGATCAGCATCCCGATCCATTTCCACACCCATGACACCAGCGGCGCGGGTATCGCCACGGTGCTGGCGGCCTCGGATGCGGGCGTGGACATCATCGACGCAGCGATGGACAGTTTCTCGGGCAATACCTCGCAGCCCACCCTGGGTTCGGTCGTCGAGGCGCTGCGCCATACCGACCGCGAGACCGGCCTGGATATCGCCGCCATCCGCGAGATTTCCAACTACTGGGAAACCGTGCGGGCGCATTACGCCGCCTTTGAATCCGGCCTGCAGGCCCCGGCCTCGGAGGTCTACCTGCACGAGATGCCCGGCGGGCAGTTCACCAACCTCAAGGCGCAGGCGCGCAGCCTCGGGTTGGAGGAACGCTGGCACGAGGTGGCGCAGGCCTATGCGGATGTGAACATGATGTTCGGCGATATCGTGAAGGTCACGCCGTCATCGAAGGTGGTCGGCGACATGGCGCTGATGATGGTCAGCCAGGGCCTGACCCGCGCGCAGGTCGAGGACCCCGCGGTGGATGTCTCGTTCCCCGACAGCGTGATCGACATGATGCGCGGCAACCTGGGCCAGCCCCCGGGCGGTTTCCCCGAAGCCATCGTGCGCAAGGTGCTCAAGGAGGACAAACCCAACCTGGAGCGCCCCGGCAAGTACCTGACGCCGGTGGACCTGGAGGCGGTGCGCAAGGAGGCCAGCGAAAAGCTGGGCGGCATCGAGATCGACGACGAGGATCTCAACGGATACCTGATGTATCCCAAGGTCTTCACCGATTACGCCACCCGGCACGAGACCTACGGCCCGGTGCGCTGCCTGCCAACCTCGACCTTCTTCTACGGCATGGACCAGGGCCACGAGATCAGCGCCGAGATCGACCCCGGCAAGACGCTGGAAATCCGCCTTCAGGCCATCGGCGAGACCGACGAGAACGGCGACATGAAGGTCTTCTTCGAGCTCAACGGCCAGCCCCGCACGATCCGGGTGCCCAACCGCCGGGTCAAGGGCGACAACCAGCAGCGCCCCAAGGCCGAGGCCGGCAACCCCGCCCATCTGGGCGCACCCATGCCCGGCGTGGTGGCCAGCGTCGTCGTCCAGGCCGGCCAAAAGGTCCGCGAGGGCGACATGCTGCTGACCATCGAGGCGATGAAAATGGAAACCGGCCTGCACGCCGAACGCGACGGGGTCATCAAGGCTGTCCATGTCCAGCCCGGCGGCCAGATCGACGCCAAGGATCTGCTGATCGAGTTCGAGTGAGGCGACAGCCGGCCGCGCAGCACCGCGGCCAGCCATCCCGCGCGCCTTGGGCAGCCGTCGCCTGACGGCGGCAACGCGCCTGTTTCAAAGGTGATTTCCGCTGTGTCAGCGGATTTCCCCGCAGCCTCGGCTATTCACCGCTCAGGGGACATCTGTCTGCCGGTCTCCCCCTTTTTGCAGGTGGGTGCGGGTCATAGGTGACGCGCAGGTGAGCAATCCCCACCATGAAACGGAACACCCGGGCGCGATGCCCGGCCCCCAAGCGAAATGCTTGGAACCCAAAGGACATGAGCATGTACAAGACATTCATCCTGGCCCTCGCAATGGCGGGCGCCACGTCCACCGCAGCGCTGGCCCAGTCGGCACTCGACGCCTCGGGCGCAGAGAACCGCATCGAAGACCTCAACGAGGACATCGAGGACGACTTCGGGCGCGACACCCCGCAGTTCGGCAACGAGGGCCGCGCCATCGGCTTTGACGGCAGCTTCTCGTTGCAGGGCTCTGCCACCAGCGGCAATACCGACACCGCCTCGCTCGGCCTCGGCGCCGACATGGGCTACTTCGACGGCACCAACGGCTATGAGCTGCAGCTGTCCTACCAATTCTCCGAGAACGAGGGCGTCACCGACGAGGACAGCCTGCTCTACAAGCTGCAATACACCCGCGATTTCGCGCGTAACTATTACGGCTTCGCCAAGCTGCAGGGCAATGTCGAAAGCCTGCCCTTCGACACCAGCGACAACTTCCTGGGCGCCGGTGTCGGCTACCGCGTCTTCGACACGGCAAGCACACAATGGTCGGTGCAGGCCGGCGTCGGCTACCGCGTGGCCGAGCTGAACAGCGCCGACGACCTCGAAGAGGGCGCGCTGGCGGTCTCCTCGGACTACTACAACCAGCTGACGCCCACGCTGGCCGTGACCAATGACACCGACATCATCGGCTCGGACTCGGACACCGTGGTCTACAACGACCTCGGCATGAACGTGAACATGACCGAGACCCTGGCCCTGCGCACCAGCGTGGTGACCGAGTATCACACCGACCCCGAACCGGGGAAGGATGACACTGACAACACCTTCGGCGTCTCGCTGGTCTATAACTTCAACTAAGTCCGGGCGACGCGGTCTGCATTCCCGCAGCGGGGGCGGTCACTCAGGTGCCCGCCCCTTTGCACATGGCGGGGCGAGCCGTGCGGTGTGGGAAATTTTTGGCCGGGGCGCGGCATTTTCCGCTTGCAGCCCCGCGCCAGTTTTCTTAAATCACGCCTCACCGACAGGACGCGGGTGTAGCTCAGGGGTAGAGCATTACCTTGCCAAGGTAAGGGTCGTGAGTTCGAATCTCATCACCCGCTCCAATCGGTCCTTCCCGGGAAAGAGTTAGGTGCACCCAGGAGGCGTGCGCGACGCGGCGCTTGCCCGGTGATGGTCATTCGCGCTAGGCTTGAACCAAGACGCGTTGGGCCCGCTGTCGCGGGCGTAACCGACGGTGAGGTGTGCCATGACCGTCCCCATCCTGTTTCAGTCTTTCGAGGGGCAGACTCGCAAGATCGCCGATTTCGCCGTCCAGGTGGTGCGCGAGGGTGGCGGCACGCCCCGACTGATCGACCTGTCCGATCCCATGGTCGCGGTGCCGCTGGAGGATGCCGAGAGGGTGATCCTGGCCGCCCCGGTCCATGAACGGCGGCACCCGCAGGAATTCGAGATCTTCCTGACCACCGGCAAGGGCGACCTCGGGCATTGCAAGACGCTGCTGCTTTCGGTCAGCATGAACGCCGCCTTCCCCGAGGGCCGGGCCGAGGCGCAGGACTACGTCACCGAGTTGCAGATGCGCACCGGTTTTACCCCGGATGCCAGCGCCATTGTCGCCGGGGCCGTGCAGATGCCCAAATATGACTATTTCGCCGCGCAGGTGGTCCAGCACGTGGTGCTCAAGGGCAAGGATTTCGACGCCGAGGCGGCGGAACACGAATTCACCGACTGGGACGCGCTGCGCGCAACGCTGACGGCCTTCCTGGCCTGAGCTGGACAGGACGCCCTACAGGATCGGCACCTGCGGCGCGGCCTCGCGCGGCAACTGCCCCGACAGGCGCGGGTCATCAGCCACCTCGACCTGGCGGCGATAGGGCGTGAAGCCTGAGCGGATGTAGAAGTCCAGCGCGGCGGGGCTGTCCAGGGTGCAGGTATGGACGTGGAACCGCCCGATCGGCGCCGACCAGGCGCGGGCCAGCGCCTGCGCCATCAGCCAGCGCCCGGCCCCCTGCCCCCGCATCTCTGCCGCCAATCCGAAATAGGCCAGTTCACATTCACCGGCGACGCGGAAGTCCAGCTCCAGCAGGCCGAGATCGCGGCCTGCCTGCCGCAGGGAAAAGACCTCGACCCGCGGGTCGTGCAGGATCGCCGTCAGCGCCGCGTCCGCCATCCCCAGCCGCGAGAACCACAGCCAGTCCCGCCCGACGCGGGTGAAAAGGGCGCGATACCACGCGGGGTCGGGGGTGGCATGGGCCACCAGCTCGGCGGCGACCGCCGGAACCGGGCGCGGCTCGGGCGGCACGGACATCTGCAGATGCGTTACCACGGCGGCCAGCTTGCGCGGCGGCACATCCGCATAGCCGTCGGGCAGCATCAGAAGGCCTTGAAGGTCAGGGTGGTCAGGCTGCGCTCGATCCCGTCGATGTCGAGCAGGTTCTCGTTGATGTAATGGCCCACGTCCGCATTCTCGGGGACGTAGAGCTTCATCAGCAGGTCCCACTCGCCCGAGGTCGAATAGAGCTCGGAGTGGATTTCCTTGAGCGCGATGGCATCGGCCACGCGGTAGGTCGTGCCGGGGCGGCAGCGGATCTGGACGAAGACGCAGGTTGTCATGGCGGTGGTCCTTCGGTTTTTCGCGCAGGCTGGCACGGTCCTGCGCCAAGGGCAATCGCCTGCGGCATGGGCGCCACCCCTGCGGCCTTGCTGTCATCGGGTGCTTGGCGCCACCTGCGCGGCCCCCTATAAGCCGCCTGACAGGCACGAAGGACAGATCCCATGCGCAAGGCCACCATCAGCCGAAAGACCGCCGAGACCGAGATCACCGTCGAGATCGACCTCGACGGCAGCGGGACCTATGACAACCAGACCGGCGTGGGCTTTTTCGACCACATGCTCGACCAGCTCTCGCGCCACGCGCTGATCGACATGACCTTGCGCGCGACGGGCGATCTGCACATCGACGATCACCACACCGTCGAGGACTGCGGCATCGCCCTGGGCCAGGCGCTGGTGCAGGCGCTGGGCGACAAGCGTGGCATCACGCGCTACGGGGAATGCCACCTGGCCATGGACGACGCGCAGGTGCGCTGCGCGCTGGACCTGTCCGGCCGGCCCTACCTGATCTGCAACCTGGACCTGCCCACGGCGAAGATCGGCACCTTCGACAGCGAGCTGGTGCGCGAGTTCTTCCAGGCGCTGGCGACCCATGGCGGCATCACGCTGCACATAGACCGGCTGCACGGCTTCAACAGCCACCACATCGCCGAAGCCGCCTTCAAGGCGGTGGCGCGCGCCTTGCGGCAGGCGGTTGAAACAGACCCGCACAAGGCGGACGCCATTCCCTCGACGAAAGGTGCCCTGTGACCACCGTTCTGATCGACTATGACAGCGGCAACCTGCACTCGGCGCAGAAGGCCTTCGAGCGCATGGCGCGCGAGGTTGACGCGGGCGAGGTGATCGTCACCTCGGACCCCGACCAGGTGCGCCGCGCCGACCGCGTGGTGCTGCCCGGCGACGGGGCCTTTCCCCATTGCCGCGACCAGCTTTTCGGGCTGTCGGGCATGGCCGAGGCGGTGACAGAGGCGGTCGAGACCCGCGCCGTGCCCTTCCTGGGCATCTGCGTCGGGATGCAGATGCTGGCCAGCCTGGGGCATGAATACCAGCAGACCCCCGGCTTTGGCTGGATCCCGGGCGAGATTTGCCGGATCACCCCCGACGACCCCGCCCTGCCCGTACCGCACATGGGCTGGAACGATCTGGTAGTGGACCGCACGCATCCGGTTCTGGCCGGACTGGAACACGGCGACCACGCCTATTTTGTCCATGGCTGGGCCATGCGGGCCGCCGATCCCGCCCATCTGATCGCCCATGTGGACTATGGGGGCCCGGTGACGGCCGTCGTCGGCCGAGACACCATCGTCGGCACCCAGTTCCACCCGGAAAAGAGCCAGGCCACCGGCCTGCGCATGATCGCCAACTTCCTGTCCTGGCGCCCCTGAGCACCGTTTCGGGCCCCGTAGGGGCGGTGACTGTTTTCGTCGGGATTCAATTGCATCGGCGTCGCGATTGACGCATATCTCGGGGCATTGGACAGCGCGCAGGGGGCGGACGAGCGGATGAGCGATGGAAACCTATTTCTGATCATCATCGCCCTTTTGCCCTTTGCCGGGGCGTTGATCCCGGGGCTGATGATCCGGGCGGGGCGCACCGCCTGTGCCAGCTTCACGGCGATTCCCACGGCCCTGGCGCTGACCATGCTGATCGTGCTGGCCCCGGAGGTCATGCGCGGCGAGGTGATTCAGTACGAGTTGCAATGGCTGCCGCAGCTCGGGTTGTCGGCCTCGTTCTTTCTTGACGGGCTGGGTCTGCTGTTCGCGGGCATGATCCTTGGCGTCGGGCTGCTGATCACGCTTTACGCGCGGTTCTACCTGTCGGGCGAGGACCCGATGGGGCAGTTCTATACCTACCTTCTGCTGTTCCAGGGCGCGATGCTGGGCATCGTGCTGTCCGACAACATCCTTCTTCTGCTGATCTTCTGGGAGTTGACATCGCTGTCGTCCTTCCTGCTGATCGGCTACTGGAAGCACCTGCCCGAGGGCCGGCAGGGCGCGCGCATGGCGCTGGCCGTGACCGGCGCGGGCGGGCTGGCCATGATCGGTGGGATGCTGATCCTGGGCAATATCGTGGGCAGCTACAACCTGACCGACATTCTCGCGGCGGGTGACCAGATCAAGGCGCATGATTGGTACATGCCCGCGCTGATCCTGATCTTGCTGGGGGCCTTCACCAAGTCGGCGCAGTTCCCCTTTCATTTCTGGCTGCCGCACGCCATGGCCGCGCCGACGCCGGTCTCGGCCTACCTGCACTCGGCCACCATGGTGAAGGCGGGGGTCTTCCTGCTGGCGCGCATGTGGCCCGCCCTGGCGGGAACCGAGGCCTGGTTCTACATCGTGGCGACCGTGGGCCTCATCACCATGGTGCTGGGCGCGGTTATCGCGCTGTTCAAGGACGACCTCAAGGCGCTTCTGGCCTTCTCGACGGTGTCGCACCTTGGTCTGTTGACCATGTTGCTGGGCTTCGGCACCGAGGCGGCGGCCATCGCCGCAACTTTTCACATCATCAACCACCTGACGTTCAAGGCCGCGCTTTTCATGACCGCCGGGATCGTCGATCACGAGGCGCATACCCGCGACATCAAGCGGCTGGGCGGGCTGGCCAAACTCATGCCGGTCACGACCGTCATCGGCACCGTCGCGGCGCTGTCCATGGCCGGGATTCCCCTGTTCAACGGATTCATTTCCAAGGAAAAGATGCTGGAAGAGGCCGCGCATACGGTCTGGTGGGACACCCCCTGGATCGTGCCCGCGCTGGCGACGCTGGGGGCGCTGTTCTCAGTGGCCTATTCGCTGCGCTTCATCTTCCATGTCTTCGGCGGGCCGGTGCGCGACGATTATCCGGCCAAGCCGCATGACCCGCCCTTCGGCATGTGGGCCGCGCCGGCGCTGCTCTGCGTGCCGGTGGTGGTCATCGGCGTGCTGCCGCACCTGGCCGAGCCGCTGGTCAATGTCGCCGCCGGGGCCGTCACCGGCGCGCAACAGCAGGCGCACCTGAAACTCTGGCACGGGCTGACCCCGGCGCTTTACATGTCGGTGGTTGCCGTGATCGGCGGCGCGGTCCTGCTTTTGTTGCACCGTCCGCTGGACCGCGCCTGGATTGCCGCGCCGCGCCCCGAGGCCAAGGTGATCTTCGACGCGCTGGTCGGTGCCGTGGTGGGCCTGGCCCGCCGTGTGACCGATCACCTGTTCACCGGACAGATCAGCCGCTATCTGGCCATTCTGGTGGTGGCCTCGGTGGCGCTGGGGCTGGTGGCCTTCACGGGCGGCGGCCTGGCCCCGGCGAACCGACCCCCGCTGCCCGTGGACCCGGTTGTCTGGGTCGGGTGGCTGTTGCTGATTGTCGCCACCGCCTCGGTCGTGGTGATGCACCGCCACCGGTTCCGTGCGCTCGTGCTGATCGGGGTGATCGGGCTGATGATCGCCTCGGGCTTCGTCTTCCTGTCTGCCCCGGACCTGGCGCTGACCCAGATCTCGGTCGAGACGGTCACCATCATGCTGCTGCTGATCGCGCTGCACTTCCTGCCCAAACAAACCCCGGCCGAGAGTGGCACCGGCCTGCGCCTGCGCGACGGGGCCATCGCCCTGACCGCGGGCGGAGCCGTGGCGGCTGTGGCGCATACCTTCATGCGGCGTGACGTCGACACGATCTCGGGCTACCACCTGGCCAATTCCTACGAAGGCGGCGGCGGCACCAATGTCGTCAACGTCATCCTGGTGGATTTCCGCGGCTACGACACCTACGGCGAGATCATTGTTCTGGGCATCGCCGGGCTGATCATCTACGCGGTCATGGAAACCCTGCTGAACGGCCCGGCCGCGCGGCGGTTGCGCAACATGGAACTGTCGCGGGACCGCTCGCGCGACCGGCACCCGCTGATGATGGTGGTCGCCACCCGCGTGATGATGCCGATCGCGCTGATGGTCGGCATCTACATCTTCCTGCGCGGCCACAACCAGCCCGGCGGCGGCTTCGTCGCGGGGCTGGTGGTCTCGATCGCGCTGCTGATGCAGTACATGGCCTCGGGCTTTGCTTGGACGCAGAACCGCCAGCGGATCAAGTATCACACCATGATCGGCTGGGGCGTGCTGATCGCCGGGTTGACCGGTGCGGGGGCCTGGCTGGCGGGCAAGCCCTTCCTGACCAGCGCCTTCGGCTATGTCCACTGGCCCCCCATCGAGGAGTTCGAGCTGGCCACGGCCATAGCCTTCGACCTGGGCGTCTTCCTGACCGTGCTGGGGGCGGTGATGCTGATGCTCTACAGCCTGTCGCGGCTGGCCCGCCACGCCGGCGAGACCGTCAACCTGGAGCCGATGGATTACGACCCAGTCGTGCGCGCCGACACGCGCGAGGCGGAGGCCTGACATGGAAATGATCGTCGCCAGCGCCGTGGGCGTGCTGACATCTGCCGGGGTTTACCTGGTGCTGCGCCTGCGCGCCTTCCCGGTGATCCTGGGGCTGGCGCTGCTGTCCTACGCGGTCAACGTGTTCCTGTTTGCTGCGGGCAAGCTGACCACCGATATGCCGCCGATCCTGTCATCCTACGGTGCCGCCAGCTATACCGACCCACTGCCACAGGCGCTGGTGCTGACGGCCATCGTGATTTCCTTCGGGATGACCGCGGTGCTCGTCATGGTGACGCTCGGGGCCTTCCTGGAATCCGACAGCGACCGGATCGACCTGGGCCGGTCCGAGAATGCCCCGATGCCCGGCGACGACGGCGGAGAGGACGCGAAATGAGCCACTGGATCATCGCGCCGGTCATCCTGCCGGCGCTTCTCGCCCCCATCATCGGCTTTGTCATGCGCCACGACATCCGCCTGGCGCGGGTCTTTTCGCTGGCCGGAACGCTGGCCGTGCTGACCATCGCGCTGGGGCTGGTGGTGCAGGCCGCGGGCGGCGACACCGAGGTCTACCGCCTGGGCGACTGGCCCGCGCCCTTTGGGATCGTGCTGGTGCTGGACCGGCTCTCGGCGCTCATGGTGCTCTTGACCGCCGTGCTGGCGCTGATCGTGCTGACCCATGCCACGGCGACGGGCTGGGACGCGCGCGGCCGCCATTTCCACGCCCTGTTCCAGTTCCAGCTCATGGGTATTTGCGGGGCCTTCCTAACCGGCGACATCTTCAACCTGTTCGTCTTCTTCGAGATCCTGCTCATCGCCTCTTACGGACTGATGATCCACGGCGGCGGGCGCGATCGGATGCGCGCGGGCTTGCAGTACGTCGTCATAAACCTGGCGGGTTCGACGCTGTTCCTGTTCGCGCTCGGGGTTGTCTACGCCACCACAGGCACGCTCAACATCGCCGACCTTGCCCAGAAGGTGCCCCAAATCCCCCTGGAGGAGGCCGCGCTGGTCCGCCTGGCCATGATGCTGCTGCTGGTTGTCTTCGCGGTGAAGGCTGCGGTGTTCCCGGTGCAATTCTGGCTGCCGGGGGCCTATTCCAACGCGCCCGCGCCGGTCGCGGCACTGTTCGCCATCATGACCAAGGTCGGCGCCTATTCCATCATCCGCGTGCACACCACCGTCTTTGGCCCCGGCGCCGAGGCGACCGAGGGCCTGGCCGGGGACTGGCTGTTTCCGGCGGCGGTCGTGACGGTGGCCATAGGGGCCGCGGGGGTGCTGGGCGCGCGGCGGTTGCGCCCGCTGATCGCCTTTTCGGTGCTGGGGTCCATGGGCACGCTGATGCTGGCGGTCGCGGCCTTCGTCCCCGCGGCGCTGACAGCGGGGCTCTATTACCTGGTGCATTCGACCTTTGCCGCCGCCGCGCTGTTCCTGGTGGCCGACCTCGTGATGGCGCAACGCGGCGGCAATGACACCCTGGCGACCCGTCCGGCGATCGCACAAAACGGGCTGATGGCCGCGCTCTTCTTCGCCGCCGCCGTCGCAATGGCGGGGATGCCCCCCTTGTCGGGCTTTCTGGGCAAGCTGCTGGTCCTGGACGCGCTGCGCGCGTCCGGCGTGATCGGCTGGGCCTGGGCGGCGATCCTGGTGGGGTCATTGGTGACAATCGTGGGCTTTGCCCGCGCGGGCAGCGCCCTGTTCTGGAAATCCACGGCCCTGGCCGCGCCCGGCGACGGCCCAGACGCGCCCGCGCCGAGGCCGGCAGGGCCCCTGCAGGTGGCTCCGGTCGTCGTCACTGTCGGCCTACTCGGGGCGCTGGCGGTCTTTGCTGGGCCGCTGGCCGGCTACCTCGAGGCCACAAGCGGCCAGATCTTCGACCGGGCGGGCTATGTCGGCGCCGTGCTGAGCACACGCGGAGGGTCCTGATCCATGGTGTCGCGTCTTCTTCCGCATCCACTGCTGAGCCTCACGCTGGTCCTCGTCTGGCTGGGCCTGGTCAACACCGTGACCCTGGGCAACCTGATCCTGGGCAGCATCTTCGGATTGGTCGTGCCGCTGCTGACCTCGCCCTACTGGCCCGACCGGCCCCGTATCCGCCGGCCCCTCCGTGTCATGGAGTACGTCCTTGTCGTGCTCTGGGACATCGTGGTCGCCAACATCCAGGTGGCCCTGATCATCCTGTTCAAGCGCAACGACGCCATCACGTCACGCTGGATCACCGTGCCGCTGCAACTGACCTCGGCCGAGGCGATCACTGTGCTGGCCGGGACCATCACCATGACGCCGGGCACCGTATCGGCCTCGCTGTCGGCCGATGCCGGGGCGATCCTCGTCCACTGCCTGCACACCGATGACCCGGACGCCGTGCGCGACCAGATCAAGCTTCGCTACGAACGCCGCCTGATGGAGATTTTCCAATGATGACCGCCGCGCTTGTCTTTGCCTTCGGAAGTTTCGGCCTGGGCCTGCTGTTCAACCTCTGGCGCATCAGCACCGGTCCCGATGCCGCCGATCGCATCCTCGCGCTGGACACCATGGTCATCAATGCCATCGCGCTGCTGATCCTTTACGGCATCTACCGCGGCACGGCCATGTATTACGAGGCCGCGATGCTGGTCGCCATGGTCGGCTTCGTGTCTACCGTCGCCTACTGCCGCTTCGTCCTGCGCGGCGACATCATCGAGTGAGGCCCGCATGTCCCTGATCGCCGAAATCACCATCAGTTTCTTCCTGGTCGTCGCCGGCGTCTTCGGGCTGGTCGGCTCTTTCGGCCTTATCAAGCTGCCCGACAGCATGCAGCGACTGCACGCGCCGACCAAGGCGACGACGCTCGGAGTGGGCGGCGTGCTGATCGCCTCGATGCTCTATTTCCTGCTGGTCAAGGAAACGCTGTCGTTCCACGAATTGCTGATCACGCTTTTTTTGTTCCTGACCGCGCCGATCACGGCAAATTTCATCGCCAAGACCTTCATCACCCGCAACGTGCGGCCCAAGGACCTGCCCGAGACCGGCGATCACTACGGCTGGGCCCCCTACGACGATCCACCGCCGTTGCGGGACGACACGAAAGACTAACCGCGCGCGGAGGCCGGACCGGCCCCCGCGCTGCCATTACTCGGCCGCTTCGCGGTAATCCTCAAGCGGCGGGCAGGTGCAGACAAGGTTGCGGTCGCCGTAGACATTGTCGACCCGGCCCACCGGGGCCCAGTATTTGTCCACACGGAAGCTGCCCGCCGGAAAACATGCGACCTCGCGCGAATAGGGCCGGTCCCAGTCCTCCTTGACCATGTCCTGCATGGTGTGCGGCGCATGCTTGAGGGGATTGTTGTCCTGCGGCCAGTCGCCCGCAGCGACCTTGCGGATTTCCTCGCGGATGCCCAGCATGGCGTCGCAGAAGCGGTCAAGCTCGGCCTTGGTCTCGCTCTCGGTGGGCTCGACCATGAGCGTTCCGGCCACCGGCCAGGACATGGTCGGCGCGTGGAACCCGCAATCCATCAGGCGCTTGGCGATGTCATCGACCGTGACGCCGACCTGCGTGAAGGGGCGGGTGTCGATGATGCACTCGTGCGCGACATGGCCCTTATCGCCAGAAAACAGGACGTCGTAGGCGCCTTCCAGCCGCTTGGCGATGTAGTTGGCGTTGAGGATCGCCACCCGGGTCGCCTGGGTCAGCCCCTTGCCGCCCATCATCAGCACATAGGCCCAGGAGATCGGCAGGATCGAAGGCGAGCCAAAAGGTGCCGCCGAGACCGGCCCCTGGCCGTCGCCCGTTGCCGGATGCCCCGGAAGGTAGGGGGCCAGCTGCGCCTTGACCCCGATCGGCCCCATGCCGGGGCCACCCCCGCCGTGCGGGATGCAGAAGGTCTTGTGCAGGTTCAGGTGGCTGACGTCCGCGCCGATCTCGCCCGGTTTGGACAGGCCCACCATGGCATTCAGGTTGGCCCCGTCGAGGTAGACCTGGCCGCCGAAGGCGTGCGTGATCCCGCAGACCTCGCGCACGGTGTCCTCGAAGACGCCATGCGTGCTGGGATAGGTGATCATGCAGGCGGCCAGGGTGTCGCCCGCGGCCTCGGCCTTGGCGCGGAAATCCTCCACGTCGATGTCACCGCGGTCGGTGCAGTTCACCACCACCACGTCCATGCCGCACATGTGCGCGCTGGCCCCGTTGGTGCCGTGGGCATTGACCGGGATCAGGCAGGTCTTGCGCCCGGTGTCGCCGCGGGCGGCATGATAGCCCATGATCGCCAGCAGGCCGGCGTATTCGCCCTGCGCGCCCGCGTTGGGCTGCATCGACATGGCGTCATAGCCGGTGATGGTGCAGAGCTTGTCGGACAGATCCGCGATCAGCTCGGCATAGCCCTGCCACTGGTCGGCGGGCGCGAAGGGATGGATCAGGCTGAACTCGCGCCAGCTGACCGGCATCATCTCGGCGGCCGAATTGAGCTTCATCGTGCAGGAGCCCAGCGGGATCATTGCCCGGTCGAGCGCCAGGTCGCGGTCGGACAGGCGCCGCATGTAGCGCATCATCTCGGTCTCGGCCCGGTTCATGTGGAACACCGGGTGCTCCATGTAGCCGCTGCGGCGGTGCAGCGCCTCGGGCACGCGATATTCCGGTTTCAGGTCCTCGTCCTTGCGATCGATACCGAAGGCGCGCCAGACCTTCTCGATCACGGGCCGCCGCGTCGCCTCGTCCAACGAGATGCCGATGGCCTTGTCACCCACGGCGCGCAGGTTGATGCCCTCGTCCACGGCGGCTGTCATGATCGCCTTCTGCGCGGCGCCGACCTCGACCGTGATCGTGTCGAAGAACGCGCCGGGCTGCACCTGGAAACCCGCCTCTTCGAGACCTCGGGCCAGCCGCACCGTTTTGCGGTGGATGCGCTGCGCGATGGCCTTGAGCCCCTCGGGCCCATGAAAGACCCCGTAGAAAGACGCCATGACCGCCAACAGGGCCTGCGCGGTGCAGACGTTGCTGGTCGCCTTTTCGCGGCGGATATGCTGTTCGCGGGTCTGCAGCGACAGCCGGTAGGCCGTGTTGCCATGGCTGTCGACGCTGACGCCGACAATCCGGCCCGGCATGTGCCGCTTGTAGGCCGTCTTGCAGGCGAAAAAGGCCGCATGCGGCCCGCCCAACCCCATGGGCACGCCAAAGCGCTGGGTGTTGCCTACGGCGATATCCGCGCCCATGGCACCCGGCTCCTTGAGCAGGGTCAGCGCCAGCAGGTCGGCGGCGACGATGCCGATCGCCTTTTGCGCGTGCAACGCCGCGATCTGCGGCGTGACATCGCGCAGGCCCCCGTGGGTGCCCGGATACTGGAAGATCGCCCCGAAGACCGCCGCGGCGTCCATGTCCTCGGGCGCGCCCACGATCACCTCGATGCCCAGCGGCGCGGCGCGGGTCTTCATCACGGCGATGTTCTGGGGATGGCAGTTCTCGTCCACGAAGAATCCGGTGGCCTTCGACTTGGCCACCCGCTGCGCCATGACCATGGCCTCGGCGCAGGCGGTCGCCTCGTCCAGCAGAGAAGCATTGGCGATCTCCAGGCCCGTCAGGTCGGCCACCATGGTCTGAAAGTTCAGCAGCGCTTCGAGGCGGCCTTGCGAAATCTCGGGCTGGTAAGGGGTATAGGCGGTGTACCAGGCGGGATTCTCAAGCACGTTGCGCTGGATCACCGGCGGCGTGACGGTGCCGTGATAGCCCTGCCCGATCAGGCTGGTCAGAACCTTGTTCTTTGCTGCGACCCCGCGCATGTGGTTGAGCAGCTTGCGCTCGCTCATCGGCTTGCCGAAATCCAGCGGCTCGGCCTGGCGGATCGCCTGCGGCACGGTCTCGTCGATCAGCTGGTCGAGGCTGTCCACGCCGATCACCTTGAACATCTCGTCCATCTCGGCGGGCGAGGGCCCGATGTGGCGACGGTTGGCGAAGTCATAGGGAAGATAGTCGGTCGGGGTGAAGGGCATCGAACACCTGTTTCCTTGGGTTGAAAGTAACGCGCGGGCGGGGGCGGCGCCCCCTATGCGCCGATGAAGTCCTTGTAGGCGTCGGCATCCATCAGGCTGTCGAGCGCCGACAGGTCCGCCACCTTCATCTTGAAGAACCAGGCCTCGCCCAGCGGGTCGGCGTTGACCAGCTCGGGGGTGTCGGCAAGGGCCTCGTTGATCTCGACGATCTCGCCGTCCAGCGGCGCGAGGATGTCCGAGGCCGCCTTGACGCTCTCGATCACCACGACCTCGTCATCCTTGGCCACCTCGTCGCCCGCCTCGGGCAGTTCGACAAAGACGACGTCGCCCAGCTGGGTCGAGGCGTGCTCGGTGATGCCGACCACCACAAGTTCGCCCTCGACGCGCAGCCATTCATGTTCTTCGGTGAATTTCATGTCTCTCTCCTTCAGGTCTTGTAGCTGGATGGCCGGAACGGCAGTTCACAGACGGTCACGGGCAGGCGCTTGCCGCGCACCTCGCCCCAGAGCGGGGTGCCCAGGGCGGCATGCGCCGTGCCCACGTAGCCCATGGAAATCGCACATCCGGTCGACGGGCCATGGGCGCCGGAGGTCACTTCGCCCACGGGGCTTGCCGCCTCTTCTTCGGCAAACAGCGGCGTGCCCGCGCGCATCGGCGCGCGGCCCTCGGGGCGCAGGCCGACGCGCAACCGCGCTGGCCCGTCGACCAGATGGTGGCGGATGCGCGCGAAACCGGGGTAATCGCCCGCCTCGCGCCGGGCCTTCTGGATTGCCCAGGTCAGGTTCGCCTCGACCGGTGTGGTGGTCTCGTCCAGGTCGGCGCCATAGAGACACAGCCCGGCCTCCAGCCGCAGGCTGTCGCGGGCGCCAAGGCCCACCGGCGCGACCGCGTCGTCCTCCAGCAGCGCCCGGGCCAGCGCCTCGGCGCTCTCGGAGGGCACGGATATCTCGAAGCCGTCCTCGCTGGTATAGCCCGACCGCGAAATCCACAGGTCGCCGAAATCCGACGCATGGGTCTCGACGTCCATGAACCGCATCTGCAGCACGTCGGGCATAAGCCGCGAGAGCGCCGCCTCGGCCTTTGGGCCTTGCAGCGCCAGCAGCGCGCGGTCGGTGACCTCTTCGACCTGCGTCGTTGCAAGCCCCGCGCGCAGATGGGCGATGTCGGCGGCCTTGCAGGCGGCATTGACCACCGCAAAGAGGTGATCGCCCCGGTTGGCGACCATCAGGTCATCGAGAATCCCGCCCTGGTCATTGGTGAAGAAGGCATAGCGCTGCCGGCCCGGCTTGAGGGTCTGCACCGCCTGGGGCACCAGCCGCTCCAGCTCGGCCGCCGCCTGCGCACCGCGCAGGATCACCTGCCCCATGTGACTGACATCGAAGAGCCCTGCGTTCTCGCGCGTCCAGAGATGTTCCTTCATGACGCCGGGGGCGTACTGAACAGGCATCTCGTAGCCCGCGAAGGGGACGAATTTCGCGCCAAGCCCGGCGTGCAGCTCGTAAAGCGGTGTTCGTTTCAGGTCGGCCATGCCGCCTCCGGTCCGTTGGGCCGGGGGCAGGCCCCCGGGCATTGGGTGCGGGCGCGGCCCGCGTCAATGCCCCCTCTGTCCGTTTGCCTGAGATCGCTATCCCTTCGGCGGGTGCATGTGGCACCACTCTCCAGAGTCCTATAGCGCGGCGGTCCTGAAGCCTGAGAGTTTACCGGGGCGGTTGCTCCTTCGGCACTGGCAATGCCAGTTCTCCCGTCGCGCAAACAAGCTTAGCGCGGGAACTTCCCGATCACAAGTCCCCCGTGGTGCCCGGCCCGCAAGGCTTCGGTGTGTCCCATGGCCCCGCTTGCGCGCCAAGCGGCCCCATACGTTGGCAGGCCCTTGCGATGCCCGCACCATCTGGGCCTCGCCGCGCCCGAAACTATCGGCCAAGCACCCACGTAACGTCGACAAGGGTCGTGCGACGCGCATTTTCGCGAAAACGCTTCACTGCGCCGCCAGGGGCTGCCGGGCAAGCTGGCATTGGGTCCAGAGGTCGCAAAGCGCGCCCACCAGGCGGTCGATGTCCGCCTCGGAATGCACCGGGCCGGGGGTGATGCGCAGCCGCTCGGCACCCTTGGGCACGGTCGGGTAATTGATCGGCTGGATGTAGATGCCGAAGCGTTCCATCAGCATGTCGCTGATGAACTTGCACTTGACCGGGTCGCCCACCATCACGGGGATGATGTGCCCGGGGTTCGGGATATGCGGGATGCCGATCTCGTCGAGCCGCGCGCGCACCTGCGCCACCTTGTCCTTTTGCAGGGCGCGTTCGGCCCCAGATGCCTTGAGGTGCCGGATCGAGACGCAGGCCCCCGCGGCCACCGCCGGCGGCAGGACCGTGGTGAAGATGAAGCCGCTGGAGAAGGACCGCACGAAATCCACGAGGTCTGCCGAGGCAGCGATATAGCCGCCCACCACGCCGAAGGCCTTGCCCAGCGTGCCCTCGATGATGCTCACACGGTCCATCAGCCCGTCGCGCTCGGCGATGCCGCCGCCGCGCGGGCCGCACATGCCCACGGCATGGACCTCGTCGAGATAGGTCATGGCATTGTAGCGCTCGGCCAGGTCGCAGATTTCGCGAATCGGCGCGATGTCGCCATCCATGGAATAGACGCTCTCGAAGGCGATAAGCTTGGGCGCATTGGCTGGCAGTGCCTGCAGATGCGCCTCCAGGTCGTCGAGGTCATTGTGCTTCCAGATGACTTTCCGCGCCCCGGAATGGCGGATGCCCTCGATCATGCTGGCATGGTTGAGCGCGTCCGACAGGATCACCAACCCCGGAATCTTCGCGCCCAGGGTGCCCAGCGTGGCCCAGTTGGACACGTAGCCGGAGGTAAACAGCAGCGCCGCCTCCTTGCCGTGCAGGTCGGCCAGTTCGCGTTCCAGCAGCACGTGATGATGCGTGGTGCCGGAAATGTTGCGCGTGCCCCCGGCCCCGGCCCCGACGGTATCGAGCGCCTGGTGCATGGCCGCCAGCACATCCGGGTGCTGGCCCATGCCGAGATAGTCGTTGGAACACCAGATCGTAACGTCGCGGACGGACGCGCCCAGGTGGTTTCTGGCCTTGGGAAAGGCGCCGCGTTCCCGCTCGAGGTCGGCAAAGACGCGATAGTTGCCTTCGTCCCTGAGCCGTGTGAGTTCAGTAGGGAAATAGTCTTCGTAATTCATGTCGGGTCGGTGTCCATGCTCCCGCGTGCGGCTGCCGGGCGCGGGCAGTGTCCTGATCGGCTATCCTGAAGCCTTGAGATCACCTTCCATGACTGCCACCCGCGGGCCTTGATCTGGATCAAGGCCCGCAAGGTCAGGCGTCACCCGGACAGGGCGGCGCGGTCATTGTACGATCGATCGATTCGCGGGTGGTGGCCGTCGGTGGCGTCGCCTCCGCCGGACCCGACCCCAGCTTGCCTCGGACGTGCACGGGCTGGACCCTGCGCGGCCCGCCCTGTAGGCCCGGCGGCATGAACACAGGTAACACCCCCGGGGCCGACCGCATCCTGCCCGGCATCCTGCTGATGATCGGCTTTTGCATGTCCGCGCCCATGCTGGACGTTGCCGCCAAGCTGGCCGCACGAACACTGCCCGTTGGCCAAATCACCGCCGCGCGATTCGTCATCCAGGCCGCGCTGATGCTGCCGGTCTGCCTCTGGCTGGGACTGCGGTTGCGGCCGGGGCCGGGCACCGCGGGCCTGCTGGCTTGGCGGGCGTTGTTCCTGGTGCTGTCGACCTATTTCTTCATCGCGGCGATCCGGGTGATGCCCATCGCCGACGCGCTTGCGATCGTCTTTGTCGAACCCTTCATCATCCTTTTCGTAGCCAGATACCTCTTCAATGACGAGATCGGCTGGCGCCGTATCTGCGCTGCCCTCGTGGGTTTCGGCGGGGCCCTTCTGGTGATCCAGCCCAGCCTGCGGGCCTTCGGGGCGGTCGCACTGCTGCCCCTGGGCACCGCCGTCAGCTTTGCCGCCTACATGCTGATCACCCGTGGCCTGTCACGGCGAATGCACCCGGTGACGATGCAGTTGCATACCGCCGCCATCGCGGCGCTGGCCACGGTGCCGCTGATCTGGCTGGCTGACGGGCGCGGTTGGCCCACGCTGGACCCGGTGATGCCACAGGGCCTGGCCTGGCTCTGGCTGCTGGGTGTCGGTGGGTTTGCCGCGCTCAGCCACATGATGATGACCCAGGCACTGACCTTCGCGCCCTCGGCGACGCTGGCCCCGCTGCACTACCTCGAGATCGTCATGGCAACGGCCCTCGGCTATCTCATCTTCGACAATTTCCCCGACCCGCTGACCCTGGCCGGCATCGCGGTGATCATGGGATCGGGTCTTTTCGTGATCCATCGCGAACGTCAGGTCGCGCGCGCCGATCAAGCCACCAAGGCCCCTCCGGGCAGCCCTGTCTAGGGATCCGCCACCAGACACAGGTGTCTGGGGCTGACATGGGTATGACCGGCGGCGAGGCCACCGTCGCACGTGTCACCGCCACGCGCAGGGATCGCGACCCGCAAGGATGCCTCGATGCGGCGCCATACGCCCGGAACGTTACAGCAGTTCCACACCGTCCATGCCCGCGATCCGAGCACAGTCGTCCTCGTAACAGGCCGAGAGCATCTGGCGCGTCTCGGCCTGCCAGGGGTCGTAGGGGCCGGAGCCCGCGGTCTCGTGCCAGATGCGGCGCACCTGAGCGCGCGGCAGCGGGGCGCCCCCTGCCCGGGCGCTGGCCGCGGCGATGCGCGCCATGGCCCCGGCGCTGAGCGCGCCCATGGCACCGGATTGGTCCATGTCGATCTCGAAAGGGCCGCCGGTCATGGCCTCGACCATCGCCTGGCCTGTTGCGCAGAGCTCTTCGTAGCGCCAGACGGTCACGCGAGCCTCGGGGATCGTCGCGCGGATATCGGCCACGACGTCGGGCCAGCGGCGCGGCAGGCGCGCCAGCGCCGCCCGTTCCCGCGCCCCGAAGGGCAACCAGACCCCCTGTTGCGCCACGGTGCTGTGGCACGAGGCGAAAAAGCCCGCGTAATCGCGCACCGACAAAAAGATGCGCGTCTGATCCATGTCCCAGGCGGCGGGCAAGGCCCCCAGCCGCGCGATCAAGCCGGGGTAAAGCGTACGGTGGCGCAGCGTCAGGCGGGGGTGCCCAGGATGTTTTCCTCGCTCAGCAACAGCCGGCTGCGGCGGTCGCCCAGCGCCCCCGGAACCATGTTTTCCAGCCGCTGCGCCGTGCGGCCCTGGACCTCGGCCACGCGGTCCGGGTGCATCTCGGGCACGGGAAAGACCAGGCTTGGCTCGTCGCGCAGGTCGCCGGGGCCGAGATAAGCCGTTCCCAGTCGCAACAATTCGCGCCGGCGTGCTTCGAATTCACGCTGCAGCAGCGTCGTTGCCGTCTTATGCGCGCCCAGATGCAACGCCAGAGTCGATAACATGGTCCCGGCCCGTTCCTTCTGCCCAGAGCTGATCTAGCCCGACCGATGCCGGCTTGTCCACGGGCCTTTTCAGGGGCCGTTGCCGAGGCCTTGCGCCCCGGACCAACGCCAGTAGCGTGACCGGATGGAGAGTGACCGCCCCTACCTTGGCATCCTACTGATGCTGGCCTTCTGCCTGCTGGCCCCGCTTGGCGATGCCATCGCCAAGCTGCTGGGCGCCACCCTGTCGATCGGCGCGCTGATAGCGGTGCGCTTCGGGGCACAGGCACTGACACTGCTGCCGCTGGCCTTCGCAATGCGCCTGCCCTGGCCGCGGGGCGCGCGGGTGCTAAGGCTTGTCGCCTTGCGCACGGCGCTGCACGTCCTGGGGATCGGGATGATGTTCACCGCCCTGCGCCACCTGCCGCTGGCCGACGCGCTGGCCGTCGTCTTCGTGATGCCCTTCCTGATGCTGCTCGCGGGATGGCTCTTGCTAAACGAGGAGGACGGCCCGCACCGCCTCGGCGCCTGCGCGGCGGGGTTTGTCGGAACCCTCATGGTGATCCAGCCGAATTTCGTCGAATCAGGCTGGCCCGCGCTGCTCCCGCTGGGCGTCGCCGTCGCTTTCGTGGGGTTCATGCTGGTGACCCGCAGGATCGCCAAGGTGGTGGACCCGATCGCCATGCAGGGCGTCTCGGGGCTGATGGCCATCGCCGTGCTGGCCCCTCTGGCGCTGGCGCTGCCCGGCTTGCCGGTGCTGTCCTTCGCGGGGCTGGGCGAGAGCAGCCCCGTCCTTCTGGTGCTGATGGCGCTGATCGGCACCGTCGCGCATCTGTTCATGACATGGTCGCTGCGCTTTGCCCCCTCGGCCACGCTGGCCCCGATGCAATACATGGAAATCCCCTTCGCCACGCTGATCGGCTGGCTGATCTTCCGCGACCTGCCCGACGGGCTGGCCGCCCTTGGCATCTGCGTCACCGTGGCGGCGGGACTTTACATCATCCTGCGCGAGCGGGCCATCTCGCGCCGCCCGTATCCGCCTGCGCCAGAAGCTCCCTGACCACGAGGTCCAGCCGGTCGCGCGGCAGGATCACCAGTATCCCCGGCGCCGCGGGCACCAGCTCCACCGGGCCTGTGGCGCGATTCGAGGTGCCCACCCGCGCATCCGCGGCCAACTCCAGACCCGTCGTGGGCCATTCCAGGCCCTGGCTGTCCACCCGGCCCGGTGCCAACGGATAGACCGAAACCGTGGTGCCCGCCGCCAGCCCCAGCCGCAGGCGCGGCGGGCAGAGGAACACCAGGCTGTCCTGTCCGATCACCAGGCAGGGCCGGTCGGGATGCCGGGCCAGCACGGTGAGCGCGGCAAGTTCGTGATCCAGACGCCCGCCCGAAACGCCCACCGCCAGCACCAGCGGCGCCTCGATCGCCCGCAGCGCCTTGTCGAAATCGGTTGTTTCCTGCTCCGTGACCGGGTGCAGGACCTCGGCCAGAACCTCCTGCCCCGAGGTCGAGAGGCTGTCCATGTCGCCGATCACCGCCTCGGGCGTGTGGCCGGCCAGCAGCGCCGCGTCGCCGCCCCCGTCGGCGGCCACCAGCCGCGGCGCCAGCGCCAGCGCCGCGCGCAGGTCTTCCTCGGCATGATCCGACCCGCCCAGCAGCGTGACAGGCGCCCGACTTGAAACAACAGCCCCTGTCACGCCCGATTAACCATGCGTCGGAAACCGCGTCATGAAAGTGTCACGAAATGATGGTGTTCCAAACATTCTTTCGATCCGCATTACGAACACATCCTGGCAGTCGTAGATTTATGGAGTAGTTCTGTAAACGAGCATCTCATGGTTGAAACACGCAAGACCCTTACGGTCTCTTACGGTGCCTTCTCGTGTACGCTGGACGGGTTCGATGACTCTGTCAGCACGATGACGGCGATCGCCGAATATTTCCGGACTTTGGCAGCGGAGGATCGGTATTTCGGGGCGGTGCCGCCGACGCCGGACGCCGAGATGCTGGCCCGCGTCGCCGAGATAGAAACCGGGCATCGGGTCGAGGCCCGTGCCGAAGCCGGTGGAACGGTGCTGCGCCGGGCCCGACCCGACCCCGGGGACAAGGTACAAACCGAGCCGGAAGATGACCCCGCCCCACCCGCCGGCGACGGCACCGCCACCGGGCCGCAGGACATCCGTTCTGTAGCGCCGCCCGAAGCGGAAAGTGCCGCGCAGGCCCAGCCCGGCGACCGGAGCGCTCCCGATCGCTCATCCGAGGCGGCGGCTGCCGATCCCCGACCAGAGCCCACGACCGCGCCGGTGGAAGATGCGGCCATTGACACGTCCGGGGGTACGTCCGGCCCGTCCCACAGCCTTGCCAACGCCGCGGGGGCGGACGAAGCCGCGCTCGCCCGCCTGCTCGACGAAGCCGACGCCCAGATGCAGGAGCCTGAAGGCAACCGCCGCCGCGCCACCATCGCCCAGCTCAAGGCCGCCGTGGCCGCGACCCGGGCCGAGGGCACGACCCGCCGACACGGTGCCAGCGACAACGCGGACGAGGTCGAAACTGCCTTCCGCGAGGACCTCGACCAAGTGATGCGCCCGCACCGCGCCCCGCGGTCAAGCGCGGACCAGAGCGCGGCAAGGGACAAACGCGCCGGTCCGGCGCCGCTCAAACTGGTGGCCGCCCAGCGCGTCGATGGGGCCCCCGGCACCTCTGCCAGCCAACCGGAGGATCCCGCGCTGCCCCACCCGGCGAACATTCGCCCCGAAAGCCCCACGACCGAGGGCTTTGCCGATTTCGCCGACCGCATGGAGGCGCGCGCGCTGCCAGACCTGCTGGAAGCCGCTGCGGCTTATATCACCTTCGTCGAAGGGGCCGAGGCGTTTTCGCGCGCACAAATCCTCCGCCGCGTGCGCCAGGCCGCCCCGCTGGGCTTCAAAAGCGAGGATGGATTGCGTGGCTTCGCCGAGCTTCTGCGCCGGGGGCGGCTGATCCGGGTGCGCGAGGGAGGGTTCCAGGTGGCCGAGGACACGCGCTTCCATCCGCGCAGCCAGGCAAGCTAAACCCGACGCACGAAGGGCCGGCCACCGGCGGCGCGACAATCGGTTGCCGGATCCGCCCACGGCCCCCTGAATCCGAGCGACCATCACCGGCAAGCGCCCCAGCCTGATGGCCCCTGTCCCTGAGGCCTTGGTGTCGCCGCCGCGGCGTCATTCGGGCGAAAGCTCCGAGGACGAGTCCGCGCCGCGATACCGCCGCAACGCCATGTTCAGGGCCGCGCCGACCAGGACAAGGTAGGACGACAGGTAGAACCACATCAGCAGCGCGATCACCGCCCCGATCGAGCCGTAGACCTCGTTGTAGTTCGAGAAATTCGCAACATAGGTGGAAAACAGGGCCGACATGGCGAACCAGCAGACCACGACCACCCCGGCTCCGGGGGTGAACCAGGCCAGCCTCTCGCGCGCCATGTTCGGCCCGTAGCGATAGAGCAGGCCCAGCCCGAGAACCAGGACCGCGATCGCCACGGCCCAGCGCAGGATCTCGAGAAGCCAGGCCCAGCCCCCGATAAAGGGCAGGAATTGCAGCAGGATCGGCGTGACCACCACCAGAAGCAGCGCCACGATAGCGATTCCCACCAACGCCGCCGTCAGCATCAGCGCAACAAGGACATGACCCAGCCCGCCACGGTTCGGCCGCCCGAAGATGGCGTTCAGCCCGCGCATCAGCGCCGCGACCCCGGCCCGCGCCGACCAAAGCGCCACGCCGATGGACAGCCCGGTCGTCCAGCCCAGGGTCTGGCCGCCCGCGCCCAGCAGCCGGTCGATCTGGGCCGCGAAGAGCCCGAAGGCGCCTGGCGGGATGAAATCGCGCATCAGCTCCAGTTGCCCCTCCACCACCTCGGGATCGGCCAGCAAGCCGAAAAGCGAGATCGTGGCCGCGATACCGGGAAAAATCGCGAAGAGCGCGTAGAAGGCCACCCCGGCCGAGATCAGGCTGGCGTTCTTCTCGTCGGCATAGGCCAGACCCTGGCGCAGCTCAGTCCAGCCCAGCCGTGCCATCACCTGGTGAACAGGATCAGCTCGGGCAGGCCGGTCAGAGGCGCCTCGAGAAGGCGCATGGCCGCCAAGCTGACCTGACTGCCTGCCCCTGGATCACCGCCCGCCGGGCGCAGCTCAACCGCGATGCTGGTGCCCGCGGAGGGGTTGTCGGCACGCCCCTCGACCACACGGTCCACCAGCGGCGTCTTGATCCAGATCCCCGGCTCCGCGGCCGACCCGAGCGTCGCGATGGTCCGGCCCAGCCGCCGCGCCCCGGCATCGGCGGCGCCCGCGACGGCGGCGTTTCGGGCCGCGTCGTCGGTGGTGTCGAAGTCTTCGATCGTGCGGGCCCCTTCCGGCGCGTCGGCCTCCAGCCCCTCGGGCCGGGCCGCTGGACGCGGCATGCCCTCGGGCGCCGGGGACAGGTCGGCCTGCCCGTCGGCGCCGGTCTGCACCCCGGTCAGGCGCTCGATCGCCGCGCAGCCGGGCAGAAGGGCGACACTCATCATCACGGCAATCACTCTCATGGGGGCAAGGCTACGGCCTGCCGTGCCGGTCCGTCCAGAAGGAAATGACCTTGCGCGCCCCTTCGCCGGGACCTAGTTTCGCCTCATGACCGCACCGCTGATTGATCCCTTCGAACGCGCCATCCGATACCTGCGGGTCTCGGTGACGGACCGCTGCGATTTTCGCTGCGTCTACTGCATGTCCGAGAACATGACCTTCCTGCCCAAGAAAGAGCTTCTGTCGCTGGAAGAACTGGATCGGCTGTGTTCCACCTTTGTCGGGCTTGGCGTGGAAAAGCTGCGCATCACCGGGGGCGAGCCGCTGGTGCGCCGCGACATCATGACCTTCTTCAACGCCATGGGGCGGCACCTGGAGACGGGCGCGCTGAAGGAACTGACGCTGACAACCAACGGCAGCCAGCTGGCCCGCTTCGCGAAAGACTTGTACTCCGCCGGCGTGCGGCGGGTTAACGTGTCGCTCGACACGCTCGACGAGGGGAAATTCGCCGAAGTGACCCGCTGGGGCCGCCTGCCGCAGGTGCTCAAGGGGCTGGACGCCGCGCAAGAGGCCGGCCTGCGCGTCAAGCTCAACGCCGTCGCCCTCAAGGGCTTCAACGAGGACGAACTGTTCGATCTGCAGGCCTTCTGCGCCAGCCGCGACATGGACCTGACCTTCATCGAGGTCATGCCCATGGGCGACATCGGCAACGAAGACCGACTGGGCCAATACTGGTCGCTCAAGGACCTGCGCGCCCGGCTGGAAGAGCATTTCACCGTCAGCGACCTGGCCGAACGCTCGGGCGGGCCGGCGCGCTACGTCCGGCTCGAGGAAACCGGCCAGAAGATCGGTTTCATCACGCCGCTGTCCCATAATTTCTGCGAAAGCTGCAACCGCGTGCGCATCACCTGCACCGGCGAGATCTACACCTGCCTCGGCCAGGAAGGCCACTCGGACCTGCGCGCACCATTGCGGGCCAGCCCCGACGACGCGGTGCTCGAGGACGCCATCCGAAAGGCCATTGCCCTCAAGCCCCGCGGCCACGATTTCGACTACTCGCGCCAGAACGTGGACGGCCAGGTCTCGCGCCATATGAGCCACACCGGCGGCTGACGCCGGCGGGCCACTTGCCCGCCCGGGACTGACCCCCGCAAAACGCGGAACGCGGTGCTGCCATGGCGCCACCACGCGCTGGGTCGGCTCGGGGGTCACGGCCAACCGATGACCGTCGCGGCGAAATGGCCAGGACGACGGCTGCCGACGCGTCGCCAGTCCTGGAGCCGGCCGAACATGATCTTGATGCGGTTGTCGGGCTTGTCGTGCTTTGCCGGTGTCTTTCAATGGTTTCGGCCGCCGATTCAGGCACCTGTCCCATTGTCTTTCAACACTTTCCGGGTCCAATCGGCCCGTGGCCGATGGACTTTCTGCTTTAATTCAACCTTAACTTGTATTTGGCAGCCTCTCCATCATAGAATTA
>JAVLCA010000063.1:0-9118 GCA_031581025.1 Salibaculum sp. | reverse complement strand
CCGATCCCGAGCTTGCCCAGGTGGGCCTGACCGAGGCGCAGGCGCGCGCGGCCCACAGCGCCAAGCTTGAGGTGGCCGAGGCCGAATTCGCCAGCAACGAACGTGCCGTGGCCGAGGGCCGCACGGCCGGCCGGATCAAGGTCATGGTGGTCAAGGGGCGGCCCGTGGGCGCGAGCATCGTCGGGCCCATGGCTGGCGAACTGATCGCCATGTGGGCCATGGCCATCGCCAACAACCTCAAGATGTCGGCGATTTCCAGCACGGTTCTGCCCTATCCCACCTTCAGCGAGATTAACAAACGCGCCGCGGGCAATTACTTTGGCCCCAGGCTCTTCGAGAACGACACGGTGAAACGGCTGGTCCGGCTTGTGCAAAAGTTTCTGCCGTAGTCTGGTGCAGGCATGCGGCTGTTGAACACACTTTCGGGGCGGTTCCTGATCCTGACCACCATCTTCGTGATGCTGGCAGAGGTCTTGATCTTCGTGCCGTCGGTGGCGCGTTTTCGCGAGGATTACCTCCTCACCCGGCTGGAGCGGGCTCAGATCGCCTCGCTCGCGCTGTTGGCCGACGACATGATCAGCGAAGACCTGGAAGAGGAGCTGCTAACCAATGCGGGCGTGTTCAACGTGGTGCTGCGGCGCGACGAGGTGCGGCAACTCGCGCTCAGCTCGCCCATTCCGGCGCCGATCCACGCCACCTACGACATGCGCGATCCCGCCGCCTGGGTGCTGATTCGCGATGCCATGGTCCGGCTCTGGGACGCCGAAGGCCGGATCATACGGGTGCTCGGCAACCCAGTGCGCGGCGGCGGGCAGCTGATCGAGGTCACCATGGAGACCGCGCCATTGCGTGCGGCCATGATCGACTACGGATTGCGTATTCTGCTGCTCTCGGCGGTGATCTCGATCGTGACAGCAACGCTGCTGTTTCTCGCCGTGCGGGTTCTGCTGGTCAAGCCGATCAAGGGCGTGGTGCGCAACATGCAGCACTACGCCCAGGCCCCCGAGGATGCGCGCTCGGTCATCACGCCCAATTCCTCGGTGGTCGAACTGCGCGAGGCCGAGGAGTCGCTGGCCAGCCTGCAGACTCAGCTGACCGGGGCGCTCAAGCAGAAGGAACGGCTGGCGCAGCTTGGCGGCGGAGTATCAAAGATCAGCCACGATTTGCGCAACATCCTGACCTCGGCGCAGCTGTTCACCGACCGGCTGGAAAATTCCGAGGACCCCACCGTGCGCCGCCTCGCGCCCAAGCTCGTGGGCTCGATCAGCCGGGCGGTGAATCTGTGCGAATCCACCCTGGCCTTCGGGCGGGTGGACGAACCGGCGCCGCGGCTGTCGCGGCTGACGCTGGGCGATATCGTCGAGGACGTGCTCGACGGCGAGCGGCTGGCCGAGACGGAGGCCGAGATTTCCTTTTCCGCCGACATTCCCGTGGGCATGCAAGTGCGGGCGGATGGCGAACAGCTCTACCGCGTGCTCAGCAACCTGGTGCGCAACGCCCGCCAGGCTATCGCCGCCAACGGCCAGCCCGGCGAGATCAACATCCGCGCCGGCGAGGACGAAGAGGCCTGGTGGATCCACGTCTCCGACACCGGCCCGGGCCTGCCGCAGAAGGCGCGCGAACACCTGTTCGAGGCCTTCCAGGGCGGCGCGCGGCGCGGCGGCTCGGGCCTCGGCCTGGCCATCGCCGCCGAACTTGTGCGCGGCCACGGCGGCCGGCTGGAGCTGCGCCACACCGATGAGACCGGCACGGCCTTCGCCATCTGCCTGCCCAAGGCCGAAGCCGCGCTGGATGCCGGATGACCCGCGCCCTCTTGCGAGACGCGACAGAAAACTTGGCCTTTGTGCATCTGCCCCCCTTGCGTCGCCCGCCCGACACGTCTAATTCCGCGGTCAATAGTGGACCGATAGCTCAGCTGGATAGAGTACCTGACTACGAATCAGGGGGTCGGGGGTTCGAATCCTCCTCGGTCCGCCACTTCAAACGCTTACGATTTAATGTGTCGTTTGTTTTTCGGCTTGTCGAAATAACGCACCCGTTTTTGCACCCAAGCGCAGCACTTACCCGCCGATGTCACTGGAGCAGGACGGGGATGTGTCGGTGAAGAGGCGAGGGTCCCGCCCGTGAATGGCGCCGCGTCAGCTTGGTGCTTGATCGGCGGATCGTCATCTCTGGCTGGAATGTCGCGGGGCTTCCTTCCAATGCCGGGTTGGGCAACGTGTCATCACGCATTGCCGACGATTTCCCCTCGATTCGGGCTCCGACAGACCCATCCGGCTGCGATTGTCGGCAACTTTGGTGGCCAATGGACGCCCTCCCATCGGTTGGACGGGATGCTGGGCACGTCGAGTGACTGCTTGCATCTTCGGGTCAGGGGGCGTGTGGACTGGGTTTGCACATCCCGCAACGTGTCGCCAGTCTTCGTCGGGCCTCGCGGCACAGAGACGGTCCAGGGTATTGCGCGACCGCATCTGTGACCGACTTATGGGACCCTCCTCGTGCCAAAAGTATGTGAAAGATGGCGCTTTAAGTATCGGGGGCTTGCCGAGACACGGCAGATCGCTACTTTAGAAGCGGGTAGGGCGCGGTATCCACCGCCAGCGGGTGAGGTGGCGAACGACACAGGCATTGACACTGTCGTGGTCTCGCGTACCGATCAAGGTCTTGGATCAGGGCCGTACAAAAAGATGGCGGTGGACCAAGGTCACATGACGAAAGACACCTACAAGCCGAATGAGAGCGACCGAAGCCCGACGCAGGGCATTAACGTTCTTATTGCCGACGACCACCGGATGATCGCTGAAGCGTTGCGCAGTACGCTTCTGGCGCACGGGGGTTTCCGGGTTAGCCTGACCGAATCTCTTGACGGGACACTCGGCGCGCTGCGGCCCAACCGGAATGACGCAGTTCTGGTCCTGCTCGATATTACGATGCCTGGCATGCAGGGGCTGCGCTCGGTCAAACAGGTGATCGACGCGGTGCCCAAAGGCTCGGTTGTGCTGTTCTCGGGCACCAGCGACGCAGATTTCGTCTGGCGGGCCATCGACCTGGGGGCGAAAGGGTTCATTTCCAAATCGCAGCAGCTACGCAGCCTGCCCACGACACTGCAACTTATACATGATGGCAATGAATTCGTTCCCATGTCGCTGTCGCGCCGTGACGAGGCGACCCCGGTGGCGGATACCTCACTGAGCGAGACGGACCTCTACATCCTCAGGGCTGTGGCCGAGGGAAAAACGAACAAGGAAATCGCGCTCGAGATCAGCCGAAGCGAAGTGGCCGTCAAGATGAAAATGCGCGCAATTTGCCAGCGGCTTGACGCGCGCAACAGGGCCCACGCTGTCATCGTGGCCTCGCGGGCGAATCTGTTGTAACGGCGCCCCAGCCCTGCGACGAGCATTGTCGCCGCCCGTCGACCTGAACGTGGAGCCAATCGTCCTTTTCGCACACCACTCTTGAAGGGACGCGCCACCGTTCTGCGTGACCCGTCGTGTGCTACTCTGCCGCCACCTTTGCCGCGCCGGAGGACGTTGCGTCAAGGTGCGCGCACCATTCAAGATTGTTGACCGGCGCCTGAAGCAAGGCGATTTCCAGCGACGTGTGCAGCACCGGCACCCGCAGGGATACGTCGCCAAGCATCTTGCGGTGCGTGCCGAACTCGTTCGTCGTGAAATCAGCGGACAGCAGAATGGTGGGCCTGTCGCGATAGAGCCGCCGCAAACGTTGCAGCGACGGGATCTGTGCGTTTACGCTGGCATGGCTGTCGAGGTCGATCATGACGAAGTTGATGCCGGGGTCGGCCGCCAGTGCATTTTCGAGTGCCGCGTAGTCCTGAATGGCGGTCAGTTCCGCCTCGTTTTGCTCGAGCGCGTCTTGCAGGCCGGCCACAAGGGAGGATCGCTTGCTGAGCAGGATGCAGCGAGCATCCGGACCGTCGTAAATGCTGAACATCGTAGCTGCACCCTCTGTGTGCTGAACTTCGTGAAGTGTGCCATGGCCAGCGCCGGACTGCGCGCAAACTATAGGGTCATCCGGGCACCCATAGGATAGAGCGCAATCCTTTCGTGGTCGTCGGCAGGAATCCGTCGTCTGCTCAGGATGACGGGGCCGCGTCAACCGCTTGGACGATGAACCGGTTGATCTCGGTTGCGACCACGATGGCCATGCCGTGGAGGCCTTCGCGATCGCCTGCGTCACAGACGCGTTCCAGCTCAAGCAGGGCCTGGCCAAGCCGCCGGTGTCCCGTGACCAGCAATGCGCCGCCAGCATGATGGGCTTTGCGGGCGAGGGCGCCCAACTCTTCCGCGTCGGCGGCCTGCGCATCGGCCGGCATCACAGCCCGCACATCCTGCAGATCGCGCACGGCCCGGGCCAATATGCCGGGGTCATTCACCGTGTCGCCATCGTCGGACGGCGCTTCGCTGTCGTCCGGGAACAGAGCACGTTCCGCCATGGCCTCCGCCATCACGGCCTCGAGCCGGGCGCTGTCGAAGGGCTTGAAAAGGAATGCGTCTATGCCGCCGGCGGCGATGCTGTCCTTGTCCGCCTCCGACAGCGTCGCCTTGGCGGTCGCCGCGACGATGCAGGCGTTGCCGGAGACGCCCGCATGCCGCAGACACCGCGCGACCGTTTCGCCGGACAGACCTGGCATGTTCAGATCGGTCAGGATCAGGTCGAAGGGGGTGTCGGTGGCGCTTTGAAGCCCTTTCACCCCGTCGTCCGCGGTCGTGACATGGCAGCCCAGCGAAACGAGCATGCCTTCCAGCAACTGACGGTTGGTCGCGTGATCCTCGATCAGCAGGACCGTTGTCCCCCGGATCGCCCCGTTGTCCGAGGTTGAGCGGGCCTCCGGCACCTCTTGCTCGTCAGGCACGGGTGGCGCATTCAGGGCCGACTCATTCTCCGACAGGGGGATGACCGCCTTGAACACCGATCCCTCACCGAGGGTGCTGTTCAGGAAAATCCGGCCGCCGAGGTTGTCCAGCGCCCTAGTCACGATCCCCAGCCCCAGTCCCGTGCCCGGGCTGGCCTGCACGCGAAACCCCGAGACATGGTCGGCGAAGATATGTTCCGCCTCGGTCTCGCTGAGGCCCGCTCCGGTATCGGCGACCTCGAGCACAAGTTCACGGTGGCCGGTCGTGTGGCTTTGAGAGGCGCGGATCGTCACCGTGCCGCCCTCGGTGGCCTTGATCGCGTTCGAGACCAGGTTGTGCACGACGCGAAACAAGTCGCGCGGCACCCCGTGCAGCATCGCCGGCACGGTCCAGTCGAATACCAACCTGTTCGCACGGGCCGCGGCGAGGGGCTGCATCTGCAGAAAGACCGAATGCGCCACCGCGCGGCCCTCGAATGTCTCGGGCGCGGTGCGGCCCGCCTCCACACTGTTCCGGGCGACCTCGAGCACGTCTTCAACTTGCTGCAGGGCGGTCTGCGCAGCTGCGCGGACCTTGGGCAGATACTGCCGACTGGCTCCCGGCCCATCGACCTTTTCGGCCATGTCCGCCGCGACGACGATACTGTGCAATGGCGTGCGCATTTCGTGGCTCATCGTTGCCAGAAACCGTTGCTTGGCGGCGGCATCGCTCCGGGCCTGGGCCAGGGCGTGCCGGGTTCTGCGCCGCGCGCGCCGTTCCCGGGACAGATCGCGGACAAAGCCGACAAGGACCTTCTGACGCGCCTGGTCGCGGACACGCACCACGTTCAGTTCGGCTGGAAAGAGCGTCCCGTCACCTCCGCGCGCGACGATCGGCATGTGGCGCATTTCGCTGTTCGCATCATCGGTCTGCTCAAGCAGCGCGTGCAGTCGATTCGCCATGGCGGCGCGCCCGTGTCGGGGCGACATTTCCGCCATGACGTCGCGGTCCTGCAATGTCGCGCGGTCCTGACCGAAAATCCGTTCCGCCGTGCGATTGACGTCGGCGACCCTCAAGGTTCGGTCCACCACGATGATGCCATCGCTCGAAACCTCGAGCACCTTTGCGAGGTAGCCCGTCAGGTCGCGTTCCGAGGCGTTCTTCTTGCCCAGGGACCGCCAGAGGTAAACAAGAATGCCACCCAGCACCAGCAAGAGCAGAATGAGAACGGAGAGTGTCAGGAACGACGTCCGCAGAGAGGCGTGAACCTCTTCGCGCTGGACTTCCTGATCCTCGATCGCGGCCAGCATCGCGTCCAGTGCGAATGCGCGGATCGAGGGGCGTGCGGCGCTGATCTCGGCCAGCAGGTCGCGCAACTCGGGGACCGTGACAAAGCGGCCGTCGTCGATCCGGACGGTCAGGCCGTCCCGCATATCCTGCAGGTCTCGCATTGCCTCCGCGACGGAGTCCTGGCGCGCGAACATCCCGTAACGTTCGGCGACAGTATCAACCCGCGAGTAGAAGATGTTGAACCGTTCGAGGATCTCGGCTTGCGCCGCGGCAGGCAGGCGCCCCTTGGCCTGAAGCTCGATCAGGCCGTCCTGAACGGCCATCTCGAACCGGTTGTAAGCGACCTCGACCTGGGCGAAATTCCACGCGTCACTGTCGGAGCGGGCCATGGCGAAGTGGTCTATCTTTCTCGATAGCTGCTGGCCCAGCCCCACCAGCAGGGCAAAGGCCAGGACGAGCGCAAGGCCCGCACCGATCCGCTGCAATGTCACCATGGTCCGCTGGCCCCTCGATCAGGCGCCGGACTCCGAAGGGGTGCCGGGGGCCTCCAGCACGATGTCCGTCAATTGCCAGACCGAAAGGCCGTAATGCAACTCGGTGTTGTATTCGGGACCCTTGTCGAAGGGAAACATCACCCAAAGTGGCCCTTTCTCGCGAATCGAGTAGGGCGCACCATCGATCCTGTTGGCGATGATTGGATACTCTTCCCCGATCATCTCGGGCTCCAGGGTCGCTGAATAGTCGTTGGCCGCGATGAGCTTGACCGGAACGGTCGGTTCTGCTCCGCTCTCGACCAGAACGTGGTGAAGCGATGGCCCGGAAAACTGGTGGTCTTGCTTTGTCCAGAGCGTCGAGGTGACGAAGGATTGCTGATCCATCGCCATCAGGTCGGCATCGGTCAGTTCAATCGGGTCGGCCGTCTCGGAAACCTGGACCGTCAGCACCACGGGGGCATTGTCGGCCGACACCGGGTCCGACCACGACAACACAATCGTGCCGAGAAGTGCCAGAACGAAGGGGATTGCCAAGGATTTTTGTGACATGACGCTTTTCCTTAGAAGTTCTTTGGTTGATGGTACGCGCCGGGCCCTGCATCGGGGACACCCGGCCATGGTGTCACCTAGCAAGGTCCTCGCGATGGCAGAACAAATCTTTCGTTTCGCCCTCAAACCGATGGTCATGACAAAAGGCAAGCAAAAAGGACAGGCCATCTTGCCGACCTGTCCTTTCGTCGTGGTCTGTTCCGTTCGCCTGGCGCGCGTTCACGCAGGTCACAGAAACCAATGCATGACTGAAAATCTTTCGAGCCGTTGAGGCGTGATGGCGAATGAATGACGGTACGGTGGCGTTCATTGGAGCGTTCGCTGACGCGAAGGGGGGTCGTTGACACGCTCCGCGCACCACTTTGCAGTATCGGCACCTGGTCCGGCCAGGCCGCTCTTCCCCAACAGGACCGTTCTGGCCGGACATCCGTGCGATAACCGATCACGTTGCCGTCGCATGCCGCCAGTCGGTGTGCGCAGGTGATCGTTCGCCGCGTTCGTGCGACCGCAAGTGCGGCCATGGTGACACCGCAGCATCGCTCTTGGCGACCGCGCCCAGACGGTCGATCGTTGGTCATTGAGATCAAACCCATTGCGGCCGCCTTCCGGTGGGCCGCCTTCGGGGGCGAATCGATCGTCTGTTTCGCACCGTGCTCAGCGGCGAGGCCGGCTGCCAGCTCAGCAAAGATGTGCGTGTCGCTCCACGGAGCGTACAGCACTCTTGCGCGGAGCCTGTGCCGAGGGGTGGCGGACATCAAGCCGTGGGGGCGAAACGGTCATATTCCGCCGTCGTCGGCAAGGCGTCAGTCCTGAATCCCTCGCCGAAGGGCCTCCCGGCGGCCTGCGCCTTCTATGTCGGCCAGATCATTCGATTCCACCTTTGACGTATTGGCCCCATCTGGACGAACGACCGTCTTGATACGATAGGAACGGCCCTCATGATCCGTGGTTGCGTTGTGCCGCGGCAGGATCGTGCGCAACTCGCAGGACATGCGCAGGCCGATCGTCGTCGTTTCCCGGAAACAGATCTGCGCCACCTCTTCGAGGCGGCCCGGCCGGCAAAGAACCTCGATCCGTGCCGTCATGCGTGATTTCTTGCCCAGTGCGCTGATCTGAAGGACATCGACAACGCCCTCGGTCGCGCGGATGTTGTCCAGGCCGACGGCGAGATCCTCCGGGGTCTGATCGTCCACGGCAAAGCTGATGACGCCGATCCGATCGTGCTCGGACCCCTGCGCAGACCAGACGACCAGGCGGAGCGCATTCGCTATTGCAGGCAACGCCCGCTGGCCCAACCCGTATCCTCCGCCCTGCGACGCCCATTGTCCTGCGGGTAGGTGCCCTGACGGAGCGAGGTGCGCATAGATCGCCGCCCCCGTGGGTGTTACGCGTTCTCCGGGTTGGCCATCGTCCACCATGGGCGCGCCGGATAGCAGTTCTAAAGTTGCGGGCGCCGGTACGGGAAGCGGACCGTGCTCGGTCTGCACGCGGCCGCTGCCCACGGGGAGAGCCGAGGCGCTGGCCGTCGCCACGCCCGCGCGCTCGAGCAGAAAGCCTGCAAGCAGGATATCGGCGATCGAATCCCAATCGGCCACTTCGTGGAAATGGACCTCGGCCAGATCGATTCCATGCACGCGGGCCTCGGCCATCCCCAGCCGCGCGAGGATATCAAGCGCGCGCCGCCGCGTGCCCTCGTCAGGTGCGGCCTCGACCAGCGTCTGGCGAAAGTCCGCGTAATGCCGCGGTGCGGCCTCGGCCCCCGGGAAATCGAACACCACCCGAGCGCCGCGCAACCCCTTGTCATGCGCCGCCTCCAGCCGCAGCCCGATCCCGGGCCCGATGCCGGCCGCCAGTTCTCGCGCCGGTTCGAGCTGACAACCTCATGGGCGTACGTGCGCACCGTTGCGTGGGTCGATCCACGGCACGACTCCT
>JAVLCA010000062.1:0-9309 GCA_031581025.1 Salibaculum sp. | reverse complement strand
GCAGAGCCGCCGTTCGGATCTTCGCCGAACCGCGGCGGCAGACCAGAGGCTGGCTGGGCAACTTGCGTCAGGTGCAGAGCCTAGTGCAACACCGGGCGGGTCCGGGCAGGTGGGGTCCTGTCGGCCCAGGCCCGCCGTTGAAACGGCGCGCATTGAACGGGTATCTCATCCGGCCGCGACCGGAGGCTGGTGACAGAACGCCAAGACAGGTCCGGATCGGCCCGGTCAGGCCACGTTCTGAAGATTTGCCGCCGGCGTGAGCCCCAGCGCGTGACAGACGTCGCGGGTCAGGTCCGGCTTGTTGAGCGTGTAGAAATGCAGGTGCTCGACACCGCCCGCGAGCAGTTCGTCGCAGAGCTCGGTCGCCAGCGCGGTGGCCAGCAGATCGGCCCCGCCGTCGCGCTCGGCGGTCTCGAAGGCATCGGAGACCACCTGCGGGATCGAGGTGCCGCAGGTCTCGGCGAAGCGGCGCGTGCCGGCCCAGTTCTCGACCGGCAGGATGCCGGGGATGATCGGCGCGTCGATACCGGCCTTCTGGCAGGCGTCGCGGAACCGGAAGAAAGTCTCGGCCTGGAAGAAGAATTGCGTGATCGCGGTATCGGCCCCGGCGTCCAGCTTGCGCTTGAGGTGTTCGATGTCCGCCGAATGATCGGCCGCGTCGGGGTGTTTCTCGGGATAGGCGCCCACGGTCACGTCAAAGCCTTGCCCGGCCAGCGCGCCGACGAGGTCCACCGAGCCGGAAAACCCGTTAGGCTGCGCCACGAACTTGCCCGCCCCCTTGGGCGGATCGCCGCGCAGGGCGACGATTCGGTTCACGCCCGCCGTGCGATACTGCTCGGCGATGGTGAGGGTTTCCTCCTTGCTGGCCTCGACGCAGGTCAGATGCGCGGCCACCTCCAGCCCGGTCTGCGCGCCGATGGCCTGCACCGCCTCATGGGTCAGTTTCCGCGTCGTGCCACCGGCGCCATAGGTCACCGAGACGAAATCGGGCGCCAGCGGCGCGAGCGCCGTCACGCAGTCCCACAGGCGAAAGGACTGGGGCAGGGACTTGGGCGGGAAGAACTCGAAGGACAGGGCAGGGCGGGTCATGGGACACTCCTTTGATCAGGTTCCCTTGTCCCATGGTCTCGGCTGTGAGACAAATTCATAACTTCGAATACCATCATGAGCGCCATGCATATTGAGTTCCGCCACCTGCGCAGCATCAAGGCCATCCATGACACCGGCGGGCTGGCCCGCGCGGCCGAGGTTCTGGGCCTGACCCAGTCGGCCCTGTCGCATCAGATCAAGGGCATCGAGGACCAGGCGGGCGTGGAGCTTTTCGTGCGCCGGTCCAAGCCGCTGAAACTCTCGCCCGCGGGCAAGCGCCTGCTGGCCGCCGCCGAGCGTATCCTGCCCGAGGTCGAGGCCGTGCAGGCCGAGTTCGAGGGGCTGGTGCAGGGGCGCGCGGGCCGCCTGCACATCGCCATCGAGTGCCACGCCTGTTTCGAATGGCTTTTCCCGGTGCTGGAACAGTTCCGCCGGGCCTGGCCCGACGTCGACGTGGACATCCGCGCCGGGCTGGCCTTCGAGGCCATGCCCGCCCTCGCCCGCGAGGAAGTGGACCTGGTCATCACCTCCGACCCCGAGGAAATGGGCGGCCTGACCTATCTGCCGCTGTTCGATTACGAACCTGTCCTGGTCGCGCGGGACGGCCACCCGCTGGCCGACAAACCCTTCGTCACGCCCGAGGATTTGCGCAATGAGACGCTCATCACCTACCCGGTGGACCGCGCCAAGCTGGACGTCTTCTCGCAGTTCCTGACCCCGGCGGGGATCGAGCCGGCGGCGGTGCGCCAGGTCGAGCTGACGGCCGTGATCCTGCTGCTGGTGGCCTCGGGGCGGGGGGTGACGGTGCTGCCCGACTGGGTGCTGCGCCAGAGCCGCTATGGCGCAGGCTACATCACCCGGCCCCTGACCGAGGGCGGGATCACCCGGCGCCTGTTCGCCGCCGTGCGCAGCGTGGATTCCGACCTGCCCTTCATGGCGCATCTGGCCCGGCTGGCCCGGCAGGAAGCCGTGCGCCTGCACCGGGGCGCCTAGCCCCTTGTTCCCCCCGGTCCGATTGCCTATACGCGCGGCCTGATCCCTCGCCCCGATGCCCCGCCCCCAGTTCTTGCAAGGAGTCCCCGAATGACCGGCAGCGCGAACCTCAACGTCATGACCAGCACCGCGCGCCGCGTGGGCCGCGCCCTGCTCAAGGATTTCGGCGAGGTCGAGAACCTGCAGGTCTCGACCAAGGGGCCGGGCGATTTCGTCAGCCGTGCCGACCGCAACGCCGAGGAGATGATCCGCAAGGCCTTGAGGGAGGCGCGTCCGACCTACGGGTTCCTGGGCGAGGAAGGCGAGGAAATCGCCGGCGAGGACCCGACCCGGCGCTGGATCGTGGACCCATTGGACGGGACCACGAACTTCCTGCACGGGATGCCGCACTGGGCCGTGTCGATCGCGCTGGAACACAAGGGCAAGATCGTTGCTGGGGTTGTCCATGACCCCTTCAAGGACGAGTGCTTTTTCGCGGAAAAGGGCGAGGGCGCCTGGATGAACAACCGCCGCCTGCGCGTCTCGGGCCGCACCAGGATGATCGAGTGCTGCTTTGCCACCGGCCTGCCCTTCGCCGGCCGGTCGGACCTGCCCGCGACCCTGCGCGACCTGGGCCGTCTGCTGCCCGCCTGTGCCGGGGTGCGGCGCTGGGGGGCGGCTGCGCTGGACCTGGCCTATGTCGCGGCGGGCCGCTACGACGGCTTCTGGGAACGCCGCCTCAACACCTGGGACATCGCCGCCGGGATCATCCTGGTGCAAGAGGCCGGCGGCATCATCCAGCCGCTGAACCCCGAGGGCGACATCATGGCCGATGGCGAGTTGATCTGCGCGGCCGAGCCGATTTTCGACAAGTTCGCCAAGGTGATCCGGGCCTAGACAGGCGGTCTGGCCCGGGCCCGGTCGCCTGCCGGACGGGTCAGCCCCAGGGCCCTTTCCGGCGCTGCTGCCGCCGGACCCGGGGCACCGAGCTTTCCCGCGCCTCATAGCGGCTTTCGGGGTGCGGCGGGTGGCCCTGCGTGCGTGTCCAGTAGGCCGCCGCCCCGCGCCGCAGCCAGACCGGCACGGTCAGCAGGAAGCCGGCCACGAAGCCGCCCACATGCGCCCAGTAGGCGACGCCCCCCTGCGAGATGTCGGCGCTCACGCCGTTGAAAAACTGCAAGCCGAACCACAGCCCCAGGACGATCCAGGCCGGGATCGGGATGATGCGGATGATGAAGATCAGGAAGATGAAGACATCCACCCGGGCCCGCGGGAACATCAGCAGATAGCCCCCCATCACCCCGGCGATGGCCCCCGAGGCCCCCACCATGGGCACCTGGCTGGTCGGGTCGGGCAGGTATTGCAAAAAGGCCGCCGCCAGCCCCGACAGCAGGTAGAACACGACGAAGCCGACATGGCCGAACTCGTCTTCCATGTTGTCGCCGAAAACCCACAGAAACAGCATGTTGCCGCCCAGATGCATCCATCCGCCGTGCAGGAACATATGGGTGATCAACCCGCTGTAACCCTGCCCCTCGCTGACCAGCAGCGGGAAGAAGGCATAGTCGACATAATATTCCCACTGCTGGGCGCGGGTCTGGATCAGGCCCTGCTCGATCAGGAAGATGGCAACGTTCGCCGCGATCAGCGCGAAGGTCACATAGGGCACCTTGTCCGAGGGATTGTGGTCGCGGATGGGAAACATGGGGCAGGGTCCGTCCTGAGGGGGTGCGCAGAGCCTAGGTCGCCCGGCGCAGGTCGTCCAGAAATCCGGGCAATGCGCGGGCGTCGACCAGCGCCTCTCGGACCAGAACGTCGAAATGCCGGGTCATGAACTGCACCCGGTCGGTATCGCGGAAGGCCAGGTAATTCTGCCCGATGTAAAGCACCGCCATGAGCGGCCCGAAGACCGTGAGCGGCGCCGCGAACAACTGCCGCGCATCGAACAGATGCAGCCGCAGGGTCGGGTAGAACTGGTCGTGCAGCTCGGTCAGACGGTCAAGCTGGGCGCGGCGCACTGGTGCGGGCAGGCCCTCGTAGTAGCCCGTGCCCTTGGCAAAGCTGGTCAGTTCGTAGAGCGGCACCGCGATCTCGTAGTCGGACCGGGCCTGCCGCATCCAGGCTAGCCTGTCCTGCGAGGCACCAAGGGCCTGTTCGGTGCTGCGCCCCAGCGCGGGCTCGTATTCCCATTTCAGAACCTCGGGCGTCTTGAACATGTCGGGCAGTCCGGCGGGAACGTGGCGCACCTTGTAGCCCGCGGCCTCCTGGTGCCAGGCGAAGATCTGTTCGTCCACCAGCGCGCGGGGCGCCTTGGTGATCTCCATCGTGGCGGCGACAAGATCGGCGGCATTCTCGGGCCGGTCGGTCAGGCCCAGCAGCCAGTCAGCCGAGATCCCCAACGCCCCGGCGCATTCGGCCACCACCTGGGCATTGGGCAGGCGGGCGCTCTGCCCGGCCAGCAGTTGCGAGACGGTCGAGCGGTCCACCCCCACCCGGCGGGCCAGCCCGGCCTGGGTCTCGCCGCGGTCCGCCATGGCCTCGGCCAGGCGGTCCCGGAAGAGGGCGGCACGGGTACGCTTGTCTACAGTTCCCGACATATGATGATTTATATCATCATATGCCGTCTTTGTTAACATGAAACCGAGTGGTCGAACCGGCGTCGGACAGGGCACATGGGGGTGACACATCAAACCGCGCAAAACCCCAAGAGGAGCCCCATGGAAACCCCCCGTCGCAGCCTCCTGAAAGCCGTGATCTGGAACATGATCGGTCTGCTTTGCATGAGCCTTGTCGGCCTCGCGATGACAGGGTCCGTGGCGCTGGGCGGGGCCATGGCGGTGGTCAACGCCGCGATGGGGTTCGGCCTTTATGTCCTTTACGAACGTGTCTGGGCGCACATTCGCTGGGGCCGCCTGCATGTCTGAACAAGGCGGCCTGCTGGCCGCGACCGCAGCCCCGGCGCGGGTCGAGGGATTGACCCTCGGCCTTGTCCTGGGCTGCTACCTCGGCTGGGCGCTGGCCCTCTTCGGGCTGGCCAGCCTGTCGGCGCCGCTGGCGGTGGGTGTGCTGGGCGTCATCATCGCCTTTCATTCCTCGCTCAGCCACGAGGCGATCCACGGCCACCCCTTCGCCTCGGCCCGGTTGAACGGGCTGCTCATGTCCCCGGCGCTGGCCCTGGTGGTGCCCTATGCGCGGTTTCGCGACACCCACCTGGCCCACCACCGCGACAAACACCTGACCGACCCCTACGACGACCCCGAGTCCAACTTCATCGACCCGGCCCGCTGGGCGCTTCTGTCCCGGCCCGTGCGGGCGATCCTGCGCGCCAACAATACCCTGGTGGGGCGGCTGGTGCTGGGTCCGGTGATCGGCACGTTGTTCTGGCTGCGCGGCGATGTTGTGGCGATCCGCGCCGGCGACCGGCGGGTCATCGCCGGCTGGCTGGCCCATGTCCCGGCGCTGGTGCCTGTGCTGGGGCTGGTCTGGTTGTCGCCGCTGTCGCTGGGGGCCTATGCGCTGGCGGCCTACCTGGGCCTGGCGCTGCTCAAGATCCGCACCTTCCTTGAACACCGCGCGCACGAAAAGGCCCGCGCCCGGACCGTCATCATCGAGGATCGCGGGCCGCTGGCGCTGCTGTTTCTCAACAACAACCTGCACGTGGTCCATCACATGCACCCGGCGGTGCCCTGGTATCGCCTGCCCGCGCTGTATCACGCCAACCGCGATCACTACCTGCGGCGCAACGCGGGCTATCGCTACCGGTCCTATGCGCAGGTCTTCCGGCAGCACTTCCTGCGCGCCAAGGATCCCGTGTCGCATCCGCTCTGGCCGCGGGAGTGAGACCCGGCCTGAAAGACCCGCGGCGTTCGGATCATTCCACGCCATCGGCGTCGGCTGGGCACCCGAGCTAAACCCGGTCCAGCGGCGAGCGTCCGCCAAGCTGCGTGACCAGACGCCGCTCATCGTCGTTGCGAAAGAAGGGCACCCGTGCGGGCGGGCCGGGCCGGTCCAACCCGGCGGCGATCTCGGCCAGCACGACCTCGGTGATGAAGGGCAGGTCCAGCGCCCGCGCCTCGGCCAGAGGCACCCAGTGCAGGTGGCTCAGCTCTTCCTCGGCGCGCGAGAAATCATCGGGATCGGTGGTCAGCGCCTCGGCCTCGACCAGAAAGAAGCGCGCGTCGAACCGGCGCGGGCGGCCCGGCGGCGTGACCGCGCGAAAGACGAAGTGCAGCGGTGCGGCATCGGGCAGGTGGCCGGTGGCCGCGAAGCCGCGCCAGCCCCGCGGTGCGTCGGGCCAGTCACCGGGGCACCCGATCTGCTGGCCGGTCTCCTCCCAAAGTTCGCGAATGGCGGCGGCGGCCAGCCCGGCAGGGCGGCAGGCACTGTCCTCGGCCAGCCGGTCGAGGCAGGGCCGGGCCAGCGGGCGGCCGAAGGGCACGGTGTTGTCCACCGCGTCCACCGCGCCGCCCGGAAAGACGAATTTGGAGGGCATGAAGGCCGCGCCCGCGCCCCGTTGGCCCATCAGGATCTTCGGCGCGCGCACCCTGTCGCGCAGGACGATCATTGTGGCCGCATCGCGGATCGCGCTCTTGTCCATGCCTGCGTTTCCCGTTTCGCGGGACCGGGGTCAGGCCCTGTCGCCGAACCCGTGCATCCGGCGGGACCACTGGATGTTGACCACCAGCCCCTTCATCCGGGGCAGAAGATACAGCGAAAGCGCCACACAGCCAATGGTAAGCGCCGTTGCCAGTACCAGCGGGTTGGGTCGGAACTGGGTGAAGGCGACGTGGATCAGCGGCGCCATGAGGTGGCCGACCACGAGGATCGTCAGGTAGGCCGGCCCGTCATCGGCGCGATGATGGCTCAGGGTCTCCAGGCAGGCCGGGCATTGATCGGCCACCTTGAGATACCCCTTGAACATCACCCCTTCGCCGCAGTTGGGGCAGCGGCGGCGCAGGCCGCGCCACATGGCCCGCTTCATCGGGCGGTCATCCCGGGGCGCAGGGGGGCTGGGTCGGTCGGTCATGGGTGTCCTCGTCACGAACCTGCAGATTGGCCCGGGACGCGGATGAATAAAAGGGGCGATCATGTCGCCGCGTCGGGATGTCGCGCGACGTGCGCGCGCTTGCCGTCCTGTGACACAGGGCCCATCCTGCGCTCTTCGATCCGGATAACAGCGGCGGCGACGGCGACGTCGGGGCCACGCAAGACCCGGTGGACGGCCATGGTCGTGGCCATGTGGGGCGCATGTCGGCGTGCGGGCTGACCGGTTTCGCGCCAGCCCCGGGTGCGGCAGACTGCGGCGGGCCCGGCCGATCGTCGGGGCGGTGGGACGCGATACGCCTCAGGCCGCCGAGAGGCTGACCGTGTTGCGCCCCGATCCCTTGGCCGCATAGAGCGCCAGGTCGGCCGCGCGGACAAGGTCGCCCGTCGCATCAGTCACCGCGGGAAATACCGGATCGGGCCCCGGCCCGGAGAGGCTGACCCCGATGGACATGGTGACCGGGATCGCATGCGTGTCACCGTGGACGTAGAAAGGCGTGTCCGAAATCACCCGGCACAGCCGCTGCGCGCTGCGCCGGGCATGATGGCTGTCGCTTTCGGGGATGGCGACGAGGAACTCCTCGCCCCCGATGCGGGCCAGAAGGTCGACGGGGCGCAGGCTGTCGCGCAGCCGCCCGGCGACCTGTTGCAGGATCTCGTCGCCCGCGGCGTGGCCGTAGGTGTCGTTGATGTCCTTGAAGTGGTCAATGTCCAGCACCATGACCGCGATCCTTTGCCCTCCCTCGGTGGCGCGATCGGCCATGTTTTCCATGTGTGGCAGGGCATAGCGGCGGTTGAACAGCCCCGTCAGCGGATCGGTGACCGCAGCGCGCAGGCCGGTCCGCACCGTGTCGCGCAGGGCGTCGTTGCGCCGCTTGTCGGCGATGAGCCCGCTGGCGCGCAGCACGAGCTCCTGGGCGCTGGCGCCGTCCGGGACCAGGTCGTTGGCCCCGAGGTCCAGCGCCATGGCCTGGACCATGGCGCGGTCCTCGGGCAGAACGACGAGAATGGCGGCGTTGCGGGTGTCGCTGCGGCTGCGCAGTTCCGACAGCAGGCGATAAAGCTCGGCCTCCGGCAGGGCGGCGTCGCGGCCGTCGACCAGCAGCAGGTCGCCCGACAGTCGGTCGGGCAGGCCCGCGCGAGGGCTGAAGCCGGCCCTCTGCACCCGGATGTTGCGACAGCCGGCGAACTTGCGTTCCGCGCAGCGCAGGAATCGCGGCTCCGGCGACAGTGCCACGACGGTGGCACCGCGGTCGAAGCCAGCCTGCGCCTCGGAAAAGCCGAGGGCGCGGCGGGTGTCCTTCGCGCAGGCGCAGTTCCAGGTTGGCGTCGCGCGCGCGCAAAAGCGAGCGGATGCGCGCCTGGAGGATCTGATCGTTGAGCGGCCGGGCCAGAACGTCGTCCGCCCCGGCCTCGAGCGCGCGAACACGGTCGCCGGGGCGGGGGAAGCTGCCGGTCGCGATCACAGGGATCAGGGCGGTCCCGGGCCGCCGTTTCAGGTCGCGGCAGAAAGCCAGCGCCGCGGTGCTGTCGGTCGTCACGTCCAGAACGACGAGGTCGGGCGGGGCCTGCGCGATCTCGGCAAGGGCCGTGTGGGTATCATGGCAGGGGCGCACGCGGTGCTGCGCGGCCAGAAGTTTGACCTTGAGCACGATGCGGTTGGTCGCCACACTGTCGACAATCAGGATGTCGCCGGGCATTCTGTGTTCCTTCCACGAGGGCGTTCGCCTTCCCTCGTCCAAGGGTCGGTGCTATTGGTTAAGAAACCGTTTCCGCGAGGGCAAAGACCGCCGATGACCCCCCAACAGGCTGAAAGCCTCGCGATCGAGGCCCTGGGCTGGCTGGCCGGGAACGCGGAGCTTTGCCCAGTTTTTCTTGGATCGACCGGGGCCGCGGCCGAGGACCTGCGCGCGCTTGCGCGGGATCCCGCCTTTCTGGCCTCGGTGCTGGACTTCGTCACCATGGATGACGCCTGGGTGGTGGCATTCTGCGATGCGCAGGGCTTGAAGTATGAAGACCCGTTAAGGGCGCGCCACGCGCTGCCCGGGGCAGAACAGGTCCATTGGACCTGAACCAACGCCGGACCCGGGGACGGAAATTGGCGCGTTTCCGTCCCCGCCCCGACTTTCACGGAATTGGGGCCTGGCGGTGGGTCTAGAGATCCGGGTAGAGCGGGAAGGTTTTGCAGATTGTTTCGACCTCCGC
>JAVLCA010000020.1:0-48249 GCA_031581025.1 Salibaculum sp. | reverse complement strand
TCCGCGCGCCCTTGAGCGGCTTGGAGGCCCCGAACTCCTCACGGCTGGCCATCAGACCCGGCATCTCCGTCTCCGCGATCGCAAGCTCGCGACGCCCGAAGGCCGAAAGGGAAAGGTCCTTGACGATGAAATCCTCGGCCATGATGGCACTCCTTGCTGAACCGGTTTCGAGGTCCTCTAGCACCGGACCCCCGGATCGGCAACGCAGGCCAAGCCGCCATCTTGCAAAATCGGGGCGACGCGGGCAAGTCTCCGGCAAGCTTCGGAGGTGTCTTTGAAACAAACACGCGCCTGGCAACGCATGCTTTCGGGTCGCAGGCTCGACCTGCTCGATCCGACCCCCATGGATATCGAGATCGAGGACATCGCCCATGGCCTGGCCTTCGTGGCGCGCTGGAACGGCCAGACCGAGGGCGACTTTGCCTATTCCGTGGCCGAGCATTCCTTGCTTGTGGAAGAGATTTTCACCCGGTTGGACCCGCGCGCACCGCTGAAATGGCGGCTTGCCGCGCTGTTGCACGATGCCCCGGAATACGTGATTGGCGACATGATCTCGCCGGTCAAGGCGGCGATCGGGCCGGGATACGGCGAGTTGGACGATCGGCTGCAAGCGGCGATCCATATCCGCTTCGGGCTCCCGGCCGTATTGCCGGAGACGGTCAAGAAGAAGATCAAGAAGGCGGACCGGATCAGTGCCCGGCTAGAGGCGACCCGCATCGCCGGTTTCTCGGACAGCGAGGCAACCATGCATTTCGGGCGGGTCGATCCAGGACTAGCCGAGGCCCTGCAGATCCGCCTGCGTCCGCCGCTCAAGGTGCGGGCGGATTTCACCGCCCGGCACGCCACGCTGCTGGCGCAGCTTTGAGCGCGCGGGCCAGAAGCCGCCCGCGCGCCGCGGGATCAGCCGCGCGCGCTTGCGGGACTGGTCCGGTGCGCCCTGGTCGGCGCGGTCGTGACACACCCATTGGGCTTGATGCGCTTTTCGGCGGGGCGGGGCCCGCGGCCTTGGGTCCGGCGACTGGCGGTAAACAGGCTTTCTGCAAGAATATTGAACATGGCGCGTTCCTTTCGCTGCGCTGGTAGCACTGATATAGGGCCTGTAGAGGCCTCAGAAAAGTCAGGAAGATTTCAAATATGTTAGTTCAGATTTCATATGGACTGGCGTAACGTCCCCTCGCTCACAGCCTTGCGGGCCTTCGAGGCCGCGGCGCGCCTCGGCAGCTTCTCGGCCGCCGCACGTGACCTCAACGTGACCCATGCCGCCGTCGCCCAGAACGTGCGCGCGCTGGAGGCGCATTTCGACACGATCCTGATGGAGCGCCAGGGCCGCAGCATGGTCACCACCGCCGAGGGGCACCGGCTGGCCATGGCGCTGGCCGAGGCCTTCGGACTGATCGGATCGGCGACGGATGATCTGCTGGACAAGGCGGCCCAGCGGCCGCTCCGAATCGCCGTGACCCCCTCTTTCGCGGCCAACTGGCTGATGCCGCGGATCGGGGGGTTCTGGGCCGAACACCCCGATCTGGATGTCGAGATCATCCCCGGCGTCGGCCTGGTGGACCTGCGCGCCGACGGGATCGACGTGGCGATCCGGTACGGGCGCGGCGGCTGGACAGGGGTCGAGTCGCTGGCGCTGATCCCGGCGGGCCACGTCGCGGTGGCGGCCCCCGGGCATGTGCCCGTAGACACGGTCCGCGACCTGTCCGAGTTGCGCGGCACCACCTGGCTGATGGACGGACAGACCTCGGAAGAGCGGCTCTGGGTCGCCACCCATGGGATCGACCCGGACCAGGAACGGATCAAGACCTTTGCAACCGCGCAGCTTTCCCGCGAAGCCGCGCGCGCGGGCTTGGGGGTGGCGATCCTGCCGGCGCCGCTGGTCGAAGACGAGATCCGGGCCGGGCGGCTGCGGGCCCTGTTCCGCGAAACCGACAGCGCCGTGGCTTATCATGTTCTCACGCGGCCGGGCGTCGTCTCGGCCGCGCGCGATGCCTTCGTGCACTGGCTGCAACGCCAAGCCCGGGCCGCTTAAAGCACGTCACGCAAAACTGCATACCGGTCCTTGCCGTCGCGGATGCGGCTTATCAAGCGGTCAGTGCGGGCTGCGCTTGGCCAGGATGCGTTGCAGCGTACGGCGGTGCATGTTCAGCCGCCGGGCCGTCTCGCTGACATTGCGATCACAGAGTTCGTAGACCCGCTGGATATGTTCCCAGCGGACGCGATCCGCGCTCATGGGGTTGTCGGGCGGCGGCGGCAACTCGTCGCCCGTGGCCAGAAGGGCGTGGGTCACGTCCCGGGCGTCGGCGGGCTTGGACATGTAATCGGTGGCCCCCATCTTGACCGCCGCCACAGCGGTGGCGATGGCCCCGTAACCGGTGAGCACGACAATGCGACTGTCGGGCCGCTTTTCCCGCAGGACTTCGACCACGTCCAACCCATTGCCGTCTTCCAGCCTGAGATCCACGACCGCATAGGCCGGGGGGCGGGCGGTGGCGATGGCCCGGCCGTCGGCCACGCTCTCGGCGGTCTCGACGGCGAAGCCGCGCTTTTCCATGGCCTTGGCAAGCCGCCTGAGGAATGCCTCGTCGTCATCCACGATGAGGAGTGACGGGTCGTCGCCGATCTGCGCTGGGTCCATGATTGCGGTCTCCGGTGAAATCTCTTTCATGCTGCGCAATCTAGCATGCGCCGGTGAAAACTCTAGCCTGTCGCGGCCTCGGCGAAACAGGCGATGCTGTCGGCCATCTCGTCCGGCGGGACGTCACGGCGGTAGAACTCGACGAAGCCCTCCTCGGGCAGGACCAGATAGGACATCGTGGTGTGATCCACGAGGTAATAATCGTCGTCGGTGTCTTCCTTCTGGAAGAACGTCTTGTAGGCTTGCGAGGCCGCGCGCACCTGTTCGGGCGTGCCGGTCAGGCCAAGCATCCGTTCGTGAAAGGCATCCGTGAAATCCGCCAGCCGCTCGGGCGTGTCCCGCTCGGGGTCGATCGAGATGAAGACCGGCTTCACCTCAAGTCCACGCTCGTCCAGACGCTCGATCGCCAACGCGTTGCGCGTATTGTCCGTCGGGCAGATGTCGGGGCAGAAGGTGTAGCCGAAATAGATCAGGGTCGGGCCGGTGATGACGTCCTGTTCCGTGACGGTCCGTCCGGTTTCGTCCACCAACTCGAAAGGCCCGCCAATATCCGCGCCGCCGACGGTGGTCTCGCTACACTGGGCGAAGCTGTCGCCGGATCCGAACCACCTGCTCGGGTCGAAAAGCCCGGCGCTCAGGGTGCCGGCGGTCGCCACGACCGCTGCCGCACCGGTCAGCACGATGGATTTGCGCATGATAGTCCACTCCGGGCTTGACTACTGTGTATCTAGGCATCGGTTATCCCCCATCAACCGGCACAAGGACATCGTGGCACAATGGCGCAGCCTGCAGCAGAGACCTTCATGACCGATCAGCGCAGCAACTGGGTGCGGCTTCGTACCCTGGTGATCCTGCGCTGGGTCGCCGTCATCGGACAGATCGCCGCCGTCGTTGTGGCCCTGTATGTCTTTCACCTTCGGTTGGAGACCGGGTTGATCGCCATGACCATCGGGGCCGCCGTTCTGGCCAATATCTTCTCGACGTTCCTCTATCCCGAGAACCGCCGCCTGAGCGAGGGCGAAGGCGTGATGATGATGGGATTCGACCTGCTGCAACTGGGGGTCTTGCTTTACCTGACCGGCGGGCTGAGCAATCCTTTCTCGTTGCTCATCCTCGCGCCGGTGACGATCGCGGCCAACGTCCTGCCCGCGCGCAGCACGATCGTGCTTGGCGTGGTCGCCATCGGCATCATCAGCGTGCTGACACAATGGCATGTGAAGCTGCTGACCGCGACGGGCTTTCCACTGGAACTGCCGCAGCTTTTCGTCTTCGGGTTCTGGGTGGCGCTGGTCACCGGCATCGTCTTCATCGGACTTTATGCAAGGCAGGTCACGCAGGAGATCATGTCGATGAGCGAAGCCCTGGCCGCAACCCAGATGGCGCTGGCCCGCGAACAGAAACTGACCGACCTGGGCGGCGTGGTCGCCGCCGCCGCGCATGAACTGGGCACACCCCTGGCCACCATCAAGCTGGTGAGCAGCGAGCTGATCGACGAACTGGAGGACGGCTCGGAGCTGCGCGAGGATGCCATCCTGATCCGCGACCAGGCAGATCGGTGCCGCGACATCATGCGCTCGATGGGCCGGGCCGGAAAGGATGACAAGCACCTGCAACACGCACCCTTCGAGACCGTGATCCGCGAGGCCGCCGAACCCCACATGGAACGGGGCAAGTCGGTCGCGGTGCAACTTTCGGCCGAGACGGACGCGACCGACCAGCCCGTCATCCGTCGTCAGCCCGAGATCATCCACGGCATCCGCAACCTGGTCCAGAACGCGGTGGATTTCAGCGACGCCAGCGTTCGGATCGAACTGAGCTGGTCGGAGGACAGCCTGGGCGTGCGCATCATGGACGATGGGGCCGGATTTTCCGCGTCCGTGCTCGGCCGGATCGGCGACCCCTTCGTGCGGCGGCGGCGCTGGGCGTTGCTCGACGACACCCGCCCTGGGTACGAGGGGATGGGCCTTGGGCTGTTCATCGCCAAGACGCTGCTGGAACGCTCGGGGGCCAGCCTGACCTTTGCCAATGGCGGCGCCCGGATGCTGGCCAGCCGCTCGGGCGGCGCGGTGGTCAACGTCACTTGGCCGGCCGAGAAGATTCGCGCCGCATCGCAGACCACGCAGCCCCTGGGCGCGAACGAGCCGCTCACCTGAAAAACACGCTTAACGGTGAATTAACCAATCCCATCGACCTTCGGCCCGTCATCGCCGAAGGAGCCTGCCATGTCCCTGCCCGACGCATTCCAAGCGTTCCTTGCCGCGGGGATCGGTGTGATCGCCGCGGCCCTGTTGTTCGTTTGGTGGACCCGCGCAACCGCCGCGCCCGCGGTCGCGGCCCGGCGCCTGCTGGCCGACAGCGCGGGCAAAACCGCGCTCATCTTCGCTGGGGACCGGTTGGTCGATGCCACGCCCGAGGGGCGGGCTCTCCTGCGCCAGGCCCGCGAGGGCAGCACGGACTGGGACAGGCTCGTTTCCGCGCTGGCCCCACGGTTTCCCGATCTGCGCCGCCAATGCGCCGATCTGGCCATGACGGGCCGCGAATCCATCGCTGCCGACAACGACCCCGATACGCTTGTCGAGGCCGCCTATCTTGACGGTGTCGTGCGATTGGAATTGCGCGCAGGGGCGGCCCGGACCGACCCGGCCGAACGCCTGATCGTTGCGGCGATGGAGCAGGAACTGACCCTGTTGCGCAACATCGGGGACAACGCCCCGCAACTGATCTGGCAATGCGATCGCGACGGCCAGGTGACCTGGACCAACCGCGCCTATCTGGATCTGTCCGACCGGGCCTTTCCGGCCGAAGGCGACACGACCCTGACCTGGCCGCCGCCAGACCTGTTCTCGGACCTGCCCCTGCCGGAGGACTCCGCCCCCGTCGTTGAACACAACTGGCTGTCCTCGGCTGGCACGATCGCCCCGCGGTGCTACGAGATCACAAGCGTGCACCGTGATCCGGGCACCATGCACTACGCGGTCGACATCACCGAGGTGGTCGAGGCGCGCGAAGACCAGAAGACGTTCGTCCAGACCCTGACCAAGACCTTCGCGCAACTGTCCGTGGGCCTGGCCATCTTCGATCGCGCGCGCCGCCTGACCCTGTTCAACCCGGCGCTGACCGACATGCTGGGCCTACCGACGGATTTCCTGGTCTCGCGCCCACACATCGGCCCCTTCCTCGACCGCCTGCGCGAGGCGCGGATGATCCCCGAGCCCAAGGACTACGCCGCCTGGCGCGCCAAGGTCGAGGCTGTCGAGGCCGCCGCCGACGACGACCGCTACCAGGAGGCCTGGAACCTGCCCAATGGCCAGACCTATCGCGTCACCGGTCGGCCACACCCCGACGGGGCGCTTGCCTTCCTGTTCGAGGACATCTCGGAGGAACTGTCGCTGACTCGCCGGTTCCGGGCCCAGATCGAGATGGGCCAGGAAATCCTCGATTCGATGGAAGAGGCCGCCGTGGCCTTCAGCGCCACCGGCGAGGTGGTCATGTCCAACCGCGCCTATCGCCTGCTGTGGGGCAGCGAAGGGCACCTGGGGCTGAGGGTGCCCACGCTGTCGGACGAACTCGCTGTCTGGCGCAACAGAACGGCGCCAACACCGGTTTGGCATCGTATCACCACCGCGCCCACTCCTTGCGAGGACACCGTGACGCTGCAAGACGGACGCCGCTTTGCGCTGCGTTGCTCCGCCCTCTCGACCGGGCACCGCTTGATCCTGTTCACGGCCCTGGATCCTGCCCCGGCCGCGCCCGCGCAGGACCCAGTGGCACAGACGGGTTAGGGCTTGTCGCGGCCGGCAAGACCCGTAGTCTGGCCCAATGGCAGCGACCGATCACCACCTTTTTCTGGCCTGCGAGGCCGACACCAACCGTCTCGGACGGACGCTCGCCCCGCTGTTGCAGCCCGGCGATGCGCTGTTGCTGTGGGGCGAAATTGGGGCGGGCAAGTCTGCCCTTGCCCGCAGCATTATTCGCGCGCTCTGCGGCCCGGATACCGAGGTGCCATCGCCGACCTATACCCTTGTGCAGACCTACCCCTCACCGAAGGGGGAAATCTGGCACAGCGATCTCTACCGGCTGGGGGACGCCGAGGAGGCGCTGGAACTGGGCCTGCACGACGCCTTCGACAGGGCCATATGCCTGGTCGAATGGCCCGACAGGCTGGGCCCGGACCTGCCAGATGACGCGCTGCACATCCAACTTGCGGCTGGGCCGGCGGGCCACAGTGCCCGCCTGTCCCTGACCCCGGACTGGTCCGGCAGGTTGGCCGGTGTCCTGTGACCGTGCCGTGGCCGCCGGGACCGGATTGTCCGCTTTCGCGCGAGGGTCTGGACGAATCAGGTCGTCGCGGTAACGCGCCCAAGCGATACGGAGACCCACAGCATGACTGACCCCAGGCTCTTTGCCGTCCCGCCAGGCTGCGATTTTGGGCGCAGGTTCCTGGAAGGTCTGGACCGGCGGTTCGGCCACCTGCCGCCCGAGGACTTTGCCCGTATCGAAATCCTGGTGAACACGCGGCGCACCCAAAGGCGCCTGCGCGACCTGTTCGATCAGGGTCCGGCGCGTCTTCTGCCGCGGCTGCGCCTGATTACGGACCTCGGGAAGGACCCGGCGGTTCAGGACCTGCCCTTGCCGATCTCGCCACTGCGCCGCCAGCTTGACCTGTCCAACCTGGTGGGCAAGCTGTTACAGCAGGACCCGACGCTGGCCCCGCGCGAAAGCCGCTTCGCCCTGGCTGAAAGCCTCGGTGCGCTCTTCTCAGAGATGCACGGGGAAGGCATCGACCCCGCGCGCATAACGGAACTGGATGTCGAGGACGAGTCCGGCCACTGGAAACGCGCCCTGCGCTTCATCACGCTGGTCCAGCACTATTTCGAGCACAGCCACCCCGACCCCGACCCCGAGGCCCGCCAACGCATGGTTGTCGAACGGCTGGCCCAGCGCTGGCAGCACAGCCCGCCTGACCATCCGGTCATCGTGGCAGGATCGACGGGATCACGCGGGACAACCGCCCAGCTGATCCGGGCGGTTTGCAGCCTACCCGACGGCCACGTTGTCCTGCCCGGGGTCGATCAGCACATGCCCGCTACCGCCTGGGACCGGATGACCGCCGAGACCGGGGGCGAGGATCACCCGCAGTTCCGCTTCAAGGCGCTTTGCCAGATGCTGGAGATGCACCCGCAGGATATTCCGCTCTGGATCGAGACCGATACACCTGAAAACGGCCGGTCCGAGCTGGTCTCACTGGCCCTGCGCCCAGCGCCGGTGACAGACCAGTGGATCAGCGACGGCCCCACCCTGCCCGACCTGGCCACGGCAACGGGCGGGCTCACCCTGCTGGAAGCGCCAAGCCCAAGGGCCGAGGCGGGCGCCATAGCCCTCAGGATGCGTATGGCGGTGGCCGAGGGCCGGACGGTCGCGCTCGTCACCCCTGACCGGCTCCTGGCGCGGCAGGTCACATCGGCCATGGAACGCTGGGAGATCCTGCCCGACGACAGTGCGGGCACGCCGCTGCACCTCACGCCTCCGGGCCGGTTCCTGCGCCACACGGCGGGGCTTCTGGCGCGCCGATTGACGCCCGAAGCCCTGCTGACGCTGCTCAAGCATCCGCTTTGCCATTCCGGCGCACGGGGTCAGCACGGGCTTTGCACGACGGCTCTGGAACTGCACCTGCGGCGCAACGGTCCGGCCTTTCCGACTGGCGAGGACCTGCTGGCCTGGGCGGATCGTGGAGACGCGTCCGATCCGGGGCGGCAGCGCTGGGCCGGCTGGCTGGCCGGGCAGCTGCCAGCGCACAGGCCTGATGAAAACCGCCCGCTCGTCGACTGGATCGCCCGGCATCGCGCGCTGTCCGAAAGGCTGGCCGCAGGGCCGGATGACACCGAGGCCGGCGCACTTTGGGAAAAGGCCGCCGGCCGTGAAGCCCTGCGGATGATGACAGACCTGGCCGAGCACGCGCCCGTCGCCGGAGAGATGACGGCGGCGGACTACGAGACCCTGATCCACCAATATCTGGCGGGTGGTGAGGTTCGTGACCACGAGGCAACCCACCCGGATGTTCTGATCTGGGGCACGCTCGAAGCCAGGGTCCAGAGCGCCGATGTGGTCATCCTCGGTGGGCTGAACGAGGGCACCTGGCCTGCGCCCCCGGCGCCCGACCCTTGGCTCAACCGCACCATGCGACGCCAGGCCGGGCTGCTTCTGCCCGAGCGCCGGATCGGGCTTTCGGCCCATGATTTTCAGATCGCCGTCACCGCACCCGACGTCGTGATCAGCCGCGCCGTGCGCGACACCGAGGCCGAAACCGTGGCAAGCCGCTGGGTCAACCGACTGTTGAACCTTCTTGGCGGGCTGACCGAAACCGGCGGGCCCGAGGCCGTCGCCGAAATGCGCGCCCGCGGTGATGTGCTCTTGCGCGCCGCTGCCGGGCTGGAAACACCGCCCGGCGAGATCGCGCCGGCGCCACGCCCCTCGCCGCGCCCCCCGGCGGCGGCCCGTCCTCGAAAGCTGTCCGTCACGCAGATCAAGACCCTGATCCGCGACCCCTATGCCATCTACGCGCGGCACGTTCTGGGCCTCAAGCCGCTCGATCCGCTGGTCCAGTCTCCCGATGCGGCGCTGCGTGGCAATATCATCCATGACATACTCGAAGCCTTCCTGCCGCTGTGCCCGGATCCGGCAACCCCCGCGGCACGGGATCGGCTTCTTGAAGTAGCCGAAGAGGTTCTGACCCGCGACTGCCCCTGGCCCTCGGTCCAGCGCCTCTGGCTGGCACGGGTCGATCGTTTTGCGGGCGCCTTTCTTGCAGGCGAGGTCACAAGACAGGCCCGCGCCGCACCGGGGCCGCTGGAAAAAGCCGGCTCAGTGACGCTCGACCTTGTCGATTTCACCCTGACGGCCAAGGCCGACCGCCTCGACGTGACCGAGGATGGCGCCGTCTGGCTTTATGACTACAAGTCGGGCACCGCCCCGCAGAAGAAAGCGCAGGCGCTTTATGACAAGCAGTTGATCCTCGAGGCCGCCATGGTCGAACGCGGCGGGTTCGACGCGGTGGGCCAGGCCCCCGTGGCCGGGGCAGAATATCTGCAACTGTCCGGCGACGTGAAATCCGTTGCCGCCCGGATGGACGCGGAAGAGGGCGACTTCTGGCACCGTTTCACGACACTGATGTACCGCTGGGCGCAGGACGACCTGGGCTATACCGCGCGGCGGTCGAACATGACGGCCGCGGATAGCGGCACCTACGACCACCTGGCACGCTACGGCGAATGGGACGAGACACAGGATGTCAATCCAGAGGACCGGCCATGACCATGGATGACGCAACCCGCGCGCAGGTGGACGCCGCCGATCCCCATGCCTCGACCTGGCTTGCTGCCAATGCGGGGTCGGGAAAGACCCGCGTGCTGACCGACCGCGTGGCACGGTTGTTGCTGGTTGGCACCGATCCGCAGAACATCCTGTGCCTGACCTACACCAAGGCGGCGGCGTCCGAGATGCAGAACCGCCTGTTCCGCAGGCTGGGCGCCTGGGCAATGATGCCCGAAGCGAGGTTGCGGGAGGCCCTCGCAGAGCTTGGTATCACCGATGCAACCGACACCGCGTTTCTGGCCCGCGCGCGCAGGCTGTTTGCCGCGGCCATCGAGACACCGGGCGGGCTGAAGATCCAGACGATCCATTCGTTCTGCGCGGGCATCCTGCGCCGCTTTCCGGTGGAGGCCGGGGTCAGCCCGCAGTTCCGCGAAATGGAGGACCACGAGACCGACCTGCTGCGCAACGACATCCTCGAAGCCATGGCCGAAGATCGCGACAAGCCGCTGGTCGACGCGCTCGCGCGGCAGTTCACCGGTGCGGAGATCGCGAAGCTGCTGAAGGAGATCACCGGGCAGATCGGGAGATTTCCGGCCAAACCGGACGCCGAGACGACAAGTGCGGCGCTCGGCGTTGCCGCCGACCTGACGGTGTCCGACCTGGTCGCCCGGACCTTCACCGCGGATGACAAGGCGCTTTTGACCCGCTGGGTCGATATCCTGACACCGGGTGGCGCAACCGAGGCCAAGGCCGCCGCCCGCCTGGCAGGGATCAGCCCCGGCGATTCCTTCGATGCGGACGACCTGGAGATCCTGGAGAGCGTGTTCCTTTTCGGGTCGGGCGCCAAGGCGCACACCGCCAAGATCGACGCTTTCCCGAACAAGGGCACGCGCGAGGCGCATCCCGGGCTGTGCGCGGCGCTCAATGACCTCATGGCACGCACCGAGGATATGCGCGCGACGCGGCTGCGCTGCGATGTGCGGGACAGGACAATGGTGCTGCACCGCTTCGCCATTGCCTTTGGGGCGCGCTACACCGCCGAAAAGCAGCGCCGCGGGCTTCTGGACTTCGACGATCTGATCCACAAGACCCGCGCATTGCTGACCGATCCGGCGGTGGCGCAATGGGTGCTGTTCCGGCTGGATGGCGGGATCGATCATATCCTGGTGGACGAGGCGCAGGACACCTCGCCCGCGCAGTGGGAGGTCATCGACCTGCTGACCCAGGAATTCACCAGCGGCGAGGGCGCCCGAGCCGACCGCGACCGCACGGTCTTTGTGGTGGGCGACCGCAAGCAGTCTATCTATTCCTTCCAGGGGGCCGATCCGGACCATTTCGGCACGAAAAGAGACGAATTCAGCACCGGACTGGCCAATGTCGGCAAGGAGCTGCGGCCGCGCGAGCTGCTGTATTCCTTCCGGTCTTCGGCGGCGATCCTGTCTCTGGTGGACCAGGTTTTCACGGGTGAAAACGCCGATGGCGTCGACACTGGCCTGACGCACCTGCCCTTTCATACCGACCAGCCGGGGCGCGTCGATCTATGGCCGGCGCTTGAGAAGGTCGAACAGCCGCAGCCGGACTGGGACGACCCGGCCGACCACCCCGCCGAAAGCCATCACGAGATCGAACTGGCCCGACGGATCGCCGCCGAGATCAGGCGCATGATCCGCGAAGAGACGCTGACGGTGCGCGAGACCGGCACCTGGGTTCGACGGCCCATCACCGCAGGGGATGTTCTGATTCTCGTGCGGCGGCGCAGCAGCCTCTTCACCGAGATCATCGCCGCCTGCAAGGCCGCGGGGCTGGAGATTGCCGGGGCCGATCGTCTGCACCTGGGTGATGACCTGGGCGTGCGCGATATCCTGTCCTGCCTGCGGTTCCTGGCCCTGCCCGAGGATGATCTGTCGCTGGCCGAAGCCCTCAAATCGCCGATCTTCGGCTGGGGCGAGGAGGATCTCTATGCCCTCGCGCAGGGCCGCCCGCCGGGCCAATCCCTGTGGGAAGCGCTCCGGGGGCGCGAGGCGGATTTCCCCGATACGCTGTCGGTGCTGCACGATCTGCGCGACAAGGCCGAGTTCCTGCGCCCCTACGATCTGATCAACCGCATCCTGCTGCGCCATGACGGGCGCCGGCAGATGATCGCGCGGCTGGGGCACCAGGCCGAAGACGGGATTGATGCGCTTCTGGCGCAATCATTGGCTTTCGAGCGGTCTGACGTGCCCAGCCTGACCGGTTTTCTCGCCTGGTTCGATGCCGAGGATATCCAGATCAAGCGGCAGATGGATGCTGCGGGGGACCGGATCAGGGTCATGACGGTGCATGGTGCCAAGGGGCTGGAGGCCCCGATCGTGATCCTTCCCGATACCACTGACCGCACGCCCGGCCCCAAGCAGGAAATCCTGACCACCGGCGCCGTGCCCGTCTGGAAACCGCGCAAGGAGGCCGATCCGCCAGAGGTTGCCGAGATGCGCGCCGAGGCCGTCGCGGCAGAAACGCGGGAGTTCCGGCGATTGCTCTATGTGGCTCTGACACGGGCGGAAAGCTGGCTGATCGTGGCCGGAGCGGGCCGGATCACCGACAGTGGCGAAAACTGGTATCACATGGTGCGCGACGGGCTGGGTCATCTTGGTGCGGTGGACATGGACAGCCCGGCCGCCGGGCCGATCCGCCGCTTCGAAGTCGGCGACTGGACCACCGCGCCGCTACGGACGCAAAAGTCCGAAGACCATGACCCTGCCGCACTGGTCATGCCGGAAGGGACCGTGCCAGCGCCAGATCCGGCCGAGCGGACCGTCGCCCCCTCGGAGCTTGGCGGCACCAAAGCCCTGCCCGGAGAAATCGACGAGGACGACAGCGAGGCCGCAAAGGCCCGCGGCCGCATCATCCATACATTGTCCGAGGTGCTCCCCGGTGTGGACCGGTCCGACCGCGCGCAGTTCGCCCAGGCCCTTGTGGCACGTCACCCCGACCGGGGCCTTGTCCCCGAGGCCGCACACCTTGTCGACGACGTTCTGGCGCTGCTCGACGATCCCGGGCTCGCCGCGATCTTTGACACCGGCCTGGCAGAGGTGGACATCACCGCGACCCTGCCCACGCTTGACGGGCGCCGCATCCACGGCGCGATCGACCGGCTTGTGGTTAACGAGACCGAGGTGCTGGCCGTGGACCTGAAATCCAACCGCGTCGTGCCGGACCGGGTTGAACAGGTGCCGGTGGGCCTGCGCCGGCAGATGGCGGCCTATCGTGACGCGCTCGCGCAGGTTTATCCCGGCAGGCGCCTGCGCACTGCCCTTCTCTGGACTCGGACGGGCACCCTGATGACGCTGCCCGACGATATGCTGACCCGCGCCGTTGCCGAGGCGGGCACATCTTGACGGAGCGGGTCGGCACCCATACGTTCCAGTTCCGAGATATTTTCAGGCCCAGGAGATCCCAATGGCTACCGTTGCTGTCACCGACGATACATTCGATGCCGAAGTCCGTCAGTCCGATATCCCCGTCGTGGTGGACTTCTGGGCGGAATGGTGCGGCCCCTGCAAACAGATCGGCCCCGCGCTTGAACAGCTGTCCGAGGAAATGGCCGGCAAGATCAAGGTCGCCAAGGTCGACGTGGACCAGAACCCGATGTCGCCCGGCCAGATGGGCGTGCGCGGCATTCCCGCCCTGTTCATCTTCAAGGATGGCGAAGTCGTCTCGAACAAGGCCGGCGCGGCCCCCAAGGCCGCCCTTCAAAGCTGGATCGAAGACAGCATCTGATCCGACGCCACGCAGGATTGGCGAAGGGCGCCCCGCGGGGCGCCCTTTTTCGTTGCGGGCTTGAGTCCCGCAGCCCCGGGGGCCATATCGGGGCGACGATTGAAAGGACGCAAAATGGCGGAACAGGATTTTCCCGGCTGGCACGGCACGACGATCGTGGCGGTGCGCAAGGGCGGAAAGGTGGTGATCGCGGGCGACGGGCAGGTCACGCTTGGCCAGACCGTGATCAAGGGCACCGCGCGCAAGGTGCGCCGGATCAGCCCCGGCGGACACGAGGTGATCTGCGGCTTTGCCGGGTCCACCGCCGATGCCTTTACCCTGCTCGAGCGGCTGGAAAAGAAACTGGAGTCGACCCCCGGGCAGCTGCAGCGCGCGGCCGTGGAGCTGGCCAAGGACTGGCGCACCGACAAATACCTGCAGAAACTCGAGGCCTTCCTGATCGTCAGCGACGGCAAGGATCTTTACGTGATCACCGGCGCGGGCGACGTGCTGGAACCCGAACATGACGTCACCGCCATCGGATCGGGCGGCAACTACGCGCTGGCCGCCGGGCGCGCCCTGATGGACAGCGACATGGGGGCCGAGGACATCGCCCGCCGGGCCATGGCCATCGCCGCGGATATCTGTGTCTACACGAATGGCAACCTGACCGTGGAAACGGCCGACGGATGATCGACCGCGATGACCTTCGCGCCGCGGTGTCGGCTGGTATCGTGACAGAGCGGCAAGCTGCCGCGATTGCCTCGCTGGCCGACAGCCGCCGCGGCGCCCGCGAGGGTCTTTCATCGGGCGACGAGCCCTTCGAACTGTTCAAGGGCTTCAACGAAATCTTCATCGTGATCGGTCTTGTGATCCTCGCCGCTGGCTGGGTGGGGATGAATGCCGTCACCATGGCCACCGAGGTGGTGAACTATCGCACCCAGGTGATCACCATGGCCGGTGTGGCGGCCGTCGTGCTGTGGCTGCTGTCGGAGTACTTCATCCGCCGGCGGCGCATGGTCGCGCCGGCCATCGCGCTGTCGGTCCTCTTTGCGGGCAATGCCGCCGCCGGGTTCATCGCCGGGTTCGCGCAGCCCTTCATGGTCGCGCAGCAGGACTTTTCGAGCCTGCCCTGGCCCTTCGTGTTGACCACGTTGGCGCTTGCGGTCTTCTGGCTGCGGTTCCGGGTGCCCTTCGCCATGGCCATGATCGCGGTGGGGCTTTTCGTGGTGGCGATGCTGCTGGCGGCGACCTCTGCCGGGTCGCCGGACAGTGTCGAGGACCTTTTCCTTCTCTCGGCCGGCGGGCCCTTCGCCTGGATCACGCTTGTTCTGGGGTTGCTGGTGTTCATTGCCGCCATGTGGTTCGACATGAGCGACCCGCATCGTGTGACCCGCCGGTCGGCCAACGGGTTCTGGTTGCATCTCGTGGCCGCGCCTGCGCTGGTCAATACCCTCGCCCTCAGCCTTCTGGAACAAGAGGGATCGACCCTGTTGCTGCTGATCGTGCTGGCATTCTTCGCGCTGGTGGCCATTGTGATCGACCGGCGATCTTTCCTGATTGCAGCGATCGGCTATGTTGTGACGCTGTCGTTCACCGTTCTGGGCGAGGACAGCACCGCCACGACCACCGTCGCCCTGGGCGCTGTTCTTCTGTTGCTGGGTGCCTTCTGGGAGGCGATCCGCGCACGACTGCTGCGACTGATGCCCTTCCTGCCACTTGACCGGCTGCCGCCCTCAACCTGATCCCGACGCTTAAAGGACACCCATGACCGACCTGACCCCCCGCGAGATCGTCTCGGAACTTGACCGTTTCATCATCGGCCAGAAGGACGCCAAGCGCGCGGTCTCCGTGGCCCTGCGCAACCGCTGGCGGCGCAAGCAACTGGGCGACGACCTGCGCGACGAGGTCTATCCCAAGAATATCCTGATGATCGGGCCCACCGGCGTCGGCAAGACCGAGATCAGCCGCCGCCTTGCGAAACTGGCGCGCGCGCCCTTCCTCAAGGTGGAGGCCACCAAGTTTACCGAGGTCGGCTATGTCGGGCGTGATGTGGAACAGATCATCCGGGATCTGTTGGATGCCGCCATCGTCCAGACCCGGGAGTACATGCGCGAAGACGTGAAATCCAAGGCGCACCAAGCCGCCGAGGACCGGGTCATCAATGCCATCGCCGGGGACGACGCCCGCGAGGCCACCCGAGAAATGTTCCGCCGCAAGCTCAAGACCGGCGAGTTGGACGACACGGTCATCGAGCTGGAGCTACAGGACAATTCCAACCCGCTTGGCGGAATGGAGATGCCCGGCCAGCCCGGCATGGCCCCGGGCATGGACCTGGGTGCCATCTTCGGCAAGGCGTTCGGGGGGCGGACGGTCAAGAAGCGCGTCACCGTCGCAAACAGCTATGACCTGCTGATCAATGACGAGGCCGACAAGCTTCTGGACGACGAACTGGTCACGAAACAGGCTGTCGAGAGCGTCGAGCAGAACGGCATCGTCTTTCTGGACGAGATCGACAAGGTCTGCCGCAACGCCGACGCTCGCGGTGCGGATGTCAGTCGCGAGGGGGTGCAACGCGATCTGCTGCCGCTGATCGAAGGCACGACCGTCAGCACCAAGCACGGGCCGGTCAAGACCGACCATATCCTGTTCATCGCATCGGGCGCCTTCCACATCGCCAAGCCATCGGACCTGCTGCCGGAACTTCAGGGGCGGCTGCCGATCCGCGTGGAACTGCGCGCGCTGACCGAGGGCGATTTCATCCGCATCCTGACAGAGACGGACAACGCCCTGACCCGGCAGTACACCGCGCTCATGGGCACAGAGCAGGTGACCGTGACCTTCACCGAGGACGGCATCGCCGCGCTGGCCAGAATCGCCGCCGAAGTGAACGAGAGCGTCGAGAACATCGGCGCGCGGCGTCTCTATACGGTGATGGAACGGGTCTTCGAGGAGCTGTCCTTCACTGCGCCGGACAAGGCCGGCGAAGAGGTCGTCGTGGATGCCGCTTTCGTGGAGGATCACCTGGGCGAGCTCAGCCGGTCCTCCGACCTGAGCCGCTACGTGCTCTGAACCTTTCAATTCGGCGCAAATGGGCGCATCAGGGGCACATGCGCCTGTTCTCCTTCATACGTGACAACGCGGCCTTCCTGTCGGCCGGGTTCTTGCTCACTTTCGGTTCCGCCTTCGGGCAGACCTTCTTCATATCGCTGTTCGCCGGGGAAATCCGGGCGGACTTCGGGCTGAGCCATGCGCTCTGGGGGCAGATCTACGCCATCGGCACGCTGGCCAGCGCGCTCGTCATGGTCTGGTCCGGGGCGCTGACGGATGTCTTCCGCATCCGCGCGCTGGGGGCCTTGATCCTGCTGGGCACGGCCGCGGCCTGCCTGTTCATGGCGGCTGCACCGGTCTGGTGGGCCCTCGTTCCGTCGATCTTTTTCCTGCGCTTCGTCGGACAGGGCATGATGAGCCACATGGGACAGGTCGCCATGGCCCGGTGGTTCTTGGCCAGCCGCGGCAAGGCGCTGTCGGTCGCGAGCCTGGGGTTTTCGGTGGCCGAGGCCGTGCTTCCGATCCTGATCGTGGTACTTCTTGTCTGGTTCGACTGGCGATTGATCTGGGTCGGCTGTGCCGTCTTCGCGCTGATCCTGCTGCCGATCCTGCAGCGTCTTCTGCGGTTGGAGCGCACGCCGCAGGACGATGCCGCCAGCTCGCAATCTCTCGGGCTTGAGGGGCGTCACTGGCGCCGGCCCGAAGTGCTGCGGCATCGCCTGTTCTGGTTCATGATCCCCGCGCTTCTCGGCCCACCTGCCTTCAACACCGCCTTTTTCTTTCAACAGGTCCACTATGCCGAAACCAAGGGCTGGACTCACCTGGAGCTTGTGACGCTGTTCCCGCTTTATACGATGTTCAGCGTCGCGGCGGCCTTCGGAACCGGTTTCATCATCGACAAGGTCGGTACCCGGCGATTGATGCCTCTCTACCAGTTTCCCATGGCGCTGGGCTTCGTCGCCTTCGCCATGGCGCAGACACCCTGGGGCGCAGCTGTGGGGCTTGTCCTCATGGCGCTTGGCGCGGGAGCGAACAATCCGCTGACCTCGGCCTTCTGGGCCGAATTCTATGGCACGCGCAACATCGGCGCGATCAAGGCCATGGGCGCGGCAATAATGGTGCTTGGCTCGGCCATCGGACCGGGACTGACCGGCAGCCTGATCACCGCCGGGGTCGGGATCGAGGCGCAAATGCTCTGGATCGCGGGTTATTTCGTGCTGACCTGCATCGCCGCGGGGGTCGGGATCGTCAGCCTGCGGGCCTCAGCCGCGACGCCGTAGGTAGACGTAAAAGGCGCCGTGCCCGCCGTGCCGGGCATGCGCCTCACTCACCTGCAGGACGACCGAACCGAGCGGCGGCATCCGCAGCCATTGTGGCACTTGGTGGCGCAAAACGCCCAGCCGGGTGGGGATTGGATCGCCCGTATCGCGTGGCTTGCCCTTGCCAGTAATCACGAGAACCAGCCGCCGCCCGGCGGCTTGCGAGGACAGGATGAAGGACATCAGTTCGGGATGCGCCTGCGACAGCGTCATCCCGTGCAGGTCAAGCCGTGCTTCCGGCCTGAGCTTGCCGCGTTTGAGCTTGCCGTGAGTCTTGCGATCCATGGCAAGGGGCGCCTGGCCCAGCTGGTCGCTCAGCGAGGGCAGCAGGTCATGATCGCCGGAATGATCGAGTTTTTCACCGACACGGAATGCCGGAAGGGGCGCAGCCTGCTCTTGTTCCGGTTTCGCATCGCCTTTGGCTTTCGGTTTGCCGGACAAACGCGCCTGGGGTCGATCCTCCAACGGTTGGGCCGTGCGCGCCACCCGATCCCAGAGGTCCCGTTCTTCGGGCGAGAGGTGGCGCGGCCGTCTCATTGCACGGTCTCGGGAACGAGAGCCAATGCGCGCTGTATCGGCATCAGGACGATCATTCGGCCGCCATCGCGGATCTGGCCCGCACGCCGCCCGGCCTCGTCGCCGGTGCCGATGAATATATCTGCCCGCTGCGCGCCCTTGATGGCAGAGCCGGTATCCTGGGCGACCATAAGTCGGCTCATGGGGTCCGCGCCCGCCTTCTCGATCCAGACCGGGCTTCCAAGGGGAACATATGCGGGATCAACGGCAATCGTCCGACCGGGCGTCACCGGCCGCCCCATGGCGCCTATCGGTCCCTGATCGGCAGGGACTTCGTTGATTTCGCGAAAGAAAACAAAGCTCTCATTGGTCCAGAGCAGTTCTTGGCCGGCCTCCGGATTGCGCCGCACCCAAGCGCGTATGACATCGGCCGAGACCTGGTGTCGGTCATAGACGCCACGACGCACCAGTTCCGAGCCGACCGAGGAATATGCGTGACCGTTTGCCCCGGCATAGCCGACCCGGATCACCGAGCCGTCTTCCAGCCTGATCCGACCCGAGCCTTGCACCTGGAGGAAGAACACATCGACCGGGTCGTCGATCCAGGCGATTTCCAACCCCTGCCCGGCCAGCACCGCGCGTTCCTCGATCTCGCGGCGTGTCAGCCAGGGATCGCCGATCCCGTCAGGCTGCCGGTAGAGAGGATATTGATAGGGGCCGCCCTGACGACGCGCGCCGCGAAGCTCGGGTTCGTAGTAGGCAGTAAACAGCATGTCCCGGCCATCCTGGATGAGAACAGGGGCGAAGAATGTCTCGAAAAAACCGCGGGCCTCCTGCCCCTCGCGGGCCTGGGCGCAGAGGGTGCGCCAATCCTCGGATTCCATATCGGCGCAGGTGTGCAGGAAGGCCTCCAGACCGGCTTGGTGGTCATCCTCGGGCCAGCCCGCGAGGTCAGAGAAGTCGAGCAGGTCGTAGCCGGGATCAACCATGACCGCACCGCCGGACGGGGCACCGGCAGGCAGGGCCGGCTCGGGCCGCCGCGTCATTCGCCCGTTGCGACAAGGATCCAGTTGGGATCCGACGACCCCATCGTGCGGGCGAAAGTCCAGACGTCGCGCTGACGCTTGATGTCGCTGGGCGACCCTTCGATGATGTCGCCCGCGCTGTCCCGCACGACCGAGGTCATCTCACCCAGAAAGCGGACCGTCAGTTCGGCCTCGTTTGTCATCTCGTCGAAATCGGCGTCCTTGAGCTTGAGTTCCGAGACGCCAACGAAGGTGAAGTCGATATCCAGCCCCTGTTCGCGACGCGACTCGACGACCGACGCGAAGGCCTCGAAGACATCTTCGGACAGGAAGGGCTTGATGTCGTCCATGTCGCTGTTCTCGAAGGCCGTCAGGATCATCTCGTAGGCGCCACGGGCGCCTTGCAAGAATTCGTTGACGGAGAAGCTGTTGTCGATCCGCTTCATCTTGGCGAGGGCCTTGGCGGCATCGCTGTCCTCGGGGACATTGTCGATGATGTCGTGATCCGGCCCGCTCTCGATCACTTCCAGTTCCGGGCCTTCACGTTGGCTATCGGTCTGGCGCGGCATGGGGGGCTTCTCGAAGCCCTCACGTGTCCCCAGAACGCTCCGAAGCCGGAGGATCAGGAAAATAGCGATCCCGGCAAGGACCAGAAGCTGTAGAATGGGCGAATTCATGTATATCTCTCTTGCGGATGTAGCAACTTTGGCCTGTCGCTCCTATGTAAGGTGGCGACAGGGTCAAGTCCACCTCAGGGCCTGTCAATCACTGCCAGCGCGAGGATCGGAATGCTTCTTTTTCTTCTCTTCATCGCGATACCGCTGATCGAGATCGCGCTTTTCATCCAGCTGGGCGGTCTGATCGGGCTCGGCTGGACCCTCCTGATCGTGGTCGTCACGGCCGTCCTCGGCGCAGCAATGGTGCGCAGCCAGGGCACCATGGAGATGAACCGCCTGCGGCGCTCGATGGCCGATCTCGACGATCCGTCCGAACCACTGGCTCATGGGGCAATGATCCTGTTTTCCGGGGCCTTGCTGTTGACGCCGGGGTTCTTCACCGACGCGGTCGGCTTCGCGTTGCTGATCCCGGGGGTTCGCAAGGCCATGTTTGCCTGGGCGCGAAAACGGGTGAATGTACGCGCGTTCCAGATGGGCCCAGACGGAGCGGCGGGCAGCGGCCCGGGCGCGCACCGCCCGCCCCGCGACAGGGTGGTCGATGCCGAGTTCGAGGACATCCCGCCCGAGCAACCGCCACGCGAGGAGGGCTCCGGCTGGACCCGGCACTGATACCATGGCCATTGAGGCCCCTGCGAACGGCTGCTACGACACCTGCAACCGCATGAACCAGGAGAGCCCAGATGGCCGAGAACGAAAACGGTGCCGCGGACGGGTCCGCCGCCGACCAACAGCAAACGCCCCAGATCAAGAACAAGATCCTTGCGCAGTATACCCGTGACATCTCGTTCGAAAACGTCATGGCCCAGAATGGTGTCGATGGCGAGGTCAAGCCCGAGATCAAGGTCGAGGTCAGCCTCGACGGCCGCAAGCGCGGCACCGAAAACCAGTATGAGGTGATCACCAAGATGAAGGTGACCTCGACCAACCAGGGCACCGACAAGACACTGTTCCTTCTGGAACTGGAATATGCCGGCATCTTCCAGGTCGAGGGCGTGCCGGACGACCAGCTGCATCCCTTCCTACTGATCGAGTGCCCACGCCAGACCTTCCCCTTCGTGCGCCGGATCGTCAGTGACGTGACACGCGACGGCGGCTTTCCGCCGCTGAACTTGGAACAGATCGATTTCCTCGCGCTTTATCGCCAACAGGTCGCCCAGCGCCAGCAGCAACAAACCGACGCCTGACGCTCAGGCATCAAGCGTTTTCCAAAGGGCGTCCGCGCCAAGCGTCTCGACGAACGCGGCGTGGGCGTCCTTTTCCTTTTCCGACACCCGAGACTGCAAAGCCGCAGGTCGTGGCCCGGGACGCCAGTCGTCGTCTGACACGACGGTGCGATCTTGGCGATCCGAGGCCAGAACAAGGCCCGGTTGGCGCCCGCCGATCAGTTCAAGATAAACCTCGGCCAGGATTTCACTGTCCAGAAGCGCGCCGTGCAGGCTGCGCGCCGTGTTGTCGATGCTGAAGCGACGGCAGAGCGCATCAAGAGAGGCAGGCGAACCGGGATACCTGCGCCGGGCCATGTCGAGCGTATCGATGGCCTGCTCCCAGGGAATCTGGCCAAAGCCCGCCCGGCCGAGTTCGGCGTTGAGGAACTTCATGTCGAAAGCAGCGTTGTGTATGATGAGCTTGGCGTCTGCGATGAATTCGAGGAACGCCTGCCCGACGGCACCGAACAGCGGCTTGTCCTGCAACGTGATCTCGCCCGCGGTCGCAGCGCGCGGCGGGTCGAGCAGGTCCGGACCGATGCCATGCACCTCGAAGGCGGAGTGCGGCATGTCCCTTTGGGGGTTGATATATTGGTGGTAGGTCCGGCCCGTCGGCATGTGATTGAAAAGCTCGACCGCGCCGATCTCGACCAGGCGGTCACCTTGGGCCGGCTCGAACCCGGTCGTTTCGGTATCCAGAACGATTTCACGCATGTTTGCCCCGCAATTTTTCAAGCAAAGATCTGACAGCTGCGCGGGTGCCGTCAAGTGTCAGGGTTTCGATCACGTGATCGGCCCGGGCCCGTTTCTCGGCGTCAGGCAACTGGCGCGACACCAGGGACTGGAACTGCTCTTCGGTCATGCCGGGGCGGGACAGGACACGTTCCTTTTGCGCCGCGATGGGCGCCGAGACGCAGACGGTGACGTCCAGCCAGGCGTCTGCGCCCGTTTCAAACAAAAGCGGGATGTCAAACACGACAAAGGGTGTGTCGGCGTGACGGTCCAGAAAGGCTTGCCGGTCCTGTGCGACAAGCGGATGAACGATGGATTCGAGCCTGTCATAGGCGTCGGGTTTGTCCGTGAGCATTGCCTTGAGACGGTGCCGCGAGACCGCGCCGTCTACGACCGCCCCCGGAAAGGCCCTTTCCACCTCGGGCACGGCTGCGCCGCCTTTTGAATAGAGCCGATGCACGGCGGCATCTGCATCCCAGACGGGCACATCCTCATCGGCGAACATCAGGGCCGTGGTGGTCTTGCCCATGCCGATGGAGCCTGTGAGTCCGATTCGGCAGGTCATTCCAGAACGGCGGCGCGCGTTTGCGCGTCGACATCGGGGCGAAGACCGAACCACCGCTCGAAGCCGGGGACGGCCTGGTGCAGCAGCATCCCAAGCCCGTCAACGGTGGTGCACCCCAACTCTGCCGCCTCGCGCAAAAGGCGGGTTTGCAACGGGGCATACACCAGGTCCGTCACGACCGCACCGCGGTGCAACCCGTCAAGCGGCACGCGCAGTTCGGGTTGTCCGGTCATCCCCAGCGAGGTTGTGTTCACCACCGTGGTTGCGTCTTCGAGCATGTTCCCGGCCTGCACCCAATCTACCACGGTGATCCGGGAGCCGAAATCGGAACGCAGCGCTTCGGCCCGGAGACGGGTGCGGTTGCTGAGAAATATCTCTGTCACTCCGGCCTCGATAAGCGACATCAGGACAGCCCGCGCTGCCCCACCGGCGCCGAGCACCGCGGCCGGCCCACTTTCGGGAATCCAGTCGGGTGCCATCTGCCGCAGGTTGGCAATGAACCCGTAACCATCTGTATTATCAGCATGAATCTTTCCATCCCGGCGAAATATGATGGTATTGGCGGCCCCGATCAAGGCGGCACGATCAGTCACTTCGTCCGCGATCGCGAGAACCGCCTCCTTGTGGGGGATGGTGACATTGACCCCGGCAAAACCCATGACGGGAAGAGTCCGCACGACATGCTCCAGGTCCCGATCCGAGACCCGGATCGGCATATAATATCCAGCCAGCCCGTATCGTGTCAGCCAATGCCCGAAAAGACGCGGCGACCTCGAATGTGCAACAGGGCTGCCCAGGACCCCGGCCAAGGGAATATGAGTGTCAGTCATGTCGGCAATGTTCCGCGAAGCGTTAGATATGACAACAGTTCGATCAGGGGCAGCCCCTGCACCGTGAAATGATCGCCGGCGATGTTGCTGAAAAGCCTGATCCCCTCTTCCTCGATCTTGTAGCCGCCAACGGACCACCGGATGCTGTCCCAGTTGCGAGTGATATAGTCGTCGAGATAAGCGTCCGAGAAGGACCGCATGGTCAGGCGTGCCACGCCAATGTGGCGCCAGAGCGGCTCCGCATCTTGATAGAGAACCGCGGCCGAAAGAAGCTGATGCGTGGTGCCGCGCAGGGCGGCAAGCTGGGTACGGGCCTCTTGGGGGGTTTCAGGTTTCGACAGGAGCGCGTTGTCATGAGCCAGCACTTGATCGCATCCCAGAACCAGCGCCTCGGGGTATTTTTGCGAAACCTTGCGTGCCTTCATCTCAGCCAGAGCGTCGGCGATGTCACGTGCCTTGGCATCCTCCTGGATCATCGAAGCCCGAAGGGAGTCTTCATCGATACGGGCGGGAATCGATTCGTGCGGCACCGCGGCTGCCCCAAGCAGACGAGACCGGATTTGTGACGCTGATGCCAGAATGAGATCTTCGGTCATGTGGATATCCCGGTGTGTTTCTCGGTGCAGAACCGCAGGAGGAATCGACGGTTAACGGCCTGGTTTGAGGCCAATCGTGGACAGCCCGCACCTTGTCCGCGAGTTGTGCCGATTTGTCCACGCGGGACAAGGACGAATCCGTGTTGTGTACAAGATGCCAGCAGAATGACGATCCGTAAAAAGGCAATGGGGTGCCTTGACGTAGAGTATAATAATTATTAATTAAAATCAATGTCTTGTTGTATTTTCTGAACAACTGCGCTGACTCCGTCGTCGATTATAATCTGTGGATAGTCTTCGGGAAAAGACTCGTTGGCAAAGTTTTCCCCGGCACCGCAACAACCACCATACTTAAAGTCCTTTTATGTAGTGAAGGTAGGACAGACCATCGAGGTCCAACCTGCATGGAAGCTTGACAGTTACGGTGGATCGGCCTAAGCGGATCATGCTCTGTCCGGAGTAAAAGTTCCCCTTTGAAATGACCGCGACGACCCCCGTCCGCAGGAGACCATGCCTTGTCCGAACAACGTTTGAATCTGTCCGAGCTAAAGGCCCAGAGTCCGAAAGACCTGCTGTCGATGGCCGAAGAGCTTGAGATCGAGAATGCCTCGACCATGCGCAAGGGCGAGATGATGTTCTCGATCCTGCGCGAGCGAGCGGACGACGGGTGGATCATCGGCGGCGATGGCGTGCTGGAAGTGCTACAGGATGGGTTCGGCTTCCTGCGATCGCCCGAGGCAAATTACCTGCCGGGCCCGGATGACATTTATGTCAGCCCGGAAATGATCAAGAGATTTTCCTTGCGGACGGGCGACACGGTGGACGGCGTCATAAAGGAACCCAATGATAATGAGCGCTATTTCGGACTGATAACCGTCGAAACCATCAACTTTTCAGATCCGGATCAAGCCAGGCACAAGGTCGCCTTCGATAACCTGACGCCGCTTTACCCCGACGAGCGGCTGAAGATGGAGATCGAGAACGATCCGACTGCCAAGGACCGCTCGGCCCGGATCATCGATCTGGTTGCGCCGATCGGCAAGGGCCAGAGATCGTTGATCGTGGCACCGCCCCGGACCGGCAAGACGGTTCTGTTGCAGAACATCGCCAATTCGATCGAAGTCAATCACCCGGAATGCTATCTGATCGTTCTTCTGATCGACGAGCGCCCAGAGGAAGTGACCGACATGCAGCGCTCTGTGAAGGGCGAGGTTATTTCATCGACCTTCGACGAGCCAGCCACGCGTCACGTTGCGGTCTCCGAAATGGTGATCGAAAAGGCGAAGCGGCTGGTCGAGCATAAGCGTGACGTCGTTATCCTGCTCGACTCGATCACGCGCCTGGGCCGTGCCTACAACACCACCGTTCCGAGTTCCGGCAAGGTGCTGACGGGCGGTGTGGATGCCAATGCCTTGCAACGACCAAAGCGATTCTTTGGTGCGGCACGTAACATCGAAGAAGGCGGTTCCCTGACCATCATTTCGACGGCGCTGATCGATACCGGCAGCCGTATGGACGAGGTGATCTTTGAAGAGTTCAAGGGCACCGGCAACAGCGAGATCGTGCTGGATCGAAAAATTGCGGATAAACGGGTTTTCCCGGCGATGGACATTCTGAAATCGGGCACCCGGAAAGAAGACCTGCTGATCGAAAAGGCTGATCTGCAGAAGACTTTTGTTCTGCGCCGGATTCTCAATCCAATGGGAACGACCGACGCGATCGAGTTCCTGATCTCGAAGCTGAAGCAGACCAAGACGAATGCCGACTTCTTCGAATCCATGAACACCTGAGAGGATCGGGAGCGTCGGGATGGACACGATTTTTGCCCAGGCGACGGCTGCGGGCAAGGCCGGGGTATCCATCATCCGGGTCTCCGGGCCACGTGCGCTGGAGGCCGCCGGGCTTTTCGGTGTGCGCCTTGCACCCATAGATCGTAAGGTTGCGCGGTTGTGGGATGACGACGGGGCGCTGGTCGACATTGCCCTGCTCTTGTCGTTTGCGCAAGGTCACAGTTTTACCGGCGATCGTGTTGTGGAATTCCACACGCACGGGTCGAGGGTTATCGTTGCGCGCCTTCTTGCGCTATTGGGGGAGGCTGGGTTTCGCCAGGCCGAGCCGGGGGAATTCACCCGGCGCGCGCTGGAAACGGGTCAACTGGATCTTGCCCAGGTCGAAGGCCTGGCGGACCTGATCGATGCAGAGACCGAGGAACAGCGGCGCCAGGCGGTTCGGATGTTTGACGGGGTTCTTGGCGCGTTGGTCGAAGGTTGGCGGACACGGCTGATCCGAGCGGCAGCCCTTCTGGAGGCCACGATCGATTTCGCCGAAGAGGAGGTGCCCGAGAACGTCTTTCCCGAGGTTCGATCGCTTTTGTCATCCGTTCACGGCGAGCTTCGGCAGGAGGCGGACGGGGCGGATGTCCGCGAGCGGGTGCGCGATGGCTTTGAGGTTGCGATCGTGGGTCCGCCGAACACGGGAAAATCCACCTTGCTGAACCGCCTTGCCGGGCGTGACGCGGCCATCACGTCGGAGCACGCGGGAACGACGCGGGATGTGATAGAGGTGCGCATGGATCTCAAGGGGCTGCCTGTGACCATTCTCGACACTGCTGGGTTGCGGGAGTCGCAAGATGCCGTTGAGCAAATGGGGATCGATGTGGGCCGAAAGCGTGCCGGCCTTGCCGATTTGCGCATTTATCTTTTGGAGTCGCCGGAGGAGGTGGCCGAACCGCAGGCAGCCGACGATATCGTTATCCTGTCCAAGGCAGATGAGCAGAGCGCGCCGGAAAGACCGGCGGTTTCAGGCCTCACGGGTGAGGGCGTTGACGCGTTGGTCGAGACAGTGGCCTCGGTATTGGCAGATCGGGTGCGCGTGGCTGGTGCAGCCACCCGGGCACGTCATGCGACGGCGCTGCGGGACGGTAGCGTGCGGATCGGTCAGGTCTTGGAGCGCTTGGCTTCGGATGATATCGAGAACGTGGATCTTCTTGCCGAGGATCTGCGGGCGGCGATCCGGGCTTTGGATGCGCTTGTCGGGCGGGTGGATGTCGAGGCCGTGCTGGATGATATATTCCGTAGCTTTTGCATTGGAAAGTGAGGCGTGTTTCACGTGAAACAAACGGATTATGACGTCGTTGTGATCGGTGGCGGTCACGCAGGCTCGGAAGCGGCCCATGGTGCCTCGCGTATGGGCGCGCGAACAGCGCTCATCACGCTCACGGTGACTGGTATTGGTGCTATGTCCTGCAACCCGGCAATCGGCGGTCTCGGAAAAGGCCATCTTGTCCGAGAAATCGATGCCATGGACGGTGTCATGGGTCGTGTGGCCGATCATGCGGGCATACAATTTCGCCTTTTGAACAGGCGGAAAGGGCCTGCTGTGCAGGGCCCACGGACGCAAGCTGATCGGAAACTCTACCGCGACTCCATGCTGGCCGAGACACGCGCCTGTGCGGACCTCGATATATTCGAGGGTGAGGTCGTTGATTTACGACTTGAAGGCGGGTGCGTAACCGGGGTCGTGCTTGCCGATGGCAGCGAAATCTGCGCGGCGGCTGTGGTTCTGACCACGGGCACGTTCCTGAGGGGAATGATTCATATTGGGGACAAACGTATACCCGCAGGTCGGATGGGTGACCGGCCCTCTGTTCGGTTGGCTGAACGGCTGGATCATCTAGGTCTCGTGCTTGGTCGTTTGAAGACAGGAACGCCGCCGCGTCTCGACGGTCGGACGATAGACTGGAGTCAGATAGATCGTCAGCAGGCTGATTCTGACCCGACGCTCTTCAGTTTTCTGCACGACAAACCCTTCGCGCGACAGATCGCTTGCGGGGTCACCCATACAAACCGCAACACACATGACATCATCCGGGCAAATTTGAACAAGTCCGCGATGTTCGGGGGCCACATTGACGGTGTCGGCCCACGGTATTGCCCATCAATCGAGGACAAGATCGTCCGGTTCGAGGACAAGGACTCTCACCAAGTCTTTCTTGAACCTGAGGGATTGAACGACAATACCGTTTATCCCAACGGGATCTCGACCTCACTGCCCGCCGAGGTGCAAGAGTCTTACGTCAGGTCCATGGCCGGCTTGGAGAATGCTGAGATCGTCCAGCCCGGATACGCAATCGAATACGACTATGTCGATCCGCGGTGCCTGACGCGACAACTGGAATTGCACGCCATGCCGGGCCTTTACCTCGCTGGTCAAATCAATGGGACCACCGGCTACGAGGAGGCTGCGGCTCAGGGTCTTGTTGCAGGGCTTTCGGCCGCGAGTGCGATTTTGGACAAGGGGCCTGTCAATTTCGACAGAGCGACGTCCTACATCGGAGTGATGATTGACGACCTGGTGACCCGGGGGGTTACGGAACCCTATCGTATGTTCACATCTCGTGCCGAGTTTCGCCTCGCCTTGCGGGCCGATAACGCGGACCAGAGGCTGACGCCGGTGGGCCGGCAGATTGGCTGCGTCAAGGACACACGGTGGCGCGTGTTTGAAGGCAAGGCGGAACGACTTGAGCGGTTCAAGGCGCAGTTGCACGCCACTATAGTTAGTTCGCGGGCCCTGTCTGGCTGTGGGGTGAAGGTCAATCCCGATGGACCGAAGCGGAGCCTTTTTGACGCACTGTCCATCAGCGGAACGAGTTTTGCGCAGATTTCTCATCTCTCACCGCGTGGCCCGTCCGATGCTGACCCGGAAACCATCCGCCAGGCCGAGATTGACGCGCTTTACCACCATTATGTCGAGCGACAGAAGAAAGACGTTGATCTGATGCGCAAGGACGAGGCCCTTCGTCTGCCTATTGGCATAGACTATCAAGCGTTGTCCGGCCTGTCAGGGGAATTGGCGGCAAAGCTGGCGCAGGTACAGCCGGAGACGATTGGCCAGGCGAGCCGGATCGAGGGAATGACGCCGGCCGCTTTGAGTTTGCTGGTCGCGGTGATCCGAAAGGCGCTAGCGCGAGATTTGGCAAGTTGAAAGGGGCGCTGCCGATACCAGGGCTCGATGTTTCACGTGAAACAATCGATAAGCTGGAGCGCCTCACCGAACTCACGCGGAAATGGACGAAACGCATAAACTTGATCTCCCCGTCGACCGCCGACACCATTTGGGACCGGCATGTTCGCGATTCAGCACAACTCGTCAGTCATGCCCCGCGTGACTGGACCCATTGGATCGACCTAGGCAGCGGCGGCGGTTTTCCCGGTCTTGTTATCGCCATTTTCGCCACAGCCGATCAACGCGTCACCCTGATCGAAAGCGATATCCGCAAATGCACCTTCCTGCGCAACGCAGTTCGTGAACTCGGGCTAAACACGCATGTGATCAATGCGCGGATCGAGGGGGCCAAAGTCGACGCAGCAGATGCCGTTTCAGCCCGGGCGCTTGCCCCGCTTGACCGATTGTTATCCTATACGTACCCCTTTCTCACGGACAAGGGCGTGGCCCTTTTTCCGAAAGGTGAAACACACAACGGGGAAATTCTCTCCGCTCGCGAGACTTGGGACTTTGAGTGCGACGTCTTGCCGAGTATAACCAAGACAACCGCCCGCATTCTCCGAATTTCAAGGATCAGAACCCGTGGATCTAAGCCGTAGGACCGACCCGAAGGTTATCGCGATCGCCAACCAGAAAGGCGGTGTCGGCAAGACGACCACCGCAATCAATCTGGGTGCTGGTCTCGCACGGTCCGGGCGGCAGGTCCTGTTGATCGATCTCGACCCGCAGGGCAATGCATCCACCGGCCTTGGCATGGACGATCGCGCGACGACGACCTATGATCTTTTGTTTGCGGATGCCCCGCCCGTTGACGCCGCGCGCCCGACAACAGTGGAGAACCTGCTGCTTATTCCGGCCACGACGGATCTGAGCTCTGCGGATATCAACCTGATGTCGAACGAAACGCGCAGTTTCGTTCTGCGACATGCGCTGCGGCAGCGCGTTATCACCGAGCTGGACCTCGATTACATCCTGATCGATTGCCCACCTTCCCTCAACATCCTGACAATCAACGCAATGGTGGCCGCACATTCAGTCATTGTCCCGCTTCAAAGCGAGTTTTTCGCGCTAGAGGGACTATCGCAGTTGATGCTGACGGTCCGCGAGGTGCGGCAGGCCGCAAACCCGGACTTGCGGATCGAGGGCGTGGTCCTCACCATGTATGACCGCCGTAACAATCTTTGTCAGCAGGTTGAGAGTGACGCGCGGGACAACCTGCACGACCTGGTCTTTAAAACAGTGATCCCGCGCAACGTGCGCCTCAGCGAATCGCCGTCCTTTGCGTTGCCCGTCATGGATTATGATCCCAATTCGACCGGCAGCCGAGCTTATCTGAAGCTGGCCGCAGAGATCATGGGCCGAGAGACCCCGACACTGGAAAGGAAAGCCGTATGAGCGACAACACGAGCCGCACGCGCGGCCTTGGGCGGGGGCTGTCTTCGCTCATGTCGGATGTCGTCGCGCAGGACGCTACCGCAGGTGATCGCTCATCGGCGACCGAAACGCGCCCCGATCGGACTGTCCCCATAGAGAAAATACGGCCCAATCCCGACCAGCCCCGGCGGAGTTTCAACGATGCTGCCCTTACAGAGCTGGCCGATTCGATCCGCTCAAAGGGCGTTATTCAGCCCCTGATCGTGCGCGCGACAGATGACGCCATGTTCGAGATCGTTGCCGGCGAACGGCGCTGGCGAGCTGCGCAAAAGGCGGGGCTGCACGATTTGCCCGTGCTTGTCCGGGACTTGTCCGATACCGAGGTTCTTCAGTTCGCCATCATCGAGAATATCCAGCGGGCGGATCTGAACGCAGTCGATGAGGCGACCGGATATCGTCAGCTGATGGATCGCTTCAATCACACCCAGGAAGAGCTTGCCAGCGCGCTTGGAAAAAGTCGGAGCCATATCGCCAACCTGCTACGCCTCTTGACCCTGCCCGAGGACGTTCAGCAGCTCATGTCTGACGGCAGGTTGTCCGCTGGCCACGCGCGCACGCTGGTCGGCAAGGACAATGCCGGCGATTTGGCGCGCGAGATCATCAAGAACGATCTTTCCGTTCGGCAAGCTGAGAAACTGGCCAGCACGACCAGGAAAGCCGCGTCGCCGGGGCCCAAGTTGGCCGAAAAGGACGCGGATACGAAGACCATCGAGAAAGAGCTTGCCGCGCACTTGGGAATGGGGGTCAGCATCGATCACGAGGCTGGCGTAGAGTCCGGCAAACTGACCCTACGCTATCGCGACCTTGGCCAGCTCGATGATCTGCTGCGGCTTCTGTCAGGGGATTAACCGTTCAACAGCCGGTCGAGCACTGCGTTCAAGAGCGGCCGTCCGCGGGCCGTGATATGCAGCGCGCCGTCGGTCATGTCGACCAATCCGATTTCTGCCAAGTATTTGATATTATTACTTAATCTTTTCTTCTCGCCGAAGTCCAACACGACCCCGTCGGTCACGCGCAGCCCCATCAGGAGCTTTTCCTGCAAAACCTCGTCCTCTGATAATACGCTGCGCTGCTCGCTCGATCCGTCTTTCGTCGCGTCCAGCCAGGTGCGTGGGTCCTTGTCGGTTTCCGTTGCATAACGCCGACCGTCAAACGTCAATCGCCCGTGCGCACCCGGACCGATCCCGGCATAATCGCCGCCCTGCCAGTAAATCAGGTTGTGCCGGCTTTCCTGGCCGGGCTTGGCATGGTTCGATACCTCATAGGCCGGCAGCCCCGCCCGTTCCGTCTTGGTCTGGGTGACCTCCCAGAGGGCGGTGCCTTGGTCTTCGTTCGGCAAACCGGGCAGTTTGCCACGGGCAAACCGGTCACCGAAGGCGGTGCCGTCCTCGATGGTCAACTGGTAGAGGGACAAATGCGCCGGCTCATAGGCCAGCGCCTGTGCCAGTTCGCCGGCCCATGCCGCCACCGACTGATCCTGCCGCGCATAGATCAGATCGAAGTTCACCCGATCGAAGACCCCGCGGGCGACGTCAAGCGCCTGCAGTCCATCCCGTGCCGTATGCAAACGCCCCAGCCGCCTCAGGTCATCATCCTTCAGCGCCTGCAGCCCGAGCGACACCCGATTCACGCCAGCCTGGCGATAAGCCGCAAAACGTCCGGCCTCCACAGATGTCGGGTTTGCTTCCAACGTGATTTCGACCTCGTTCTCGAAACGCCAGTTCCGTTGCACCCGGTCGAGGATGCGCTCGACTGTTCGGCCTTCCATCAGGCTGGGTGTCCCGCCGCCAAAGAAGACCGACCGCAGCACCCGATCACCCGTTTCAGCCGCGATGCGGTCAAGCTCTCTCAGATAGGCTTCTGTCCAGTCATCCTGGTCGATCACGCCCCAGACATGCGAGTTGAAGTCGCAATAGGGACATTTCGCCTGGCAAAAGGGCCAGTGAATATAGAGCCCGAAACCCGGATCAGGCAAAGCAGCCCTCGACCAGCTTTTCAAAGGCCCTCGCGCGATGGCTGATCCGGTTTTTCTCCCAGCGATCCATCTCGCCAAAGGTCACGTCATAGCCATCCGGTTGAAAGATCGGGTCATAGCCATGCCCCTGCTCTCCGCGCATCGGCCAGACGATCCGGCCGGGCATGATGCCTTCGAAAATCTCGTCGTGCCCGTCCGGCCAGGCAAGCACCAGTGTGCAGCGAAACTGTGCCAAGCGCGGCGCGGGCACATTGCGCGCCGACAATTCTTCCCAGGTCCGGGTCATGGCCTTGATGAAATCGCGCCCGCCAGGCCCTTCGGCCCAGTCCGCGGTATGCACCCCCGGTGCACCATCCAGGCCGTCGACCGTGATGCCGCTGTCATCCGCCAGCGTGGGAAGCCCCGTCGCGCGGGCGCCGGCATGCGCCTTTATCCGGGCATTGCCGACAAATGTCGTCTCGGTCTCGTCCGGCTCGGGCAGGTCATGGTCTGCGTTCGAACTGATCGAAACCCCGAACGGTCCAAGGAGATCGGCGATTTCCTCCAATTTCCCGTGGTTATGGGTCGCAACCAGAAGCGCACGGCCCTCGAACTTTCGCCTCACCCCAGGGCCTCCGTCTGCAGCCGGCCCAGCTCGGCGACGCCCTTCTGCGCCAATTCCATCAGGTCATCCATCTGCCCGCGCGAGAAGGTGGCGCCTTCGGCGGACATCTGCACCTCGATCATCTGGTCCCCGGTCATCACGAAGTTACCGTCGACGCCGGCTTCGCTGTCCTCGGGATAGTCCAGGTCCAACACGGCCTGGCCTGCATAGATCCCACAGCTGACAGCGCCGACGGGGCGTTCCAGCGGATCATGGGCAAGGTCGCCTGCCTTGATCAGTTTCTGAACTGCCAGCTTCAGGGCAACCCAACCGCCGGTAATCGCGGCACACCGGGTGCCGCCATCGGCCTGGATCACATCGCAGTCGACCGTGATCTGTCGCTCACCCAGTGCGACGCGGTCTGTTCCGGCGCGCAGGCTCCGCCCGATCAGCCGCTGGATTTCCACGGTGCGCCCGCCCTGCTTGCCAGCCGTGGCCTCGCGCCGCATCCGGCTGCCGGTGGAGCGGGGCAACATGCCGTATTCCGCCGTGACCCAGCCCAGCCCCGAGCCCTTGATGAAGGGTGGCACCCGCTCCTCGATCGAGGCCGTGCACAGGACATGCGTATCCCCGACCCGGATCAGGCAGGATCCCTCTGCGTGTTTCGTGACACCGGTTTCAATTGAAATCGGCCGCATCTCGTCCAGGGTCCGTCCAGAGGGTCGCATGGTTTCATCCTTCATCCGCTTCGGCGCGGGGATACGCGCCCTGCCCTGCAATTCCAACCCCGATTGACCTTTGGATGGTGCGGTATTTAATGTGTCCGATCGAACCCGGACCGCAGACATGACTGAGCAGACACCCTCCATATCGGAACTCAACGACCGCTCGCGCGAGGTTTTCCGCCGCGTGGTCGAGGGCTACCTCGATACGGGTGCTCCAGTGGGGTCCCGAACGCTGACCCGTGCCCTCGCTGAAAAGGTCAGTGCGGCGACCATTCGCAACGTGATGCAGGACCTCGAATATCTCGGCCTGCTCGACAGCCCCCACATCAGCGCCGGACGGGTTCCGACGCAGCTTGGCCTGCGCATGTTCGTGGATGGATTGCTCGAGGTTGGCGACCTCGACGGCGAGGACCGGGCCCGCATTGACCAGACCCTTGGCGGGAACGACCAGGATGTCAGCACCGCGCTGGACAGGATCGGATCGGCGCTCTCCGGTGTCACCCATGGTGCCAGTCTTGTCCTGACCCCCAAGCACGAGGCCCCGATCAAGCATATCGACTTTGTGAACCTGGGCCCCGACCGGGCGCTTGTCGTGCTCGTTTACGCCGATGGCCATGTCGAGAACCGGGTTTTTACTCCGCCGCCGGGCCAAACCCCCTCTTCCATGCGGGAGGCGGCGAATTTCATCAACGCCATCGCCGAAGGCCGCACACTGGCCGAGCTGAGCACCGCCATTGCGCGAGAGATCGACGCGCGGCGACAGGAGATCGACACCCTCGCACGCGAACTGGTCGAGAACGGTGCCGCGATCTGGGAAAACCCGGGCGAATCATCCGAACGGCTGATCGTGCGCGGGCGCGGCAACCTGATCGCGGACCAGGACGAAACCGACCTGGATCGCATCCGGTCGCTCTTTGATGATCTGGAGCGCAAGCAGGACATCGTCGATTTCCTTGATCTGGCGGAAACCGGTGATGGTGTGCGGATTTTTATCGGCTCGGAGAACAAGCTTTTTTCACTTTCGGGTTCATCTTTGGTCGTCTCTCCATATATGAACGCGGACCGAAAGATCGTTGGCGCCGTTGGCGTCATCGGCCCGACCCGCCTGAACTACGGGCGGATCGTGCCAGTTGTGGATTACACCGCGCAGTTGGTCGGGAAACTGATCTCGAAACGCGGATAGGAAGGCGAGCATGAGCAAAGCGAAACAAGACGAGCAGATCCCTGAAGAGCCTATGGAGGACACGGCCGAAGAGCCGATGTCGCTGGATGACCTGGCCGCCGAGGGTGACGAGATCGAGGCCCTGCGCGCCGAGAACGCTGACTTGAAGGATGCTTACGCCCGGGCGCTCGCCGATGCCGAGAACACCCGCAAGCGGGCTGATCGCGACCGGCGCGAGGCCGAGACCTACGGTGGCTCGCGCCTCGCACGGGATCTGCTGCCGATCTACGACAACCTCGAACGGGCGCTGCGTCAGGATGGCGAAGAGGCCAGCGAGTTCGACAAGGCCCTCCTGGAGGGTGTCGAGTTGACCATGCGCGAGCTGCTCAAGGTTTTCGAAAAGCACGGGATCACGCCCATCCGGCCCGAGCTGGGCGACAAGTTCGACCCGCAATCCCACGAGGCCATGTTCGAAGCCCCGGTTCCCAACACCAGTTCAGGTGACATCATCCAGGTGTCCGCGACCGGCTTCATGTTGCACGACCGCCTCCTGCGCCCTGCGCAGGTTGGTGTCAGCTCGACCCCTCAGGCGACGCCGGAGACCTGAGCGCCTTGAGTTCGTAGACAAGATCAAGTGCATCCCGAGGCGTGAGCGTATCGGGATGCACGTCTTTCAGACGCTGTTCCACCTCGGAGTCGCCTGATGCTTTGGGTGCAGGGCTTTTCGGCGTCGCCGAAAACAAAGGCAGGTCGTCAATCAGCGTGTCCGGCCCGCGACCGGTCTCTCGCTCGCCCTTTTCCAGCATGTCGAGGACGATCTTGGCGCGCTCCACCACGGCAGGGGGCAGGCCGGCCAGCCGCGCGACCTGCACACCGTAGCTACCTTCGGCCGTGCCGCGCATGACCTCGTGCAGGAATATCACCTCACCCTCCCACTCGCGGACGCGGATCGTGGCGTTCTCGACCCCGTCCAGCCGGCCTGACAGGGCCGTCAGCTCGTGGTAATGCGTTGCAAAAAGGCAGCGGCTCCGGTTCACCTCATGCAGGTGTTCCAGCGTCGCCCAGGCGATGGACAGCCCGTCATAGGTCGAGGTACCGCGCCCGATCTCGTCCAGGATCACCAGCGCCCGGTCGTCGGCCTGATTCAGGATCGCCGCCGTCTCGACCATCTCGACCATGAAGGTCGATCGGCCCCGTGCCAGGTCGTCCGAGGCGCCGACCCTGCTGAAGACCTGGCTAACCAAGCCGGTATGCGCCGACTTCGCCGGAACGAACGATCCGGTCTGGGCCAGCGCTGCGATCAGCGCATTCTGTCTCAGGAAGGTCGATTTGCCGGCCATGTTGGGTCCGGTCAGAAGCCATATGGACTGATCGGTGAGGTCGCAATCATTGGCGACGAAGGGCGTGCCGTCCCGTTTGAGGGCGGCCTCGACAACCGGATGACGCCCCCCCGAAATGTCAAAGCTTCGGCTGTCGTCGACTTGTGGGCGGGTCCAGCCCTCTTCACGGGCCAGCCGGGCCAGCGCAAAGATCACGTCAAGCTCGGCCAGCGCCCGAGCGAGTGTTGAAAGATGCGCCGAATGGTCAAGGATTTGCTGCTTCAGGCCTGAATAGAGCCTTTTTTCGATTTCCAGGACCCGGCCCCCGGCATTCAGGATTCGGGTTTCGAGTTCGCTGAGTTCCAGCGTGGTGAAACGCACCTGGTTGGCCGTCGTCTGGCGGTGGATGAAGGTTTCCGACAGGGGCGGCTTCATCATCTTCTCGGCGTGGGTCGCCGTGGTCTCGATAAAATATCCCAGCACGTTGTTGTGCTTGATCTTCAGGGCCGCCACGCCCGTCTTTTCGGCGTAATCCGATTGCAACGCGGCGATGACCGAGCGTCCTTCGTCGCACAGTTTGCGGAATTCGTCCAGTTCACTGTCATACCCGGCCGCGATGAATCCCCCGTCGCGCGTCAGCAGCGGCGGATCGGCGACAAGCGCGGACTCGAGCAGCGCGCCTATCTCTTCCAGTCCGACAAGATCGCTCCGGGCCGAGGCAAGCAGGTCGGGCATGTCGTCAGGCAGCAAGCGGTGAATGTCCTGCGCCGCGCCGATGGAGCTGCGCAGTGCAGCCATGTCGCGCGGGCCGCCCCGATCCAGCGCCAGCCGCGATAGCGCCCGATCCAGATCGTGAACCGATCTGAGGGTATCGCGCAGTTCCTCGGTCAGACCGGCCTGCCCAAGCGCCCATTCGACACTGTCCAGCCGGGATTGCACGGTTTCCAACGACCGCGACGGTGCCGAAATCCGCCGTTCCAGCAGCCGGGCACCGCCTGCTGTCACGGTTCGGTCGATTGCACCCAGAAGCGACCCTGCGCGCCCCCCGGACATGGATGTTGTAAGCTCCAGTGATCGCCGCGTTGCCGCGTCGATCTGCATGGCCGCATTCCGGTGTTCTTTTACCGGCGGACGCAGCAGCGGAAGCTGGCCCTTTTGCGTGATCTCGAGGTATTCGACCACGGCCGCCAATGCGGCGATCTCGTGCCGTTCGAAATGTCCGAACCCATCCAGGGAGTCCACAGAATAGAGCCTGCACAGGCGCGAAACGCCGTTCGTGCTGTCAAAGGCTGCATTCCCCAAGACGGTCAACGCCGCGCCGCCGTCCTCTATCAGGGCGCCGAAGTCCTGTTCCTTGCTTTCAGAAACCAGCACCTCGCGCGGGGCCAGCCGGGCCAGTTCCGGGCCCAATGCGACCGGCGCGCAGGTCATCACCGAAAGGCTGCCCGTCGAGATATCGGCCCAGGCAAGGGCCACCTGCCCGCGCACCTCGGCCAGGGCGGCAAGATAGTTGTGGCGCCGCGCGTCGAGCAGGCTCTCTTCCGTCAGGGTGCCGGGGGTGACCAGCCGCACGACCTCGCGCTTGACCACGGCCTTGGAGCCGCGCTTCTTGGCCTCGGCGGGGTCCTCCATCTGTTCGCAAACCGCGACGCGAAACCCCTTGCGAATGAGGGTCAGCAGATAATTCTCGGCGGAATGCACGGGCACGCCACACATGGCGATATCCTCGCCAAGGTGTTTGCCGCGCTTGGTCAGGGCGATGTCCAGGGCCTCGGCCGCGGCCGAGGCATCGTCGAAAAACAGCTCGTAGAAGTCGCCCATCCTGTAGAACAACAGGGCATCGGGATGGCCCTGCTTGATCTCAAGGTATTGTGCCATCATCGGTGTGACAGCCGCCGATGTGCCGCTCATTCGTTCCCCCGGCTGCGTGTGTTCTGAAACTAACCAGCGCATCCGGACGACGAAAGCTCAAAAGACCCCGCTTGCCCCCGCGCGCGCGTGCTGTAAGGCTTTGCAGGGCATGGGAGGATCCGGATGACCAAGCAACGCATCACGCGCCAGGAAGCGCTGCAATTCCACATCGAGCCGACGCCCGGCAAGTGGGAAGTGCAGGCCACCGTCCCCATGACGACGCAGCGTGACCTGTCGCTCGCCTATTCGCCCGGCGTTGCCATGCCCTGCGAGGAAATCCACGCCAACCCCGAAACCGTCTACGATTACACCAACAAGGGCAATCTTGTGGCCGTGATCTCGAACGGGACTGCCGTGCTGGGCCTGGGCAGCCTCGGCGCGGCCGGCTCCAAGCCGGTGATGGAAGGCAAGTCGGTGCTGTTCAAGCGGTTCGCCGACGTCAATTCCATCGACATCGAGCTGGACACCGAGGACCCGGATGAATTCTGCAAGGCGGTGCGGCTCATGGGGCCGACCTTCGGCGGCATAAACCTCGAGGATATCAAGGCGCCCGAGTGCTTCATCATCGAGCAGCGTCTGAAGGAAGAGATGGATATCCCCGTCTTTCACGACGACCAGCACGGCACCGCCGTGATTTGTGCCGCCGGGCTGATCAACGCGCTGCACCTGTCGGGAAAGAAGATCGAGGATTGCCGCATCGTGCTGAACGGCGCCGGGGCCGCGGGAATCGCCTGTATCGAATTGCTCAAGGCCATGGGCGCGCGTCACGAGAACTGCATCGTCTGCGACACCAAGGGTGTCATCTACCAGGGGCGCACCGAGGGCATGAACCAATGGAAGTCGGCCCATGCGATCACGACCGAGCTGCGAAACCTCGAAGAGGCGATGGCGGGGGCTGATGTCTTCCTCGGCGTTTCGGTCAGGGGGGCCGTGACGCCCGAAATGGTCGCACGCATGGCCGACAACCCGGTGATCTTCGCCATGGCCAACCCCGACCCGGAGATCACCCCGGAAGAGGCGCACGAGGTGCGCGTCGATGCCATCGTCGCCACCGGGCGCAGTGACTACCCCAACCAGGTCAATAACGTTCTGGGCTTTCCTTATCTGTTTCGCGGCGCGCTCGACATCCACGCGCGTGCCATCAACGACGAGATGAAGATCGCCTGCGCCGAGGCCTTGGCAGAACTGGCGCGCAAGGACGTGCCCGACGAAGTCGCCATGGCCTATGGTCGCAAGCTGACCTTCGGGCGGGACTACATCATCCCCACCCCTTTCGATCCGCGCCTGATCCACGTGGTGCCGCCCGCCGTCGCACGCGCCGGGATGGAAACCGGCGCCGCCCGCCGCCCGATCGTCGACATGGACGGCTACGAAGAGGCGCTCAAGACCCGGATGGACCCGACCGCCTCGATCCTGCGCGGCATCAATGCCCGGGCGCGCAAGAACCAGTCGACGGTGGTCTTTGCCGAGGGCGACGACCCCCGCGTGTTGCGCGCTGCGGTGTCCTATCAGCGGGGCGGCTATGGCCGGGCCCTGGTCGTGGGCCGCGAACAGGACGTGAAACACAAGCTCGAGGCCGAGGGTCTGGGCGACGCGGTGCGCGAGTTGCGCGTGGTGAATGCTGCGAATACCGGCCACCTGGAGACCTACAAGGAATTCCTCTACCAGCGGCTCCAGCGCAAGGGGCATGACCGGCACGATATCCACCGGCTTGCCGCGCGGGACAGGCACGTGTTCTCTGCCTTGATGCTGGCTCACGACCATGCCGATGCCATGGTCACAGGTGCGACCCGGAAATCGGCCCATGTGCTGGAGCTGATCAATCATGTCTTCGACGCCAGCCCCCATGACGGGGCGGTCGGTGTCTCGGCGGTCCTCAACAAGGGCCGTATCGTTCTGATCGCGGACACGCTGGTGCATGAATGGCCGGACGAGAGCGATTTGGCCGATATCGCGGAGCGCGGCGCCTCGGTGGCGCGTGATCTGGGGCTGGAACCGCGCGTGGCCTTCCTTTCGTTCTCGACATTCGGCTATCCGATCTCCGAGCGGGCAACCAAGATGCACATGGCGCCGCGTGAACTCGACGCGCGCGGCGTGGATTTCGAATACGAGGGTGAGATGACTGTCGATGTCGCCCTGAATCCCAAGGCGATGGAAAACTACCCCTTCTCGCGGCTGACCGGTCCGGCCAATGTCCTCGTGGTGCCTGCGCGTCACTCGGCGTCGATCTCGGTCAAGCTGATGCAGGAAATGGCGGGGGCGACGGTGATCGGGCCGATCCTGTCGGGCATCGCCCGGCCCGTCCAGATCTGTTCGACCACGGCGACTGTCAGCGACATCCTGAACATGGCCGTTCTGGCGGCCTGCAAGGTGGGCTGATGACCCTCTGGAACCTCGGCTCGATCAACGCGGATTTCATCTATCGCGTGCCGCATATCCCCGCCCCCGGCGAGACGCTGACCTCGACGGGCCGGCAGGTGTTTCTTGGTGGCAAGGGTGCGAATATCTCGGTCGCCGCTGCCCGGGCCGGGGCGCATGTGCGCCATATCGGGGCCGTGGGCGCCGATGGCCGCTGGGCGGTGGAGCGGCTTCTGGAATACGGCGTGGACACGCGCCAGATCTCCGAGGTCGACACCGAGACCAGCCAGGCCATGATCTTCGTGGACCCGGCCGGGGAAAACACAATCGTTCTGCACCCCGGCGCAAACATGGCGATCCCGCTTGAGACGCTGGAACAGGGACTGACTCAGGCCAAAACGGGCGATTGGCTGGTCATGCAGAATGAAACCTGCCTTCAGACCGAGGCGGCGGCGCTGGGAAAGGACATGGGGCTCAGGATCGCCTATGCGGCCGCCCCCTTCGAGGCCGCGCGGGTCATGGCGGTTCTGGACGAGCTCGATTTCCTGATCCTCAACGTGGTCGAGGCCGCGCAATTGGAACGGGCCACGGGCCTCTCGCTCGAGGCGCTGCCGGTGGGGGACGTGATCGTCACCCGGGGCGGCGATGGGGCGACATGGTTCGGGCCGGACGGTCCGTCTCATATCGCCGCCCTGCCCGTCACGCCCGTCGATACGACCGGCGCGGGCGATACCTTCACCGGCTACGTTCTGGCCGCATTGGATCGCGGGGTGCCCATGGAACAGGCCATGGGACAGGCCAGCCGGGCCGCGGCGCTCATGGTCATGCGTGACGGCACTGCGGATGTTATCCCCGACCTTGCCGAAGTTCAGGATTTTCGCGGCTAGCGTGGTTTGATGTCGGCCTGCGGCCCAGTCTGGGGCCGCGCGCCTATGTCGAGACCAAGAAATTCTCCTTGAGGTCTCAGTTCACGAAGGGGGCGTCATTGCCCCAGAGCTGGCGAATACGGTCGTCGCGGCCGCAGGCCTCGCGATAGAACTTGTAGGCCTCTTCCATCGTCTTGACCCCGCGCCGGGTGAAGACCCTGTCCTGGCTACGATAGTAATCCTGGTGATAGGCCTCCGCGTCGTAGAACGGTCCGGCCTCGAGGATCGGAGTCACGATAGACTGTCCCAGTTCGGCCTCGGCGTCTGCCTTGGCAGCGCGGGCCTGCTCTTCCTCGGCCGTATCAGAGACGAAAATTGCCGTGCGATAGCTTTCGCCCCGGTCACAGAACTGGCCCCCCGCATCGGTCGGGTCGATGGAGCGGAAGAACAGGTCGTAGAGTTGCCGGGCCGAAATCTGATCGGCGTCATAGCGAATTTCGACGGCCTCGTAATGGCCGGTGCCGCCCCCGGTGACCTGCTTGTAGGTGGGGTTCTCGACCGTGCCGCCGGTATAGCCCGACACGACCTCTTGAACGCCGGCCACCTTTTCGAAATCAGCCTCGACGCACCAGAAACAGCCGCCGGCCACGGTCAGCACCTGCATGTCGCGCGCCTTCGCCGTGGTGGATTGCATGATCCATCCCAGGGCGATGGCCCCGACCAAAACGGCGGTCTTGATGTTCCGGCTGTAGCTGGGCATGGCGCACCTCCTGATCACAGGATGTCGCCGTTGTGTATCAGGAGCAATTCAACCGGCCGTGATGTCACGCGGTCGTGACACGCCATGCCGTGCGCGGCCCATACTCTAGGCATTGACGTCCACGACCACGCGCCCCTTGACCTGGCCCTTCAGGATGTCCGCACCAAGCTGCGGCAGCTCGGCGAGCGTCGCCGGTTGCACCATTTCTTCCAGTCGATCCATGGGCAGATCCCGGGCGATCCGTTCCCAGGCGCGCAGGCGATTCTCGTAGGGTTGCATCACGCTGTCGATGCCCAGCAGGTTCACGCCACGCAGTATGAAGGGCGTGATCAGGGCCCCCTCGATCGCCGCGCCCCCGGCCAGGCCGATGGCCGCCACCGACGACCCGTAGCGCATCTGCTTGAGCACACGGCCCAGCATGGCCCCGGCCACGGCATCCACTGCGCCGCCCCAGCGTTCGGCCTCCAGCGGTTTGCGCGTAGCCTCGGCCAGCTCGTCACGCGCAACGATCTCGGAGGCGCCGAGGCCCTTGAGGTAATCGGCCTGTTCGGGCCGCCCGGTGACTGCCGCGACCTCATGCCCAAGCCCGGCCAGAATGGCCGTCGCGACGGAGCCGACACCGCCAGCCGCGCCGGTGACCAGGATCGGACCTTCCTGGATGCCCTGCTTTTCCAGTGCCATCACGGCCAGCATGGCCGTCAGGCCCGCGGTGCCGACGGCCATGGCCTGTCGTGTGTCCAGGCCCTTGGGCAGGGGCACCAGCCAATCGGCCTTGACCCGGGCCTTCTGCGCATAGCCGCCCCAATGCGCTTCGCCCACGCGCCAGCCGGTGAGGACGACCTTGTCGCCGGGTTTGTAGCGATCGTCACCGGAGGCTTCGACCGTTCCCGCAAAGTCGATACCCGGCACGTGGGGATAGGTGCGGACAAGACCGCCGCCCGGGCCGATGCAGAGGCCATCCTTGTAATTCACCGTCGAGTAGTCGACGGCGACTGTCACTTCGCCTTCGGGCAGGCCCGTCTCGGAGATTTCCTCGACCTTGGCGGCGGTCTTGCCGGTCTCCTCGTCCTTGCGGATGATCAGCGCGTTGAACATGGCTCTCCCCTGTGGTGCGTGTGCCGGACGTGTCTATGTCATGGCGCAGGATCGCAAAACGGCCCTGCGATGCAACCCCGCTCGGTCTATTCCGCGTGGTGGCAGGCCACGCGGGTCGTGCCGATCCCGCGCATCTCGGGCCGTTCGATCTTGCAGCGTTCGGTCGCCAGCGGACAGCGCGGGTGAAAGGCACAGCCCGGCGGCGGATTTATCGCATCGGGGATCTCGCCCTTGGGCGGGTCGATCTCGCGGCCAAAGGCGTCCATGCGCGGCGCCGCGTCGAACAGCATCTGCGTATAGGGATGCTTGGGGGCGTTGAACAACCGGTCGCGCGGTGCTTCCTCGACAAGCCGCCCCAGATAAAGCACGCCGATGACGTCGGCCATGTGCTGCACCACGGTCAGGTCGTGGCTGATGAACAGGTAGGTCAGGCCCAGATCCTCGCGCAGGTCGGACATGAGGTTGAGCACCTGGCTTTGCACCGAGACGTCCAGCGCCGAGGTCGGCTCGTCACAGACGATGATCCGCGGCTCCGAGGCCAGCGCCCGGGCAATGCAGATCCGCTGGCGCTGGCCGCCGGAAAATTCGTGCGGGTACTTGCCCGCATCCGCCGCCGAGAGGCCGACCTGTTCCAGCAGTTTCTCGGCCAAACCATTGGTCTTGCCGCCCTTGGCCGCGACCGGTTCCTCGATGATGTCGTCCACCCGCCAGCGCGGGTTGAGCGAGGCGAAAGGGTCTTGAAAGATCATCTGGATGTCGTCGCGGACCGCCTCGACCTTTTTCGCGTCGGTTTCCGTGGCCAGGTCGACGCCCTCGATCTCGACGGACCCGGCGCTGGGCGGAACCAGCCCGACCATGATCTTGCCGATGGTGGACTTGCCCGAGCCGCTTTCACCGACAAGGGCGTAGACGCTGTTTTCCGGCACGTCGAAACTGACCTCGGATACGGCGGTCAGCAGGGCCTTGGGCAGGCGTTCGATCACACGGTTCAACCAGGGTTTCGAGACATCGAAGACCCGGGTCAGATCGCGGACGGAGATCAGCGCGTTCATGCGGACACTTTCCGTTCGTCGGTGAGGGGGAACCAGCAGGCGGCCCGGCCATCACAGCGGTCCAGCGTCGGGCCAGGCTCGGCCCGGCACTTTTCCTGCGCGAATTCGCAGCGCGGGTGAAAGGCGCAGCCACTGGGCAGGGCGCCCAGCCGCGGCATCGACCCGGGGATCTGCCGCAGGCGCTTGCGCCCCTGGCTGGCCAGCGGGGTCGAGGCCATGAGCCCGGCCGTGTAGGGGTGGTGCGCATTGGTCAGGACCTCGCGCACCGGGCCAAGCTCGGCCAGGCGCCCGGCATACATGACGGCGACGCGGTCCGCGGCCTCGGCGATCACGCCCATGTCGTGGGTCACGAGCATGACGGCGACGCCGCGATCCCGGCAGAGCCGTTTCAATAGCGCCACGATCTGGGCCTGGATGCTGACGTCGAGGGCTGTTGTCGGCTCGTCCGCGATCACGAGATCCGGCTCGGCACAGAGGGCGAGCGCGATCACCACGCGCTGCCGCATTCCGCCCGAAAACTCGTGCGGATAGCTGTTGATGCGCTGGGCGGCGGCGGGGATGCCGACCTCTTCCAACGCGGCGATGGCACGCTTGCGGGCCTCGGTCTGGCCCACGCTCAGGTGCTCCAGAATCGTCTCGGTCAGCTGGTCGCCCACGGTCAGAAGGGGATTGAGCGACGTCAGCGGGTCCTGGAAGATCATCCCCATCTTCTTGCCGCGTAGCCGGCGGATGGCATCGCCTTTCAGGTTATGGATCGGCTGGCCGGACAGCAGGACTTCACCCGATACGATGCGCGCGGGGCGGTCCAGCAATCCGATGACGGCATTGCCCGCCATGGACTTGCCCGCGCCGGATTCGCCCACGACGCCAAGGATTTCTCCGGCATGGATGTCATAACTGACAGTGTCCACGGGCCGCAGAACACCATGGCGGGTGGGAATTTCCACGACCAGGTCGCGGACGGAAAGAACGGGGGTGTCTGTCATCTCAGCCTCGGGTTCAGGGCGTCGCGCAGCCAGTCGCCCAGCAGGTTGATGGACAGCGCCAGCGCCAGCAGCGCCAGCGCCGGGAAGAAGAGAATCCACCACTCGCCAGAGAACATGAATTCCTGCCCGATGCGGATCAGCGTGCCCAGCGAGGGCTTGGTCGGCGGGGCGCCGACGCCCAGGAACGACAGCGTCGCCTCGGCGATGATGGCCAGTGCCAGCGAAATCGTGGCGATCACCAGCACCGGGTTGAGGACGTTGGGCAGGATGTGGCGCAGCATGATGGAAAAGGGCGTGCGGCCGATCAGCCGGGCGGCCTGGACGTATTCCTTGCTTTTTTCGACCAGCGTTGCCCCTCGCACGACGCGGGCAAACTGGACCCAGTCCGACAGGCCGATGGCCAGGATGAGAACCCAGATCGCCATCTCGTCACGGTATTCGGGCGGGGTGATCCCCTTTGCGATGCCGAAGATCAGCATGGCCACAAGGATGGCCGGAAAAGTCAGCTGCACGTCAGCCACGCGCATGATGATCGTTTCGAACCAGCCGCCCAGATAGCCTGCAAGCAGGCCAAGCGTGACACCGATCACCATGGCCAGCATCACGGCGGCGAAGCCCACGAAAAGCGAAATCCGCATCCCGTAGAGAATGGTCGAAAAGACATCGCGCCCCTGGTCGTCGGTGCCCAGCAGGAACTGGTCGCCGGTAAAGGCGTTGGGCTCCCCCGGCGCGGTAAAGCCGTTCATCAGGTTCAGCGTGCCGGGATCGAAGGGATCATGTGGCGCGATCAGAGGGGCCAGCACCGCCGCCAGCACGAGCACCAGGACGACGACGAAAGAAATGATCGCAACCGGCGCATGGCGGAATGACCAGATGAAATCGCTGTTCCAGACGCGGCGTGCCCTGTTTTCGGGGGCCGGGGTTCTGCTTTCGGCTGCGTCGGTCATCTCAGTGGCCTCCCTGCGTGCGGTCCGCGCGCAGGCGCGGGTCGATCACGAAATAGAGCATGTCAACGATGAGGTTGATGCCGACGAACAAGACCGAGATCAGCATCAGGTAGGCGGCCATGACGGGGATATCCACGAACTGGATCGCGTTGATGAACAGCAGCCCGACGCCCGGCCACTGGAACACGGTCTCGGTGATGATGGCGAAGGCGATGATGCTGCCCAGCTGCAGGCCGGTGATCGTGATGACCGGCACCAGCGTGTTTTTCAGCGCGTGGCGGAAGTTGATCGCGCGTTCGCGTATGCCGCGAGCCCGCGCGAAGCGGATGTAATCCATGCGCAGGACTTCCAGCATCTCGGTTCGGACCAGCCGCATGATCAGCGTCATCTGGTACAGACCGAGCGTGATCGCGGGCAGGATCAGGGCCTTCAGGCCGCTTTCCGTCAGAAAACCGGTCGTCCACCAACCGAGATCCGTTACCTCGCCGCGCCCGAAACTGGGCAGCCAGCCAAGCTCGACCGAGAACAGATAGATCAGCAGGATACCGATCAGGAAGGTCGGCAGGGACACGCCGACCAGAGAAAGGGTCATGATGGCGTTGGCCGAGACGCCGCGGCGCCAGATCGCGGTGAAGATCCCCAATCCGATGCCCCCGACGAGGGCCATCAGGCCCGAGACGACGGCGAGTTCCAGTGTGGCGGGAAGGCGCTCGATCAGAATGTCGGACACCGGGCGGCCCTGCCGATAGGACAGGCCTAAATTGCCCTGAATCGCCTGTTCCAGGAAGCGCCAGTATTGCACGACAAAGGGCTGGTCCAGGCCAAGCTGTTCCCGCAGGCGCTCTACATCGGCCTGGGTGCGTTCCTGTCCCAGCATATTGTCGATGGGATCGCCGACGAAGCGGAACATAGAAAAGGCCACGAGCCCGACGACGAAGAGCACGAGGATCGACTGCGTCACGCGGCGGATGATGTAGGCGAGCATTTGCATAGGCCCCGAAAAAAGGCGCCCCGCGGTCCCTTCGGGCGCAGGGCGGGAACGGGCGGCGCGCGTGGCGCCACCCGATAGTTGCGTCAGATCAGTTCATTTCGAAGAACTTGAATTTCGGATCGTCCTCGGGGCTGACCTCGATCCCGACGGCATCCGTCATCCCCCAGTTCAGGACCTGGTGGTGGATGGGCAGGTAGAGTGTCTCTTCCTGGACAACCTCCCAGATCGAAGCGATGTCCTCGTTGCGCGCCTCTAGATCGGTCTCGGAGGCAAGCGAAACGATCATTTCGTCCAGCTCGGGGTTGGAATAGCCGGTGTTGTTCCAGCTGCCACGCTCATCGCCGCGCGTATGAACCAGGAAGTTGAAGATGTATTCCGAATCATAGGTCGGAACGCCCCAGCCGAGCATGTAGAATTCGGTCGCGCCATTGGTGATCAGCGGGAAGTGCTGCGCCTTGGGCTTGGCGTCAAGGTTCACGGTGATCCCGATCTGCGCCATCATGCCCACGGCGGCCTGGCAGATCGCCTCGTCGTTGACGTAGCGGTCGTTCGGGCAGTCGAGTTGGATCGAGAAACCGTCCTCGTATCCTGCCTCGGCCATGAGAGCCTTGGCGGCGTCGACATCCGTCTCGATGCTGTCCATCTCCTCGGTCCAGCCATTGACGAAGGGCGGGGCGATCATGCCGGCGGGCTGGGACTGGCCGCGCATGACGACCTGCTGGATGGCCTCGCGGTTGATGGCGAGGTTCATCGCCTCGCGCACGCGCACATCCGAAAGCGGGTTCGCACCCTCGACGTCATCGTTTTCCAGGTCGTCGGCGCCCACGTTCATGCCGAAGAAGATCGTCCGGTTCTGCGGCGCGGTCTTGACCACCAGCCCC
>JAVLCA010000019.1:40000-48535 GCA_031581025.1 Salibaculum sp. | reverse complement strand
CAGAGCCTCCAAACGAAAGCACGCTCTGATGTCCCAAATTATCTGAAGACGCACAATCCAGGAGGTCAAGCTTGACCGCAGCTTCATCGCCGAACTGCCCCACGGCCACCGCGAATCCGCCATCGTCGGCGCCACGATAAATCTGGCCGCGGACCTGGGCCTGCGGGTGATCGCAGAAGGCGTCGAAACAGCCCGGCAGGTCGACTGGCTCAAGATGTCGGGGTGTCACCTGATCCAGGGCTTTTTCTTTGGACGGCCGGCAAAGCTCCTCACCGGGCCGGCGACGGGGCGCTAGCAATCCATCAAGTCAGCCGCGCCGCAAAGGGCGCAGGCGACCGCTTCGCCCGCGTCCCCGGGACATGGTGGCGTTCGCGGGCCGGGGCGTTCGGATCACCACATACCGCGCAACAGAAGCGGCGCGCCCAGACGCAAGCCAGTCTCGGCCGGCGCGGCATGCGGGACTAACCTGTGTCAGCGCGCGCTGGATGATCCTGGGGTACAAGAGAACAGGTCGCGCGACCTGCCTGACGGTGCGCGGCGAGGGCGCGCATGCCGGACGCACCCGAGAGAGACCTGAACGCGGCGTTGTACCGCGATCGGGCCACGACCGAACCCCGTACTCACAGCGTAGCGGCGCTTTCCCCGCAGGAGAAATTGACATGAACACTCCCGAATGGCTCAAACCCGGCATCTATGGCGCGCTGATCGGCGCGGTTTTCGTCGGTGTCGCCGGGTTCACATGGGGCGGCTGGGTGACCGGCAGCACCGCAAACGACCGTGCGATGGCGATGTCGCACAGCGATGTCGTGGCCTCGATGGTGCCTGTATGCCTTGACATGGCACGGTCTGACCCGGCGCGCGCCGACAAGCTGCAAACGATCCGGGCCGCCTCGACCTACCAAAAGCGCGGCGCCCTGATGGAAGCCGGATGGGCGACCGTACCCGGAACCGATGCCCCCGACAGGGACATCGCGCAGGCCTGCCTCAAGAAAATGGACCTCTGATGGTCTGCTGGCGCGGGCCGAAGTGACGGCCAATACGCGATCACCCTGGCCACACCCCGTCCGCTTGCAGGGTGCACCGTGACGACGCGGGCACACTCATGCCCCTTGCGTCGCAAGTTGGCAGAGGCGCGGACCACGCGCCCATGGACAGGCCAGCGCCGCGAAGCGGGGGTCATGTCTCCGAAAGAAGCGGCATCTGGGAGGTGAATGTCGATGGCAAGTTTCGTAGCGACGACCACCAGAAGAAACACGCCGCAAGGGCCGCATTCCGACCGCGCCGTGCGGTCACAGTTCCGCCGCTGGTAACTCGAACGCGCGATCGTCCCGGCGTGGCACGCAGAAGCACCGGGGCGCAATCCTGATCCAAGGACAGGACGCGGGGCCTGTTGGCGTTTCTTTCATCTGCGCAAGGCTTCCGAAGCCCCGCCGGGTCATCGGACCTGTAACGGGGTGCGGACGCCGACCGGGGGGCTTGGACCGGATGAGAACGGTATCGGGCGACGACACCGGAGGACATCGCTTGCGCACCTTGGCACCACACGCCAAAGGACAGCCCATCGTCACCGTGTCAGCACGACATCCTCGCGGCTGTTCAGCCCTTCGGTGACGGCGCGCACCAAGTACGCGGCAACATCGCCGCGCGGGATCAGGCCGTTTCGCCAGTCCCCGGGCCGTGTCAGGACGCGCACAGGGTGGCCGGATGCCCCGCGCGTCAGGATGACGGGGCGCACGATGGTCCAGTCGAGGCGGCTATCGACGATCATCTCTTCCTGGCGGGACTTGTCGGCATAGACCCGGCCCAGCAGCGCCCTATGGCCAAGCCGTTCGAGGCGGCTCATCGCGTGGCGGCTGCGGCCCGCACCAAAGCCGGTGACCGCGAGCAAGCGATCGACCCCGGCGGCCTCCATGGCCGTGATCAGCGCCGCGGTGGTTTCGGAAAACAGCGTTTGGTTTTGCCATATCATCGCCGGGCGCTCCTTGATCCCGAGCGCGTAGATCACGGCCCGCGTGCCGGCCACGGCGCGGGCAAGGTCGTCGGGGTTGCGCGCGTCGCCGGCGACAGGTTCCAAACCGTCGCGCGGTGGCAGACGGTCCGCCCTGCGGGCGAACCCACGCACGGCAAGGCCCTTTTCCAGAGCGCCCCCCACGACACACGCGCCGATACCTGAGGTCGCGCCCAGCACAAGGATCGGGCGATCAGTCCGCGGGGCGGCGGCGGATGTGTCAACTGGTGCAGGCACGGTCTGCTGCTTCCTTGCCGGGGGCGATCATCCGGCACTGCGGGTCGCGTCAGGGGCCAGCCGCCGGGCAATCTCGGCGATATGGGCCGGGCCGGTCTCACAGCAGCCGCCAAGGATCGTCGCGCCCTGAGCATTCCAGCGTTCGGCGTGATCGGCATAGTCCATCGGGCCCAGATCGCGACGCGCCTGCAGAACGCTGACCTCTGCCTGCGGGGCCTTGAATGCGTCGCTGATCCTCGTGAAGGCATTGGCATAGACCCCCAAGGGCAGCGGGCAGGCGGACAGCGCGGCGAGCGCGGCAGGCATCGCCTCCACGACCGAGCAGTTGACCAAAAGCGCCGTGGCGCCTTCGTCGCGTGCGACGGCAATGACATCGGTCAACGCCTCGCCAGACCGCAGACGCGATCCGGAGTCGTCGTCAACCGACACCGCGAGCCAGACCGGCACGCCAGCGGCCTGGGCCCCCTGCAGTGCGGCGCGGGCCTGCGTCAGTGACGACACCGTTTCGCAGATGACCAGGTCGACACGGCCGCGCATGATCTCGGCCCCTTCGCGATACAAAGGCCGCGCCGTCGCCAGATCCGGATGGTCCGCGGGGCGATAGCTGCCGTTGAGTGGGCCGATTGATCCGGCGACACGTCCGGCCCCATGTGCTGCCCGTGCCTTGGCCGCGGCACCCAGGGCGATGTCAAAGAGTCGCGCAAAGTCATCCTCGAAATCGGTGCCGGCCAGGCGGTCGCGCTGGATGGCATAGGTGTTTGCTGTCGCAATGTCGGCGCCTGCCGCGAAGTAGTCCGCATGCAGGGCGGCCACCAGATCCGGGTGGTCGTGCATGACGCGCATCGACCATTGATGCGTTGGCCGGTCGCCGGAACGCCGGAGCAATTCCTGCCCGAGGCCACCGTCCAGGATTGTCACCTTTTCCATTCGGTCCGACCCTGTCCGTTGAATCCCCTGCAGGCTGCCCGAATTTAGTGGCCGGGCGCGGGCTTTCAAGCGGTTATCGCGCCCCTTTTCGTCAGGGGCGGCGCAGCACTGCGACGGCGAACAGCGCCTGCGCGTCGGTCAGGACATCGGCGAGGCGCCAACCGGCGGCTTGGGCCAGCTCCGACAAGCTCTCGACCGAATATTTTTGGCTGTTCTCCGTATGGATCGTCTCGCCTGCTGCAAATGTTACGACATGATCGCCGATCCGCGCGCTCTGGTCCTCAAGGCTTTGCAGATGCATCTCCACACGGGCCTCTGTCGCGTTCCAGATCGCCTTGTGCCGGAATGTTTCAAGATCGAACACCGCCCCGGCCTCGCGGTTGAGGCGCCTGAGAAGATTGAGGTTGAAACCGGCCGTCACCCCGCTGGCATCGTCATAGGCCGCAACGAGCGTCTCGGGGGCCTTTATCAGATCGACGCCGAGGATCAGCGCGTCGTGATCCGGCCAGTCCCCCAACCGCAACAGCAGCGCCCGCGCTGCGTCGGGGCTCAGGTTGCCAATGGTCGAGCCGGGGAAGAACCCGACAACCGGCCGCCCGCCGAGATCGGGCAGGGGGACGGGCTGCAGGAAATCGGCGACCACCGGCCGGACATCGAGGTGGGGAAAATCGCTGGCGAGCTCTGCGGCCGAGGCGCGCAGGAAATCCTCCGAGATATCGACGGGCACATAGGTGGAAAGCCCGTCCAGCCCGTTCAGCAACAGCCGCGTCTTGACGCTGGCGCCGCTGCCAAGTTCCACAAGTGCCGCGCCCGCGGGCACATGCGCCTGTATCCGTGCCAGACCAGTCGCCAGAATCGCGCGTTCGGTTCGCGACGGGTAGTATTCGGCCAGGTGCGTAATCTCTTCGAAGATCGCGCTACCGCGGTCGTCATAGAACCATTTCGGCGAAAGCCCCTTGGGGCTGCGCGACAACCCCTCGATCGCATCTGCGTAAAGCGCGCGGTTGCTGATCTCCGTCTTGCGTGGCTCGGTCGTGCGTGCGTTCATGATGTCCCCGATGATTTATGGCGGCCCGGGGGACCTAACCCGCCGGATCGAAACATCCAGCCGACTCCAGTATCCCGCTTGCCGTCGCAGCGCGATGCTTTAGGTCTCATGCGAGTTCATGAGAGGATCCGAAATGGCCGAGCCGACCACACCCGAGCGTGATGTCACCGATGTGAGCCAGCCCTGGGATCAGGACAACCAGGCCTGGTGGGACTGGTATGTAAGCCTTGCGGCGAACGATGGCACCGAGGAAGAGGTCCTGGCCGCTGCGCCCTTGCCGGATGTGCCGATTCCGACCGATGACGAGGTCATCGCGGAACTGGCAGCGCCCTATCCTCTGACCGAGGGCCAGGTCGCGTTTTTCCGGGAAAACGGCTTCATCAAGCTCAAGAATGTCTTTTCGCCGGGAACGGTACTCAAGCTGCGGGCCGAGTTGATCCGGCTGTTGAAGGCGGAATTCGCTGTCGATCCGGACACCGGCGCGCGCGACCGGTTCCTGAGCTTGGAGATGGTCTGGCCGGACAACCCGCTGCTGCGGGCCTATGTGCTCTCGCCGCGGCTGGGTCAGATCTCGGCGGACCTGTTGGAAGTGCCGGCGGTGCGGCTCTACCACGACAACGTCCTGGCCAAGCAGGCCGGGTGCGGCCGCACGCCGTGGCATTTCGACGATCATCACTTCCCGCTGGACACGCACGATGTGGTCACGGCCTGGGCGCCGGCGCAGCCGATCCCGCTGGAAATGGGGCCGCTGGCCTTTGCGTATCCGCTTGACGTGCACAAGCTGGTCGATGCCGTGACCTTCGAAAAGACCGGCACCGGCTACGATCGTGGCGTGGCCGAGGTTTTTGCCCGCAATGGCGTGACCGTGGACGAGACCCCGTTCGAAATGGGCGAGGTCAGCTTTCACCACAACCTGAATTTCCATACCGCCGCGCGCAATCGCACTGATCGCAGCCGGGTGGTTCTGGCCAATACCTATTACGCCGACGGCGCGCGTATCGTGGATGCGCCGACAATGGTTTCCGGCGACTGGCAGAAATTCATGCCGGGGGTCGGGCCTGGCGACGTGGCGGCCAGCCCGCTCAACCCGGTCTGCTGGCCGGTCGGGGATTCCGAATGAGCGGCGATATCCTGACGCGCAGCAGCGCCCACTGGTCCGAGGCCGGACGTGCCGGAATGGATGCGTTCTACACTCTTGCCACCGATGATTACAGGCATCTGGCCGAGGCGCGGGACTGGTCGGCGTGGGTGTCGGAGGCGCAGAGCCGGGCCGGCGCGCGGTCCCTGCGCCTGCTCGACGTGGCTTGCGGATCGGGTAAGTTTCCCAACGCGCTGGTTAGTCATGCCGGCGTGGGCGCGGTTGGAGTACAGCCGGTGGCGACCGACCTGCTGGACCCGTCGGCGTTTTCCATCGCCGAGGCCCGCGCGGCCCTGCCGGCCCCATTCAGGGCAAGCGCCGAACACGAGACGACCTTGCAGGATTTCACCCCGCCGTCCGGCGGCTATGACATCGTCTGGGCGACCCACGCGCTTTACGCCGTGCCCGCCGCGGACCTGCCTGCGGCCGCCCGGCGATTCTGCGCTGCCATCGGCCCCGAGGGCCGGGGCGTGATCGCCCACAGTGCCGCCGCCGGGCATTACATCGAGTTTCACCGCCGATATCTGGAGGCCTTCGCCGCGGAGGACGCCGCCCCCTACATCTCGGCCGAGGATCTTGCGGCCGCGCTGCGCGACAGCGGCGCGGATGTCACGGTGACCGAGGTGCGCTATGAGAGTGTCGCCGGGCCGGACGATGCGGCGGCTGTCGAGGGATACCTGCAGCGCTGCGTCTTCGATGACAGCGTCTCGCTGGCGGAAATGCAGGCCCGCGCCCCTATGGCAAAGTGGCTGCAGGCGGCGCGGGCTGCCGATGGTTGGCGCTTTCCGCAGCTGGTGCACCTGATGGACATCACCGTCTGAGCCCCACAAACCGGAGATTTCGCGTGAACGATCACAGCCCCCTGAGGTCTGCCTGGACCGATAGTCTTGCCCGTGGCCGGCGCCCCGATGCGGCGGCCTTGCGCGCCCATCTGCGGGCCGTGCACCGTGACCATGCAGGGTTTACCGAAACCTGCGCGCAGGCCTGCCGCGATGCGGCGGGGCGCACCAGCTACGACTGGCTTGCCGAGGCGGTGCCGCAGGCAGGCGGAGCACGGGTGCTTGATCTTGCCTGCGGGTCCGGTCCGCTGCTGGACATCCTGCACCACCGCAATGCGGATATTAGGCTGACTGGCCTTGATATGTGCCCGGAAGAACTGGCGCTGGCGCATGCGCGATTGCCTGCGGGATCTGTCGATCTGGTGCAGGCCGAAGCGCAGGACATGGACCGCATCTCGGACGGGTCGCTTGACGCGGTGCTGTGCCACTGGGCACTGACGCTGATGGACCCTGTCACGCCGGTGCTTGACGAGGTGCGCCGCGTTCTGGCCCCGGGTGGCTGCTTTGCGGCGCTGGTGGATGGCCCGATTGAGGCCTCGCCTGGCTATATCGCGGTTCACGATCTCATCTATGGGTATGTGCAGTCCGAACTGCCAGGCTATGGTGAGGTTGATCTGGGGGATCCGCGGATACGCGGCACCGACAGCCTGAGCGATCTGGTCCGCGCGGCCTTTCCCACCGCGACAGTGACGGTGGAGACAAGCATCGTCACGATGGAAGGGCCTGCCAGGGACGTGGCCGAAGCCGCGGCCGGGTTCTTCTACGCCGCCTTCGTCCTGTCCCCTGCAGCGCGCAGTGGAATGCTGGCGGAGCTGTCCGATCTGCTCTCGACGTCCGGGCTGACCAACGGTGGCCCCCTGAGGGGCCAGTTTGCAATGCCGATCAATCGGTTGGTCGTGGCGACCTGAGCGTCCTGCTGGCAAGTGGGGCTGCCGGCCAAACGATGGCTCCGGCGTATTGTTCGGTGACATGCGTTATAGGTGCGGAGCTGGCCAAACCACGTTTTGTCCATGTACTGGCATAGCGTCCTTTGGGTTGGACGGCGGACTGTCCGCGCCACTTGGGGGCCCAGTTCGGTCGCAGAAAGGGCGGCAATCACGCTGCATCATTGTTTGCAGCCATGCGGTGACGTACGGGTGACAGCTCGTCCAATTGGATGAGGCGTTTTGAGACTGTTTTTTAAACAGTCTTCGTCAAACCTACCAAGCAGAGTAGTCCGTGACATCATGTGGTTGGGGGGGGGGCATCGCCGAGAGATACGTTTGATGTTTCTTACTAGGTCTGGCGGTGACTTACTCTCCCACGTCTTGAGACGCAGTACCATCAGCGCTACGGCACTTAACGGCTGGGTTCGGAATGGATCCAGGTGTTTTGCTCGTGCTATGACCACCAGACCGAGAAAGAAACATTGTCCAAGTCAGGCAAACTGACTTCTGAACCGTAAAAACAAACCTTGCTTCTACTGGATCAAATCAAGCCTATCGGACAATTAGTACCGGTCAACTGAACGCCTTGCAGCGCTTACATCTCCGGCCTATCGACGAGGTAGTCTACCTCGGTCCTCAGGGATACCTTGTTTTGAGGGGGGCTTCCCGCTTAGATGCCTTCAGCGGTTATCCTGTCCGATCATAGCTACCCTGCACTGCTGCTGGCGCAACAACAGGTCCACCAGTGGATCGTTCACCCCGGTCCTCTCGTACTAGGGGCAACTCCTCTCAAGTATCCTACACCCACGGCAGATAGGGACCGAACTGTCTCACGACGTTCTAAACCCAGCTCACGTACCTCTTTAAATGGCGAACAGCCATACCCTTGGGACCTGCTCCAGCCCCAGGATGAGATGAGCCGACATCGAGGTGCCAAACACTGCCGTCGATATGGACTCTTGGGCAGTATCAGCCTGTTATCCCCGGCGTACCTTTTATCCGTTGAGCGATGGCCCTTCCACTCGGGACCACCGGATCACTATGGCCGTCTTTCGACTCTGCTCGACTTGTCAGTCTCGCAGTCAGGCTGGCTTCTGCCATTGCACTCAACGAGCGATTTCCGACCGCTCTGAGCCAACCTTCGCGCGCCTCCGTTACGATTTAGGAGGCGACCGCCCCAGTCAAACTACCCACCACGCAGGGTCCCGGACCCGGATAACGGGCCGCGGTTAGACATCAAGCAGAACAAGGGTGATATCTCAAGGGCGGCTCCACCAGAACTAGCGTTCCGGCTTCAAAGCCTACCACCTATCCTGCACATGTTGTGCCTGATGCCAGTGCGAAGTTGTAGTAAAGGTGCACGGGGTCTTTCCGTCTAACCGTGGGAAACCTGCATCTTGACAGGTAATTCA
>JAVLCA010000019.1:0-35000 GCA_031581025.1 Salibaculum sp. | reverse complement strand
CAACTGCCGCCACTTCGGCCCCAGCTTGCGGACCGCCTTGTTGTTCGAGGTCAAGGCGAGGGGCACCAGCAGCAGGAAGGCCGCCATTCCGACCGTCACATAGGGCCGCTTCAAGATGTCGGCCCAGATCCGATCCAGGCTCTGCACGTCCAGCACGGCCCATACCAACAGATGCGCCAGCACGAGGAAGAAGGCCGAGACACCCACGGGCCGGCGAAACTTGATGAGGTTGACCCCCACCAGGCGGCGCAGCGGCGTGATCGCCAGCCCCGCGACAAGCAGCTTCAACGCCATGGCGCCGTATTCGTGCTCCAGCGCCTCCACGGGTTCCACGCCGAGGCCACCGGTGGCCCCGCGGTAGAACACCCAGACCGCCCATCCTGCACACAGTATATATATTGGCCACGCAGGAAGCCGGCGCAGGGCGGTGTTGATGCGGTCGGCCAGCGACATCAAAAAAACTCGGTCAGGTCCATGCCGTCATAGAGTCTGGCCACCTCGTCATAGCCGTTGAACATCAGCGTGTCCTGCCGCTGCGAGAAAATCCCGCCACCGATGCGCCGTTCCGTGGCCTGGGACCAGCGCGGATGGTCCACGTTCGGGTTCACATTGCTATAGAACCCGTATTCGCGCGCACTGGCCTTGTTCCAGCTGGTCGGCGGCTCGTCGGCCACAAGCGAGATGCGCACGATCGACTTGATGGACTTGAAGCCGTATTTCCACGGCACCACCAGACGCAGCGGCGCGCCGTTCTGGTTCGGGATCGTCTCACCGTAGATCCCTGTCGCCATGAAGGCGAGCGGGTGCATCGCCTCATCCAGCCGCAACCCCTCGACATAGGGAAAGTCCAGAACGCGGCGGCGCACGCCGGGCATGACATCCGGGCGCACCACGGTCTCGAAGGCGACGTAATTGGCCCCCTCCTGCACACCCACCTTGGCCAGCAGGTCGGCCAGCTCGAACCCGTTCCACGGGATCACCATGGACCAGGCCTCGACACAGCGGAACCGATAGATGCGCTCTTCGGTTTCCATGTCGCCGATCAGGTCGGCCAGGTCATAGGTGCCCGGGTTGTCCACCAGCCCATCGACGGTCACCTGCCATCCGCTGGTCTCCATCGCGGGCGCGTTCTGCACCGGGTCGCCCTTGCCCGTGCCGAATTCATAGAAGTTGTTGTAGGTGGTGATCTCTTCCCAGGTGTTCGGCTCCAGGCTGTCCTGGGCGGCCACAGGCCCCCCGATCCCGGCCGCACCGGTCGCCGACAGCACCGCAATGAGCTGGCGCCGGTTCAGCCAGAGCGGTTTCGGCGTCACGTCCTCATGGGTCAGGTCGTTCGTCCAGCGGTGGGCCATGGTCCATCTCCTTTGTTTGTCTGCTTACTTAACTTTGGGCGCGCGAAGGGCACTTGAACTCTGGTCACGATGCCGCCAGTTCGCTGTAACCCGGATAAAGCCGGTCCATGGGCACCGAGGCCCCGTCGGCCTGCACGATCCGCACATGCGCGCGGCGCATCCGACGCGGCTCGGTCACGCCGACGGAATGGGCGATGGTTTCGACCTCCTCGACAATCTGCCGGGCATAGGCGGCGACACGGGCATCCTTCTCCTCGACCACGAGGCCTTTCTGCAGGCGCGGGTCATGGGTCGTCACGCCGGTAGGGCAGGTATTCTTGTTGCACTTGAGCGCCTGGATGCAGCCCAAGCTGAACATGAACCCCCGCGCGGAGACGACGAAATCCGCCCCAGCGCAGATCGCCCAGGCCACGTCGCCGGGGTTGACCAGCTTGCCGCTGGCCACGATGCGGATGCGATCGTGCAGACCGTGGGCATCGCGAAGGTCCACCAGGCGCGGCAGGGCCTCGCGGATGGACATGCCGACAAGATCGAGCAGCGGCATGGGCGCAGCCCCGGTGCCGCCCTCGCCCCCGTCGATGGTGATGAAATCCGGCGCGGTCTCGGCGCCACGGGCCAGGATGGCCTCGAAGAGCCCCGCCATGGCGCCCTCGGTGCCCATGACCGTCTTGATCCCGGTGGGCAGGCCCGAAACCTCGCGCACGTGGCCGATGAAATCGAGAAGGTCGTCCCAGTTGTCGACCTCGAGGTGCCGGTTGGGCGAAATCGCATCCTGCCCGGGCACCACGCCCCGGATCTGCGCGATCTCGGGGCTGATCTTGGCCGCGGGCAGGATGCCGCCCTTGCCGGGTTTCGCCCCCTGGGCCAGCTTGATCTCGATCATGCGCACCTGGTTGTGGCCAGCCAACTCGCGCAGCTTGGCATCGTCCAGGTTGCCCTCGGCATCGCGGACGCCGAATTTCGCGGTGCCCATCTGAAAGACGAGATCGCAGCCCCCCTCCAGGTGATAGGGCGCGAGACCCCCCTCGCCCGTGTTCATCCAGATGCCCGCCTTGCGACAGCCCCGCGACAGCGCCCGCACCGCCGGTTGCGACAGCGCGCCATAGGACATGCCCGACAGGTTGAAGATCGACCCGGCCGCGTAGGGCTGCCGCGCGCCCGGGCCGATCACCAGCGGTTCGGTGCTGGCATATTGATTGTCCAGCGGCGGAAAGGCCGCGTTGACGAAGAGCGGCGTGCCGACCACCGCAAGGCTGCGGGTCGATCCGAAGGCCACGGTGTTCCCGTCCTTTTCCGCCGCGTGTTTCACCCAGTCGCGCTGCGCCCGATTGAAGGGCAGTTCCTCGCGGTCCATGGCAAAGAAATACTGTCGGAAGAATTCGCCCAGCGTGGTGAACAGCCCCCGGAACCGTCCGATGACCGGATAATTGCGGCGGATCGCATCGCCGCGCTGACTCCGGTCCAGCACGAACAGCACAACCAGCGCCAGCAGACCGAGGCCCAGCACGAACACCAGGACCAGCGCCAGCCCCTCAAGCACGGTCAGGGAGAAGGATGAGAACATGGACGGTCTCCTTTCGCAGATCACACTGCCACGACATAGCGTGGTTGTCGCCTTCCGCGATGCCCCTGGCATCGGTCGAAACGGCCTGTCCCGATCACGGGTCATCACAGGGTTTCACCAGGTCGTGACTTGATCCGCCCGCGAGCCGTGGCTTAGCCGGCGCGGCCATTTCGTCAAACGCTGTCGGCGGAAATCCCCTGTAATCCAACGCAAACTGGCCGCGTAACAGGACCAGTGCCAATGAGGGCATGACCGCCCTGCCCGACTGGGCAAGGGCGAACGACAACGACTTTGGAGGACCACACATGCTACGTCGCACATTCATTGCCGCCACCGCCGCCGCCACTTTCGGCACCGGGGCCTTCGCCGCCGGCCACTCGATGGACATCGTCGACACCGCCGTTGACGCCGGCAACTTCACCACCCTCGTCGCCGCTGTCGAAGCCGCCGGCCTGGTCGAGACGCTCAAGGGCGATGGCCCCTTCACCGTCTTCGCCCCCACGGACGAAGCCTTTGCCGCCCTGCCCGAGGGCACCGTCGAGGGCCTGCTCGAGGACACCGAGGCGCTCAGCGCCATCCTCACCTACCACGTGGTGCCGGGCGAGGTCATGTCGGGGGATCTCTCCGATGGCATGATGGCCGAAACCGTGAACGGTGCCGAAGTAACCATCGGCGTCGGTGACAGCGTCACCGTCGACGGCGCCACCGTGACCACGGCCGACATCGAGGCCTCGAACGGTGTGATCCACGTCATCGACCAGGTGATCATGCCCGAATAATCGTCGACCACCGCGGCGTGGAAAGCCCCGCTTCGGCGGGGCTTTTCTTTTGCGCGCGCCCGGGCAAGACTGCGAGGGCACGGCAACCGGAAGGGCCGATGGCCGCAGAGGTCACGCTGATGCGAGACGAGGGCGGCCACGCGATACGGCCCGGGTCACAGAGGCCACATAGATCCTGACCAACGAGGTGCGCAAGCACTGGTCCGGCCCGCCGCACATCGGGCGAGACGGGATGGTCCTGACCGCCTGACACGCGAAAGGCCCCGCCGGATGGCGGGGCCTTTGCTCAATTTAGGCTGGTCAATGGACGACCGCGTCGTCCGGCTTGGGCCGTTCGGTGCTGCCCAGTCGTTCGCCGACCAGCAGCCCCTCGGGCCCCACGGTTACCGGCACGGTGTCCCCGTCGCTGATCTCGCCGCCCAGAAGCGCCTCGGCCAGCGGGTTCTGCAGGGCGACCTGGATCACGCGGTTCAGCGGGCGCGCCCCGAAGACCGGGTCATAGCCCTCTTCGGCCAGCCACTTGCGGGCCTCCTCGTCCAGCTCCAGCGTGATCTTGCGCGGGGCCAGCCGTTTCTGCAGGCGCGCCAGCTGGATATCGACGATCCCGCTCATGTCCGCACGGTCCAGCCGGTCGAAGACGATCTGGTCGTCCAGCCGGTTCAGGAACTCGGGACGGAAATGGGCGCGCACGGCATCCATCACGTCCTGCTTGGCCCGCGCAGCATCGCCGCCTTCCTCCAGACGGCTGAGCGCCTGCGACCCCAGGTTCGAGGTCAGCACGATGAGCGTCTGCTTGAAGTCCACCCGACGGCCCTGACCATCGGTCAGGATGCCATCGTCAAGCACCTGCAGCAGCACGTTGAAGACTTCCGGATGCGCCTTCTCGACCTCGTCGAACAGGACAACCTGGTACGGCCGCCGGCGCACGGCCTCGGTCAGAACGCCGCCCTCGTCATAGCCGACATAGCCCGGCGGCGCGCCGATCAGGCGCGAGACCGCGTGCTTTTCCATGAACTCGGACATGTCGATCCGAACCATGGCCTGGTCATCATCGAACAGGTATTCGGCCAGCGCCTTGGTCAGCTCGGTCTTGCCGACACCGGTGGGCCCGAGGAACAGGAACGAGCCCAGCGGGCGGTTCTCGTCCTGAAGGCCCGCACGCGCCCGGCGCACGGCGTTCGACACGGCCGTGACGGCCTGGCGTTGCCCGATCACGCGGCGGCCGAGCTCGGCTTCCATCTTGAGCAACTTCTCGCGCTCGCCTTCCAGCATCTTGGACATCGGAATGCCGGTCCAGCGTTCGACAACGGCGGCGATCTGTTCCGGGCGCACCGCTTCCTCGACCATCACGCCCCCGGCCCCTTCCGCCTGTTCGGCCTCGGTCAGCTGCTTTTCAAGCTGCGGGATGATGCCGTAGGACAGCTCGCCCGCCTTTTGCAGGTTGCCCTCGCGCTTGGCGATGTCCAGGTCGGCGCGGGCGCGATCCAGCTGGGCCTTGAGGTCGCGCGCGCTTTCCAGCTTGTCCCGCTCGGACTGCCACTTGGCGGTCATCTCGGCGCTGCGGTCCTGCAGGTCGGCCAGTTCCTTTTCCAGCCTTTCCAGCCGGTCCTTGGAGGCACTGTCGTCCTCTTTCTTGAGCGCCTCGGCCTCGATCTGCAATTGCAGGATCTGGCGGTCGAGCTGATCCAGCTCTTCAGGCTTGGAATCGACCTCCATCCGCAGGCGGCTGGCGGCCTCGTCCACAAGGTCGATGGCCTTGTCCGGCAGGAACCGGTCGGTGATGTAACGCGCCGACAGCGTCGCCGCCGAGACCAGCGCCGAATCCGAGACCCGCACGCCGTGGTGCATCTCGTATTTTTCCTTGATGCCGCGCAGGATCGAGACCGTATCCTCGACGGTCGGCTCCTCGACCATCAGCGGCTGGAACCGGCGGGCCAGGGCCGCGTCCTTCTCGACGTGCTTGCGGTATTCATCGAGCGTCGTCGCCCCGATGCAGTGCAACTCGCCGCGGGCCAGGGCGGGCTTGATCAGGTTGGCGGCATCCATGGCGCCATCGGTCTTGCCCGCGCCGACCAGCGTGTGCATCTCGTCGATGAACAGGATGATCTCGCCCGCGGCCTCGGTGACCTCGGTCAGAACGGCCTTGAGGCGTTCCTCGAATTCGCCGCGATACTTCGCCCCGGCGATCAGCGCGCCCATGTCCAGCGCCAGCAGCTTCTTGTTGCGCAGCGATTCCGGCACGTCGCCGTTGATGATGCGCAGCGCCAGCCCCTCGGCGATGGCGGTCTTGCCGACGCCCGGTTCGCCGATCAGGACCGGGTTGTTCTTGGTCCGGCGCGACAGCACCTGCATGGCGCGGCGAATTTCCTCGTCCCGACCTATGATCGGGTCGATCTTGCCCTCGTTGGCGCGCTCGGTCAGGTCCTGCGCGTATTTCTTGAGCGCGTCATAGCCCTCTTCCGCGCTGGCGCTGTCGGCGGTGCGGCCCTTGCGGATGTCCTCGATGGCGCCATTCAGCGCCTGGGCATTGACCGCCCCGGCCTCCAGCGCGGTCTTGGCGCCGGATTTCACCATGGCCAGCGCCATGAGCATCCGTTCGACCGGAACGAAACTGTCGCCTGCCTTCTTGGCGATCTTCTCGGCCTCGGCCAGAACCTTGCCGGTCGCCGAATCCAGGTAGACCTGCCCGGCATCGCCGGTCACCTTTGGCAGTTTCTCGACCGCCAGGTCGATGGCCTCCTGCACGCGCGGCGCGCTGCCGCCCGAGCGATTGATGAGGTTGGCGGCCAATCCCTGGTCATCGTCCATCAGGGCTTTCAACAGGTGTTCGGGCACCATCCGCTGATGGCTTTCCCGCATGGCGATCGTCTGGGCGGCCTGAATGAACCCCCGCGACCGCTCGGTGAACTTCTCCAAGTTCATGAGCTTTCTCCTTTTCCAAGCGCCCTGTTGCGAGGCGCCCGTCACGCGGCGCGCCCCTTCGTGGGCCTCGTCGAATAAATGGGTAAAGGCGGATATGTTTTCAAGCTGTCCCACCCAGGCAAACCCGTTCCGGCTTGACCTTCGCAAGGCCAGGAGGCACCTGCTTGGGCGCAACCAGGAAAAGGACCGCCCCAATGCCCCAGACCCCCGCCGATGACCGCCTGATCGTTGCCATGGACGTGCCCGACGCCTTGCAAGGGCTGGAACTGGCCCGCACGCTGGGCGACGAGGTGAGTTTCTACAAGATCGGCCTCGGGATGCTGACGGGGGGCGGGCTGGCCCTGGCCAACGAGCTCAAGGACGAACAGGGCAAGCGCATCTTCCTGGACATGAAGCTTTTCGACATCGGCGCCACGGTCGAGGCCGCGGTGCGTGGTCTGGCCCAGTTCGATCTGGATTTCCTGACCGTGCATGGCGACCCGCATGTGGTGCGCGCCGCCGCCCAGGGGCGCGGGAACACCGACATGAAAATCCTCGCCGTGACGATCCTCACTTCGCTGGACCGCGACGACCTGGACGCCAGCTGCATCAAACCGGGCGACATGACCGACCTGGTGCAGGAACGCGCGGGCATCGCCCTGTCGAACGGGGCCGATGGCGTGATCGCCAGCCCGCAGGAGGCCGCCCTGATCCGCGCCCTGCCCGAGGCCGCCGGCAAGCTGATCGTCACCCCTGGCGTGCGCCCGGCGGGAGGCGACCCGGGCGACCAGAAACGCGTGACGACCCCGGCGCAGGCCATCGCGGGCGGGGCCGATCACGTCGTGGTGGGTCGCCCCGTCTGGCAGGCCGCCGACCCGCGCGCGGCAGCCCGCGCGATCACCGCAGAGATGGGCGCACGGTAAAGGCACACCGCCGATTCCGGCTGACTCGGCCACGACGCGCCTGTATCCTCGGCCCATGCCCAGCCTGTGCCGCGACTGCCTGCATGATTTCGAGACCGGCACCCGCTGCCCGGCCTGCCGGTCGCCGCGCGTGCTTTCGCATCCCGAACTGTTCGATCTGACCATCGCGCACATGGATTGTGATGCCTTCTATGCCAGCGTGGAAAAGCGCGACAATCCCGACCTCGAAGGCAAGCCCGTCATCATCGGCGGCGGACGGCGCGGCGTTGTCAGCACCGCCTGCTACGTGGCCCGCATCAAGGGCGTGAAATCGGCCATGCCCATGTTCAAGGCGCTGCAACTCTGCCCCGAGGCCATCGTGGTGCGCGGCCGGATGGAACGCTACGTCGAGGTCAGCCGCCAGGTGCGCGCCCTGATGGACGAATTGACCCCGGTGATCGAGCCGCTGTCGCTGGACGAAGCCTTCATGGATCTGACCGGCACCGCGCGGCTGCACGGCGCCCCGCCGGCCGTGATGCTGGCTCGGCTGGTCAAGCGCATGAAGGACGAGATCGGGATCACCGGCTCGATCGGCCTGTCGCACAACAAGTTTCTGGCGAAGGTCGCCAGCGACCTGGACAAGCCGCGCGGGTTCTCGGTGATCGGCCAGGCCGAGACCATGGCGTTCCTGCACACCCAGCCGGTGCGCCTGATCTGGGGCATCGGCCCGGCGGCACAAGACAGCCTTGAACGCGCGGGCATCCGCACCTTTGACGACCTGCTGCGCTGGGACCTGCGCGACCTGCAGCACCGCTTTGGTGGCATGGGCGACCGGCTCTGGCATCTGGCGCGGGGACAGGACGCGCGCCGGGTCAGCGCCCACAGTCCGGTCAAAAGCCTGTCCAACGAGACGACCTTCCCCGAGGACACCGCCGACCCGGACATCCTGGACGGCCACGTCTGGCGCATGGCCGAGAAGGTCAGCGCGCGGGCCAAGGCCAAGGGCAAGGCGGGGCGCGTCGTGACCCTCAAGCTCAAGCGCGCCAACCACAAGAGCCTGACCCGCCGCCAGAGCCTGCACCAGCCCACGCAACTGGCCGACACGATCTACCGCACCGCGCGGTCGCTCTTCGACGGGACCGCCACCGAGGGTCCGTTCCGCCTGCTGGGCGTGGGAATTTCCGAGCTGACACCGGCCACCGACGCCGACCGCGAGGGCGACCTGCTGGACCCGGATGCGAGCCGCCGCGCAGAAGCGGAACGCGCGCTGGACAGGATCAAGACCCGTTTCGGCACCGATGCCATCTTGAAGGGCCGCGCGCTGCGCTAGGGCACGCCAAGCGGGGCAGCAAGGCAGACATTGCGCCACGATCGTTGCCTTGGCCCGGAATGGCAACTGCGGGTTTGTGTCGTCATGCCCCTATGACGTAGACCCGAGGCATGACGACCCCGCATGATGTCTTTCTGGTCGGTGCCACCGGCACCATCGGCCGGGCCACCGCCCGTGCCCTGCGGCAGGCCGGTCACCGCGTCACGGCGCTGATCCGGCCCCGGCCTGACGCCGAGGCCCTGCTGCCCGGGATCACCCTACGCGAGGGCGACCCGACCGATGCGCGCTCGATCCGCCAGGACGGCCTGCGCGATGACCGGTTCGATGTGGTCCTGTCCTGTCTGGCCTCGCGCACCGGCGCGCCGCAGGACGCCTGGGCCGTCGATTATCGGGCCCACATGGACCTGCTGTCGGCGGCGCAGGCGGCGGGCATCAGGCACATGATCCTGCTGTCCGCCCTGTGCGTCCAGAAACCGCGGCTGGCGTTCCAAAATGCCAAGCTGGCCTTCGAAATCGCGCTGGCCGAGGCCCCGTTGGACCACACGATCGTGCGGCCCACCGCCTTTTTCAAGTCATTGTCCGGGCAGGTCACGCGGGTGCGCGACGGCAAGCCGTACCTGATCTTCGGGGACGGGCGGTTGACCGCCTGCAAACCGATCCATGACGACGATCTCGCGGCCTATCTGGAGCGCTGCGTGACCGAGCCGGACCTGCGCAACCGCATATTGCCCATCGGCGGGCCGGGTCCGGCCCTGACGCCGCGCGACATGGGCGAGATGCTGTTCACGCTGACCGGTCAAACACCGCGGTATCGCGCGGTATCGCCGCGCATTTTGACCGGCATCGCGGGCGGTCTCGACGTGTTGGGGCGGGTTTCGGCGCGCATGGCCGACCGGGCGGAATTCGCCCGCACCGGGCATTATTACGCGACAGAGTCGATGCTGGTGCTGGATTCGACGACCGGCCAACCGGACCCACGGGCCACCCCGTCGTTCGGCACGCACCACCTGCGCGACCACTACGCGGCCCTGCTCGCGGGCCGTGCCACGGATGACCGGGGCGATCACGCAGTCTTCTGACCCGGGGCGGGCGGCATCGCGTGCTTTTCAGAGGCATGTTTTTACTGTATCAGCATGACCATCTGAAACGTGACGCTCTGGACCCCGGCGCATGAGATGATGAGAGGGGTCGGCGGCAATGGGGCCGCCAATGACACGAGGGACCCGGAACGCCGGGAGCGCCCTCAGACAGGAAACGACAGATGTTCAAAGAAGTGAAAAAATCCATCCAGTGGGGCGAGGAAACGCTGACACTGGAAACGGGCAAGATCGCCCGCCAAGCCGATGGCTGCGTCATCGCCACCCTCGGCGAAACCTCGGTCATGGCCGCCGTGACCTATGCCAAGGAACCCAAACCGGGAATGGACTTCTTCCCGCTGACCGTCCACTATCAGGAAAAATACTATGCCGCCGGCAAGGTGCCGGGCGGCTTTTTCAAGCGCGAGGCCCGTCCGACCGAGAAGGAAACGCTGACCGCGCGCCTGATCGACCGCCCGATCCGCCCGCTCTTCGTGCCCGGGTTCAAGAACGAAACCCTTGTTATGTGCACCGTGCTGTCCCATGACCTGGTCAACGACCCGGACATGGTGGCCATGATCGCCGCCAGCGCCGCGCTGACGATTTCCGGTGCCCCCTTCATGGGCCCGATCGCCGGCTGCCGCGTCGGCTACGAGGATGGCGAATATATCCTGAACCCCGACCTCGACGACATGCACAAGCTGCGCGACAATCCCGAGCAGCGCCTTGACCTGGTCGTCGCCGGCACCAAGGACGCCGTGATGATGGTCGAGTCCGAGGCCTACGAGCTGACCGAGGACGAGATGCTGGGTGCGGTCAATTTCGCGCACGCGCAGATCCAGCCTGTCATCGACACGATCATCGACCTGGCCGAGGACGCCGCCAAGGAGCCCTTCGATTTCACCCCGCCCGATTACGCGGACCTCTACGCCATCGTGGCCGCCGCGGGCGAATCCCGGATGCGCGAGGCCTATGCGATCCTCGACAAGCAGGAACGCACCAGCGCCGTTGCCGCCGTCAAGTCCGAGATCATAGAGGGCCTGTCGGAAGAGCAGCAGGCGGACCCGAACCTCGGTGCCGCGCTGAAAAAGCTGGAGTCCACGGTCCTGCGCGGCGCGGTTGTCAAGGAAGGCAAGCGGATCGACGGACGCAAGCTCGACGAGGTGCGTGACATCGTCTGCGAAACCGGCCTGCTGCCGCGCACCCATGGCTCGGCGCTGTTCACCCGCGGCGAGACCCAGGGCCTGGTCGTGACAACGCTGGGCACCGGCGACGACGAACAGATGATCGACGCGCTGGAAGGGACCTACAAGTCCAACTTCCTGCTGCACTACAACTTCCCGCCCTACTCGGTCGGCGAAGCCGGGCGCGTCGGCCCCCCGGGACGGCGTGAGGTCGGCCACGGCAAGCTGGCCTGGCGCGCCCTTCAGGCCGTCCTGCCCGCCCCAACCGATTTTCCCTACACGGTCCGTCTGGTGTCCGAGATCACCGAATCGAACGGCTCGTCCTCCATGGCCTCGGTCTGCGGCGGGTCGCTGTCGATGATGGACGCCGGCGTGCCGCTCAAGGCGCCGGTCGCAGGTGTGGCCATGGGCCTGGTGCTGGAAGACGACGGCGACTACGCCATCCTTACCGACATCCTCGGCGACGAGGACCACCTCGGCGACATGGACTTCAAGGTCGCGGGCACCGAGACCGGCATCACCTCGCTGCAAATGGACATCAAGGTCGCGGGGATCACCCCCGAGATCATGCAAAAAGCGCTGGCCCAGGCCAAGCAGGGCCGGATGCACATCCTCGGCGAAATGGGCAAGGCCCTGTCCGAGGCCAGCGATTTCTCGGTCCATGCGCCGCGCATCGAGACGATGCAGGTGCCCACCGACAAGATCCGCGAAGTGATCGGCTCGGGCGGCAAGGTGATCCGCGAGATCGTCGAGGTCTCGGGCGCCAAGGTCGATGTCAACGACGAGGGCATCATCAAGATCGCCTCGCCCAACGGCGAAGCCATCAAGAAGGCCTATGACATGATCCATTCGATCGTGGCCGAACCCGAAGAAGGGCACATCTACAAGGGCACCGTCGTCAAGATCGTCGATTTCGGCGCCTTCGTGAACTTCTTCGGCAAGCGCGACGGGCTGGTCCATGTCAGCCAGATCGAGAACCGCCGACTGAACCATCCCTCGGATGTGCTTCAGGAAGGTCAGGAGGTCTGGGTCAAGCTGATGGGCTTCGACGACCGCGGCAAGGTGCGCCTGTCGATGAAGGTCGTCGACCAGGAAACCGGCGAAGAGGCCACGACGGAAAAGGAAGACGCCGAATAAGCGCCGTCCCCCGTGAAAACGCGAAAGCCCCGGTCCAGCGACCGGGGCTTTTTATCGGCAACATTTCCGAACAGGGCATTGAAGACCCGGGCGTGCCCGGATCAGCTGGGGTCCTTGACCCAGCGCAGGTAGGGCAATTCGACCCGCATCTCGCCAAATTTCTCTTTCGCCTTGGCATCGTCCAGCGACAAGGCGGCGATGACGTCCTGGCCCTTTTCCCAGTTGGCAGGGGTGGCGATGGGGGTGCCGTAGGTGGCCTGCAGCCCGTCCAGCGCGCGCAGCACCTCGGCGAAGTTCCGGCCCACGGACATGGGGTAGGTCATCATCAACTGCACCTTCTTGTCGGGGCTGATGATGAAGACCGAGCGCACCGAGGCCGTATCGGCCGGCGTGCGGCCATCGGGCAGATAGGCCTCGGCCGGCAGCATGTCGAAGGCCTTGGACAGCTCGAGGTCGGTGTCCGCCACAATGGGAAAGCCTGCCTTGGCGCTGGCGTGGCCCTCGATGTCGGCCTTCCATTGCTTGTGCTCGGCCACGGCGTCGACCGAGACGCCCAGCACCTTGGTGCCGCGCTTGTCCCATTCGTCGGCCAGTTGGGCCACGGCACCGAATTCGGTGGTGCAGACCGGCGTGAAATCCTTGGGGTGCGAGAAGACGATCCCCCAACTGTCGCCGAAGTAATCGTGCAGGGCAAAGCTGCCCATGTCCGTTTCGACGGTCAGGTTGGGGATCTGGTCATTGATGCGCAGGGCCATTGGTCGGGCTCCTTCCGTTGCGGTTTCAAATCATTACAAGGTCTACATATATATTCAGTCCAAGGATACCAGCCCCCGGTGGACAGTGACAGGGTGTCGCGGACCGCGACACGGGCCGTGCGCCCCTCAGAACGGGCATTTCGCGCGGAACCTGACCGCGCGCCCGCCGTCGGGATGGCGCAGTTGAAGCGATTCGGAATGCAGCATCAGGCGCGAATGATCCAGCGCCGTGCCATCGGCATAGAACGGATCGCCCAGGATCGGATGGCCCAGCGCCTGCATGTGGACGCGCAGTTGATGACTCCGCCCGGTCCGGGGACTTAGCCGCACGCGGCTTTCCGCGTCAGTCGCGCGGACCACGCGCCAGTCGGTGACCGCCTGCTTGCCGGCCTCGTGGTCGACCATCTGCCGGGGGCGGTTGGGCCAGTCCACAATCAGGGGCAGGTCGACGGTGCCCCTGCCGGGCGTCAGCCGCCCGGCGACACGGGCGACATAGGTCTTCTTCATGCGGCGTTTCTCGAATTGCTGGCCCAGGTGTCGCTGGGCATGGGGCGTCAGGGCAAAGACCATGAGGCCGGATGTATCCCGGTCCAGACGGTGCACCAGAAGCGCCTGTGGACAGACGTCCTGCACCCGCGCGAGAAGGCAATCGGCCAGGTGCGGCCCCTTGCCCGGCACCGACAACAGGCCGGCGGGCTTGTCCACCAGCAGGATCTCGTGATCGTCATGGACGATTTCCAGCGGCGTGTCGGGCGGGGCGTAGGTGTCGCTCATGCGCGCCTGCCTCGCGCAAGTCCCGCCTGGGTGCAAGCCGGCCGACCCTATTTCGTCGTGGCCCCGGCTCAGGCGATCCGGTGTCCGGCCGCGCGCAGGCGGCGGGCGATCTCGGCGATATGAGCCGGACCCGTCTCGCAGCAGCCGCCCAGGATCGTTGCCCCGTGATCCAGCCAGGACAGCGCGTGGTCAGCATAGGACGCCGGGTCCATGTCGGGGCGGGCCTGCAGGCTGTCCGCGGTGGGATCGTCGCGCAGGAAATCCTTGGTGATCTGCGTGAAGGCATTGCCATAGGCCCCGCAGGGCAGGCCCGTGGGCGCGATGGCATCCAAGGCGGCCGGCATCGCCTCGGGGGCCGCGCAATTGGCCAGGATCGCGTCCGCTCCCCCGTCTGCCACGGCGCGGGCGGCCTCGGCCACCCGCTCGCCCGAGCGCAGGCGGCTGCCGTCCTCGTCGTCCACGGTGAAGCTGACCCAGACGGGTTTTCCCGCCGCCAGCGCGCCGTCGAGGATCGCCCGGGCATGTGTGAGCGAGGCAACCGTCTCGCAAAGGATCAGGTCCGCCCGGTCGGCCATGAGCCGCGCGACCTCGGCATACTGTGGCACGGCCTCGGCAAAGGGCGGATGGGTCTCCGGGCGATAGGTCGCCACCAGCGGCCCGATGGCTCCGGCGACACGACCCCGGCCCGCGGCGGCCGCCCGGGCCTCGGCTAGGGCCGCGGACTGAAGTGCCGCGAAGTGGTCCTCGATCCCCGCTTTCGCAAGCCGATCCCGCAGAACGGCATAGGTGTTGGCCGTAGCGATGGTGGCACCTGCGTCGAAATACTCCCGATGGATCGCCTGCAGCTGGCCGGGATGATCCATCATCGCCTGCGTGGACCACAGGGGCGTGGGGCTGTCGCCCGCACGCTTGACCATCTCCTGGCCTATGCCACCGTCAAGAAGCGTGACCCTCATAAGTATATCTCCGCCGGCGCGACCTTGCCGGCGACGCCAGACTTTCCCCGGTGCGATGTGACCCGCCCGGCACCTTGAGCACGGACCGCTCCGACGCGGCCCAGGGCAGGCAGAAGACCGGCCAAAGCCTCAGTTCAACTGGAAATGCAGCGGGTAATACCCATCCTCGAAGGGGCCGAAAAGCTCGCCCAGGTCGGGGTGGTCCACCGGTTCGCCCGAGTAATCCGCCACCAGGTTCTGCTCGGACACATAGGCGACGTAGTAGGATTGATCGTTCTCGGCCAGCAGGTGGTAAAACGGCTGATCCTTGGCCGGGCGCGCCTCTTCGGGAATGGACTCGTACCATTCCTCGGTATTGGCGAACTCGGGGTCAACGTCAAAGACGACACCGCGAAACGGATGCTTGCGGTGACGGACGACTTGCCCGAGGTAATATTTGGCGCGTGTTTTCATCATGGTCGCTCGTTTCCTGTCGGGGTACTAAAACGAACACTGCCCGATGTCCATGAACCGCGGATATAAATCATGGGAAACTGTCTGTGAAGCTCGCCCTGACCGTCCTCGGGATTTCAGCCCCGGTTTTCCCGCCGACGGCGCGCGGCACTGGTCCGGCTGATCCTGTGGGACGGGCGGAGGTGACTGCCACCGCTGTCGAGGCCTTATCTTCCATTGTGGCTGGCATTCGTGATCGACGCACGTGTGATCGCAGGTTCCCACAGGGCCTCGGATCGGCTAGACTGACTTTAATAAAACAAAAATAGCGAGAGGCAGATGAACAGACTCTTTCGCGTCGGACTGGTCCTGTTGCTCCTTGGCAGCTGTGGCGCCCGGGACGGCATTGCGCCCCGTGACCTCGACAACGCCTGTTCCATCCTGGAGGAACGGCCCCATTACACGCGGGCCTTCCGCGCAGCCGAGCACGATTGGGGCGTCGATACCCATGTGCTGATGGCCATGATCTATCAGGAAAGCAAGTTCATCTCGGACAACCGCCCGCCGCATGTCTATGCGCTGGGTGTGATCCCCACGGGGCGGCAATCCTCGGCGCTGGGCTACAGCCAGGCGCTGGACGGAACCTGGGCCGAATACGAACGCGACCGCGGCGGCCGCGGCGCCCGGCGCACCGATATCCGCGACGCGGTCGATTTCATGGGCTGGTACATGACCGCCACGGTCCAGGAAACGGGCGTGCCGCTGAACGACACGCGCAACCAGTATCTGGCCTACCACGAGGGGCGCACCGGGTTTAACCGGGGCAGCTATCGCGGCAAGGCCTGGCTCATGCGCATCGCCGACGAGGTGGATCAGCGCGCCGTTCTCTACGAGTCGCAGCTGCGCAACTGCCGCGCTTACCGCTAGGGCGGCGTCACTCCGGCCAGTCGCGCATCTCGGCCCGGATGTTGAACAGGATGTTGGGCACCTGCGCCCCCGTGACAAGATCGCCCAGCACGACTGTCGTCTGGCGCCCCGTGTCATCGGTGATGACCCATTGGCGCAACTGGACCGGGTCACCGGTAAAGACCAGCTGAATATTGCCGTAGTCCGGGTTTTCCGGGTCCTGCGCGGTGACGCTGGTGGTGGTTCCGTCGCTGGTATGCGCGGTAACCATGTTGGTGCGGGACAGGTCGATATCGTCCTGCAGGATGATCTTGAGCGGCGTTTCCCGCAGCGGGTAGCGGTCCGGGCCGGTGTTTGACCTTGGGTCGAATACCGCGAGCTGGCCGCCCCCGGCGATCACCATGGCCTGTTCGGGCGGATCGTATTCGAACCGAATCCGCCCGGGGCGACGGATAAAGATCGTGCCGGTCGAGATCGTGTCATCGGCGTTGATCTGGGTGAACTGGCCCTCGGCGGTGTCAAACGAATTGAGGTAGCCCGAGATTTCGCTCAGCGAAAGCTGCTGCGCCTGGCCCGGCCCGGCGGCCAGCACGGCCATGCCCAGCGGGGCGATGAATAGCAGACGGCGGCGTGTGATCATAGTCATGGGGGTTACCTAATATGGTCGGTGGGGCATTGCACCCGGGGGATGGCAACGACGATGCCCGAACGGCGGTCGCTAAGCGATTTCACGCCGGCGGTTATCCGATAGCGGGCGGCCGGACGGGCAGGACGGCCGGGGCGGCTTGCCCTGCGGCCACGCCTACCCCGGTTCGGGCACCAGAATCTCGCGCTTGCCGACATGGTTGGCCGGAGAGACCGCACCTTCTTCCTCCATCTGCTCGACCAGCCGCGCGGCCTTGTTGTAGCCGATGGCCAGCTTGCGCTGGATATAGGATGTCGAACACTTGCGATCCTTGGCCACGATCGCCACGGCCTGATCATAGAGGGCATCCTCGCCCCCGGTGTTGCCGCCCAGACCGAGCACGGCGTCGATGTTCGCCTCCTTGTCGTCGGCCGGGCCCTCGACCACGCCCGACTTGTAGTCCGGTGGCCCGAAGGCCTTGAGGTAGTTGACCACTTCCTCGACCTCGTCGTCGGAACAGAACGGCCCGTGCACACGGGTGATCTTGGACCCACCGGCCATATAGAGCATGTCGCCCATCCCCAGAAGCTGCTCGGCGCCCTGTTCGCCCAGGATCGTGCGGCTGTCGACCTTCGACGTGACCTGGAAGGAAATCCGCGTGGGAAAGTTGGCCTTGATCGTGCCGGTGATGACATCGACCGAAGGCCGCTGCGTCGCCATGATCAGGTGAATGCCCGAGGCCCGGGCCATCTGCGCCAAGCGCTGGATGCAGGCCTCGATCTCCTTGCCCGCGACCATCATCAGGTCGGCCATCTCGTCGACCACGACGACAATGTAGGGCATCTTCTCGGGCGCCATCTCCTCGGTCTCGAAGACCGGCTCGCCGGTCTCGTCGTCAAAGCCCGTCTGCACCGTGCGGGTGAACATCTCACCCTTGCCCAGCGCATCGGCAACGCGGCCGTTGTAGCCCTCGATATTGCGCACGCCCATCTTGGACATCTTGCGATAGCGTTCTTCCATCTCGGCCACGACCCACTTGAGCGCGACCACGGCCTTCTTGGGGTCGGTCACGACCGGCGACAGCAGATGCGGGATGCCGTCATAGACCGAAAGCTCCAGCATCTTGGGGTCGATCATGATCAGGCGGCATTCGTCCGGCGACAGCTTGTAAAGCAGCGACAGGATCATCGTGTTGATCGCCACCGACTTGCCCGACCCGGTGGTCCCCGCGATCAGCAGGTGCGGCATCTTGGCCAGGTTCGCGACGATGGGGTCGCCGCCGATGTCCTTGCCCAGCGCCAATGGCAGCTTCTGGTTGCCGTCGCCGTAGTCACGCGTCGACAGAATCTCGCGGAAGGCGACCATCTCGCGCTTTTCGTTGGGCAGTTCGATCCCGATGACCGAGCGCCCCGGTACGGTCGAGACACGCGCCGAAAGCGCCGACATGGACCGTGCGATATCGTCGGCCAGCCCGATCACGCGGCTGGCCTTGAGGCCCGGCGCCGGTTCCAGTTCATACATCGTCACCACGGGGCCGGGGCGGACGCTGACAATCTCGCCCTTGACGCCATAGTCGTCCAGAACGGTTTCCAGCATCCGGGCGTTTTCCTCCAGCGCCTCGTCGGACAGCGGATGGCGCGTGATCGCTTCGGGCGAGGTCAGAAGGCTCAGCGGCGGATGTTCATAGGCCGCGGCGGTGTCCTCGAATTGCAGGCTCGGTTGCGCCTCGGCCCGCGCCTGCGCCGAAGGCTGCGCAGCCTTCTGCGGCGGATGCTGCACCACGCCGCGCGGCTCGGCAGGGGCCAGCCCCCCGGTGTCGAACAGCGGGTCGGCCGTCAAGGGCCGCGAGGCCGCCGGCGCGGCCTCGGTACCGATCTGTACGGGCGGTTCGGGCGGCAGGTCGGCCCCCGGCGTGTCCAGGGTCGGCGCCTGCGACAGCCGCGGTTCTTGCCGCCGCGCTGCGGTCGCCGTGTCTGCCCCGGGCATGGGCGCGACAGGCTCTGCCGGGGCCTTGCGGCTGCGGATGGCATCGCTGATACGGGCGCGGATGCGGGCGTCATCGGCCGCCGGCAGGTCCGCACCTGGCGCGGTCTCCTCGACCAGTTCCGGCTCGGGCATGGGCTCGGCAGGGCGTTTGCGCAGGCTCGGCAGCCGGGCGAAGAGCCCACCGGGCGCAGTCGCCGCGTCCTCGATCGGGTCGAAATCCTCGTAGCGGCGCGCGTCGGCACCGGGGGCGCGGCGCACGGTGGCCCCGCTTGTCCCGCCGACATCGGCACTGGCTTCGGTCGGGGCCTCGTGCCGCGCGGCGCGGCGGGCCTGCCCGTGGGCATACAGCGCCTTGCCGCCCCGTACGGCGGCGCGCGCCCCGCTGCCCAGCCCGCGCAGGGCCAGCGTATAGGCCAGCACCAACCCGACCAAGATGCACCGGCCCAATGTTCTGACCTCGCGCCGGGTGAACCCCAGCACGAAGGCCCCCAAGACCAGCAAGCCCAGCCCGGTGGCCCCTGACATCAACTTGAGCGCCCAGGCCGTCGGAATTGGCAGCACAGTCAGCGCGATCGACAGCACCGTGTCCCCGAACAGCCCGCCCAGCCCGAAACTATGCGCCCAGCCCGGTCCGGTTGTCAGGGTCGAAGCATGAACCGCCAGCAATGCCACCGAAATGGGGGCGAATATGACACGGGTCAGCACCCGTTCGGGCACCCGGTGCAAAACGAGCCGCAGCCCCCAAGCCAGAAGTCCCACGCCGACCCCGACCGAAGCCCAACCCAGGATCATGAAGACCGGGGCGGCGATCAGCGCCCCGTAGCGGCCCAGCCAGTTCTGCACCGGCGCATCCGTCGCGGCGAGGAAACTCGGATCGTCCGGCGAATAAGAAAGGACCAGCATCGCGGCCGCGGTCCCCAGCACGACAAGCGCGAGGCCCAGCAGCTCCTTGCCGCGCCTTTCAAGCGCGGCCTGCATGTTGCTGTCGAGAAGCGGGTCGCGCTGCCGGGACTGATAGGATGCCATGTTTTTCCTCATACTCGATCGTAAAGACAGGCGCGGATGCGGGTCAGGCCGCGCTGCACATCTTGTTTCGGGGCCACCATCGCGACCCGGATGAAGCCGTCGCCCGGGTCACCCGCAGGGCCGGGGCGGCTGAGATACTTGCCGGGCAGCACTCGCACGCCCGTTTCCGTCCAGAGCTTGAGCGCCGCCGCTTCGCTGTCGGCGACAGGCAGCCACAAAAAGAACCCCGCCTCGGGGCCGTGATAGCCGGGCACGTCGCCCAGGACCGCATCGGCCAGGGCGTATTTCTCGCGGTAGAGCGCGCGGTTCTCTTCGACATGGATCTCGTCCGACCAGACCCGTTCGGCGACCCGTTGCAAGGGCAGTGGCAGCGGCGCACCCGCATAGGCGCGCAACTGGTGGATGCGGCGGATGTTCTCGGGGCCCGAGGCCACGAAACCAGACCGAAGCCCCGGCAGGTTCGACCGTTTGGACAGGGAATGGAAGACCACCACCCGCTCGGGGTCGGTCCCGGTCTCGGCCACCGCTTCCAGGATGCCGGGGGGCGGCGCGTCGCGGTAGATCTCGGAATAGCATTCGTCCGCGAAGACCCGGAAATCGTGCTTCTCGGCCAGCGCCAGAAGCTCGGCCCAGTATGCCCGGCTGGCGACAGCGCCCTGCGGGTTCGCCGGGCTGCAGATATAGGTGATGGCGGTGCGGTCGAGGGTCTCGGGATCGAGGCCCGCGAAATCCGGCAGATGGCCACTGTCGGCGGTCGCGGGCACGAAGACAGGCTCGGCCCCCACCGAGAGCGCGGCCACCGCATAGACCTGATAAAACGGATTCGGCGTCAGAACGACCGGCTGCTTGCCGTTCTTCGTCTCGGGACACAACGCCATGGCGGCGTTGTAAAGCCCCTCGCGCGTGCCGTTCAGCGCCATGACACGGTCAGGCGTGACGGTCACCGAATAGCGCCGCTGCAACCAGCCGGTGATGGCCGCAAGCAATTCCGGCGCGCCCTCGTTCGGCGGGTACTTCCCGAACCCCGACAGGCTGTCCGACAGGACATCGCCGACCCAGGCGGGAAACGGGTGCTGCGGCTCACCAATGGTCATGACAAGCGGCTCGCCCCCCGGTTCAACAGGGTCGAGCAAGCTCCGCAGGCGCGGAAACGCATAGGCCGGTAGGTTCGAGAACCGCTCGGGGTAGGTCATGTCTGCCTCAGGATATGGCCTCGTTGATGGGCCATTTTGTCAGCAGGATAGACGCCCGCCGCCCGACTTGTCCAGAAAATCGGCGGAAATTTCGGGGGTTGCACCGCAAACCTGTTGCTTTTGGGTCAGGCCAGCGCCGCCTCGGCCGCTGCGGCCAGGCGCAGCAGGCGCAGGTCCTGCCCCGGCCCGGCGTTGAACATGATCCCGCAGGACGGCACGCCGGTCGGCAGGGTGATGGAACAGAGGCCCATCATGTTGCCGATGCGGGTGTTGCGCAGGGTCAACAGGTTCTCCGACGCGAAAAGCGCGCTGTCGGCCAGCAGGTCGGCGGTCCTTGGCGGGGTAAGGGCGGCCGAGGGACAGATGACCGCGTCATAGCCTGCCGTCGCGGAGGCGAATTGCGCCCGAAGTCGATCCAGCCGCTGCCATGCGGCCACGTAGTCGGCCGCGCCATGGGCGCTGCCCGCCCGGAACCGCTCGCGCACCGGGCCATACATCTTGTCCGGGTCCGCTTCGATGGCCTTGCCCCAGGTGCCGTAGCATTCCGAGGTGTAGAGGATTCCGGCCATGTCCAATGCCTCGGCCACCGCAGGAATCGCCCCGCGCATCACCCGCGCGCCCGCCCATTCAAGCTGCGTCACCGCCTGTTCGCAGGCCCGGTCGGTGCCATCGCGCAGGCCCTCGCAGGCCACGGTTTCCAGGATCAGCAGCCGGGTTCCCGCCAGTGTGGCCCCGCGCAGGTCCGGTGCGGCCCGCCCCTGCAGGGCGGCAAAGAGGTTGGCTGCGTCCTCGACCGTGCGCGCCAGCGGACCGACCGTATCGAACCGCGCGGCCAGCGGCACCACGCCGGACAGAGACAGGACATTGTGGGTCGGCTTGAACCCGACCAGATCGTTCCACGCCGCGGGCAAGCGGACGGACCCGCCGGTGTCCGACCCGATCCCGGCGGCGGCAAGACCATGGGCGATGGCACTCGCCGTCCCCGAGGAAGACCCCCCTGGGGCGGCCTCGGGGTCGTGGACATTGGGCGGTGTGGCCGTGATCGGGTTCACCCCCAAACCGGAAAAGGCCAGCTCTGTCATATGCGTCTTGCCCAGGCAGACCAGCCCCAGCGCCGTGGCATTGCGCAACACCACCGAGTCTTGCGCGGGGACCCGCCCGGCCAGCAACGCTGTGCCCGCCTCGGTCGCCACCCCGGCGCTGTCGATGTTGTCCTTCCAGGCGATGGGCACGCCGTCCAGCGCCGACCGGCGCTGGCCCAGCCGGGCGCGCTGGCTGGCCGAACGGGCCTCGGCACGGGCACGGTCGGGCATGGCGCGCGCATAGATGCGGCCGGCCTGCGGACTGTCGGCAATCGCCGAGAAAAGCTCTTCCGCCAGATCAACGGGATCAACCCGGCCGGCCTCGATCGCCCGGCCCAGATCAGACGCGCTCCTGCCCCGCAAATCCTGCATGATTGCCCTTTCCCCGGCTTTGGCCCCGCGAAACCGTAGCGGCCAAGCAGCGCATGGACAATCCCGGCACGCAGGGCATATTGCGCCCCATGACATCCGACTCGGATATCCTCATCGTCGGCGGCGGCCTGAACGGCCCGGCCCTGGCACTTGCACTGGCCCAGTCCGGATTGCAGGTGACCGTGATCGACGCCCTGCCCAAGGCAAAACGCGAACTGCCCGATTTCGACGGGCGCGGCTATGCGCTGGCGCTGGGCTCGATCCGCCTGCTGGATCACCTCGGCATCTGGGATCGGGTCGCGCAGACCAGCCAGCCCATGCTGGAAATCAAGGTCACTGACGGGCGCGCGGGCGAAGGCCCGGCCCCCTGGATGCTGCATTTCGACCATGCCGAGATCGAGGAAGGCCCCATGGGCCACTTGCTCGAAGATCGTCATTTGCGGCTGGCCCTGCTCGAGGCCATGGAAGAAGAGCCGCGCATCACCTCGATCAATGCGGAAACCGTGGTCGCGCAGCACACCGCTGCAGACCACGTATCGGTCACGCTCGCCTCGGGGCGCAGCCTGACCGGGCGGATTCTGATCGGTTGCGACGGACGCGCCAGCGGCACGGCGCACCGCGCCGGTATCCGGCGCACCGGGTGGGACTACGGCCAGACGGCCATCGTCTGCGCCGTGGGCCACGAAAAACCCCACGGCGGCATTGCGCACCAGTTCTTCATGCCGCAGGGGCCGCTGGCGATCCTGCCGCTGCCGGGCAACCGGTCCTCGATCGTCTGGTCGGAGTCGACCGCGCGCGCGGAACGGATCATGGCGCTGGACGCCGAAGGGTTCCTCGAGGCCCTGCGCCCAGCCTTCGGGTCTTTCCTGGGCGAGATCGCGCTTGCGGGCAAGCGCTTTGCCTACCCGCTGAAGCTGACCATCGCGACGGCCTTCGTGGGTGATCGGCTGGCGCTGGTAGGCGATGCGGCGCATGGGATGCACCCGATCGCGGGCCAGGGTTTGAACGCCGGACTGCGCGATGTCGCAGCGCTGGCCGAGGTTCTTGCCGATGCCCGCGCGCGGGGCGAGGACATCGCCAGCCCCCTGGTGCTGGCCCGCTATCAACACTGGCGCCGCTTCGACACCGCCACGCTGGCGCTGGCCACAGACAGTTTCAACCGTCTGTTCTCGAACGACAATCCGCTTCTACGGTCGGTCCGGGATATCGGCATGGGGGCGGTGAACGCCCTCCCCGGCCTGCGCCGGGGCTTCATCCGCGAGGCCGCCGGTCTGACCGGCGATCTGCCAAGGTCCATGCGCGGCTGACAGGCGGCACAACGCCCTAATCCAGCTGCCGCGCCTCGTCGATCAACAGCACCGGAATGCCATCGCGGATCGGATAGGCCAGGTGGGCCGCCTTGCTGACAAGCTCACGCCGCTGGGCGTCATAGCTCAGCACCGCATGGGTCTGCGGACAGACCAGCGCCTCGAGCATCTTGCGATCAAAGCCGGGGCCGTCAGGGTCGGTCACTGGATCATCTCGTCACTGCCGCCGCCGCGCAGGGCGTATTCGATCAGGGTAACCAGCGTCTCGCGCCGGGTGGACAGGCTCGGGGCCTCGAGCAGGGCCTGCTTGTCCTCCGGGTCCAGCGGCAACAGCATGGACAGCGAATTGATCAGCAATTCCGGGTCGGCCTCCTTGAGGCTGTCCCAGTCGGTGCTCAGGCCGGTCTCGGTAAAATACCGGTTGAGCACGGCGAAAAGCGCCTCGCGGTCAAAACCCGCATCGCCCTCGGCCGTCTTGACGCGGTCGGCCTCGAAGCCGGACCAGTCCACCTCGCAGCGGCGATAGGGGGTGAAACCCTCGACCTCTTTGCGCACGCGGAAGCGTGACCGGCCCGCCAGGGTGATCATGTAGCGCCCGTCTTCGGTCTCGGAAAAGGCGGTCACGCGGCCCGCGCAACCGATACTGTGAAGCCGCGGGTCATCATTTCCAGCGCCACAGGGCTGCACCATTCCGATCAGCCGGTCGGGCGTCTTCAGCGCATCCTCGAGCATGGCCAGGTAGCGCGGCTCGAAGATGTGCAGCGGCAGTTGCGCACGCGGCAAAAGCAGCGCCCCTGTCAAGGGGAACACGGGGATGGTTTCGGGCAGGTCGGGGAGGTTTGCCATGACACGCAAGTTAGACCGAAGGCCCCCTCAGGCAACGCCGTCAGGCAAATATCATCGAACTCAGCCGGCGCCGCCCGTTCAGCACCACAGGGTCGTTCGGCTTGAGCGCATCGAAGACAGTGAACAACTGGGCCTTGGCCGCGCCGTCGTTCCAGTCGGGCGCGCGGCGGAAAAGTTCCAGCAATTCGTTCACGGCCCCCTCGGCATCGCCCGAGGCATGCAAGGCCGTGGCCAGGTCAAGCCGGGCCTGGTGGTCGTCCGCATCGGCCTCGAGCTTGGCGCGCAGCTCGTCGATGGGGCCGGCCTGCTCGGCCTGACGGGCCAGGTCAATGGCGGCGCGGGCGGCCTCGATCTCGGGCGCCTCGGCGATCTCGGCGGGCACACCGTTGATCACGGCCTCGGCCTGGTCGGCCTGGTCGAGCGCGAGGTAGGCCCGCGCCATGCCGCCGAAGGCCGCGGCGCTCTGCGGATCTTCCTGGGCGATGGCGGCAAAGGTCTGCGCGGCATCCGCCGCAGCCCCGTCGGTCAGCATCTGCTCGGCCGCCTCCAGCGCCTCGGCCATGCCCCCGTCATCGCCGTCGCCGCCGCCCATGGCGGCCAGCTTCTGGACGAATTCGTCGATCTGGCTTTGCGGCAAGGCGCCCTGGAACCCGTCAACGGGCTGGCCCTGGTGGAAGGCATAGACCGTGGGAATCGACTGCACCCGCAACTGGCCCGCGATCTGCTGGTTCTCGTCCACATTGACCTTGACCAGCTTGACCTTGCCGCCCGCGGCATTGACCGCCGTCTCGAGCGCCGGGGTCAGCTGCTTGCAGGGCCCGCACCACGGCGCCCAGAAATCGACGATGACCGGCACCTCCTGGCTGGCCTCAACCACGTCGGCCATGAAGGTGGCATCGCCCCCCTCCTTGATCAGATCGCCCGCAGGGGCGGCGTTGCCTTGTCCGAGTTCAAGCATCCTGTCTCTCCGCCTTGTCTGGAGTGTCGCGCCCTATATGGGGCGATTTGGCACAAAGCGAAAGGGGGGTGTGCCGCCGATCACGCGCGCAGACGCTGTAGGCCTACAAGTCGAACGTCGCGAACACCGGGGCATGGTCGCTGGGTTTCTCCCAGCCGCGCACGTCCCGGCGGATGCGGCTGGAATGGGCGGCGGTTGCGATGTCGGGCGTGGCCCAGACATGATCCAGCCGGCGGCCCTTGTCGGCGGCGTCCCAGTCGGGCGAGCGGTAGGACCACCAGCTGTAGAGCTGCCCCTCGGGGATGTCCGCACGGGTCACGTCGACCCAGCCCCCGGCCTCTTGCGCGCCGCCCAGATGCTCGATCTCCACCGGCGTATGACTGACGACCTTGAGCATCTTCTTGTGGTCCCAGACGTCATCTTCGCGCGGGGCGATATTCAAATCGCCGACAAGAATGGATTTCGCGGGCCTCTCGCCGTGGAACCAGTCGCGCATCTCGGTGAGGTAGTCGAGCTTCTGGCCGAATTTCTCGTTCACCTCGCGGTTCGGTTTGTCGCCGCCCGCGGGCACGTAAAAGTTATGGATCGTCACGCCGTTGTCCAATTGCCCGGCGATGTGGCGGGCAGGGCCAAGGGCGGCGAAATCCTGGCTGCCGACCTCCTGTATGGGACGTTTCGACAGGATCGCCACGCCGTTGTAGCCCTTCTGCCCGCGCGCGACCATATAGGTGTAGCCCAGCGCGCGAAACTGCTCCATGGGGATCTTGTCGACCGGCGACTTGCATTCCTGCAGGCAGAGGATATCCGGCGCCTCCTCCTGCATCAGGCGGACGACCAGCCCCTCGCGCAGGCGGACCGAATTGATGTTCCAGGTGGCAAGGGTGAAGGGCATGGGGAACTCCGGGGTATGGGGCGCAACGGGCTGTGACCGCAGGCATAGCGGATCGCACCCCGGCCTGCCATCCCCGCGCGATGCGCTGCTCGGGTAAAAAAAGACCCCGGCGCAGCGCGTCGGGGCCAAGTCCTACAGGGAGGTGGTGACGAACCCGTCGCCACCGACCTCAGGATAACCGCCCGGCGCGGCCCATGTCTTGATCTGTATCAAGGGTGCGCGATTTTTTGCCCGCTCAGGGCAGCGGATCGGTGCGGTAGAGCTTCACCTTCAGCCCACCATGGGCCACCGGCGGGCCGGGCGGCAACAGGGGCAGGCCCGTGGCATGGGCCAGCCTCGCCTGCGCGGTGACGATCCCGACGCGCCAGCCCCGGAAGTTGTCGCGCAGCACCGCCCCGAGGCTGCCGTGCAGGGCATAAAGCGGCTTGGGATTGCCGATGCGCGCGCCGTAGGGCGGGTTGACGATGACGATGCCCGGCGGGCCCTCGGGGCGGGTCAGGGCGCTGACCGGGGCCGTGTCGAACCGCGTCAGCCCGCCGACCCCGGCGCGCGCGGCGTTGTCGGCGCTCATCCGCACGGCGCCGGCATCGCGGTCGGCGCCGTGAAAGCGCAGCTCGGTCTGCCCCGGCACCTGCGCGGCTTTCATGGCCGCCCAGGACGGGGCGTCGAACGTGGCCAGCCGCTCGAAGGCAAAGCCACGCGACCGGCCCGGGGCAAGGCCCGCCGCGATCTCGGCCGCCTCAATCACGAAGGTGCCCGAGCCGCACATCGGGTCCAGCACCGGCTCGGCCCCGGTATAGCCCATCTGGCGCAGGAACAACGCGGCCATGGTCTCGCGCATGGGGGCCTTGCCCACTGCCGCCTTGTGGCCGCGCTTGTGCAGCGGCTCGCCCGAGGTATCGACCGAGAGGGTCACCAGGTTGTCCTCGATCCGGGCCTTGAGCGTCACACCGGCCGCGTCGTCGAGCGGCGCGCCCAGCGTTTCCGAGATTGCCCGCTCGATCCGCTGCTGTGCGGCCTTGGCGTGATAGATCTTGGATTTCCGCGTCGTGACCTCGACCCGCAGGGGCACATCCGCCCGCAGCACCCCGGCCCAGGGAAACTTGCGTGCCCGCTTGTCCAGTTGCGCCAGGTGAAAGGCGCGAAAGCTGCCGATCCGCGCCAGAACGCGCCCGGCTCCGCGCAGCTCCAGATTGGCGCGCCAGACATCCGGCCAGCCGCCCATGAAGGCCACGCCACCGGGCCGGGCCTCGGGCAGGGGAAAGCCCGCCGCGCGGGCCTCTTCGGCGAGGGTCGTTTCCAGCCCCGGCGGCGCTTGCAGAAAGATCTCGAACGGGTCGGCCATGCCGGCGTCATAGCGGGGAACGCGGGGCGAGGCGACGGGAAAAGCGGGGGCTGGGGCGACATGCAGGTATTGGCGACCCAGCCCAGGCGCAAAAATCGCGTTCGCGGGGCTTTGACAGTTTCCTCTCGCCATACAGCGGGCCTCACGCTTTTGGCGTGAAGCGCGCTATTTCGAAACGGACCTATGCCATCCGGGTGAGAAGCCGAGCCAGCGACGGGCCGCGGCTCGGCGATCCCCCGAGTTGAGCCTATTACTTTATCCAAGCTGGTTCGGACGACCCGCGACACGTGGCGCTGGCTTTGACATATCGCCGGGCCGTGGGGGCGGCCCGGCGATGGCGCGGCGGCTTCGCCTTTACCCCGCGCCAGGGCGCGACATGCCCGAGCCTCGTCCTTGGCGCGCGTCAGGACGGGTCTGCGTGCCCGCTTTCCGCACCCACGCCGCAGAAACTTGCAGATCGCGCAATCGATGCTGTGCAGCCGATCGCACCGCGTGTGCCGGACAGCCGGCAGCGACCCCGACCCTCCACAATCCGACCCCGCACAAAAAAGGCCCCGGAGAATCTCCGGGGCCAGTCCAACAGGGAGGATGGCGGCATGACCCGGCCGCCGGCGGGATCTCTCAGGCCATCAGCCGGTAGCCGCCGCTTTCGGTCACCAGCAGCCGCGCGTTGGCGGGGTCGGGCTCGATCTTCTGGCGCAGGCGGTAGATATGGGTTTCCAGCGTGTGCGTCGTCACGCCCGCGTTGTAGCCCCAGACCTCGTGCAGCAGCACGTCGCGGGCAACCACGCCCTCGGTCGCGCGGTAGAGGAACTTGAGGATGTTGGTTTCCTTTTCGGTAAGGCGAATCTTGCGGTCCTCCTCGGTGACCAGCATCTTCTGCGCGGGCTTGAAGGTGTAAGGCCCCAGCGTGAACACCGCGTCCTCGGATTGTTCGTGCTGGCGCAGTTGCGCGCGGATGCGGGCCAGAAGCACCGGGAACTTGAAGGGCTTGCTGACGTAGTCGTTCGCCCCCGCGTCCAGCCCGAGGATGGTGTCGCTGTCGCTGTCGTGCCCGGTCAGCATCAGCACGGGGCACTTGACCCCCTGCTTGCGCATCAGGCGGCACAGCTCGCGCCCGTCGGTGTCGGGCAAGCCGACATCGAGGATGACGAGATCGTATAGCCCTTCCTTGGCCTTCTGCATGGCCTCGGACCCGGTGCCGGCCTCGAAGACGTCGAAATCCTCGGTCATGACCAGTTGCTCGCCCAGCGCCTCGCGCAGGTCCTCGTCGTCATCGACCAAAAGAATTTTCTTGAGCTGTGCCATGGATTGGCCCTCCCCGCCTGTAATGGCATCCAGATGCGTCCGGACGCGGCGAGGGCAAGGCATGCTGCAAAACGCTCACGCCGACGTGTGGCCACTGGCGGATATGTTTCATTTCCTGTCAGATGCAGCTATCCCGCCCCCCTGACCACAGGATCGCGCATGAGCTTCGCCCCCGACCTGACCGAGATGCTGGCCCGCGCCCGCGCCGACATGCGCCTGGGCGTGCCCGTGGTGCTGTCGGACGGCGACCGGGCGGCCGTGGTCATGGCGGTGGAAACGCTGGGGCCGCAGCGGCTCGCCGATGCGCTTGCCCTGGGGCAGGCCGACCTTGCCATCACCGAACACCGGGCGACGACGCTCAAGACCGCCGCCTATGACGGCGACCTTGTGCGGCTTGCTGTGCCCGGCGGGGCCGGTCTCGACTGGGTCCAGGCGGTGGCCGACCCCGCCGACGACCTGCGCCTGCCGATCAAGGGGCCGTTCCGGGCGCGGCGCGCGGGCGACGCGATGCTGCACCGCGCGGGGATTCGCCTGGCCAAGGCCGCGCGGCTGATCCCGGCGGTTCTGGTCGTGCCGATCCCCGATGGCGCGGCGCTGGCGCGCGCGCACGGCCTTACCCTGATCGGCGCAGCCACGGCGATGACCACGGACCTGTCCCCGCTGGCATCCGTGATCCATGCGAAAGTCCCGCTGGAAGTGTCCGAAGCGGGCCGCCTGCACATCTTCCGCCCCGAGGACGGGGCCGAGGAACACTACGCCGTCGAGATCGGCAGCCCCGACCGCTCAAGGCCGGTGCTGGCGCGGCTGCATTCGGCCTGTTTCACCGGCGATCTGCTGGGATCGCTGAAATGCGATTGCGGCCCGCAGCTGCATGGCGCGCTGGCCCAGATGGGCGCGGCGGGCGAGGGTGTGCTGCTTTACCTCAACCAGGAAGGACGCGGCATCGGGCTGGCCAACAAGATGCGCGCCTATTCGCTGCAGGACCAGGGCTTCGACACCGTCGAGGCCAATCACCGCCTCGGCTTCGAGGACGACGAGCGCGATTTCCGCATCGGCGCCGAGATCCTGCGCCGCATGGGCTTTTCACAGGTCCGCCTGCTGACCAACAACCCCGCCAAGGTCGAGCGGCTGGAACACTGCGGGATCGAGGTGATGGACCGCGTCCCGCTGAAGGTTGGCGAAAACCGGTTCAACCATCACTACCTGGCGACCAAGGCCAGCAAGTCCGGGCATCTGCTGTGACGGCGGTTGCCGCGCCCGGCCCGCAAGACATCGTCCTGACCCCGACTGGGCTGCGCTTTTTCGGGCGGCGTCTGCCCTGCGTGATCGGCAAGGGCGGGGTCAGCCGCCGCAAGCGCGAGGGCGACGGCGCGACCCCGCGCGGCCGCCACGGCATCGTCGGGATGCTCTACCGCCCCGACCGCATGGCGCGGCCCACGGACTGGGCGCTGCCGATCCGCCCCGGCGACCTGTGGTCGGACGACCCCGCGCAGGCGGATTACAACCTTATGGTTCGCGCCCCCTATCCGCACAGCCACGAGGCGCTGCGGCGGGCCGATCCGCTCTATGATCTGGTCATCCTGACCGACTGGAACTGGCCCTACCCGGTCAAGGGGCGCGGCTCGGCCATCTTCATTCACCGCTGGCGGCGCCCCGGTTTTCCCACTGCGGGCTGCGTCGCACTGCGCCCCGATCACCTGACCTGGCTCGCGCAGCGCATCCGGTACCGGACCCGCCTCATCGTGCCCTGACGGCAGGGCCGGTCGGCGTCGGTGGACAGCGCAACCCGGGCGCCGCAATCACCCGTAATCCCGCGCCCCGAAGATGGCCGAGCCGACGCGCAGATGGGTCGCGCCCTGCGCCACGGCCTGCTCGAAATCGCCGGACATGCCCATGGACAGGCCTTCCAGCCCGTTGCGCGCGGCGATCTTTCCCAACAGCGCGAAATGCAGGCTGGGCGCCTCGTCCACGGGCGGAATGCACATTAGCCCCGCCACGGGCAGGTCCAGCCCCCGGCACTCGGCCACGAAGGCATCGGCCTGCGCGGGCAGCACGCCGGCCTTCTGCGGCTCTTCGCCGGTGTTGACCTGCACGAACAGCGCGGGGCACCGGCCCATCTCCTGCGCCAGCCGGGCGAAGGTCCGGGCCAGCTTGGGCCGGTCCAGCGTGTGGATCGCGTGGGCAAGCTCCATCGCCTGGTGTGCCTTGTTGGTCTGCAAGGGGCCGATCAGGTGCAGCTCCACCCCCTCGAACCGGTCACGAAAGCCGGGCCACTTGCCCGCCGTCTCCTGCACGCGATTCTCGCCGAATGTCCGGTGGCCCTGCTCCAGAACCGCCGCGACCCGCGCGTCGGGCTGCATCTTGGACACGGCGATCAGCCGGACCGACCCGCGCGCCCGTCCGGCGGCATCCTCGGCGCGCTGCACCCGTTCGGTGATCTCAGCCAATGGCATGTTCAAGCTCCTGTTCCGGCGACAAAATCGCCCTGTTGGACCATTCCGGGGCTGGTTTGGCAAGCGCCGCCGCGCCAGGGCCCCGCTGCTCGTGTGTGGCACGCCTGCATCAGTTTCGACCACCGCGCACCGCGGGCCCGGCAATTCCCTTGAGTGTGCGGCGCTTAAAGCGCAAAGACACTCGCAATGCTGGTGCAACTGGCATTCTCGGGAATGCAAACACGAGGAACAAAACCATGAAAAGCATCCTTCTCGCTTCGGCTTCGGTCTTCGCCTTCGCAGGCGCTGCCGCTGCTGAAGGCCACACAGGCGTAAACTTCTCCGGCGAAGCCAACGCCGAATACAACAGCGAAAACGGCTACAGCACTGATGCTGAAGCAACTGCGACCTTGACGCAGGAACTGGACAACGGCCTCACTGCAACTGCAGAGATTACATTGGCCGCTGACGAAGGCGATGACAGTGACGAGCTGTCTTACGGCGACATCACTCTGGCATCCGACACAGCCAGCATCACCTTCACCAACGATCTCGACGGTGCGGCCTTCTCTGCTGTCTCTGACACCATCGGCATCGGTGATGGCGAAGAGAGCGGCGCTGTCGGCGTTGCAGGTTCGGTTACAATGAGCCCTGCAACGTTCTACATCTCCATGCCCATTAACGAAGGTGGCGACGGCGACACCGACGACATCGAGTTCGGTTTGAGCGCCGATGTCAGCGGCTGGACTGTCGGTCTGGGTTTTGCCAATGACGCAGCTGGTGACGACGATGGCGGTTTTGTGGCCAAAGCATCGGGCACTGTGAGCGGCTTTGATCTTACGGTTGCAGCTGGCGAAGTTGACGGCGACAACAAGTACGATGTTGCAGTGTCTTACCCCATTGGCGCTGTTACCATCGGCGCGAACACCGACGACAGTGAGGAATCTGAGCTGACCCTTGGTTACGCCGAAGGTCCCGTCAGCGTCGACGTTGCCGTTGACACCGAAGATGACTACTCCATCGACGGTTCTTACGATGTTGGCAACGGCCTGGTTGTCTACGCTGGCATCGTTGACGCTGGCGATGACATGTACGTTGGCGGCGCCTACGACCTCGGCGGCGGTGCATCGTTCACCGCTTCCTTTGTCGACGATGGCGGCACTGCAAACGGTGACAACGAGATCGGTGCGCAAGACTACGCTGATGGAACAACTGTCGGTGTTTCCTTCGCGTTCTGATCGAACTGGAACTTAACACCAAGTCAGAGCAGCGCTTCGGCGCTGCTCTTTCTTTTTGTGCGGGGCTTTTGTAGCCTACCACCAAACAAACCTGCTTTGAGGCTGAGCGATGAAACTGACTGTGCTTCTGATGCTGGCTGCGCTGACACTTGGCGGATGCGGAACACTGCAAGGATTGCTTGAGGGCACAGGGCGCGCTGTGGAAGGTGTGGCACAGGACTTGCGCAGTGCTGGCGGCATGTTCCGGCGCTGACGCAGCTGCGCGCACAGAAACCTGCTATACCAGTTCTACGGCGCGTGTGAGCAGTGCTTCGTTGACGGTGATGTAGCGTTGCGTGGTGCTGATGTGCTTGTGCCCAGCCAGCGCTGCCAGCAAGTGCACAGCAACACCCTTGTCTGCCAAGCGTGTGATGAAGGTCTTGCGCCCACTGTGTGAACTGCATCCATGCAGGCCACAGCTGTGATATATCTCCAAAAACAGCTGGCTCATGGTGTTGGCTGAGAATGCTGTGCCAAAGCGCGTGGCAAACAGTGGCGCTGAGTGTACTGTGTCACGCAAATGAGGCCAATACGCTTTGAGCACGCGCTGCAGCTCTGTGTTGATGTAGACCCTGCGCGCACTGTGGCCTTTGGTTTGGCGCACTTGCAAGATCGCACTGTTGCGTGCTGTGCCCTGCTGATCATAAACATCTCCCACAGTCAGCGCTGCCAGTTCACAGGCACGCAACCCAGCAAGCACGCTGAACTGTATCACTGTTCTATCACGCGCGCTGTGCCTGCGTGTGTTGCACTGTGCCAGTGCCAAGCGTATCTCTTTGTCAGTCAATGCGCGTGCGCCTGCCATGTTATCCTCATACTGTGTTGCAGCACTATGCTATGGTCTGAGGGCTGTGCTGTGCGACCAAAACCTGTGCGCTGTGATCTTCAGTGTTAACAATGGGTTAGCAGGATTTATCACTGAATACTTATTTTATGAGGATCAGCACAGGGCTGGGCAGCGGGGACAAGACCCGATTTTTGGCTTGCACGGAATTGCAGTGGCTGGTGAACTGTGCAGCTTGGAAAACTGGGGTCACGCTCAAAAATAATCCACTTTGACAGCGCGTTGGCTAAATAACTGTGCAAGGCTCAAGCAAGGCTCTACAAACGAGATAAAGGCTAGCACGCCGACTGTGATAGTGCTGCGAACCCGTTCTGCGGTGAGACGGTAAGCAATGTATTGCTCGTTATACGCTTCAAGTGACTAACTCATCCTTGTCGGTGAGATGCTCAAAGCTGCAAAGGCATAAATGTTTAGCTGGCCCGCAGCTTCACTTGTCGTAATAGTGTGTGGTGATAGGCGCTGTGGGTAGAACTGCAGCGGCGCAAGTGAGATGGATGACAACGCCGTGTAATGCGGCACCCATCAACGCATGGGTCGGCCTGGCTGTATGGGTCCTGTGTGTGCGTGTGATACGCCGGTAATAGAGATGATAGCAAAACCTGCTCTTCCTGCAATGGTTCGGTGATACAGCCTGCAAGCGACGTGCAATGCACGCTTGTTGGATCGACGCCTTTATAGGCGTTGATCTAACTGCTCCTTGCAATGCCTATCAATCAATGAATCAAGCAACACTGATACCGGCTTAACTGATCGGATGAACAACAGCAAAGCACGGGGTGTGAGCGCGAGCGAATACACGGTGCTGCAGCTGTATGTGTGATCGAAGATCGCACAGGAAACACAGGCGATTTTAGCGTGCACGATACCAGTGTTGCTGGGCATTGATAAATACACGACACAAGGAGGTATTGCGAGTGGACAACGGGATATTGGCAGAGGTGCGAGACGGTGTGCATGCGGCAGGACTGATCAGCAGCAACGCACAGTTCTGTCAGCTGTGGCTGGGCAAGAGCGAGTGTTACATGCGCAGCTTGCGCTTCTCTGGCAGCCAACCCAGCGCAGATGCACTGGCAACATGTGCAGCACGATTGGCACACACAGCCAGTGAGCTGCGCGCGCAGGGCAAACACAGCAGCGCTGCGGATTTGGATCAGCTGCGCGTGCGCACTTATCAGGCACTGGATCAGCGCGCACTGGATCAGTTGCAGCGAAAAGGCATCTGCGTATGATTACACCTGTGCTGCAAAATCCAGAGGTGGAGTACTTACAGTTTGTGGGTGGTAATTTAGCAACCCCAAGCTCAGCTGTGGAGTCCATGTAATGTCAGCTATCACTGACATACAGCGCGCACTGAACCAGATACGACGGTTGGAACGTGCGGGCACAGAGGACACGCGCACAGCGGCTTTGGCGCTGATGACCAGCACTGCTGCAGACATGGCACGCGAGTTGCGCGGCA
>JAVLCA010000018.1:41472-48854 GCA_031581025.1 Salibaculum sp. | reverse complement strand
ACACCTTGCCCTTGCGGCGCTGGCCGTGCTGGCCGGGGCCGTATTCGCGGCGGTTCACGGGCGACTTGGGGCGGCCCCAGATGTTCTCGCCCATGCGGCGGTCGATCTTGTACTTGGCAGTCGTGCGTTTGGTCACGGCTGATCTCCTTCGTTCAGGTTGCGAAGGGCGTTGTCCTCCTTCCCAGTCTATCCGGGACGACAGGTTTCCCCTTGCGGGGTCCACCAACACCAACAAGCGGAGCGCATACGCGCGCCGGGCGGGGCTGTCAACCGCCATCGCGCACACACCGGCCAGCCTGTCAGGTGCAGATGCCCTGGATGCTGATCCAGTCGCCATCCGACAGCAGCAGCGGGGCCTCGCGGCCCGCCATCGGGTCTGCCTCGATCAGGGCCAGCGTACTTTCGCCGGTGATGTCGCGAGCATAGGCGTAGGGCGTGCTGGGCACCTGCGCGGCATCGAAGAACGCGATCAGCCGGTCGGTGTCCAAAGCGGCGGGCCGACGCGTCAGCAGGGCCTCGGCATAGCCGCGCAGCGCCTCGGACGGCAGATCGCCGGTGGTCAGCAACTTCACCGTGGCGCCCAGCCCGGCATGCTCCAGCACGGCGACCAGCGGGTCCTCGGCCTGGCCCTGGCCCAGCGCGGCCAGAACGTGGCCGGCCACCGCCGCCGGGTCTTCGGTGTCCTCGACAAGGTCGCGGGTCATGACGATCAGACCGCCGGGCAGGTAGAGCGCCCGGTCCGGACCATCCGGCACGATGACGATCTGCCCGCCCGCCTCGGGGCCCAGCACCCGTTCATGCAACCGCGCCAAGGCGTCGGTGCCCAGCGGCGTGCGGCAGCTTGGCCCGGTCAGCCGCTCGATATGGCCCAGAAGCCCGGCACCGATCTCGGCCCGCTTGACCGACGGGACCACCGATTGCGCCTGCCGCACCAGCGCGCCGGGCAGCCAGAAGACCGCCAGGGCCACCAGCGCCAGCGCCACGGCCGCAAGCCCGAGGTTGCGCAACCGCCCGGGACGGGGCCGGGCCCGCAGGATGGTCTTGCGCACCTTCTCGATGGCGTCGATCATGACGGCGTCGGCGATCTCGAGCGTCTCGTTGCCCTCGGGGTCGGGGCTGAACAGTGCCGGACGTTCGCCGGGATTGATCCGCGCGATGGCCGGCAGCGACCAATGCGCCAGCGCCCGCCCGGCGCTGTCGGTGATCACGAGGGTGGCATCGCCGAACGTCAGGATCACTTCGCGCCGCTGATCCTGCGGATCGGCGCGCCAGAGGCCTTCGCTCTCCAGCCGTGCGAATTCCTTGAGTGCGGTCATCTGCGGGGCCTGCCCTGCCACCTTGATTGGCGGCAGGATAGGGCAGATCGCGCCGCGATGCTACTTGAAGTGATTGCGCAGCTCGAACTTCTGGATCTTGCCGGTCGAGGTCTTGGGCAAGTCCCGGAAGACCACCTTCTTGGGCCGCTTGAACCCGGCCAGCCGGTCGCGGGAAAAGGCGATCAGGTCTTCCTCGGTGCAGGCATGGCCATCCTTCATCTCGACGAAGGCGCAGGGAACCTCGCCCCATTTGTCGTCCGGCATGGCGACCACGGCACAAAGCAGAACGTCGGGATGATGCATAAGCGCACCCTCGACCTCGACCGAGCTGATGTTCTCACCGCCCGAAATGATGATGTCCTTGGACCGGTCGGCGATCTTCATGTAGCCGTCGGGATGCTGGTAGGCGATGTCGCCCGAGTGGAAATAGCCCCCCTTGAAGGCCTCTTGCGTGGCCGTGGGATTCCTGAAGTAGCCCTTCATCACCCCGTTGCCGCGGAACATGATCTCGCCCAGGGTCGCGCCGTCCATGGGCACCTGGTCCATGCTGTCGGGGTCCATGACGGTGGTGTGCTCGATCACCGGCATGCCGACGCCGGTGCGGCCCTTGATCTCGTAGCGTTCGTCCTCGGGCAGGTCGTCCCATTCCTCTTGCCAGAGGCACTCGTTGGCCGGGCCGTAGGTCTCGGTCAGCCCGTAGACCTGGGTGACGTGAAAGCCCAGCGGCTCGATCGCCTTGAGCGTGGCAACGGGGGGCGGGGCCCCGGCGGTGAAGACCTCGACCAGGTGGTCGAAGGGGCGGCGTTCGTCGTCGCGGGCGTTGATCAGGGTGTTGAGCACGATGGGTGCGCCGCCGAAATGGGTCACGCCCTCATCGGCGATGGCGTCGTAGATGCTGGCGGCGGTCACGTCGCGGCAGCAGACCACGGTGCCGCCCAGCACCGGCATCATCCAAGTGTGACACCAGCCGTTGCAATGGAACAGCGGCACGATGGTCAGGTACCGCGGATAGAGCGTCAGCCGCCAGGACACCACCTGCGCCATGGCGTTCAGATAGGCGCCGCGATGGTGATAGACCACGCCCTTGGGCCGCCCCGTCGTGCCGGAGGTGTAATTGAGCGCGATCGACTCCCATTCATCCTCGGGCATGATCCAGTCGAAATCGGCATCGCCCGTGGCGATCATGTCCTCGTAGGTCATGGCGTCCGAAACGGCATGGACACCGGCCTGATCGTCGGGCGCCTCGATCATCGTGGGGGCCGGGCCTTCCATGCGCTCCAGGGCGGCGGCCAGCGTGGGCATGAACTGCGAATCGCAGATCACCACGCGCGCGCCGCCGTGGTCGAGGATATAGGCAACCGTATCGGCATCGAGCCGGGTGTTGATCGCATTGAGGACCGCGCCACAGGCCGGCACGGCGAAATGCGTTTCCGCCGCCGGAGCCACGTTGGGCAGGATGGTGGAGACAACGTCGCCCGGTGCCACGCCCAGCTTGGCCAGCCCCGAGGCCAGACGGGTGATCCGGTCGTGATACTGGGCATAGCTGCGGCGGATGCTGCCATAGACCAGCGCCTCGCGCTCGGGCCAGATCGAGACCGCGCGGCGCAGGAAGGACAGCGGCGTAAGCGGCGCGTAATTGGCCGCGCATTTTTCCAGCCCGGTCTCGTCGGAAAGCCATCCCATGTGATCTGTCCTTCTACTGATCCTCGCTCTCAGCGGACTATGCTGCGACCGCGCCGTCAAGGCAAAGGGTGTTAGCCCTAACGTGGTCGGATCCATTGCGAAAATCCGTTCCCTGCCGCCGCGAACCGCCGTATCCTTGTCACCATGATCCTGTCGCGCGGCCGCCGCTACATCTTTGTGCATATCCCCAAGACAGGCGGCACCTCCATGGCGCTGGCGCTGGAGGACCGTGCCATGGCCGATGACGTGCTGGTGGGCGACACGCCCAAGGCCCGGCGGCGGCGCAAGCGCCTGAGGGGCATCCCGACCGCCGGGCGGCTGTGGAAGCATTCGACCCTCGCCGAGGCCGAGGGGCTGATCACCCGCGAGGAGATGGCCGAGCTCTTCACCTTCACCCTTGTCCGCAACCCCTGGGACCGGTTGGTCAGCTATTACCACTGGCTGCGGCACCAGACATTCGACCACCCGCAGGTGGCCCTCGCGCAGGCCCTGCCCTTTTCGGCGTTCCTGCGTCATGCGACGACCGAGCGCGCGATCCGCGCCACACCCTACCGCCGCTACATGACGGATGGCGCGGGGCGGGAGCACTACGATCTCTACTTAAGGCTGGAGTATTGGGCCTACGATTCGGCCCCGTTGCGGGCCCATCTGGGCTTCGACCTGGCCTTGCCGCACAGCAACCCCTCGGACCGGGCGCCGGACTGGCGCGGGTATTACACCGACGACGACGCGGCCCGCGTGGCCGAGCTTTGCGCCGAGGACATCGCGCGTTTCGGCTACGGCTTCGACGACGGGGCGTGACGCGCCCGCCAAATCCCTTCCGACCCGCCCGCGTGCAAAGGCCGCGGGGCACGATGACCGGCTACTCGGCCGCGACCGGCCTCTCAGAGGGCCGCCCGATATCGGACAGCGCCGCGATCACCCCGTCCAGGGTCGACTTGAGCGCGGCATAATCGGCGCTGGCCCGGATCGTCGCCTCGTCCAAGTAGAGCGCCCGGTTGATCTCGACCTGCACGGCGTGGCGCTGGCGCGCGGGACGGCCGTAGTGCTGACAGATATAGGCCCCCGCAAAGGGCATGTTGCGGGCCACCTTGAAGCCCGCCTCGGCGAACGCGGCCTCGATGCGGTCCACGACCTCGGGCGCGGCCGAGGCACCGAACCGGTCGCCCAGCACGACGTCTGGCCGGGCGCCGCCCAGCGGGCCGATGCTTTCCAGCGCCTCGTGCGGCATGGAGTGGCAGTCGATCAGGATCGCCTCGCCAAAGGTCGTGACGGCGTCGTCCATGAGCGCCTGCAGCCGGTCGTGGTAGGGGCGCCAGTGATCGCGGATGCGGCCATGCGCCTCCGACAGGCTGATCTTGCCACGATAGATCGGCCGCCCGTTCGAGACGACGCGCGGGATCACCCCGAGCCCCGAGGCGATGCGCGGGTTGTGCGCCCCCCGCCCCAGCCCGCTGATCACCGCCGGGTCCAGCTCGTCGGCCCCGCGGTTGAGATCAAGAAAGGCCCGCGGCGCCCATGCGGCCAGCAGCGGCGCCCCGTGGTCCACCGCCCCCGCGAAGAGATCGTCTACAAAGGCATCCTCGGAGGACCGAATCTGCGCCTCGGTCAGAATCGTCGCCGTCATGAAGGACTCGGGATAGGCGCGCCCGCTGTGGGGCGAGGCAAAGACCGTCGCGGTGGTGCGGCGGCGCGGCTGTGACAGGGTGAAGGCTGGTGCGGTCATGACTACTCCTTGCCGGGTAGTCTAGCCCGTTTCGGGGATTTGCCAAAAGCCCTTGATCCCCGTTGCGACTCTTTATATAGCCCGTGCTACCCGACGCGGTTCGCCCGCGTCCTGTTTTGTTACAGGACATGCGAATGGCCGACGGCAAGGGCGATTAGCTCAGTGGTAGAGCACTTCGTTGACATCGAAGGGGTCACTAGTTCGAACCTAGTATCGCCCACCATGGAATATCGTGCCCGAAAAGGCGCAAAATGCAACCCAAGGCGCATCGCCGCGCCGCGACAGAAGGATCAGCGCCATGAAGGTTCGCAATTCCCTCCGCTCGCTCAAGCAGCGTCATCGCGATTGCCGCGTCGTGCGCCGCAAGGGCCGGGTCTACGTCATCAACAAGACCCAGCGTCGGTTCAAGGCCCGCCAGGGCTGACCCCCGGCCGAGGACAGACATGAAAGGCCGCGTCCGAAGGGGCGTGGCCTTTTGTATTGGCACACCCGCCCTCCAGCGTCCGACGAAGTCCGACGAATGGCCCCTCAGCGCCCCGTGGCCCCGGCCATGAGGCGCACCAGCGTCGCCTGGTCGACATAGCCCTTGGGCGGAAGGCCCTGCCCCTCCTGGTAGCGGCGCAGGGCCCCACGGGTCTCGTCATCTATGACGCCGTCGAGCGGCCCCGGCGACAGGCCCAGGTCGCGCAGGCGCAACTCCAAAAGCTGCGCGCGCACCCCGCTCAGTTGCAGACGGTCTTCCTGCGCGCGGGCCGTGGCAATCTCATCGTCCGAGACGTCCGGCCCCTGCATCCGCGCGATGCGGGCGCGGGCCTCCTCGGCGAAGACCCCGTCGGGCCAGGCCGCCAGATAATCCTCGTAGGCGGCGACCGTGTCATCGGCATCCGCGATGCCCCAGGCCGAGCGATCGGCAAGGTCCGCGGCGTCCTCGCGCTCGGAGTCGATGGCCGCCAGGCGGCGCTCGGCCAGATCGGCGAAAAGCCCCTCGGGATAGCGGCTCAGATAGGCGCGATAGCCCGCCTCGTCGCCCAACGCGCCGGTCTCGGCCCAGTATTCACGATCCAGCCGCTCGGCCTCGGCCCGTTCGCGTTCTTCCTGCGCGGCGATCTCCGCGCGGCGCCGTTCGGCCTGCGCGTCGAGACGGTTGATCTGGCCACGGGTCAGATAGCTGGTCTGCGGATAGCCGTTGGATTGCTGCCAGTTGGTGACGGCCTGTCGGGTCCCGGGGCCGAAGATGCCGTCGATGCCGCGTGTGTTATAGTCGAGGACATTGAGGTTGCGCTGCACCGTGCGGCGCTCGCCGGCCGACAGCGACAGCGCCTCTTCGGCCAGGCGCGCATCACGGTTGGGCTCGTCCAGGATGGCGCTGATCCGCTCTTCGGCGAGGTCCACGAAGCGGCCATCGGGAAAGGCGCGGATATAGGCGCGGTAGCCGTCCACGTCGTCATCGGCCTCTGCCACGTCCCAGGCGGCGGCCTCGGCGATCAGGCGATCCTCGTCGGGGGTCTCGGGGTCTTCGGGGAAGGCTTCGATCGCAGCGGGCATCGGCGACCAGCCGGGCATCAGGAACCCGGCGACCACAAGGTCGGAGCGATCTTCGAGCGCCACCGAGAGATCGGCCGAGGGTTCGACCAGATCGTTTTCCATGAAATCGGCCACATCCGAAGGGTCGCCACGCAGCACCGTGAGCCCCTGCGGTATCTCAAGCGCGCCCAGTCCGGGGCGCAGCACCGGCCCGGACAGATCGAGGTCGCGCGCATCGCCGGGCGCGAGCAATAGAATGGCCTGCCCGGGCCGGGCCGCAAGAACCTGCAACAGGCTGTCCACCGAGAGCGCGTAGGCGCGCATCCCGAACAGCCTTGGGTCCTGCGCCTCAGCGGTCAGCAGCCAGTTGCGCCGCCCGTCGGTCACGAAATGCCCCGACAGTGCCACGACAATCCGTTCCGCGGTCTCTGCGTCCTCGGCAAAGGCGGCGGCCACGTCATGGGCAACATCGCCGCGCGGATTGGCGCGCGCCTGCACCGCAAAGCCCAGGCTGCGCAGCCCCTCCTGCGAGTCCAGCAGGTTGTCGGCCCGAGAGACACGGTCAAGCCGCTCGTAGCGTTCGACCCCGAGAATCAGCGCCGCGTCCTCGGCCTGTGCCAGAAACGGCCCGGCGATCAATGCGGTTGTCAGCAAAAGGCGGCGCATTTTGGTCTCCTTTCCTCAGGTATCAAGGCGGCGGCGCTGACCGCGGCGGCCGACGCCCCCGGACCTACAGCGGCAGGGTGGCCGCCCCGGTCCGGCGACATGCTGGACGCAGCCCATGCGCTGCCGAGCGCCTCAGACATGGCCGGGCCACGGCCGGCCCGGCCGATCCGCGCAGGCTGCCGCGCCATGTCGGCGGCCGGCCCGCCACGCGGGCATGCGGGGCATCGCTCACCATCCCCAACCATACGGCCGAATCGGCCCGTGTCATACAATAACATGGACAAGTGGCGCGGCGTCTCGCGTCAGGTTCATGGGCGGCAGGACGCAGGCGAGCCTTTGATCGGCACTGGCCAGGCCGCCGTCACCCGGCGGGGCCGTGAGCCAGCGGATAAGCGGCCAGTTCATGGTGGATCGCGCCACTTGGGGTCAGCTGCGACCGGTACAGCCCCAGAACCGCGGCGCGCGCG
>JAVLCA010000018.1:0-41372 GCA_031581025.1 Salibaculum sp. | reverse complement strand
CGCGCCACTTGGGGTCAGCTGCGACCGGTACAGCCCCAGAACCGCGGCGCGCGCGGGCGGCAGGTGCAGGCCCGCCAGCTCGGTCAGCGCCGCGTCCAGCTTGCGCCGTTCCACCGGATCGGGGCGTGGGCGCAGGCGGGTCAGCGTCACATGCGGACGAAACCGCGCGCGCGGCAGGTCCAGCCCAGCGGCGCGCACCCGCCCCCATGACGGCACGGTGCAGCGCCGACAGCGCGGCGGAGCTGGCGACCTCGGCAGTGATCAGGCGCGGGGTGCGGCCGCCAAAGCCCGCCAAACCGGTCACGGCCAGATCGCAACCCGGCAGGATGCGCCCGGTAAGCTCCAGGTGCAGCTCGTCCAGCTCTTGCGGTGTCACATCGCCCAGAAAGGCGAGCGTCAGGTGCAGGGTCTCCTCGGGCACGGGGCGGCCCGGCAGATCGGCCTGCACCTCCACGAGAGCCTCATGCATGTCCTCGGGCAGCGGTATGGCCAGGAAAGCACGCAACGGGTTACGCCAGCCCGCGCGTGCGGCGGCGGTCGGCGCGCCGGTCGCGGCATCTGCGCCGCCCTGCCCCCACTACGCAGAGGGGCACGTCCGCGGCGCCAGGGGGTGCCGGCCGGGTAACCGCGTCTTGGGTGACAGGATGCGCCCCAATGGTGGTCTGTTCAGCCAGCAGGAAGGTCACGCCCCGGTCCTCGTCGAGCCGTTTCAAGATGCCGAAGGTACGATCCATCAGCCCAGCTCCCGGGCCGTGGCCGCGCGGCCCCGATCGACGCGGGGCATCCGGCACCGCCCCGCGCGGGTCTTGCGTGCCTACCTGTCCTGATAGAGCGCGTCTTCCTCGGCGCTGGCGGAAATGCCCAGCGCGTCCAGCCCGTTCTCGAGGTGGTCGGACAGATGCGGCGACCCCTTGAGGTAGGTTTCCGTCGGGGTGCTGGCCTCGGCACTGGCGTGGCGGGTGGCCTCGGCCAGTTCCTCGGGTTCGTAGGAGCCGCGCCCGATCCACATGATCGCGACAAGGCCGGCCTGTTCCTCTTCGGTCAGGCCGCCGACGAAGGCGTCGAATTCGGCCTCGGCCCGGTCCAATTCCCGCGCGAGGATGATGACCTCGGCGACCTTGTCGACAGTGATGTTCAGCATCGGATCCTCCCGCAGCTTGCTGTCCCGTTCGCCCGTCTATCTTGCGATTCAGATTGGCACGCCACCTTGATCCATGACAAGCTCAGCGCCCGAAGAGGCGATAATACGCCCAGTCCGGCAGGAATTGCGACAACCGGAAGACCCAGGAAAACACCGTCGGAAAGCTGCACTTGAAAACGTCGGTCTGCATGTGCTCGAAAACCTCCTGCGCGGCGGCGGCCGGTTCCATGATGAAGGGCATGCGAAAGTCGTTCTTGTCGGTCAACCGGGTGCGGATGAAGCCGGGATTGACCACCTGCACATCCACGCCGGTGCGGCGCAGGTCTGCGTGCATGCATTCGGCCAGGCTCATGGTGCCCGCCTTGGAGGCGGTATACCCGATGGACCCCGGCAGCCCGCGGAACCCGGTCAGCGACGAGGTGATGACGATATGGCCCGCATCCCGCGCGACCATGCCCGGCACGACCTGCCCCAGCACGCGAATGAAGCCGGTGAAATTGACATTGGCCATGGCGGTGGCCTGCTCGGCGTTCCAGTCCTGCGCGGCGAAGGGCCAGTAGACCCCGGCCAGCAGGACCACCCCGTCCACCGCGCCCACGGCCTCACCGGCCTTCCTGACACTCTCGTCGTCGCCGATGTCCATGGGCTGCACATGGGCCTTGCCGGATAGCTCCTCGGCCAGCGCCTGAAGGCTTTCGGTGGACCGCGCCGAGAGGATCAGCTCGGCCCCCGCCCGGCTGAGGTGGTGGGCCACGGCGCGGCCCAGCCCCTCGCTGGCGCCGACCACCCAGTAGCGTTTTCCTGCAAACTCTCTCACGTTTACTCCTTCCGGGCGACCCTGGCCGCCCTTTTCCCTAAGCGCCTGTCCCCGCGCCGGTCACAGACCGGGCCTCACGCGCCCGGCGTCATCTCGCCATCACCGTGGATCGGGCGCATGGTGGCGACAAGCTCGGCCACCTTGATTCCGAACTTGCGGAACTGGCTGCGATTCATGATCGTGCCATTGGGCATCAGATACATCCAGTCCACCGTGTCCAATTCGTGGCCGCCCGCCTCCTCGGTCAACTTGATGCGGTATTTCAGGCGCACCGCCGATCCGTGCTGCGCGCCCTCGCCCGTGCCGATCACATCGGGCGCCGTCGCCTGTATCCGACCTTCATTGCCCAGGCGCAACAGCCACTGACGCTCTTGGTGACTGCCACTATCATAGTCGAAGACTTCCCGCAGGGTGCCGACATTGCCCTCCCAGCTGCCTTCGAAGCGCGCGACAAAGCGCGAAGCGACACGTCCGGTCGGGCCATAGATCACGCCCTCGCAGGCCAGCGGACCGTTCAGAACGGTCCGGACGTTGAAAACCGGGCCATCGGAGTAATCCTCCGGGCGTTGGGCGGTGAAACCGCCAATCCGGCGTCCAAGGATCATCAGCGCGATGACCAGCGCCATCCCCAGCAGGATATAGAACGCAGTCATGTGGTTTCCTCCAGTTGCGTGGCCGCCAGAAGCGCGATCGCCACGAGTTTCAGCACCGACGGCACCAGTGCGTAGAGCACCGTCAGTATGGCCAGGGCGGCCTCGGGCTGGGCCTCGGCCCCGGCGCGAAAGCCGGTCCATTCCAGCAGGGGCAGCAACACCGCGGCGGCCAGCGCCAGGGTGAACTTGCTGACCAGCGACCACAGGCCGAAGCCTTGCCCGGCATTGGGCGCGATGGCGGCCATGCGCCGCGCGAACATGGCCGGCAGCAGGGTCAGGTCGGCCCCGATGGTCGCCCCCGAGGCGACGCAGATCACCGCAAAGGGTATGGTGTCCCCGGCCCCGAGCATCAGGGTGAACCCGAAGGAGACCACCGCCAGAACCATGGCCGCCAGTAGCACGGGCCGCGCCCCGAAGCGGCGCGCCAGCGCGCCCCAGCCGGGGGCCGAGGCGGCGGCGGCCAGGAAGAACAGCACCAGCAGCGGCCCCTCCCAGCCCGGCGCGGCCAGACGGCTTTCCACGAAGAACAGGAACAGCGTCGAAGAGACCGCCAGCGGCGCGGCATTGACCAGCGCGAGGATCAGAAGACGCCGCGCGACGCGGTCCTGCAGGATCATCCCGATGCGTGCGGGCGGCGCGGCGTGCCCGCGGGCTGACCACTCGGGCAGCATGGCAAGCGCGGCCAGCCCGGCCACCACGGCAAAGCCCCCGGCGAAGACCGCATAGGGGGCGATCACCAGCCCGGTCAGCAGCGTGGGCGCGACGGCGGCCAGGCAGACCCCCAGAAGCGCCCCGGTCTCGCGCCAGGCAGCCAGATGCACATGGCCCCCGGCCAGGCCCTCGGCCTTGGCCACGCCCTGGGCATAAAAGGTGATCGTCAGGAAACTGAAGGCGGTGAACAGCCCGGTGATGGTCAGCCCGAACCACCAGACCGGCGCGATGGGCGGGGCCACGGCAAACAGGCCCAGCATCGACAGGGCCAGCAGCCCGGCCCCCAGCGTGGCCGCGCCCGGCCGCAAGCGGCGCAGGCGCTCGCTGACCCAGCCCAGCGCCGGATCCTGGACCACGTCCAGAAGCCGCAACCCGAAAAGCACCACGCCCAGCAACGCCAGGCTGACGCCGTAATTGTCGGCATAGAACTTGGGCGCGTAGATGTAGATCGGCAGGCCCGCGCCCGAAAGCACGGCGGCAAAGCCCGCATAGGCGGGCAGCCGCTGGGCGGTGGCGCTCATCGGCTGACCTCGTCGGCGGGCGGGTCTGGACGCATCCGATACCCCGCCCCCTTCCACCACAGCTTGAGCGCCTGCCAATGGATCAGCGCCAGCACCCGGCGCGAGCCAAACGGCCGGCGCAGCATCGCGCGCAGGATCGTGCCGTTGCTCAGGGGCTTGCGCGGGCCGGCAAGCGTCGCCACCAGGCCGTTCTCGCCATCCGAGAAGTCGATCCGGATCGCGACCCGGTCGTCGGTGATCTTGAAGTTGAAGCGATATCCGCCGCCGATGTCCTGGAAGGGCGAGACATGAAAGACCTTGCGCGCCTCCAGGGTATCCACGGGCCGGATTTCGCGCTGATCGTCATGGTGGCACAGGTAGGAGTGGCGGTCGCCGAAGGTATTGCTTACCTCGGCGATCACGCAGGTCAGGGCCCCCTGCCCGTCACGGCACAGCCAGAAACTGACCGGGTTGAAGACGTGGCCCAGCACGCGCGGCTGCGCCAGAAGCTCGATCCGCACGGGCCGGGCCAGCCCATGTTGGCGCAGCACGTCCCGGACCCAGGCCGCCCCGCGGCCCTGATGCGGCGGACCGCCGTGATCGCGATCCTGCAGCGACATCGCCCCGCGCCCGTTGCGCGCGAACAGCGACGGATGGGCGGGCGCCCCGTCCTCGGCATCGACAAGCACGTAGTCGATGGAATAGGCGAAGGCGTTCTTCACTGCGCCCTTGCGGCCGTGCCAGGTCTCGCCCGGTATGTGCTGAACGGCTGTCACTGCGCCGCCAGACGCGCCGTGGTCTTTGCACGGATGCCCTCGACCACGTCCATGGCCGAAGACAGGCCATCCTCGTGGAAACCATCCTTCATCCAGGCCCCGCAGAACCAGGTGCCGTTCTCGCCGTTGATCCGGGCGCAGGTCCGCTGGGCCTCGAGCGCTGCCAGGTCATAGACCGGGTGGTGCAGCGTGACCTCGTCCCAGATCAGTTCCTCGCGGATCGGGCGGGTGGTGTTGAGCGTCACGAAGAGCGGTTCGTCCAGCCAGCTTTGCAGAGAGTTCATCCAGTAGGTCAGGTCGATCTTCTCGGTGCGCTTGTCGGGGGCCTCGGTATAGTTCCACGACGACCAGACGGCCCGCCGGCGCGGCATGACCGAAGGGTCGGAATGCAACACGACGGTGTTGGGCTGATAGCGGAAATTGCCGACGCTGGCGCGTTCAGCCTCGGTCGGGTCGGCCAGCATCCGGAAGGACTGGTCCGAGTGGCTGGCAAAGACGACCTCGTCGAAGGCCTCCCAATCCGCGCCCTCGACCTTGATCTCGACACCACTGGCGGTGCGGCGCACGGCATCGACCGGGCAGCCCAGCCGCATCGCCACGCCCCGCTGGGCCATGGACTGGCACAGGCGGCTGACGTATTCCTGACTGCCGCCCTTGACCGTGTACCACTGGTGCTGACCATAGACGCCCAGCAGCGCATGGTTCTTGAAAAAAGTCATCATGGCATGGGCGGGGAAATCGAGGATCTTTTCCTTGGGCGTCGACCAGATCGCGCCGGACAGCGGCAGGATGTAGTAGTCGCGGAACCAGGCCCCGGCGCCGAGACGGTCGAGCAGACCGCCGACGGTCAGATCCGGGTCGCCGGCCAGGTCCAGTCCCCGCGCGTTGAACCGCATCACATCGCGGCACATGCGCAGAAAGGACGGGCGCAGCACGTTGCGCCGCTGGGCAAAGACCGCATTGAGGGAATTCAGGCCGTATTCGAAACGGCCCCCGTCGACCGAGGCCCCGAAGCTCATGTCGGACTTGATCACCGGCACGTCCAGTTCGTCGAAAAGCGCGGCCAGGTGCGGGTAGTTGGCGTAATTGAAGACGATGAACCCGGTGTCCACGGGCTGATCGCCCCGCAGCCCCGTCATCCGCGTGCGCGCATGGCCACCAAGGCGCGGCTCCGCCTCGAAGAGCACGACCTGGTGATCGCGCGACAGTTCGTGCGCGGCCCCCATGCCCGATATCCCGGCGCCGATCACGGCAATCCTCGATTGACGGCTCGCGCCTGCTTGAGAGGGCATCTTGTCTCCATTCGTGCTTGTTGGTCAGGGGTGTTACGGCAGCCCCCGTGACATGGATCGAAAAACAGGGGTGAACCCAGGTGAAAACTTTTTGATCCGGGGATCGAAACCGCGCGTAAATCTCACATGTTGACCGATACCGCCACCCTGACGAATGCGGATGCGAACCGGCGCGCGGCCCCTTATGCTGCGACGCAGGCGATGCGAGCAAGAGGGGCAATGGCCAAGGTGAGACAATCAGGACTGAAAAAGTCGGCCGCGGCGGACCGCATGGCCTGGGTGGCCCAGGTCGAGGCGATCCGGGACCGCCAGGATCAGGCGGCCTTTGCCGAGCTGTTCGGGCATTTCGCCCCGCGGGTAAAGGCGTTCCTGATGAAATCGGGGGCAAGTCCTGAGCTTGCCGAGGAATGCACGCAGGAGGTCATGACCACGCTCTGGCGCAAGGCGCACATGTTCGATCCGGCAAAGGCCAGCGTCTCGACCTGGATTTTCACGGTGGCGCGGAACCGCAAGATCGACATCCTTCGCAAGGAACGCCGCCCCGAACCCGAGGACCTGCCATGGGGCCCCGAGGCCGAGCCAGAGCAGGGCGAGGCCATGGTGCTCCAGCAGGAGACACGAAAACTGGGCCAGGCCATCGCGGACCTGCCCGACAAGCAGAAGGACCTGATCCTCAAGGCCTATTACGGAGAGCTGTCGCACAGCGAGATCGCCGAGCAGACAGGCCTACCGCTGGGGACCATAAAATCAAGGATACGGCTGGCGTTGGACCGCCTGCGCCGCCAGATGAAGTAAGGTTTTGACAATGTCGCGAGAGATCACGCACCACCTGACCGATGCCCTGTTGATGGGCTATTCTGCGGGCGTCCTGCCCGAGGCCTTCAACATCATCGTCGCTGCGCATGTGTCGATGTGTGACGAGTGCCGCGCCCGGCTGGCCGAATTCGACGCCGTCGGCGGTGAGGTCGTCGCCATGACCGAGACCGCCGAGATGGCCCCCGACAGCCTGTCCCGCACACTGGCGGCGATCGCCGACGCGCCCGCCGATGCAAACGACGCACAAGAGGAGCACGCCGCACAGGGCGACGCGGGCGGCCTGCCGCGCCCGGTGCGCGACTATATTGGCGGCGACCTGCAGACGGTGAAATGGCGCCGCGTGGGCGGCGGCGTGCGCCAAGCGATCCTGCCGACCTCGGCCAATGCCTCGGCGCGGCTGCTGCACATCCCGGCCGGTTGCGCCGTGCCCGATCACGGCCACGCGGGCACCGAACTGACGCTGGTGTTGCAAGGCGCCTTCCGCGACGATACCGATCGCTTCGGCGCCGGTGACATCGAGGTGGCCGACGAGGATCTCGACCATCAGCCCGTGGCGGAAGAAGGTGTCGATTGCATCTGTCTGGCCGCCACGGACGCGCCACTGAAGTTCAACAGCATGTTGCCGAAGCTGGCGCAGCCCTTCCTGCGCATCTGAGCTGCCGGGGCGGCTCAGCCGGTCCCGGGGCCGCCGGAGCCTGGGGTATGATCCGGGCGGGTCGGGGGCACAACGCCGGTCGCGGCGCGATCCTCGGGCGCGATCTCTTCGAAATCGAAGTTGTTGAGCCGCCCGGCCCGCTTGCCCGCCCGTTCGGCGGCCGTGTTGATCTCGTCCAGATCCTTGCGGGCCTGCCCGAAATGGGTGTTCAGCTTGTCCACCCGTTCCACCACCAGTTCCACGTCGCGGTGCAACTGGCCCAGGGTCTTGCGGATCGCGCCCGCCTGTTCGCGCATCCGCGCGTCCTTCAGAATGGCGCGCATGGTGTTGAGCGTGGCCATGCAGGTCGTCGGCGAGACGATCCAGACCCGCGCCGCGAAGCCCTCGCGCACGACCTCGGGGAAATTGGCATGCAATTCCGCATAGACCGCCTCGGAGGGCAGGAACATCAGCGCGCCGTCGGCGGTCTCTCCGTCGATGATATAGCGCTCGGCAATGTCCTTGATATGCTTTTTCACCGCCACGCGCAGCGCCCTGGCGGCCTCGTTCGCCTCGCGGTCGGTACTGGCCCGGCGCAGCGCCTCATAGGCTTCCAGCGGGAACTTGCTGTCGATGGCGATGGGCCCCGGCGGATTGGGCAGATGAACAAGGCAGTCGACGCGCTTGCCGTTCGACAGGGTCGCCTGCAGCGCAAAGCTGTCACCGGGCAGGGCCTTGCCCACGATGTCGGTCAGCTGGATTTCCCCGAAGGCCCCGCGCGTCTGCTTGTTCGACAGGATATCCTGCAGCGACAGCACATCGCCCGACAGCTTGGTGATGTTCTCTTGCGCCTTGTCGATGGTTTGCAGTCGCTGCTGCAATTCGCCCAGCGATTGCGCCGTGTTGCGCGCGGTGCTCGACAGGTTCTGGTTCATGGCCTCGGTCACCGACGCCAGGCGCTGTTCCATCAACTGAAGTGTCTTCTGCTGCTGTGCCGCCTGCGCCTCGGATACGGAATTGAGCCCGCCGAACAGCTGCTGCTGGCCATCTGACAGCGACTGCACCCGGGCCGTCACCCCGCCCATCTGCGAGGCCAACTGCGCGGCGGTCCGGGCCGCCTGCCCGGTGCGCCGCACGGTGGCAATCAGCAGCCAGAGCACAAGAAGCACGACGAGGCCGCCCGCGATCGCCAGCATCACCGCCGGGTCCGAAAACGCGTAGGAGGTGCCGCCGATCTCGATCATGATCGCCCGAACAGCCGTTCGATATCGGCCAGGTTCAGTTCCACGTAGGTGGGCCGGCCGTGGTTGCACTGCCCCGACAGCGGCGTGGCTTCCATCTCGCGCAGAAGGGCGTTCATCTCCTCGGCCTGCATCCGGCGCCCCGAGCGGATCGAGCCGTGACAGGCCACGCGCGACAGGATCGCCTCAAGCCTGGATTGAACCAGGTCGCTGGAACCCTCGTCGGCCAGTTCATCCAGGATATCCGCAAGCAGCGCCTTGCAGTTCACCTCGCCCAGCAGCGCCGGGGTCTCGCGCACGGCCACCGCGCCGCCGCCGAAAGGCTCCAGCGTCAGGCCAAATCTGCGCAACGCCTCGGCATGGTCCAGCAGCGTCTGCGCCTCCGCCTGCGACATCTCGACGATTTCCGGGATCAGCAGGGCCTGGGCCGCCACGCCATTGTCCGCCATCTGGCGCTTGAGCTTTTCATAGACCAGCCGTTCATGGGCGGCATGCTGATCGACCAGGATCATGCCGGTCTCAGTCTGGGCGACGATGTAATTCTCATGCACCTGCGCGCGGGCAGCGCCCAGGGGCCGCGCCTCAAGGCGCTCGCTGTCATCGCGGTCCGGCTGTGGCTCGACCCGGGCCGAATAGTCCTGCGCCATCTCCGCAAAGCCCGGCGCCTGGGCCGCGTAGCTGGCAGCACGGGCGCCCGACGCGGGCCGGTCCATCTGGTAGACGCGCGACGCGGAGGGCTCGGGCCGAAAGGCACCAAGGGTCGCGCCCGCCACCGTCGAAGAAGACCGGTGCCCGGCCTCGGCCAGCGCGTGGCGCAGGGCCGAAACGATCAGACCCCGCACCGTGCCCGGATCACGAAACCGCACTTCGGATTTCGCCGGATGCACATTCACGTCCACCCGGGTCGGGTCGACCTCGATGAACAGACAGGCCGCCGGGTGCCGGTCGCGCGACAGCGTGTCCATGTAGGCCGCCCGCAGTGCCCCGATCAGCAGCTTGTCGCGCACGGGGCGGCCATTGACGAAAAGGAACTGCTGCACCGCCGAGCCGCGCGAATAGGTCGGCAGGGCGGCGAACCCGGTCAGATGCACGCCCTCGCGGTCGGCCTGGATCGGAATCGCGTTCTCGGTGAAATCCTTGCCCAGCACGCGCCGCAACCGGCCCTTGAGCGCCTCGAAGAGATCACCGGTCTGCGCATCGGCGCGGAATGTGATCCGGTCCTGGCCGCCCGAGACATCGCGCAGGATGAAACTGACCTGCGGTTCGGCCATGGCCAGCCGCTTGATCACATCCGTGATGGCCTGCATCTCGGCCCGGTCGGTGCGCAGGAACTTGAGCCGCGCGGGCGTGGCGAAGAACAGGTCGCGCAACTCGACCACGGTGCCGCCACTCAGGGCAGCGGGGCGGACCTGTTCGCCAGCCCCCCCGGACACGGAAAGCTCGGCACCCGCATGGCCCGCCGCACGACTGCGGATGGTCAGACGTCCGACAGCCCCCAACGAGGGCAAGGCCTCGCCGCGAAACCCGAAGGACTGGATGTTCAACAGGTCCGCCCCGTCGATCTTGGAGGTCGCGTGGCGGGCCAGCGCCAGCGGCAGGTCGGTCTCGGCCATGCCGATGCCGTCGTCAGTGATGCGGATCAGCGTCTTGCCGCCATCGGCGACCTCGATCTCGATCCGCGTCGCCTGTGCATCCAGCGCATTCTCGACCAGTTCCTTGACCGCCGAGGCGGGCCGCTCCACGACCTCACCGGCCGCGATCCGGTTGATCGCGGCGTCGTCCAACTGACGGATCACGGGGTGATCGTCGCCTATGTTGCGATCAAGGGCGGCCATGCCTCAAGGGATAGCATGGTCCGCGCCGATTCTGACAGGGCAAATCGCCCGGGCCGGGGGTGGCCTACTCCAGCCCCTCGGGCTGCCCGACCACCACGAAATGCAGCGCCTCGGGGTTCAGCAATTCACCGGCCACGCGGTTGATCTCGTCAAGCGTGACCGCCTCGATATAGCTGTTGCGGTTCTCGACATAGTCGGGCGGCAGGTCGGTGGCCTGCATTCCGGCGAGGATGCCGGCAATCTCGGCGTTGCCGTCGAAGCGCAGCGGATAGGCCCCGGTCAGATAGGTCTTGGCCTCGGCCAGGGCCTCGGCACTCACGCCCTCCTCGGCCATGCGCGCCCATTCGTCCCGGATCACGCCGATGGCTTCGGCGATGCGATCGTTGGCCGACGCCACGTTCCCGAGGTAGAGCGCCGCGTGATCCTTGGGCACGAGATAGGTGGAGACGCCATAGGTCAGGCCCCGCTTTTCGCGGACCTCCTCCATCAGGCGGCTTTGCACACCGCGCCCGCCAAGAATTTCATTGAGGATATAGGCCGCGAAGAAATCCTCGTCGTCGCGGGCCAGCCCCTCGTGTCCGAACATCGCAACCGATTGCGGGGTCTCGAAGTCTTCCACCGTGGTGCCGCCGTCCAGCGCGAAACCGGCCGGGCCGGGCCGCGCCGGGCCCTCGTCGGGCAGATCCCCCAGCAATTCGTCCAGCAGCGGCCCTAGGGCCTCAGGCGTGATGTCGCCCGCCGCGCCGACATGCACCCGGCTGCGTACCAGCGCGTTGCGGTGGGCGGTCATGATATCCTCGCGGGTCAGCTCGGTGACGCTCTCGGCGGTGCCGTTGAGGGGCGCCCCGTAGGGATGATCGCCAAAAGCCTCCCGGTCGAAGGTGCGCCCGGCGATACTGTTGGGGTCGGTGGCGTCGCTGCGAATGCCCGACAGCACCTGCCGGCGCACCCGGTCCAGCGCGTCCTGGTCGAAGCGCGGCTCAGTCAGGGCCTCGCGCAGCAGAGCGACCGCCTCGTCCCGGTTCTCGGTCAGGAAACGGGCGGTGATGACGACGCTGTCATCGCGGGCATCAAAACCGAAACTGGCAGCCAGTCCCTCGCGGGCGGTCTGGAATTCCCGGGCGCTCATCTCGCCCGCGCCTTCTTCCAGAAGTCCCATCATCAGGTTGGTCGCCCCGCGCTTGCCCGGTTCGTCCAGGGTGGCCCCACCATCGATGACGATCTCCAGCGCGACGAAGGGAATAGCCGGTTCCTCGACCAGCCAGGCCTCGAGGCCGCCCGGCGATGTGACCTCCTGGATGTCGATCTCGGCCCTTGCGGTGAGCGGGGCCAGCAGCAGGGCCAGTGTCAGGACAAGACGTTTCATTGCAGAACCTCCCTGTTGGGCACGACCCAGCCCGTGACGGACCGGTCGCGGTCAAGAACCTCGCGCGCCGCCGCCAGAATGTCCTCCTCGGTGACCGATTGCAGGATCTCCGGCCAGGCCTGAACGTCCTCGACCGTCAGGCCCTGCGTCAACGCGGCGCCATAACGCCGGGCCAGACCCTGCACGTTGTCGCGGGCGTAGACCTCGCTGGCGCGCAGCTGGGTGCGCAGGCGCTCCATCCGGTCAGGGTCGATGCCGGTGTCCAGGAACTCGGCAATGGCCGCGTCCATGGCATCCTCGGCCTCTTGCAGGGTCACGCCCTGCTCGGGCACCACCGTCAGGCCGAAGGTCGTGTCATCCAGCGACCGACCACTGTAGTAGGCCGAGGTATAGACTGCCGTCTGGCTGTCGAACTGCAGCGCCACGGCCAGCGTCGAAGTAAAGGACGACCCGCCCAGAAGCTCGGCCAGATAGGTCAGCGCGGCGGCCTGCTCCTGCGCGCGGCTGTCGCGTTCGGGGGCAATGTAGCTGCGGGTCAGATAGGGCTGCGAAACGCGCGGGTCCTCGAAAATCAGGCGCCGTTCGGCGCTCTGCGGGGGTTCCTGCGAGCGGACACGCTCGGGCAGATCAGGCTCGGCGGGGATGGGGCCATAGTGTTCGCGGGCCAGAGCGATGACCTCGTCCGGGTCCACGTCGCCCGCTACCACGAGCACGGCATTGTTGGGCGAATAATAGAGGTCGTAGAAGTCCAGCGCATCCTGCATGCCCAGCTGTTCCATCTCGTGCTTCCAGCCGATGATGGGCGCGCCATAGCGGTGGTTGAGATACTGCGCCGCGCGCATCTGTTCGCGCGCCAGGGCATTGGGCGAATTTTCGACGCGCTGGTTGCGTTCTTCGAGGATCACGTCGCGTTCGGTGGCGATATCCTCTTCGGTCAGCGCCAGATTGTTCATCCGGTCCGCCTCCACTTCCATCATCAGCGGCAACCTGTCGGCGGCGACGCGCTGGAAATAGGCGGTGTAGTCATAGCTGGTGAAGGCGTTGTCGCTGCCGCCCTGGGCCGCGACCACGTCGCTGAACTCGCCCGGCTCGAGCGTTTCCGTCGCCTTGAAAAGCAGGTGTTCGAGGAAATGCGCCACCCCCGACGCGGCCGGGGGTTCATCCGCCGAGCCCGCCCGATACCACAGCATGTGAACCGCGACCGGGGCGCGGTGATCCTCGATCACCACCACCTCCAGCCCGTTGTCGAGCGTGGTCGTCGAGACCTCGTCCGCGTGCAGGGCCGTCGAAAGGCCCAGAACGGTCGCAAGTGCCGCGAGTAAGCGCATGTCGCCTCCGAATGGTCAGGTCGTCGCCATCAAGCTACGTTGCCCGCGGGGCGGTTCAAGAGGACATACGAGGATGTGAGGGCCCAGGTGGCGGCCCGCTACGGCGCGGGCGGGGCACTTGGCACCGCGACGCCCGCGTCGCGGAACCGTGCAAGCGCGGCATAGGCGTCGAGCGCCTGGCCCGCATAGGCGCGGTAATACCGATCACCGCGCGCGAAAAGCCCGCTGACACGGCCGCGGCGGCTGCGGAAACGCGCATCCTCGGTGGCCAGCGTGGCGCGGATGTCGGGCGCGACGCCGTTGCGCGTGGCATAGCTGACAATGGCGGAGTCCGCGGACGGTACGCCCGCCACCGCCGTGGCTGCCGGATTGCCACCCAGCGCGACGATCGCCTCGGCCTGCGGATCGGGATCGGCACGGTTGGGGCCGCTGGGCGTGGGGGCCGGCAGGGTCGAGAGGTCCCGGGGCATTTCCAGCGGTTCCGCGGGGCTGACCGCGAATTCGTCGGGGCCTTCGCCCCCCGCCTCGAGGCTGCGCAGCCCCTCGCCGCCACAGGCGGCCAAGGCTGTCAGCGCGAGAATGGCAATGATCGTCCTGGCCATCGTTGTCGTTCCCAAATCACCCTTTTGCGAAGGTTTGTAACGCAGCCCGCCACCCGCGTCACGCGCTCTTGTTGTCGGGCGCGAAGAGAACGAGGCCGATGGCCCCGGCAAAGATCGCGATGTCGGCTAGATTGAAGGCATACGGGTTCGCAATGCCGCAGCACGACATGTTCAGGAAATCCGCCACCGCGCCGTAAAGCACCCGGTCCAGGGCGTTGCCCAGCGCGCCCCCCACCAGCAGTCCCGCACCGATCATGGCCAGCCGCCCGGGCTGATCGCGGCGGACCCACCACAGCACGAAGACCGACACCGCCAGAGCGATCCCCACAAGCAGCCAGCGCAGGTCCAGCCCACCGAACAGGCCGAAGTTGACGCCCCGGTTCCAGGCCATGGTCAGCACGAGATAGGGGTCAACCACATCGACCCGGGGCGGATAGGGCAAGCGGTCCGGATCGCTCGTGACCTGCCCCCAGCGCAGACCGAAGACCCCGAAGATGACGACGGCCTTGAGCACCTGGTCGGCGACAAAGGTCAGAATTGCGATGATACCCAGCAGGCGCATGGTGGCTGTATCCCTAATGCCGGAAATGGCGCATGCCAGTAAAGACCATGGCAAGCCCGGCCGCGTCAGCGGCGGCGATGACCTCGTCGTCGCGCATGGACCCGCCGGGCTGGATCACGGTGGTGGCGCCGGCGGCCACGGCCTCCATCAAACCATCGGCAAACGGGAAGAACGCGTCCGAGGCCACGGCGGCCCCCTTGGTCAGCGGTTCGGGCAGGCCCAGCGTCTCGGCCATGCGCTCGGCCTTCTTGGCGGCGATCAAGGCGCTGTCCAGACGGCTCATCTGGCCGGCGCCGATCCCCACGGTGGCGCCATCCCTGACATAGACGATGGCATTGGACTTGACGTGTTTGGCGACGGTCCAGGCAAAGCGCAGATCGGCCAGTTCGCTGTCCGTGGGCGCGCGCCTAGTCGCGGTTTTCAGCTCGGAGGCAGGCACATGGCCGTTGTCGCGGTCCTGCACCAGCAGCCCGCCCGCCACCTGCTTGAAGGCCTTCCCGCCCGATTTCGGATCGGGCAGGCCTTCTGTCGTCAGAAGGCGCAGGTTTTTCTTGGCGGCGAAGACCGCCCTTGCGGCCTCGGTGGCGCCGGGGGCGATGACGACCTCGGTGAAAATGCCGGTGATGGCCTGCGCCGTTGCCTCGTCCAGGGGGGTGTTGACGGCGACGATCCCGCCAAAGGCGCTGGTCCGGTCGCAATCAAAGGCCTTCTGGTAGGCCTCCAGCAGGGTTGCACCCTTTGCGACACCACAGGGATTGGCGTGCTTGATGATGGCGCAGGCGGGGCCGTCCTCGGGGGTGAATTCCGCGACCAGTTCGAAGGCCGCGTCGGTGTCGTTGATGTTGTTGTAGGACAGCGCCTTTCCCTGGTGCTGCACGGCGGTGGCAACGCCCGGCCGGCCCGTCCCGTCGGTATAGAAGGCCGCGGCCTGATGCGGGTTTTCGCCATAGCGCATGGTCTGGGCCAGCGTCCCCGCCAGGGCGCGGCGGCGGGGGGTCTCCTGCCCGGTCGCGCCTGCCATCCAGGTACTGACCGCGGCGTCATAGGCTGCGGTGCGGGCATAGGCGATCTGCGCCTGGCGCTGGCGAAAGACGTAGGAGGTCTGGCCGTCATGGGCCGCAAGCTCGGCCAGCAGCGCCGCGTAGTCCTTGACATCCACCACGGTGGTGACAAAGGCATGGTTCTTGGCCGCTGCCCGGATCATCGCCGGGCCGCCGATGTCGATGTTCTCGATCAGCTCGTCATAACCCGCGCCCCGCGCCAGCGCCGCCTCGAAGGGATAGAGGTTGACCACCAGCAGGTCGATGCCGCCGATGCCATGGTCCTGCATCGCCGCCTTGTGCGCGGCGTCGTCGCGCAGCGCGAGCAACCCGCCGTGAACCATGGGGTGCAGGGTCTTGACGCGGCCGTCCATCATCTCGGGAAAGCCCGTCACCTCGGCCACGTCACGCACCTCCAGCCCGGCGTCGCGCAACGCCTTCGCCGACCCCCCGGTAGAGAGCAGCTCGACCCCCCGCGCGGCCAGGGCATGGCCCAGGTCCACCAGGCCGGTCTTGTCGGATACGGAAAGCAGCGCGCGGCGCACTGGGCAAAGGTCGGTCATCAAGGGGTCCCCCGGGGCAGGTCTAGTCGGTTCCGTCCGCAAAGGTGCCGGGCAGGCGGTCTTCCAGGTCGCGCACGGCCAGCGGCGTATCCTGCGCCTTGGCCAGCGACCAGCGAACGCGTGTCGCATAGGACATTGCGCGCCCGGATAAAACCACCTGTTGCGTCGCACGTGGCCGCAGACGCCCGTCTTCGAGGTAGACGGAAGGCTCGAGATTAAGGGTTGCGGCCCCGTCCGGGCGGAACACCCAGACCTCGCCCGATTTCAGACTGAGCGACACCGTCGCGCTGTCACTGTCCAGCTCGGCCGCGACCTCGGGGTGCAGGTGAAAGTGCAGCGCCCAGGCCAGGCCCCGAGGGCCGGTGCGGTCCAGTGCAGCATCGAGCACCGGCTGATCACCGTCCTCGAGGATGGTCAGCAGATCCTCGCCGGCCAGGCTGCGGCCGTCGTGGGCCAGGTCCAGCGTGCGCACATGGGTCAGCCCGTGGCTGCGACGATAGCCGTCATGCGCCGCGCCCAGCCGCAGACCGTCGGCCAGCCGGGAAAACTCGGCACGCACGTCACCGGGAACATCATCCAGCGGTTCGACCCCGTCGCGCGCGGGCTGGCTGATCCGTGCCGAGGACCCGCCCTCGAGCACGAGGGTCGAATGGCTGGGGGTGGCGCGCCCGGCCCGGCGCCATTCGGGCCCGAAGCTGCGCCCCGAGCCGCAGTTGACGATGAGAGGGCGGCGCCCCGAGGTCAGCTCGAAGGCCAGCGTCGCGGCATGGGCCTCGCCCGCGGCCGCCCCGCCGGGCGGGCTGGCCGCGTCCATTACCACCGTCGTGCGGCCTCGGGCCAGCCGCCCGTAGCCCATGTGCAGACGCCGCCGCGGCTGGCCGCGGTTGCCCGACGCGGCGAGGGCCTGGTCCAACCGGCCCTCCGGCCCGCGGCCCCCGCCGTGAAACCGCGCCAGCCCGCCATCGGCATGGCGCAGGGCGCGCAGGGTCGGCGCGATCCGGTCTATAGCCGACCGAAGCGCCTCCGGCAGCGGCCGGTCGGCCTTCGTCAGGGCTGCCTGCACCGCGGTCAGCAGCGACAGGATGTGCAACAGATCCTCGGGACTGCGCGCCGCGATCGCGCCGTCGCGGCCGATCTGCCCCCTGCAGTCCGCCGCCAGCGCCGCCACGGCGGGGGCGACACGCGCCTGCATCCCCTGCAGCGAAAGCCCCGCGTGGATCAGCCCGGCCAGTGCCTCAAACCTCGGCAGCCCGGTCGGCGCGGCCTGCCAACGCCGTGACAGAAAGATCGTCTGCCGCGCGGCGGACCGGTAATAGGCTTCGGCGGCGGCCTTGTCCTGCCCGCGCCGCAGGAACCCGGCGTGGATGATCCAGCGGATCAGGCGCCGCCCGGCCAGCTCCGGCGTCCAGCCCGGCCCCCGGCCCGCACCGTAACGCACGATCCAGTCGGCCAGCCAGGCCTGCGCCACGGCCCGTGCCCGCGCGTCGCCCACCGCCGCCAGATCGTCAAGCCAGGTGAAGCCCTGCACCGGTACCGGCCCCCGTGCGACCTCTTCGGCGGCCTCCCAGATCGACCGCCCACCGGCCTGGACCAGGGTGCCACGGATCAGGACCTGTCCGGCCAGAAGCTGCTGGCCGCGCGCGACCTGGCCGATTAAACAAGGGTCGGGCAAGGCCACGAAGCCCGTCGCTGGCCGCGCCTGCGCGGCCAGCCGCGCATGCAGCCTGTCCAGGACCGTGACACGGTCCGGCCGGGCTCTGGGAGTCGTTCTGGCCAATGCTGCTGCCTCGAAAAACGGGTGCATTCCGCATCTCGTGTTACCCGGTCTTATACAGGCCGGGGCGGATCAAGTCACGCAGGCTTTCGCAGCAGGGCCATGTAGAACCCATCCATCCCGCCGCGCTGGGCCCAGTGATCGGGGCGCAGGCGCAATCCGCCCGCCGGGCTGTGCCAGGCGGGGTCGATGCCCGGCGGATCACTGGCCTCGACATGCAGCCCGGGGTGGCGCGCCATGGCCTCTTCGACCTGAACTTCGCCCTCGTCGGGCAGTAGGCTGCAGGTGCAATAGACCAGCCGCCCGCCGGGCCGCAGCAGGGCCAGCGCCCGGTCGATCAGCGCCGCTTGCAGCTGGAAGAGAGCCAGGAACTCCGACCCGTCCTTGGCGTGCGGCAGGTCCGGGTGGCGGCGAATTGTGCCGGTGGCCGAACAGGGCGCATCCAGCAGGATGGCGTCGAAGGGCACGGCCTCGTGGGTCAAGGCATCGGCGACGACGAGCTCCGCGGTCAGCCCGGTGCGCTTCAGGTTCTGGCGCACACGGCCCATGCGCGGTTCGGAGATATCCAGCGCGGTGATCTCGGCCCCGGTCGCGGCCAGTTGCAGCGTCTTGCCGCCGGGCGCGGCGCAGAGGTCCAGCACCCGCTCGCCCGGCTGCGCGTCCAGCATGCGCGCGGGCAGCGCGGCGGCGGCATCCTGCACCCACCAGTCGCCCGCGTCATACCCCGGCAGGCCCGTGACTTGCTGGCCCGAAGCCAGACGCACCGTCCCGGTTGGCAGAACCGTGCCGCCCACGGCCTCGGCCACGGCCTGCGGATCGGTCCTGGCGGTCAGGTCCAGCGGCGCACCCGCGAAATGCACCCGTTCGATATCCGCCACCACCTGCGGGCCGTAGGCCTCTTTCAGCGGCTCGCGCAGCCATTTCGGCAGCCGCGGCACCGCCAGCTTGTCCCAGCCTTCGGGCAGGTCGGCGGCCACCTTGCGCAGCACGGCGTTGACCAGCCCCTTCATGCCCGCGGTGCGCTTGTTCATCCCGACCATGGCAACGGCGGCGTTGACCACGCCATGCGCCGCCGCGCCGTCGGCCAGTTCGATGGTGGACAGGCGCAGGATATTGCGCACATGCAGCGGCGGTGTCTTCTGCAGAAGGCGCGCCAGCAGCCGGTCGGCCCGCGGCAAACCGCGCAGGGTCTCGCTGGCCAGGCGCTGGGCGCGGGCGCGATCCTCGGGGCCGAGGTGATCGAGCACGCCCTCGGACAGCAGCTCGGACATCGGGCGATGCTCTCCTGTCACCTGGTCGAGCAGATGCAGCGCCGCGCGGCGCGGCGGCAGTCCTTGCTGTGACGTGTCCCGAGACATGGTGCCCCCTTGGCCGATGGATCGCTGCGGCCTATATCAGCAGCGTCAGCCTTACAAGGACATGAAGATGACCGAGACGCCCAAGGACCTGCCCCCCGCCGCCAAGCGCGCCCTGGCCGAGGCCGAGCAACGCCGCAAGGCCGCCGCGCCCGAGGATCGCCCTGTCGAGTTGGGCGGCCGTGACGGGCCGGAGCCCGTCCGCTACGGCGACTGGGAAAAGAAGGGAATCGCGATCGATTTCTAGCGCAGTCTGAACGTCGCCTGCCGTCCGTTACCCTGATCGACAGTAAAGCGGATGCGCTCGCCGCCCCGCTGTTCCACCAGCTGGCAGTTATAGGGAATGGGGGTGCCGGACCAGTCCATCTCGCGGCAGAAGTAGCCGTCGCGCCAGACCCAGGTGCCGGTGACATCCCAACCGGCGGCCGTGCCCGCGATGCCGCCCTGCGCGCCGACGCGCAGGCTCACCCCGAAAAGGCCCAGACGCAGCTCCTTGTCGGCGACAAGATCCAGGAAACGGTCGCGGTCCTCCACCCGTTCGAAGGCGGCGACCCCGCCGCCCGAAACGCCCAGAACCAGAGCAAGGAAAACTGCACGCATCGCGCCACCCCAATCTTTGCTACCTAGCGGGGGTACGCGGGGCGCGGCGGGTTGGATCAGTCGGCAAGCCCGAGCACGTCGATCATGTCGTATTCACCGGGCTTGCGGTCCTGGCCCCAGAGCGCGGCACGCAGCGCGCCCTTGGCGAACAACCGCCGGTCGCTGGCGACATGGCGCAACACGATACGCTCGCCCGGCCCGGCAAACAGCACGTCATGCTCTCCGATGATGTCACCGCCGCGAATTGCCGAAAAGCCGATATCGCCGGGTCTGCGGGCGCCGGTGATCCCGTCGCGGCCCCGGTCCGCAACCTCGGACAGGGTCTGCCCGCGCCCCTCGGCGGCCGCCTCGCCCAGCATCAACGCGGTGCCCGATGGTGCATCAACCTTGCGGTTATGATGCGCCTCGATCACCTCGATGTCGAATGCCTCGTCCAGCGCAGCCGCGACCCGCTTGGTCAGTTGCACGAGCAGGTTGACGCCAAGCGACATGTTCCCCGCCCGCACGATGACGGCATGGCGCGCGGCGGTCTTGAGGCGGGCCAGGTCATCCTCCGACAGCCCCGTCGTGCCGATCACATGAACGGCCCGGGCCTGCGCGGCCAGTTCGGCAAAGCCCACCGTCGCGGCGGGCGCGGTGAAGTCGAGCACCGCCTGCGCCTTTGCGAAGGCCGACACCGCATCGTCGGTGACCGTCACCCCCAGCGGCTGGCCGCCCATGGCCACCCCCACGTCCTGGCCGATCCAGTCATGGCCCGGCTGTTCCAGCGCGCCCACAAGGTGGCAGGCCGCCGAAGCTGCCACCGTCTCGATCAGCATCCGGCCCATGCGGCCCGATGCGCCCGTGATCACGATCCCCGGTGTGTCGGTCATCTGTCCTGTCCTTCCGTCACGTTTGCGCCCACCTTTGCGCCCGGCCTGCGCCACCGCGCTTGGCATCCATCCGCGGACGCCTTACATGGGCGGCATGGCAAAGAACAAGCTTCAAGGCAATTCCGGTCCCTCGCAGCGCCAGCTGCGCGTCGGCGAACTGATCCGCCGGACCCTCTCCGACGTGCTGATGCGGGGCGAATTGCACGACCCCGACCTGTCTCGCATGTCCATCACCGTGGGCGAGGTCCGGGTCAGCCCGGACCTGCGCATCGCCACCGCTTTCGTGCTGCCCCTGGGCGGCGACGGCGCCGAAGAGGCAGTGCAGCGCCTCGCCCGTCACCAGGGCGAACTGCGCCACATCCTGGGCAAGCAGATCAAGCTCAAGCATGTCCCCGAGCTGCGCTTCCGCGTCGATGACACCTTCGAGCGCATGGACCGCACCCGCGAGATCTTCGCCGACGAGAAGGTGCGTCAGGACCTCGACGACTGATGCGCGCGCTGGCGGCCCTCGTGGTGCTCTGGGCGGCCCCTGTTGCGGCGGTGGACTGCGCCGAGGTGACCCACCTGGACCAGGCCTTCACCATCTGCGAGGTGGACCCGGCCCGCGACGAGTTGCGCCTGTTCCTGCGCGACGAGGATGGCGATATCCTTGGCAGCTTTCGCGCGGTCGAACGGCAGACGGGCCGCCCCTTGGCCCTTGGCATGAACGCGGGCATGTATCACGACGATCGCAGCCCGGTCGGCCACTACATCGAGGACGGGCGCGAAGAGATGCGCGTGATCGAAACCGCCGGGCCGGGCAACTTCGGCCTGCTGCCCAACGGGGTGTTCTGCATCACCGAAGCCAGCGCCCGCGTGATCGAGACCCGCGCCTACCAGGCCGAGCGCCCCGGCTGCCGCCACGCCACCCAGTCCGGCCCCATGCTGGTGCGCGACGGCGCGCTGCATCCGCGGCTGATCCCCGGCGGCACCTCGCGCTACATTCGCAACGGGGTCGGCACCAGCGCGCGCGGCGACCGCGCGGTCTTTGCCATCTCGGAAGGGCCGGTCAATTTCCACGATTTCGCGACGCTCTTCCGCGACCGGCTGAACCTGCCGGATGCGCTCTATTTCGACGGCAAGGTCAGCCGCCTGCACGCCCCGCAACTGGGCCGCAGCGACTTCGGCTGGGCGCTCGGGCCCATCGTCGGGGTGCTGGCCCCGGCGGACGGGGCGGTTGACGTGCCCGGCGGCGCGGACTAACCCACGCGCTCTCAACTGATCGGAGGCTCGCCATGGGGCGCAGACGCAAGGGCCGCGACATTTCCGGCTGGCTGGTGGTGGACAAACCCGCCGGGATCACCTCGACGGCCGTGGTCAACAAGGTTCGCTGGGCCTTCGACGCCCGGAAGGCCGGCCACGCCGGTACGCTGGACCCCGAGGCGACCGGTGTCCTGGCCGTGGCCCTGGGCGAGGCGACGAAGACCGTCCCCTATATCACCGATGCGCTCAAGGCCTATACCTTCACGGTGCGTTTCGGTCAGGCCACCAACACCGACGATGCCGAGGGCGAGGTCGTGGCGCAAAGCGACAGCCGGCCGTCGGACGACGAGATCAAGCAGGCCCTGAGCGGCTTTGTCGGCGAGATCATGCAGGTCCCGCCCGCCTATTCCGCGGTCAAGATCGACGGCGAACGGGCCTACAAACGCGCCCGCGATGGCGAGACGTTCGAAATCGCCGCGCGGCCGCTCTGGGTCGAGGAACTGCTGCTGGTCGACCGCCCCGATGCCGACCACGCCGTGCTGGAAATGACCTGCGGCAAGGGCGGCTATGTCCGCGCCATCGCGCGCGACCTCGGCCAGGCGCTGGGCTGTCTGGGCCATGTGACGGCACTGCGCCGCATCTGGTCGGGGCCGTTCATGGCAGAGGCGGGCATCGCCATGGACCTGCTTGACGAAAAGGCAAAGTCGCCGGAGCTGGACGCCCATCTGCGGCCCCTGGAAGACGGGCTTGACGAATTGCCCCGGGTCCATTGCCCCGAGGCCAGTATCGCGCGGCTGCGCAACGGCAATCCCGCGATGGTCATCGGCGATGTCGATTATGGCGACGAATGCTGGGCCGCCCACGGCGACACGGCCATCGCGGTGGGCGTGTTCAAGGCCGGGGAACTGCACCCAGCCCGGGTTTTTGTGCGCGACTGACGGGACGGTGGGCGGGGTGCATTTGCCGGGCCGCCCCGGCAAACAGCGGCGTCCGGCGTCCCTGCCCTTCCCTTCTGCGGCACTCCGAGGCAAAACCAACCCCATGATCACCCGCACCCATACCAAGGGCGACGCGCCCTCCACCGCAGTCTATTCCGAGTGCGCGCGGTATCGCTATGCCCTCACCCGCGTCTGGGACCCGGCGGGCGAAAAGGCGCTCTTCGTCATGCTCAACCCCTCGACCGCGACCGAGGTTCAGAACGACCCCACCGTGGAACGCTGCGAACGGCGGGCGCGCACGCTGGGCTTCGGCGGCTTTCGCGTGACCAACATCTTCGCCTGGCGCGACACCGACCCCCGGAAAATGCGCGCGGCCACCGATCCCGTCGGCCCCGAGAATGACGCCGCCATCCACGAGGGCGCGCTCTGGGCCGACCGGGTGATCTGCGCCTGGGGCAGCCATGGCGCCCATCTGGACCGGGGACGGCAGGTGGCAGCCCTGCTCAGGGCCACGGAGGCACCGCTGTTCCATCTTGGCCTGACCAAGCACGGCCATCCGCGGCACCCTTTGTATATCGCCTACAGCCAGGCCCCCGAACCGTGGCATTAACCCTGGGTTCATTTTGGTCGCGCCGGCCATCGTGAAAACTGGTATGTCCGCCGCTGCGGGTGCCCGGCTGGCGTGTGGCAACGGACTGGCCGACCCGTTGATACCAGTCGGTGTTGTCAGTCTGTTTGAAAGGAGTCGGGTATGTTTCCCTTGCTTGGTCTCATGGGGCTCGCGCTTGCGGGCTCGGCCTTGGTCGAAACATCGCCCCAAGACGGCGGTCAGGCCGACGACAGCCCCGACCCCGACGCCACCACCCCGGACCGCGCCGGCGACACGGACGGCGCGGTGGCCGACATGCTGGTCCAGCTTGTCGAGGGCGGCGACACCAACGACGAACTTTATGGCAGCGCGGAGGCCGACAGGATCGCGGGCCGCGATGGCGACGATCACATCGACGGACGTGAAGGTGACGATATCCTCGCCGGCGGGCCGGGCGCGGATATCCTGCACGGCTACGACGGGGCCGACAGCCTGACCGGCGACGCTGGGGCGGACACGCTTCATGGTTGTCTTGGGGACGATCTGCTGGACGGCGGCGACGGGGATGACAAACTGGTCGGCGGCGCGGGAGACGACAGCCTCACGGGCGGGGCCGGCGCGGATTCCCTGCTCGGCGGCTTCGGCAACGACACGCTGATCGGCGGCGATGGCGACGATCATGTCGACGGCGCCACGGGCGAGGACAGCGCCACCCGCGACTTCGTCAACGGCGACGCCGGCGCGGACCACGTCACCGGCGGCGCGGGCGATTTTCTTGACGGCGGCAGTGGCACGGACACCTTTGCGGTCATGGGCGCGGATGTGACAGTGATGGATTACACGCCGGGCGAAGACAGCCTGATCCTGCACACGAGCGGGGCCGAGACCACCCTGTCAAGCGAGGTCACCGACGACGGCGTGATCGTCAAGGCCGACGGCGAACCGCTGGCGCTGCTGCGCGGGCTGGAAACGATCGATCTGGACAGCATCACGGTCCAGCCCGCCCGGCCCTGACGAATCCCTTTGCAACGCGGCGCGATTTCGCCTATCTGCCGGCATCTGACTCATTGGTGCCCGGCACTGGTGGGTCCGACCCCCTCCATGGGCCTTGTCTGGACGACATCCCGGCTTGCGCCTTGAACCACGTTTGAACAGGAGACCCCGATGTCGATCACGCCCGAAGAAAAAGCCCGGATCATGAAGGATTTCGCCACCAAGGAGGGCGACACAGGCTCGCCCGAGGTGCAGATCGCGATCCTGACCTCGCGGATCGCCACGCTGACCGAGCATTTCAAGACCCACAAGAAGGACAACCACGGCCGCCGTGGCCTTCTCAAAATGGTCGCCCAGCGCCGCAAGTTGCTGGACTACCTGCGCGGCAAGGAAGAGGCCCGCTATCGCGACCTCATCAAGCGGCTGGGCATCCGCCGCTAAAGCCTCATTCGATGGAACTCCCGGAACGCCCGCGCAGGAATGTGCGGGCGTTTTTTCATTGGTGGCACCGGGTCTGCGGGCTGGACGTCCCGCAGCCATGCGCCGGGCGCGGATGACGAGGCATCAGACCGCCCAGGGCTATCCCCTTTCCCTTGCCCCTGTGACGTGATTGTCTGCCGGCACCTTCACGGCGGACAGGGGCAGCATGACGGATTTTCTCATCATCGGCGGCGGCATCGCCGGGGCCTCTGTCGGGGCGCGGTTGTCGCATCTGGGACAGGTCACCCTGCTGGAACGCGAGGACGCGCTGGCCTTTCACGCCTCGGGGCGCTCGGCGGCCCTGTTCGAAACACGCTATGGCAAGCCCTCGACGATGGCCCTCAGTCAGGCCAGCGCCCCCTATCACCAGGCGGCCAACGGTGGCGTCCTGACCCCGCGCGGGCTGATGCTGGCCGCGGCCGAAGCCGACCGCGACCGGTTCGAGGCGGACATGGCCGTGATGGGCCTCGACCGAGTCGGGCCCGCAGAGGCGCGTGCGCTCTGGCCCATCCTGGATACCGAGGCGGCGCCACTGGTGGGCTATCATGACCAGGCCTGGGACATCGACACCGACCGGCTGGTGCAGACCTTCGCAGCCGAGATCCGGGCGAACGGCGGCACGGTGCGCCCCCGCGCCGAGGTGCGCCACATCGACAGAACCGCCAGCGGATGGCGCGTCGACATCGGCGCGGAACACCTCGAGGCCGGCATGATCGTGAATGCCGCCGGCGCCTGGGTGGACACCGTGGCACACATGGCCGGGGTGCAGCCCCTGGGCGTGCATCCGCTGCGCCGGTCCATTGCGCGGATTCCGGCCCCGGATGGCATGGACGTCTCGGCCTGGCCCATGGTCTTTGGCCCCGGCGAGAACTGGTATGCCAAGCCTGACGCGGGGGCGCTGATCGTCTCGCCCGCCGACGAAGACCCCCAGCCGCCCATGGACGCCTGGGCCGACGACATCGTTCTGGCCGAGGGGCTGGCACGGTTCGAGGCCGTCATGCACTACGAGGTCACGCGGATGCTGGCCAACTGGGCCGGTCTGCGCACCTTCGCCCCCGACCGGCAGCTTGTCTTGGGGCCGGACCCCGACGAGCCGCGTTTCATCTGGATGGCCGGCCAGGGCGGCTACGGCTTCCAGACCGCGCCCGCCGCCAGCCAGCTGGTGGCCGACCTCGTCGCCGGGCGCGCCCCCGAAATCGAGGCCGGGATCGTGGCACAGCTGACCCCGCACCGCCTGCGCGACTGACCACACCGGGTGGTTCAGGCCGGGCCCAGCACCTCGGCCAGCAGCGGATGGAGATAGCGCCGCTGCATGGTCACGGCGCAACGGACCTCCGCGATGCCCGCCGGGCGGGCCACTTCGACCAGCTGGCCGGCCACCTGTTCATCCTGCACGCCCTGGACGCCACCGCGCCCGACCTGGCACCAACTGGCTGGCGCAGGCGGGCTGGATCGCGCGGGCCGAGACCCTGTCGCAACCGGCGCTTGACGGGGCCCGCGATTCGCTGCGGGTTCAGCCGTCCTTGCGGATCGTCTCGTTGGCGGGGTCATAAGGCGAGTCCACGACCACCTCGGCGTCCCACAGCTGATCGAACATCCTGATCTTCAGGCGGGTCCCCAGTTCGGCCAGGTCGGGCCGGACATAGCCCATGCCGATGGACTTGCCGAAATGCACCGAATAGCCACCCGATGTCAGCCGCCCGACCTTCTCGGCACCATGATAAAGCGCCTCGACCCCCCAGGGGTCGGCGTCCTCGGGCCCGTCGATCAGCAGGGTGCAGCACTTGGTGCGCAGCCCGAGCTCCTCCATCGCGGCCTTGCCCTGAAACTCCTTGGACAGGTCCACGAAGCGCGGCAGATCAGCCTCCAGCGGGGTGGCATCGCGGCCCAGTTCGTGCCCGAAGGCGCGGTAGGACTTTTCCTGGCGCAGCCAGTTCTGCGCCCGCGCTCCGACCAGCTTCATCCCGTGCTTTTCGCCGGCCGCCTCCAGCAGGTCGAAGAGATAGTTCTGCATCTCGATCGGGTGGTGCAACTCCCAGCCCAGCTCGCCGGTATAGGCCACGCGGATCGCGTTGACCGGGCACATGCCCAGCTCGATCTGCCGGGCCGACAACCAGGGGAAGCGCTTGTTCGACAGGGCCGTGTCCGGTTCGGCATCCTTGATGATCTCGGCCAGCACATCGCGGGATTTCGGCCCGGCGATGGCGAAGACACCGTATTGCGTGGTCACGTTCTCGACCGCGATATAGCCGAACTCGGCCGCCTTGTCCGCGGCGCACTTGCGCAGCCAGTCACCGTCGTAATCCGTCAGCGCCCCGGAGGAGACGAGATAGTATTCATCCTCGGCCCGCCGGACGATGGTGTATTCCGTGCGCGTCGTGCCTGCCGGTGTCAACGCATAGGTCAGGTTGATGCGGCCCACCTTGGGCAGCCTGTTGCAGGTGAACCAGTCCAGAAAGGCGGTCGCGCCCGGACCCTTGACGACATGCTTGGTAAAGGCGCTGGCATCCAGCAGGCCGACGCCCTCGCGGACCGCCTTGGCCTCGTCCACGGCATATTGCCACCAGCCGCCCCGGCGGAAGCTGCGCGCATCATGGTCAAAGCTTTCGGGCGCGTCCAGCGGGCCGAAATAGTTGGGCCGCTCGAAGCCGTTGACCACGCCGAACTGCGCGCCCCGCGCCTTCAGCCGGTCATAGCTGGGCGCGGTGCGCAGCGGGCGGCATTTCTCGCGCTCTTCGTCGGGGTGGTGCAGGATATAGACGTGTTCATAGGCCTCTTCACATTTGCGGGCGCTGTATTCCGTGGTGATCCAGCTGCCGAAACGGCGCGGGTCGAGACTGGCCATGTCGATCTCGGCCTCGCCTTCGACCATGAGATCGGCCAGGTACTTTCCGGCGCCCCCCGCGGCGGTGATGCCGAAGGAAAACCCCTCGGCCAGCCACATGTTGCGCAGCCCCGGGGCGGGGCCAAGCAGCGGGTTGCCATCGGGCGTGTAGCAGATCGGCCCATTGAAATCGTCCTTGAGACCCAGCTCCTCGGTGGTCGGAATGCGGTGGATCATGGACATGTATTCCTCCTCGATCCGCTCCAGATCGAGCGGGAAGAGGTCCGCGCGGAAACTGTCCGGCACGCCGTATTCGAACCGCGCCGGAGCGTTCAGCTCATAGGGGCCGAGCATCCAGCCGCCCCGCTCTTCGCGCACGTACCACTTGGCATCGGCATCGCGCAGAACCGGGTGCTCGGCATTGCCGGCGGCACGGTAGGTCTTCAGCTCCGGGTCGGGCTCGGTGATGATGTACTGGTGTTCCACGGGGATCGCCGCAAGCTTGATGCCCAGCATGCGGGCCACGCGCTGCGAATGGTTGCCGCTGGCGGTGACGACATGCTCGGCCGAGACCACGACCTGCTCGTCCGTGGGCACGAGGTTGCCGCCCTTCTCCACCATCTTGGTGCAGGTCACGTCCCAGTGGTCGCCCTTCCACTCAAAGGCATCCGCCTGCCACTTGCGCTCGATCGTGACGCCGCGCTGGCGCGCGCCCTTGACCATGGCCATGGTCAGGTCCGCCGGGTTTATGTAGCCGTCCTCGGGGTGGTAGATCGCGCCCTGCAAATCCTCGGTGTTGACCAGTGGCCAGCTCTCCTTGATCTGGGCCGGGGTCATCCATTCGTAGTGAATGCCCACTGTCTCGGCGGTGGAGGCATAGACCATGTATTCGTCCATCCGGTCCCGGGTGCGGGCCATGCGCAGGTTGCCCACCACCGAGAAGCCGGCATTCAGCCCCGTCTCTTCCTCCAGGGTCTTGTAGTACTTCACCGAGTAGTCGTGGATATGGCTGACCGCATAGGACATGTTGAACAGCGGCAGCAGCCCGGCGGAGTGCCAGGTCGAACCCGCGGTCAGTTCATCGCGCTCCAGCAACACGATCTCGTCCCAGCCCGCCCGGGCCAGGTGATAGGCGACCGAGGAGCCGATGGCCCCGCCACCGATGACAAGCGCACGGACATTGGTTTTCATCTCGAGGACTCCAGCTTTCCTTATCGCGGCCACCATGCCCATTCTGGCAAAATCCTGCGACCTGCAGCCGACGCCAGACCTCTCAAAACCGACGCCCAGCTTCTTTGGGTCCCAAATACCGCGGGGGAGTCGGTCGCAGACCGACGGGGGCAGCGCCCCCCGCCCCCGCCGCAATCCGCCTGCCGTCCGGGGGCGACGCGATCATCCCCCTCTGGCGGATTGAAAGCGTGCGAACGCACACCGCTTGGCAACCGCCCGCCTCAATGACATCGGTTGCCCGACCGGCCCGGCCCGGTGTAAGCCTGCGGGGCACATTACGACGCCGACCGGGACAGCCCATGCAGATCTGCCGCATCGTTTCCGACATTCGCGCCGCCGTGGCCCGGTTCCGCGCCGGCGGCGCGGGGGTCGGCCTCGTCACGACCATGGGCGCGCTGCATGACGGGCACATGGCCCTGGTCAGCGAAGCGCGCGCGGCCCATGACCGGGTCGTGGCCACGATCTTCATCAACCCCACCCAGTTCGGCGAGGCCGCCGACCTGGCCAACTACCCCCGGACCGAGGCCGAGGATCTTGCGCGGCTCGAGGCCGCCGGCGTCGACGCGGTGCTGATCCCCGAGGCTGCCGAGATCTACCCCGAAGGCGACGAGACCGTGGTCGAGACGACGCGCCTGGCCAACATGCTGCACGGAGCCGTCCGGCCCGGCCATTTCCGCGGCGTGACCACCGTGGTGGCCAAGCTGTTCAACATCTGCCAGCCCGACGCCGCCTATTTCGGGGAAAAGGACTACCAGCAGCTGCATGTCATCAAGCGCATGGTGCGCGACCTGCACATGCACGTGAAGGTCCGCGGCGTGCCGACGGTGCGCGACACCGACGGGCTGGCCCTGTCCAGCCGCAACACCCGCCTGACCCCCGAAGACCGCACCGCCGCCCCCATCCTGTCGCGCGCGCTGGACGCGGCACAGCACGGCGGGGCCGCAACGGCCGAGGACCTCGCCCGGATCATCCGCGACCGGATTGCCGATGAGCCCCGCGCCACGCTCGAGGGGCTGGACATTGTCCGGCTGCCCGATTTCACCCCCGCCACCGGCCCGTTGACAGGGCCGGTCGGCATCATGATTTCCGCCGAATTCGGCAGCGGGGACAATCGTGTCCTCTTGATCGACCAAAGGGAGGTCCGTCCATGAGCGCCCAGACCGAAACCATCCGCCGCACCACCGTGCCGGAACTGCGCGCCCGCAAGGGCGGTGCGCCCATCGTGTCGCTGACGTCATACCATGCCCATACCGCGGCGCTGGTCGACAAACATGCCGATTTCATCCTCGTGGGCGACAGCCTCGGAATGGTGATGCACGGGATGGAAAGCACCGTGGGCGTGCCACTGGACCTGATGATCATGCACGGCAAGGCCGTGGTGCGCGGCACCAAGCGGGCGCTGGTCGTGGTCGACATGCCCTTCGGCACCTACGAGGAAAGCCCCAACATGGCCTTTCGCAACGCCGCGCAGATCATGAAGGAGACCCAGTGCCAGGCGGTCAAGCTGGAGGGCGGCGCGCGCATGGCCGAGACCATCCGCTTTCTCGTCGACCGTGGCATCCCGGTGATGGCGCATATCGGCCTGACCCCGCAATCGGTGAACACCATGGGCGGCTTCAAGGTGCAGGGCCGCGACGAGGACGCCTGGAAGGTGCATGTCGAGGACGCCAGGGCGGTGGCCGAGGCCGGTGCCTTCGCTGTCGTGGTCGAGGGCGTGGTCGAGGACCTTGCCGACCGCATCACCGAGGCGGTGGATATCCCCACCATCGGCATCGGCGCGTCGCGGAATTGCGACGGCCAGGTCCTGGTGCTCGAGGACATGCTGGGCCTGAACCCCTGGACGCCGAAATTCGTCAAGGTCTACGGCCAGTTGGGCCCGATGATCGAAGCGGCGGTCAAGTCCTATGCCGACGATGTGACATCGCGCACCTTCCCCGGCCCAGATCAGGTCTACAAGTAGGGGATCGGGCGGGCGGATCGCCCAGGAGCACGGCAGCGGATTGACCCCGCCCGGGGCAATGATGCGCGCCCCCATGACCCAGGGGCCGGACAAGCGCCCCCTGCGCCCGCCTCACAGCATGGCCGGGACCACCTGATCGGGGGGCCGGTGGCCGTCGTGATAGGTCTTGATGTTCAGCAACACCTTCTCGCCCATCTCGATGCGGCCCTCGCGGGTGGCCGAGCCCATGTGCGGCAACAGAACCACGTTCTTGAGTTCGCGCAGGCGCGGGTTGATCTGGTTGCCGTGTTCGAAGACATCCAGCCCCGCCCCGGCCAGTTCACCGGCCCGCAGCATCCGCGTCAGTGCGTTTTCGTCGATCACCTCGCCGCGCGAGGTGTTCACCATGACCGCGTCCGGTTTCATCAGCTTGAGCCGCCGCGCGTTCATCAGATGGAAGGTCGAGGGCGTGTGCGGGCAGTTGACCGAGATCACGTCCATGCGCGCGACCATCTGGTCGAGGCTTTCCCAGTAGGTCGCGCCCAACTCGTCCTCGGTTTCCGGGCGCAGGCGGCGGCGGTTGTGGTAATGCACCTGCATTCCGAAGGCCGCAGCGCGCCGCGCCACGGCCTGGCCGATCCGGCCCATCCCGAGGATTCCGAGCCGCCGCCCGGCGATGCGCCCGCCGAGCATGGCGTTGGGGGCCCAGCCGCTCCATTCGCCCGACTGCATCCGCGCCAGACCCTCGGGGATGCGGCGGGTGACGGCGAGCAAGAGCGCCATGGTCATGTCGGCGGTGTCCTCGGTGGCCACACCGGGCGTATTCGACACGAGGATACCTCGCTGGCGCGCCGTTCCCACGTCGATATGGTCCACCCCGGCGCCGTAATTGGCGATCAGCTTGAGCCGCTCGCCCGCCTGCCCCAGCAGCCCGGCATTGACGGTGTCGGTCAGTGTCGGCACCAGGACGTCGCACCCGCGGACGGCCTCAGCCAGTTCTTCGGGGCTCATGGGGCTGTCATCGTCGCGCAGCTGCACGTCGAAAAGCTCTTTCATGCGGGTTTCGACAACCTCGGGCAACCGTCGCGTGACGACAACACTCAGGCGTTTGCGTGGCATCCGGGGGCCTCCGTCGCTTTCCACTCATGATCCTGTGTGGCAACCTGCCCGCATCCGCGACGTGGCACAAGAACCCGCGCGCAAGAGGCGCAGTTTGACAGGTGACTTCATGACAATCTGGCGGCAGGTTCTGGCCTGTGTCTTCGTGCTCTGTGCCGGGATGGCCCCGGCGCAGGAAAGCGCGGTACCTGATACCACGGTTCCCGAAGCGCGCGGGCCTGTCACCAACCTGCCCCTGCCGCGCTTTGTCTCGCTCAAGGCGAACGAGGCCAACGTGCGCCGGGGCCCCAGCCTGTCGCACCGGATCGACTGGGTCTTCACGCGCCGCGACATGCCGCTGCGCGTCACCGCCGAATACGGCCACTGGCGCCGCGTGGGCGACCACGAGGGCATGGGCGGCTGGGTGCATTACGCGCTGCTGTCGGGCAACCGCACTGTGATCGTGACGCGCGACATGCTGTCGCTTCGGGCCCGGCCCAAGGAGACGGCCCAGCAGACCGCCATTGTCGAGATAGGCGTGATCGCCGAACTGGATGAATGCCGCCGCGACTGGTGCCGTCTGGTCGCGGGGGGGCATCGCGGCTGGGCGCCCAAGCCGGTGCTCTGGGGTGTGTTTCCCGACGAGATTCGCGACTAGACTGCCCGGCAATGGCTGGATCGCATCACAGACTGAACCTTTCGGCCGGTCTTGCTTCGGTCACCGTGGCGCTGGTGCTCGTGGTGGCCAAGCTCTGGGCCTTCGGGCAGACGGGATCGCTGGCCGTGGCCGCGGCGCTGGCCGACAGCGCGCTGGACCTCATGGTCTCGCTGGGCGGGCTGGCGGCCATCGCCTATGCCGCCAAACCCGCCGATGCCGACCACGCCTTCGGCCATACCGCGATCGAGGACCTCGCGGCGCTGGCGCAATCGCTTTTCATCATCGTCTCGGCGGGGGCCATCGGCGGGGCGGCGGTCCTGCGCCTGGTGGCGGGCGACAGCCCCCTGCCCGCGCAGGAAACCCGCGGCATGGCCGTCATGGTCTTTTCCATCGTGCTGACCGCGGCGCTTGTCTGGTGGCAACGGCGCGTGGCGCGGCGGACCGGCAACAGGGTCGTGGCCGCCGACAGCCTGCACTACGTCGGCGACCTGGTGCCGAACCTGGGCGCGCTGGTCGCCCTGTTCGCCTCGGCCCGCTTCGGGCTGGGCCAGGTGGACAGCATCGTCGCCCTGGGCGCGGCGGTGATGCTGATCGTCGGCGCCCTGCGCATCGCCCGGGGCGCCTGGAACGCCCTGATGGACCGGCAAGCCGATCCCGCGACCCTGGCCCGGATCGAGCGGACCGTCGCGGATTTCCCCGGCGTTCTGGGCCATCACGACCTCAAGACCCGGCAATCGGGCAGCCGCCTGTTCGTGAACCTGCATATCGAGCTGGACGGCAGCCAGACCCTCGAAGAGGCCCATGCCATAGGCGCCGCACTGCGCCGGGCCATCCTGGCCGACCATCCGCAGGCCGACGTGCTGATCCACAAGGACCCGCATGGCGTGACCCCGCACCCCGAAGACCCCCAGAAGCCCGAAGACCGACAAGAGGAGACGCCGTGACCCCCGAGATACTCGAAGCCCGCCTCATCGCCCAGCGCAAGTTGCTCGCCCGGATCGTTGCCGCACTGGGGGACCGGGGCGTCGACAGCTACCTGGCCGACCGCAATCACCTGGAACTGGGCGCGGAAGACCCCGGCGCGGTGCCCGATGCCGGATTGGCCTTCGCAGGCGCCGTGGCCGAGGAGCTGCGCGAAATCGAGAAACTGGCCGAGGCCCTACGCGGCCAGCCCCCGGCCCCGTAGCAGCGCCGCCGCATCGGGCAGCCCGCCGCGAAACCGGGTATAGAGCGTGGCCGCGTCCTCGGACCCGCCTTGCGACAGGACATGCGCCTCCAGCGCCCTGGCCATCGCCGGGTCAAAGGGGCCGCCGGCCTGCTGGAAGGCCTCGAAGGCATCGGCGTCCATGACCTCGGACCACATGTAGCTGTAGTAGCCGCTGGAATAACCGTCGCCGGCAAAGACATGGGCGAAATGCGGCGTGGCGTGGCGCATCCGGATCGCGGGCGGCATGCCGATCTGTTCCAGCACCTCGGCCTGTTTCTGCATCGGGTCCGCCGGCGCCGGGCCATCGTGAAAGGCCAGGTCAACAAGGGCCGAGGCGAGGTATTCGACCGTCTGGAACCCGGCATCATGGGTGGTGGCCGCCAGCAGCCGGTCCCGCAGATCGCGCGGCATCGGATCGCCCGTCTCGGCATGGCTGGCAAAGGTTTCCAGCACCTCGGGCACCTCCAGCCAGTGTTCGTAAAGCTGGCTGGGAAGCTCCACGAAGTCGCGCGCCACCGAGGTGCCGCTGATCGAGGCATGGGTCACGTCCGACAGGATCTGGTGCAGGGCATGACCGAATTCATGAAACAGGGTGCGCGCGTCGTCGTAGGACAGCACGGCGGGCTGACCCTCGGACGGTTTGGCGAAATTGCACACGTTGACGACATGGGGGCAAATCTCACCGGCCAGCTTCTGCTGGCTCCGGATCGCGCTGCACCAGGCGCCCGAGCGTTTTGACCCGCGCGCGAAATAGTCGCCGATGAAAACGGCCATATGCCGCCCGTCGCGCGTGACCTCCCAGGCGCGGGCGTCGGGGTGATAGAGCGGCGCGTCGATTTCCCTGAAGTCCAGCCCGAACAGGCGGTTCGCGCAATCAAACGCCGCCGCGATCATCCGGTCAAGCTGCAGGTAAGGCTTGATCTCTTCCTCGTTAAGGTCGTGCTCGGCGGCGCGGCGGCGTTCGCTGTAATAGTGCCAGTCCCAGGGCTGCAGCGGCCCCGCGATCCCGTCGGCCTGCAGCATCTCCGTCAGAACCTGAGCGTCCGCTTCGGCTGCGCGCCTGGCCGGGGTCCAGACCTGCATCAGCAGGTCGCGCACCGCGCCGGGCGTGCCCGCCATCTCGGTTTCCAGCTTGTAGGCGGCAAAGGTGTCATACCCCAGCAGGGCGGCGCGGTCTTCGCGCAATTTCAGCACCTCGGCGGCGATGGCGCGGTTGTCCGTCTCGCCGCCCATGGCCCCACGCGATGTCCATGCCTCGTAGGCCCGCTGCCGCAGGGCCCGGTCGGGGCAGAATTGCAGAAAGGGCACGATCAGCGAGCGCGACGTGGTCACCACCGGCCCGCGGTCGCGTTCGGCCCCCGCCGCGCGGGCGGCGTCCTGCACGAAGCCGGGCAGGGCCTGCAGGTCCGTCTCTGACAGGTCCATGCACCAGTCCCGCTCATCGGCCAGCAGGTTCTGCGTGAAGCGCGTGCCCAGCTCGGCCAGCCGCTGCTTGATGTCCTTGAGCCGGTCCGCCTCGGCGCCCCGCAACTGCGCCCCGGCCCGCAGGAACCCGCGCCGGGTCAGCATCAGCACGCGGGCCTGTTCCCCGGTCAGCTCCAGCGCATCGCGGTCCTGCCAAAGTGCCTCGATCCGGGCGAAGAGCGCCGCATTCGACGTGATCTCGGAGCCATAAGCCGCCAGTTTCGGGGAAAAGTCGCGCATCAGCGCCTCGCGCGCGTCATTACTGTCGGCCCCGGCCTGCGCGTAAAAGGCGCCCAGGACGCGGGCCAGGCCCTCGTCGGCCAGTTCCAGCGCCTGGATCGTGTTGGCAAAGGTCGGCGGGTCGGGGGTCTCCGCGATCTCGGCAATATTGGCGCGCGCGGCGTCCAGCGCCGCCTCGACTGCCGGGGCATAATCGGTATCGGTGATCCGATCGTAGGGTGGCAGGCCGAAGGGCGTGTCCCAGTCGGCAAGCAGGGGGTTGGTCATGTCGTCTCTCCTTCGCCGGGTGCGCCGCATACGGGGCATTCGGCACGCGGTTTCGTCGCCATCACGCGGGTCTCGGCATAGAGCGCATCATGAATCATCAGCCGCCCGCGCAGCCCCTCTCCGGCATCCGTGATCGCCTTGATCGCCTCCACCGCCATCATCGCGCCGATGACCCCTGGCAGCGGCCCCAGCACCCCGGCCTCGGCGCAACTGGGCACGAGGCCGGGCGCCGGACGCTCGGGGAAGATGCATTCATAGCAGGGCGCGCCATTTGCCGGGTCGTAAAGGCTGATCTGCCCCTCCCATTGGGTCAGGGCGCCGGCGATCAGCGGGATACCCTTCTGTGCGCAGATGCGGTTGACCAGATAGCGCGTGTCGAAATTGTCCGACCCGTCGAGCACAAGGTCATAATCGTCGAAAAGCCCGTCCGCGATCTGTGCCGTCAGGCGGCGCTGGTAGGGGCGCACCGTCACGAAGGGATTGAGCGCCGCCATGGCCTCGGCCGCCGAATGCACCTTGGGCATGCCGATGCGGGCGTCGGTGTGGATCACCTGCCGCTGCAGGTTGGAGTTGTCGACCAGATCGTCATCGATCACGCCGATGGTGCCCACCCCGGCCGCGGCCAGGTATTGCAGGACGGGCGCCCCGAGGCCCCCGGCCCCGATCACCAGAACGCGCGCCTCGTTCAGGGCCTTCTGCCCCGGGCCGCCGATCTCTCGCAGCACGATATGGCGGGCATAGCGGTCCAGCTCGGCCTCGTTGAAACCACCCGACTTGGGCGCCGCCTCGGCCTGGCTGCGCCGCGCCCGGGCCTTTACCCGGCCAAAGACCAGTGTATAGGCCCAGACAACGATTCCCAGCCCGATCAGCAGCCCCCAGACCCGCGGATCGCTGCCTGTGGCCTCGCGCAGGGGGTGGCCGTCCGGCAGGATCAGCTGCACCAGAAGGACCGCGGCGATCAGCACGCCGATCATGGTGAACCGCGCCGAATAGGGCGCCTTCATCACGATGCCGATCCCCCAGAGCGCTGCCACCATGGCCAGAACAACCGTCATGTCGCCCCCGTCGATCCAAAGCCGCCGGCGCCCCGGTCGGTGTCATCCAGCGCAGCGACCTCAAAGGCGGCCTGCGCCACCGGGGCAACGACCATCTGCGCGATGCGGCTCCCATGGGTGACGGTGAAATCCGCGTCCCCGGTATTTTGCAGGATCACGCCCAGCGGTCCGCGGTAGTCGCTGTCGATGGTGCCGGGGCTGTTGGGCAGGGTGATCCCGTGCTTGAGCGCCAGCCCCGACCGCGGCCGGATCTGAACCTCGTGGCCTTCAGGGATCGCCAGCCGCAGGCCCGTGGGGATCAGCGCACGCGCGCCGGGGGCCAGCACGACCTGCCCGCGATCCTCGAAATTCGCGCGCAGGTCGGCCCCCGCCGCCCCGGCGCTTGCATAGCTCGGCAGGCCCAGCGCCCGATCCGCGCCCGCGTCCCATTCGACCCGGATCATCACCATGCCCGCCCTCGCTTTATCTTCATCTTGGCAAGTAAACTCAAATCCGCCGGTCTCAACCCAGCGCCTCGGCGATCCGCCGGGCCAGCCGGTCGGCAACCGCATGTTTGCTCATGCGCGGCCAGTCCTCGGCCCCCGCCTCGGTGATCAGGACCACGCGGTTTTCCGTGCCGCCCATGATGCCGGTCTCCGGGCTCACATCATTGGCCAGCAGCCAGTCGCAGCCTTTTCGGGCACGCTTGGCCTCGGCGTTCTCGACGACGTGCTCTGTTTCGGCGGCGAAGCCCACGACAAGGCCCGGTCGCCCCGCTGCGCGCTGGCTGACGGTGGCAAGGATGTCGGGGTTTTCGGCGAAGGCCAGCGCGGGCTGCCCGCCGGCATCCTTCTTGATCTTCCGGTCGTTTTCACTGGTCACGCGCCAATCGGCCACGGCGGCGGCAAAGACGGCCGCATCGGCCACGGGCGCGGCCTCGACCGCCGCCAGCATCTGCCGGGCGGTTTCCACCGGCACGACCTCGACACCGGCCGGCGCGGGCACCGTGGCCGGGCCGGTGATGAAGGTCACCCGCGCCCCAAGATCCCGCAGTGCGGCGGCGATGGCCGCGCCCTGCGCGCCAGAGGATCGGTTGGCGATATAGCGCACCGGGTCAATGGGTTCATGCGTCGGCCCCGAGGTGACCAGCACATGCCGCCCTCTCAGCGGCCCCGCGCCCAGCGCCATCTCGATCGCCGCGACGATCTCCAGCGGCTCGGCCATGCGTCCCGGCCCGAATTCGCCGCAGGCCATGTCGCCCTCGGTCGGGCCGACGAACAGGATACCGTCGTCACGCAGGGTCTGGGCATTGCGCCGGGTCGCGGGATGGTCCCACATGCGGACATTCATGGCCGGGGCGATCAGCACCCGCTTGTCCGTCGCCAGCAGCAGGGTCGAGGCCAGGTCATCGGCCAGCCCGGCGGCCATCTTTCCCATGAGGTCGGCCGTGGCCGGGACCACCACCACCAGGTCGGCGGCGCGGCTCAGTTCGATATGGCCCATCTCGGCCTCGGCCGTCAGATCGAAGAGGTCGCGATAAACCTTTTCGCCCGCCAGCGCCGACAGACTGAGCGGCGTGACGAATTCCGCCCCCGCGCCCGTCAGGACGGGGGTGACACGGGCCCCGTGCTCGCGCAGGCGGCGCACAAGCTCCAGCGCCTTGAAGGCGGCGATCCCGCCCCCGACGATCAGCAGGATGGATTTGCCAGTCAGCATGGCGCGGCCTTTCATGAACTCCGCCAAAGCGTAGCCCGCAAGCGCGGGCGGGGCAATGCGGCCCGCGCCCCTATCGGAAGGCGGCGCAGGGGTCCTCGCGGTCGACGGGCGGCGAGGAAACCACCAGGTCAAAGTCCCCCGACAGGGCACCCTCGCCTTCCGCCTGGCCCAGGGCGAAGACTTCCAGCCCGGGCCGGGCCTGCCCCAGCAGAGCCGGCAGGCCCCAGTCCTTGCGGGCATGGCCATTGCCGGTGATGACCACCACGGGCGGTCCCGCCGCCTCCAGCGCCGCCAGCGTGGCGCGGGCCAGCTCAGCGTCGCGCAGCCGCTGCACCTCGACCATGAGCGGCAGCATCTCTTCGGGCAGGGCATCGCAATGGGCCTCGGCCTGAAGCGCGAGCCGCTGCGCCATTTCGTCCTCCGGAAGCGGCTCGTCGAGGCCGAACAGGGGCGCGCTGCCGCTGAAAACCTCGATCCCGCCCCGCTGCATCGCCTCGCGCGCCTCGGGCCGTGGTACCCGCGCGCCCAGAACCTCGGCGTCGGGCGCGGCGGCGAATATCGGATAATACATCGAGAAGTCCGGCAGCCCGGTGGAGGCATCCCAGCCCAGCGCCGCCTCCAGATCAGCCTCGGCGGCACCCGGGACATGCCCCTCGGCCTGCCCCGGCGTCAGGAATTCGAAGACCAGTGCGGCCGGGTCGAGTGCTGCGACGATCTCGGCCTGGCGGGCATGGTGGTGCGGGTTGTCGTGGGTCTCTCCCAGAATCACAACGGCCGCGGACGGCACGATGGCATCACGCGCAGGCTCGGCCGCCACGGGCGTGGCCGCGGCGGCCAGGGCGCAAAACAATCCCCTCATGCGAGCAGGTTGAGCACCTCCCGCGACCGCCCTTCGAGCGATTTGCGCATCTTGCCGAAGGCCGCCGACTCGAGCTGGCGGATACGCTCCTTGGAGAGGCCCAATTCGTCACCAAGACTTTCCAGCGTGCGCGGATCGTCGCGCAGCTTGCGCTCGCGCACGATGAACTGTTCGCGGTCGTTGAGCGCCGTCAGCGCGGTCAGCAGCCACTGGCGCAGGGTGTCGTTGTCGTGATCAGCCTCGACGGTCTGGGCGGCCTGGTCGCTTTCGTCTTCCAGTGCCTCGATCCACTCGCGACCCTCGTCCTCGGTCGACTGGGTCGCGTTAAGCGAGAAATCCGAGCCGGACAGCCGCCCCTCCATCATCTCGACATCGTGAACGGGCACGCCGAGCTCCTTGGCAACCGCATGACGCAGGTCGTGCGGGTTAAGCGTTTCGCCACGCGCGCTCGCCTCACGCTCCAACCGGGCCTGGATGCGGCGCATGTTGAAGAACAGCGATTTCTGGCTGCTGGTTGAGCCTGTGCGCACCATGGACCAGTTGCGCATCACGGAGTCCTGGATGCTGGCCTTGATCCACCAAACCGCGTAGGTCGAAAAACGCACGCCGCGGTCCGGATCGAACTTGTCGGCGGCCTTCATCAGCCCCAGCGAGGCCTCCTGGATCAGGTCGTTCATCGGCGCGCCGTAGCGGCGGAACTTGGACGCCATGGAAATGGCGAGGCGCATGTAGGCGGTGATGAGGCGGTGCAGGGCCTCTTCGTCGCGCTCATCGCGCCAAGCATAGGCCAGTTTCAGCTCGGTCTCTGCGTCCAGCAACTCGGCCTTCATGGCCGAGCGCGTCATGCTCTGATCGTCGGCAGTGTCGAGTGCCATGGGAACCCCCTGTCTGTGTGCCATCCTGTGCAGACTTGAAACTTGTACGCAAAGGCTGCGCGGACGGATCACCTGTTGAGCGAGATTCCGCGGGTGGGGGCGACGAAACCCGCGCCACCCCCTGACCGCAGGCCGGCCGCGGCCCCGATCCGCCGCATTTCCGGCCGTCACGCAGGGTTGGCAAGGGCCGGCCCCCGGGCGGGCCCGCGATTCGGTCGGCCATTCACCCTACGTTAACCACGGGGGTGATTAACGTTAACCGGTCTTAACACCGGGGTCGCTCAATGGTTTCTGTCGCATACACGGTCGCCTTCGAGGGGGTCGAGGCCCGCATGGTCGAGGTGCAATGCGCCGTCTCGCCCGGTCTACCGGCCTTTTCCATTGTCGGCCTGCCCGACAAGGCCGTCTCCGAGGCCCGCGACCGGGTGCGCTCGGCGCTGTCGTCGATGTCCATCGCGCTGCCGTCCAAGCGCATCACCGTGAACCTCTCGCCCGCCGACCTGCCCAAGGAGGGCAGCCATTTCGACCTGGCCATCGCGCTGGCCCTGCTGGCGGCGCTGGACGTGCTGCCCGACGACAAGGTGGCCGAGACGGTGGCCCTGGGCGAATTGTCACTGGATGGCGGGCTGGTCCCGGTGATCGGCGCGCTGCCGGCGGCCATGGCGGCCGCCTAGGAAAGCCGCAGCCTGCTCTGCCCCGCCACCTGCGGGGCAGAGGCCGCCTGGGTCGACGCCGCGACGGTGATCGGGGCCACATCGCTGGGCGAGGCGGCGCGACACTACACCGGCCAGACGCCTCTGGCACCGGCCGCACCGGGCGAGGTCACGAGCGCACCGACCGGGCGCGACCTTTCGGACGTGAAGGGACAGGAACGGGCCAAACGGGCATTGGAGATCGCCGCCGCCGGGCGCCACCATATGCTGATGATCGGCGCGCCGGGGTCGGGCAAATCCATGCTGGCCGCGCGCCTGCCGGGCATTCTGCCGCCCCTGAGCGCCGCCGAGGCGCTGGAGACTTCGATGATCCATTCATTGGCCGGGCTGCTGGACGACGGCGGGATTTCACGCCAGCGCCCCTTCCGCGAGCCCCACCACACGGCCTCGATGGCGGCCATCGTGGGCGGCGGGCGCGGGGCGAAACCGGGCGAGATCAGCGTGGCGCACAATGGCGTTCTTTTCATGGACGAGTTTGTCTTACGCTGAACCCGGCTCCTGGGATATAAAGGAGCCGCTGCCCGGCAC
>JAVLCA010000100.1:0-1531 GCA_031581025.1 Salibaculum sp. | reverse complement strand
ACCTCATGGGCGTACGTGCGCACCGTTGCGTGGGTCGATCCACGGCACGACTCCTTTCGACGATCGGCAGATTGTCTTCCAAATCCCGCTCGTCCGGATTGGGCGGTCCGTCGAAGAATATATCAAACTGCGACGCTGAAGCCATGGCTTTTCGCAGCTTCGACGATGCTGCCGACCACTTTCGCCACTCGGTGCGCGCTCGCCATCGTACTGGCCCCTGCCACACGCGCAGGGCCAGCCGACGCGGATGCGCGCGCGCGCGACATGGTTATCGCAACCGCTGCGCCCGGCGCGCAGGATTTCCGGCCATGTTTCGCGGCCTGATCACCCTGATGGTCAACTATCGCAATTTCGGCCAGGCGCATCGTGCCATCCTGCGCCCGCGGAGGCAGGATGGTCCCCCGCGACCCATCCCCTTTGAACACGAGGCGCGGCGGGTCCAATGATCCGCGAACATCGTCACCAGCCCGGCGGCCGTCCCATGTCGAGGTCGCCATAGGAAAAGGCGATCACTCTTCCATCGTCGAGCGGCAGGCGAACGACACGGCGCTGCGCATCATAAAGAATGGTGCCCGAATAGGTCACGGAATCCGCGCCGTCCTGCAAGCGCACGCGCAGACTTGCGCAGCCCGACTGGGCATCGGGGCAGGGCATGTCCAGATCGAACGCCGCGTCGTCCTCCATGCCCAGCCGGGCACGATTTGACAGCATCCGCTGCCACCCGAGCGCCTCGACCAGGTATCGCGGCATCCGTGCCATGTAGAGGCTTTCATCGACTTCGCCCGGATCGATCAAGTCCATCGGTCCGGCCTCTTCCGGACCGCCACGCATCATCTCGCCCATATAACCGGGAAATTCGACCCAGCCCCGTCCGCCGGGATCCAGCATCGCCATGCGATCCGTACCGATATAGGTCGCGCCCGGCCCTGGATGGTTGTATTCGGTGAAATCGCCGTCCGGCGTATGCGTCATGGTAAAGTCTTCGGGCGACACGGTCATGCGCACCCTGCAGGTTTCTGGCGCGGCGGGCGGGTCAACGTTCACCGTCTGCGGCTGGCGGTCTCGTGGCGGCCGCACGACCGGGCCAAGTTCCTCCCACGCTTGCGCCATGGCCGCGGCCCGGCTCGCCGGTCCTGATCCGTTGGCGCGGCCGATGACCGACCGTTCGATCCGGTTTGTCCGGATGTCGAACAGGTCGACCTGAACCAGGGTCAGCTCGGCCTGTTCGGGGCTGAGGACGCTGACCTTGAGGTGGCGCGCGGCCTGCGTGCCCCGCGGCACCGGCGAGAGCGGCGCACAGGGATCGAACACGTCGGTCCTGGTCTCCGCGTCGGTGTCTTCGAGGACCGAAAGCGGCAGAACGTGCCCGTCGTCGTCCAGCAAAGCATAGACCTCCGCATGGCGGGCATCGGCGCCCGCGGGCGTGTCGCCTGGCCCCGTTCCTGGCAGAGTACGCGGCGCGTGCACGTAGTCCCCGGCCATCGCCTTGGGCAGCCCAATTGTGTCGGCGACAAGCCCGACGACCTCTTCG
>JAVLCA010000017.1:0-49729 GCA_031581025.1 Salibaculum sp. | reverse complement strand
GCTCTGGGATCAGGCCAAGCGGCTGGCAGACAGCGGAGTGCGCATGGACGTGGGGCACGGGCAGGCCTCATTTGATTTCGACGTGGCTCGGCGCGCCATCGCTGATGGGCTAAGACCCTTCTCGATCTCGACCGACCTGCACCTTCGCAACATTGCGGGGCCGGTCCATGACATGGCGACAACGCTGTCGAAGCTCCTGGCCGTCGGGCTGCCCTTCGAGAATTGCCTCGAGGCCGTAACCGCCGCGCCGCGCTCTGTCGTCGGGCTGGGTGCGAAAGCGGGGCTCACACCGGGCGAGATTGCCGACTTCACTGTATTCGACCTCGCCCCGGGGGCGCTCGACGTTGTCGACAGCCAAGGCAACCACATGACACTCGACCAGCTCTTCGAACCGCGGATGACCGTGCTAGGCAACGACGTACAAGAGGCAAACCGGAGGAGCGCATGAGCGACACGATCCTCGACGTCGAAGGGCTGCGCGTCCAGTTCAATGCGAGAGGCGGAGACCTCACGGCGCTGCGGGATGTAAGCTTTTCTCTCGCCCGCGGCCGGACCCTGGCACTGGTGGGCGAGAGCGGCTCGGGCAAGTCCGTGACCTCACTTGCGCTGATGGGCCTTCTGCCGCCCAATGGGCGCATCGGGACGGGCAGCCTTGCCTACCGAGACCGGACTGGGGAGGTGACCGATCTTGCCAAGCTTTCTTCGGCCGGATTCCGGCGGATCCGCGGACCCGAAATCTCGATGATCTTCCAAGAGCCCATGTCATCGCTGAATCCGCTCTTCACGATCGGCGATCAGATCGGGGAAATGCTGTGGCTTCATGAGGCGCTCGACGCGAAGTCTCGGCGCAAGCGCGTCATCCAAATGCTCGAGTTGGTCGAGATCCCAGCCCCAGCCAGCCGGGCAGACAGCTATCCGCACGAACTTTCTGGCGGGATGCGGCAGCGGGCAATGATCGCCATGGCCCTTGTCTGCAACCCGGCGCTGCTCATCGCGGACGAGCCGACAACTGCGCTCGACGTGACCATTCAGGCCCAGATCCTCGATCTCATGCGCCGGCTCCAGCGGGAGCTGGGGATGTCCATCCTGTTCATCACCCATGACATGGGCGTCGTGGCCGAGATGGCCGACGATGTGGCGGTCATGTACGCGGGTGCTGTGATTGAGAAGGCGCCGGTCCGGCATCTTTTCGAGGATACACGACATCCCTATACGCAGGGATTGCTAAACTCGATACCGCAGCCTGGACGCGGTGACGGCGAACGTCTCGTTCCAATTCCGGGCTCGGTTCCGCCGCTTCATGACCTGCCCCCTGGTTGTGCTTTCGCTCCACGCTGTCGCTATGCCCTGCCCGAGTGTCGCCAACCGATCAAGCTGCGCGAGAAGGCGCCGAACCACTGGGCCGCTTGCGTCTTGGAGAAGGCAGGGCCCCAATGAACAATCCATTGCTTCAGGTAAAAAATCTGACCAAGCGCTTCTACATGCCGGCGGGAGATGTCCATGCCGTCGAGGACGTCAGCTTCAGCATTCCGCGCGGCTCGATCACCGGGCTGGTCGGAGAGAGCGGCTCTGGGAAGACAACCCTCGGGCGTACGCTGTTGCGGCTCATCGAGCCCACCTCCGGGCAGACGGTTTTCGATGGGCAGGATCTGAACGCGCTTGGTGACAGTGAAATGCGCGCCATGCGGCGCCGGATGCAGATTATTTTTCAGGACCCGGTCTCTTCGATCAACCCGCGTATGCGGGTGGAAAGTGTCATCTCCGAAGGGCTCATCGCCCATGGCATCGGGACCCGGAAAGAGCGTCGCGACCGCGTCGCTGCATTGCTGGAAGAGGTCGGGCTGCAGGCCGATCACATGCGGCGATTTCCTCACGAGTTCTCGGGTGGTCAGCGCCAACGCATTGGTATCGCCCGCGCTTTGGCTCTGGAGCCGGAGTTCATCGTTGCTGACGAGAGCGTCTCCGCCCTGGATGTTTCGATTCAGGCGCAGGTCCTGAATCTGCTCCTGGAACTGCGCGAGCGCCGCAATCTGACGATGCTATTCATCGCTCACGACCTCTCTGTGGTGGAATACCTTTGTGACCAGATCGCGGTGATGTACCTCGGCCGGCTGATGGAGGTCGGGCCTTCTACGGAGGTCCATGAGCGCGCGATGCATCCCTACACGCGCGCTCTCAACTCCGCGATCCCACAGCCCCGACCGGGGGCTTCGCTAAACCGTGAAGTGCTCAGTGGGGACATCCCCAGTCCGCTCTGGCCGCCGACAGGATGCGTCTTTCGGACCCGTTGCCCGCTTGCGCAGGACACCTGCGCAGAGAGCCCACCGCCGGCCGAGCGCGTCGGCGCCGAACATGTCAGCTACTGCAAGAGGATAGAGGCCCTGAATGAAAGATGAGCGACCCGACTCGACGCCGGAAACGCGGCTCAAGGCCCGCGGGCTCGATCTGCCCGGCACGGCACCCCAGCCGATAGGTGTGTTCTGCAACGTCCGCCGGGCCGGCCGTATGCTCTATGTCTCCGGCCAGGGACCCGTGCAGGCCGATGGCACGTTGCTTCGCGGTAAGGTGGGCTCCGAAGTGAGCGCCGAAGAGGCGCGCGAGCATGCCGAACTGGTGGCCATCAACATGCTAACGGCCCTTCGCGGGTATTGCGGTTCGCTCGACAAGGTCGGCGGTGTCGTCAAGCTGCTCGGCCTCGTGAACGCCGATCCCGACTTCGAGAAGCATCCCTTCGTGATCGACGGCGCCTCGGACTTGTTGGGCGCGATCTTCGGCGAGGCCGGGGTGCATGCGCGGTCGGCCTTCGGCGTCGGATCGCTGCCCAACCGGATCACGGTGGAAATAGAAGGGATCTTCGAACTTGAGGAGAAAGAGGCGTGAGGTACTCAGGCGCTTTTCTGGTGCCCCATGGCACGCTCCACCGCTACGGCGGCCGTGCGAACCTCGCCCGACAACCAGTCGAACTGGTCGGAGACTCGATACTTGGGCATCACGACGGAAAGCGTGATCACACAGGCTCCCGTTTCGTCTCGCACCGGCGCGGCGATGCAAGCGACCGATTCCTCGGAGCTGTCGATTTGCACCGCCAGACCGTTGAGGTAGTCCTCGCGGGACTTCCGCGACAGAACCTCGGGGTCGATCTCCGCCATGCCGGTCCGGGATGGGCGCGCGAAATCGCGGAAGGTCGCAAGGCGCTCCTCATCCGGCAAGTGCCCCAGAAGCAGGCGGCCAGAGGCCGTCCAGTTCAGCGGCACGCGCGTCCCAACATCGGATGTGACACGAAAATGCCCTTCGCCTTCCGCCATGCCGATGACGGTCATCATGCCTTCGTCTCGGGCGCAGATCTGGATCATCTCGCCTGTCCGCTGCGAAAGCGCGTACATCTCCATCTCGGCCTCGGCATACATGTCGATCCGCGCCCGATAGGCGAGGCCGTAACGCATGAGGCGAGGCCCGAGCCAGACCCGGCCCTCGTCGGCGCGGCTCAGCATCGCACGCTCAACCAATTCGTCGATGAGCCGGTAGATCGTGGAGGCGGGTGCGCCCGCTTCCTTCGCGAGTTCGTAGGCGCTCATCGGGACCTGCCGCTCAGTCAGCAGATCCATTATCTGAAGGCTGCGGTCTATACCGCTAGTACGCGTACGCGTAGGCTTGATCTTGTTCATGGCGCCTCAATGATAGTTTCCACAAGCCCTACCTAATTATGGACCCCCCCACAACCTCGAAAGGAAACATTATGTCCGAGACCCGCACGCCGGACTGGAGATGGCACGATGCCAACGGGCTGAGCCGGATCATCAACGTCTCCGGCACGATGACCGCGCTCGGTGGATCGATGGCCGCGCCGGAAGTCGCGCAGGCGACGGCCGACACAATGACTCGTTTCGCCAAGATCCACGAGCTTCAGGCCAAGGCCAGCCATGTCATTGCGGAACTTACCGGCGCAGAGGCAGGTTGTCTCACCGCTTCGGCCAGCGCCGGTATCAGCCTCGCGGTAGCCGGTTGCATGACAGGTATCGACCCAGCCCGCGTCGAAGCGCTTCCGAATGAGACCGGCCCCCGCAGTGGCGTGGCGGTCCAGCTCGGCCACCTCTGCGGCTACGGTGCGCCGGTCTCGCTCGCCGTCGAGCTTACCGGGGCGCACGTGCGGCCCGTCGGTCAGTCAACGCTCGCAATGGATCACCAGTTGGCCCATGTACTCGACGAAGGCGCCGCGGCTGCGCTCTATGTCGTCTCGCACCACGTCGTCGCCTACGGGCAGATCCCCTTCGAGCGGTTTGCGGAGATCGCGCACGAGAAGGGGGTTCCGGTGATCGTGGATGCCGCTTCCGAATACGATCTGCGTGGCTTCATCGAGAAAGGTGCGGATGTTGTCGTCTACTCGGCCCACAAGTTCATGGGCGGCCCCACTGCCGGCATCATTGCGGGGCGCCGCGACCTAGTACGTGCTGCCTACCTTCAGAATATCGGGATCGGGCGAGGCATGAAGGTTGGCAAAGAGAGCATTGCAGGCGCCACCGCCGCAATGACGCTTTGGATGAATAGGGACCATGAGGCCATCCGCGCTCATGAAGCAGAAGCGCTGGAACTATGGCGCGAGGCCTTCGCCCCTCTTCCGGGCATCATGCCACACAGGGTCCTGGATCCGACCGGCAACCCTCTCGAACGCCTTCAGGTAGAGGTCGACCCGGACAAAGCGGGCATCTCGGCCGCGATCATTGCCCGGCGACTGGGGCAGCGCGATCCCGCGATAATCGTGCGCGATCACGAGATCGAACTTGGCTACTTCCAACTTGACCCCTGCAACCTCGCGCCGAACCAAGCGTCGTTCGTCGCCGAGGCAGTAGTCGAAGAAGTATTGCGTGGTGAATTGGCCTGCGATGATGAGATTTCAGCGCGTGCCGCTGTCCGCAATGGCGGCGTCGAGGGGTATCTCAATTGGCCCGGTTAGCTGGGGAGCTTTCCGTTGATACTGGGCTCGTGCGTATCGAAGGTGCAGCGCTGAGGCTCAAGGTCAGACGCGGGACCACTCTGCCGATGCGCCCGGACCACGGGCAGATGATCGCCTGGGATCAGTTGCGCGCCATGCGGGCCAGCTCCCCAGATAACGGCCGCCTGCAGGGCCCGGCCGAATTGCGCGGCGTCGCCGGGGCCCCGGCCGAGCGTGAGCGCCGATGACGCGCGTGCTCGGTATCGGCGAATGTATGGTCGAAATGGCGCTGCAGGAGGACGGGCGCTACGCAATGGGTTTTGCTGGCGACACGTTCAACACCTGCTGGTACCTTCGCCAGGTGGCCGGGGCCGAGTTGTCGGTCGGTTATTACTCCGCAATCGGGGAAGATGACGCCTCGGCACGGATGGAGGAGTTCGTGCGCCGGGCCGGGATCGACCCGGTTCTCACAGTCCGTCGGGGCCGGACGATCGGGCTCTACCTGATCTCGTTGAGAAACGGCGAGCGGAGCTTCAGCTACTGGCGCTCCGCATCGGCCGCACGAACCCTGGCGGACGATCTCGAGGCCCTGCCGGGTGTTAGCAGTGGTGATGTAGCGTACTTCTCGGGGATCACCATTGCCATTCTGCCTCCGGTAGGGCGCGAGCGGTTGCTCGCTGCGTTGGCGCATGCCCGGACAGAGGGGGTGACTGTCGTCTTCGACCCAAACATTCGCCCCGCACTTTGGGAATCGCGCACCGAGATGTGCGGGCAGATCATAAGGGCGGCTGAGACAGCGGACATAGTTTTGCCCTCGTGCGACGACGAGATCGCGCATTTCGGCGACTCTGGTCCCGAAGCCGTGGCGGGTCGCTACCTTGACGGTGGGGCAGGCGTGGTTGTTGTGAAGAACAGCGACAAGCCCCTCGTCGCCCTGACCGAACACGAGCGCATTGCAGTTCCGCCTGACCCGGTGTCGAACGTCGTGGACACTACCGCGGCCGGCGATGCGTTCAACGCAGGTTTTCTGGCGAGTTGGCTGAGCGGCGAGAGCCTCGAAAAAGCCTGTCGCACAGGCAGTCGTCTGGCTGGGCAAGTCATTACTCAGCGTGGTGCCCTCGTGGATCTGATGGTGGACAATTGGTACGCTTAGTGCTGTAGTACAGATAAGGGGCCGGGTGTGTCATGAAAAGCGGCCATAGTTTGCAGTTTTGCAGGGTCAGCTCCCTGCGCATAGCTGCCGTTCGTGACCATTGCCGCGAAAGCCCGCTTTCCGCCCGACCTGCCGGCGCTGCGCCAGCAAAGCGAGCGACTTACCGCGTCCGCTTCGGGCTGGCTGCCGTCATCCGACAGTTTCACTCGGTGTAGTTGTCTCCTGACCTTCGGCTTGCCTTCACAAAGCATCTGGGGTCAGGTGCAGGCCAAGGGGGTGGCTCCGCGACTCTGGCCAGGACAGTTTCGGATTTGCCGCCGCAACGACGCGGATCAGGTTTTTCCCGAAACGCCCTGGGCGCGATCCGCCGTCGGCCCCGCCGCATCGCCGGGCAGGCGCGCGGCCAGGGTGGGATGAAGGCTCTCGGAGCGGTCGCGCGCCACCATGCGCGGCTTGCGCAGCCAGAACAGCTTGGTCCAGCCCCGCCAGGTCCCGACCGAGGGGCCGTCAGGGTCGCAGGGGAAGCGGGCGCGCCAGTCCTCCGGCAGGGGCAGGCCGCAGCCCTCGAGGCGTTCCAGCATCCAGACCAGCGAGATATTCGACAGCGGCCGCGCCGGGTAAAAGCCGCCCAGCTGGCCGCCCACATCGCCATGGGTGCCCCGGAACCAGACCTGTTCGACCCGCGCCTTACGCTCGGGCGGACAGGCCCAGAGGACGGGGGCATAGGCCTCGCGCGTTTCGTCATGGGCGAGCGCGTGGAACCCGTGCCGGGTGGCGGGGCCAAGCGCATGGTTGTGAAACCTGTGCTTTTCCTCGGTCACGGGCCACAACAGCGGCAGGCGCAGGCCCAGCGCCTTGACCGTATCCCAGACGGCAACGGCCTCGATCTCGACCGGGTGCAGGCAGTAGTCGCGCCGAAAGGTCTCGGCCACCGGGCCGCGCGCCCCGGCGCGGTAGTGGCGATAGGCCTGGCGGACCATCCGCTCGGTCGCGCAGTCGGCGCGCACCAGCCCCACCAGATCCACGATCCCGGCCAGGGACCGCACCGCGTAGGCCCCGCGCGAGAACCCGGCCAGGATGATCCGGTCGCCGGGCCGATAGCGCGAGGCCAGCACGCCGTAGGCGCGCTGGATCTGGCGGTTGATGCCGCGGCCCATCATCACGTCTATCGTGCGCGACCAGTCGCGCCACTGGATGCCGGCCTCGTAGTAGACCGTCAGGTTGGCGCTGCGTCCGGCCTCGAGGATCAGCTTGTAGAGCTGGCCGGCGTGGCTCTCGTTGCCGTCGACCAGCGACGACATCGTGCCGTCGATCACGATCACATGGGTCGCGGGCCCTCGGTGACGCGGCGAGCCGGCCTCGGCCCGGGGGCCGCGACCCAGAAGCGAAAGGAGCCGGTCACGAAACCCCATGCTCCGCCCCGTTTTCCGCCTCGTGCAGCAACTGCCAGACCCGATGCGGCGTGAAGGGCATGTCGGCCCGGGCGACACCGCGCGAAGACAGCGCATCGAGCACGGCGTTGGACGTGGCGGCCATGGACCCCACCGTCCCGGCCTCGCCGCAGCCCTTCATGCCCATGGGATTGTAGAGCGAGGGCGTGGACTCGGTGTCGAAGCGGAACATGGGCACATCATCGGCCCGCGGCATGGCGTAGTCCATGAAGGTTGCCGTGGTCAGCTGCCCTTCGGCATCGTAATGGGCCTGTTCGGTCAGCGCCTGTCCGACCCCCTGCACCACCCCGCCGTGGACCTGGCCCTCGACCAGCATGGGGTTGATGAGATTGCCGAAATCGTCAACCACCGTGTAGCGGTCCAGCGTCACCTTGCCCGTCTCCGGGTCGATCTCGACCTCGGCCACATGGGCGCCGTTGGGGAAGGACCGGTTTTCCAGCTTGGTGGTCCGCGACTGGCTCAGCAGGTCGCCGCGCCCCTCGGCGCGGGCCATCTCGGCGACCTCCAGCATGGTCGGCGTGAGGTTCGAGCCGGGAATGCGGAAGCGTTCGTCGTCAAAGCTGATGACCTCGGCGGCGACACCCTCCTTTTCGGCCAGGTAGCCGGCGAAAGCCTCGGTGATGGCCGCGACCGCGCCCAGCGTGGCGGTGTTCTGCACCGTGACCGAGCGCGATCCCCCGGTGCCGCCGCCTTGGGCGATCAGGTCGCTGTCGCCCTGCACCACCGAGATACGGTCGGACGGGATGCCGGTCTGGTCGGCGAGGAACTGGGCAAAGACGGTCTCGTGGCCCTGTCCGTTGGACTGGGTGCCCACGAAGATCGAGGCGGTGCCATCGGCGTTGAAATCGACCCGGGCGGTTTCCTCGGGATCGCCCAGGATGCTCTCGATGTAGTAACACAGGCCCATGCCGCGCAGGCGGCCGCACGCCTCGGACGCAGCGCGGCGGGCGGCAAAACCGGCACGGTCGGCGTTTTGTTCCAAACGGTCAAGGACACGGTGAAAATCGCCCACGTCGTAGGGCTGTCCGGTCGCGGATGTATAAGGGAATTTGTCGGCCGGGATGAAGTTGCGCCGGTGCAACTGCCAGGGATCGACGCCGAGGTCGCGGGCGGCATAGTCCATGGCCCGTTCCAGCACGTAGATCGCCTCGGGCCGGCCCGCGCCGCGATAGGCATCGACCGGCGCGGTGTTGGTATAGATGCCGCGGCAGCGCAGGTGGATCGCCTGGAAATCATAGACCCCCGGCGCCACCTTCGAGAACAGATCGGTCTGGATCGGCTGGGCGAACTGCGAATTGTAAGCCCCTAGATTCGCCAGGGTATCCAGCCGGTAGCCGACAAGCCGGTGATCGGCGTCGAAGGCCAGCGTGGCCGTGGTGGTCAGATCGCGCCCGGCGTTGTCGCTGAGCATGGCCTCGGTGCGTTCGGACATCCAGCGGACGGGGCGGTTGAGCATCCGGGCCGCCTGGGCGACCACGAAGGTCTCGGGGTGGTCCATGCCCTTCATGCCGAACCCGCCACCGGTGTCGGGATTGGTCACGCGGATATCCTCGGGCGGCAGGCCCAGGTGCCGCGCGGCGCTGGCCTTGGGCCCCCAGACCCCCTGCCCGTTCACCGCGATGTGCAGGCGGCCGTTGCCCTCGGGCTCGGCATAGGTGCCGCGCGGTTCCATGGAATTGACGATGACACGGTTGTCGGCGATCTCGTAGGTCAGGACATGCGCCGCCCCCGCGATGGCGCTGTCCACCGCCGCGGCGTCGCCCAGGTCCCAGTCGAAGGCGATGTTGTCGGGAACGCTCTCGTGCAATTGCGGCCCGCCGGGGGCCAGCTCGACATGCGCCGGCTCGTCCTCGAAGTCCAGCGTGATCAGCTCGGCGGCGTCACGGGCCTGTTGCAGGGTCTCGGCCACGACCATGGCGATGGCCTCGCCCACGTAGCGCACCCGGTCACCTGCCAGCAGGGGCCGCTCGGGGCGCGCCCCGCGGCTGCCGTCAGCCATGCGCACGGCGGTGCTTTTCATGGTCACCTGCAGGCCCTCGGCCTCGAGGTCGGCCAGGGTCAGCACGAGGTGCACCCCGGGGGCGTCGCGCGCCTCGGCGACGTCCAGCTCGGTGATCCGCGCGTGGCCCACGGGCGCGCGTAGGAAGACCGCCCGCAAGGCGCCCTGCGGCACGATATCGTCGACGTAGCGGCCATGGCCGGTGAGAAAGCGCTGGTCCTCGACCCGGCGGACCGGTTGGGATTTGCCGAATTTTTCCATGCTGGCCTCTCCTGTCTGTTGCCGAGACCCTAGCGGTTCCAAGGGCCGTGTCCAGCCCGTGCGGCCAGTCCCTCTTTTCGCCGCCGCCCCGGCGGGTTACAGGGGGGCTGCGACAGTCAGGAAAGACAGATCATGCCCATGGAAAAGACCTTTGACGCCCAACAGGCGGAACCGCGCATCTACAAGGCCTGGGAAGACAGCGGCGCCTTCGCCGCGGGTGCCAATGCCACGCGCGACGAGACCTTTTCCATCATGATCCCGCCGCCCAACGTGACCGGGGCGCTGCACCTGGGCCATGCCTTCAACAACACCCTGCAGGACATCCTGATCCGCTGGCACCGGATGCGCGGCTTTGACACGCTCTGGCAGCCCGGGCAGGACCATGCCGGCATCGCCACGCAGCTGCAGGTGGAAAAGAAGCTCAAGGCCGAAGAAGGCCTGCGCCGCACCGACCTGAGCCGCGAGGACTTCCTGGCCAAGGTCTGGGAATGGAAGGACCAGTACGGCGGCCAGATCATCGACCAGCTCAAGCGGCTCGGCGCCTCCTGCGACTGGTCGCGCAACGCCTTCACCATGTCCGGCGCCCCCGGCGCGCCCGCGGGCAACGAGGGCAATTTCCACGATGCCGTCATCAAGGTCTTCGTGGACATGCACCGCAAGGGGCTGATCTACCGCGGCAAGCGGCTGGTCAACTGGGACCCGCATTTCGAGACGGCGATTTCCGACCTGGAGGTCGAGAACATCGAGGTCGACGGCCACATGTGGCACTTCAAGTACCCGCTGGCCGGCGGCGAGACCTACACCTACATCGAGAAAGACGAAGACGGCACCGTCGTGCTGGAGGAAAAGCGCGACTACATCTCCATCGCCACCACGCGCCCCGAGACGATGCTGGGCGACGGGGCCGTTGCCGTGCATCCCGATGATGCGCGCTATGCCCCCATCGTCGGCAAGCTGTGCGAAATCCCGGTCGGCCCCAAGGAACACCGCCGCCTGATCCCGATCATCACCGACAGCTACCCCGACCCCGCCTTCGGGTCGGGCGCGGTCAAGATCACCGGCGCGCATGATTTCAACGACTACGAGGTCGCCAGGCGCGGCGGCATCCCGATGTATCGCCTGATGGACACCAGCGGGCACATGCGGGCCGACGGCGCGCCTTACGCCGAGGAGGCCGGGCGCGCGCAGGATCTTGCCCGTGGTGCGGAGTTCACCATGGCGCAGGTCGACGCGATCAACCTCGTCCCCGAGGCCTATCGCGGGCTGGACCGTTTCGAGGCCCGCAAGCGCGTGGTCGCGGACATCGACGCCGAGGGCCTGATGATCGCGGTCGAGGACAAGAAAATCATGCAGCCCTTCGGCGACCGCTCGAAGGTGGTGATCGAGCCGATGCTGACCGACCAGTGGTTCGTCGATGCCGAAAAGGTCGTCGGCCCCGCGCTGGAGGCCGTCCGCGAGGGCCGCACCGAGATCATGCCCGAAAGCGGCAAGAAGACCTATTTCCACTGGCTGGAAAACATCGAGCCCTGGTGCATCTCGCGTCAGCTGTGGTGGGGGCACCAGATCCCGGTCTGGTATGGGCTGAACCTTGGCGTCGAGGACGACCTGAACGCCAGCGGCGCGCTGGACGAGGTCCGCCTGCTGGAGCTTCTGACCGAGGGCGGGATGCTGCATCGGCAGGAGGTCAGCCATTGCGCCTTCAGCTTCGACGAGGTCATCCCGCTTTTCGAGCAGGACAATATCGACGTGCCCAACCCGATCAGCCATGCCCGCGTGATCGAGGTGGCCGACAAGCACGAGGCCATCCAGACTTTCGCCACGGGCCTTGCCGAATACAACGTCACGCAGGACCTGACCAAGCTGGTCTACCCTGTCTGGCGCGACCCAGACGTCCTCGACACCTGGTTCTCCTCGGGCCTCTGGCCCATCGGCACGCTAGGCTGGCCCGAACAGACCGAGGAATACCAGAAGTATTTCCCCACCGACGTGCTGATCACCGGGCAGGACATCCTGTTCTTCTGGGTCGCGCGGATGATGATGATGCAGAACGCCGTGGTCGGACAGGACCCGTTCCACACCGTCTACCTGCACGGGCTGGTGCGCGACGCCAAGGGCAAGAAGATGTCCAAGACCACCGGCAATGTCATCGACCCCATCGCGGTGATCGAGGATTACGGCGCCGATTCCCTGCGCTTTGCCAACGCGGCCATGGCGGCCATCGGCGGGGTGCTGAAACTCTCGGAAGATCGCATCAAGGGCTACCGCAACTTCGGCACCAAGCTCTGGAACGCCTGCCGCTTTGCCGAGATGAACGGCGCCACCGGGTCGGACGGCAGCCTGCCGCGGCCCACGGCCACGGTGAACCGCTGGATCATCGGCGAGACCGCCCGCGTGCGCGAAGAGGTGGACGCGGCCCTCGCCGCCTATCGCTTCAACGATGCGGCCTCGGCGCTTTATCACTTCGTCTGGAACGTAGTCTGCGACTGGTATGTCGAGTTTTCCAAGCCGCTGCTGCTGGACGGGGGCGAGGCCGACCAGGCCGAAACGCAAGACACCATGGCCTGGGTCATGGACCAGTGCCTGATCCTGCTGCACCCGATCATGCCCTTCATCACCGAGGAGCTCTGGGGAACCCTGGGCACGCGCGACAAGATGCTGGTCCATGCCGACTGGCCCAGCTACGGCACCGAGTTGGTGGATGCCGAGGCCGAGCGCGAGATGCGCTGGGTCATCGCCTTTATCGAGGGGGTCCGCTCGGCGCGCGCGCAGATGAACGTGCCGGTGGGGCTTTACATCCCCGTGCTGCAACTGGACGCGGACGCGGCCGCCCGCACCGCCTGGGCCAACAACGCGGCCCTGATCAAGCGCATGGCCCGCATCGACTCGCTGGAAGAGGCCGCCGCGGCGCCCAAGGGCTCGCTCTCGGTGACCGCGCATGGTGCGAGTTTTGCCCTGCCGCTGGCCGACATCATCGACGTGGAGTCCGAAAAGGCGCGCATTTCCAAGGTCATGGGCAAGCTCGACAAGGAAATCGGCGGGCTGTCGGGGCGTCTGGACAACCCCAAGTTCATCGAAAGCGCCCCTTCGGAGGTCGTCGAGGAGGCCCGCGAGACCCTTGCCCTGCGGCAGGAAGAGCGCGCCCAGTTGCAGGCGGCCATGGCCCGGCTCGAGGAAATCGGCTGATGCGCCGGGGCGGCCCGGGTGCATGGACAACCCGCGCCCTGCGCGGCAGTCTGGCGCCATGACAGGTGATCCCCGCCTTACCCCGCTCGTCCAGAGCCTGCCCCGCGCCGTGCCCTTCGTCGGCCCCGAGGCTTTGGAGCGCGAGCGCGGCCGCCCCTTTCGCGCCCGTCTGGGCGCCAACGAAAGCGTCTTCGGCCCGTCGCCGCAGGCGGTGAGCGTGATGCAGGAGGCCGCGCGGGAGGTCTGGAAATACGGCGACTCGGCCAGTTTCGACCTGCGCAGCCATCTGGCCGCCCGGCACGGTGTGGCGATGGACAACATCGTCATCGGCGCCGGGATCGACGGGCTGCTGGGGTCATTGGTGCGGCTGACCGTACCGCAGGGCGCGCCTGTGGTGACCTCGGACGGCGCCTATCCGACCTTCAACTACCATGTCTCGGGCCACGGCGGGGTGTTGCACAGGGTCGCCTACACCGCCGATCACGAGGACCCCGAGCGCCTGATCGCCAAGGCGGCCGAGGTGGGCGCGCGGCTGATCTACCTGTCCAACCCCGACAATCCCATGGGCACCTGGCACGATGGCGCCACCGTCAAGCGCATGGTCGAGGCCGTCCCCGAGGGCAGCCTGCTAGTGCTGGACGAGGCCTATATCGACTTCGCGCCCCGGGGCACCGCCCCCGAGATCGACCCGGAAGACCCCCGCGTCATCCGCATGCGCACCTTTTCCAAGGCGCATGGGCTGGCCGGCGCGCGGGTGGGCTATGCCATCGGCGACGCCGCGCTGATCGGCGTCTTCGACCTGGTGCGCGATCACTTCGGGATCGGCCGGATCAGTCAGGCCGGGGCGCTGGCCGCCGCGCAGGATGCCGACTGGCTGACCCATGTACGGGCCGAGGTCGCCGGCGCCCGCAACCGTATACAGGTGATCGCCGCCGACAACGGCCTGACCGCCCTGCCCTCGGCGGCCAGTTTCGTGGCCGTGGATTGCGGCGGCGACGGGGGCTTGGCCAAATCCGTTCTGTCGGGCCTGCTGGACCGGGACATCTTTGCCCGCATGCCCTTCGTGGCGCCGCAGGACAGGTGCATCCGCATCAGCGCGGGCCGGCCGAAGGATCTCGACCTGCTGGCCGAGGCCCTGCCCGGTGCCTTGGCGGATGCAAAAAAGCGTTAGGTGATTTTTGACGACGTTGCGTCAACCGTGGGGCTAATCTTGCGTCAAGGGTACTGCTGGAGGCTGTCATGTATCGCTACCCGAACCGGGTCGAGAATTATAAAACGCCCTTCCTCTGGATGGTCGGGGTCTTGATGTTCATGTCCTTCTGGACCATCGCCTCGGTCGCGGGGGTCCTCTGGGTCATGCTCAGGGCCGCCGGGATCGAGCTGGGCCTGCGGATGCTGGGTGCGCGCCGGGGCTAGTCCTGCGCCAGGTCGGCCAGGACCGCGCTCGCGGCCGCCACGCCGCCGGGGCCATGCGGGATATCCAGGGCCGTCAGCCCCGTCTCGATGCTGGCCAGCACGCCAAGGACCATATGCGCGTTGACATGGCCCATGTGGCCGATCCGGAAAAAGGCGCTGGCCGGGTCGCGGCCCAGCCCGATGCCCAGGGTGACGCCGGTCATGCGCTCGACCCAACCGCGCAGGGCATCGCCCTGGCCCGGCTCAAGCCCGACGGAGGTGATCGCCCGCGAGCGCGCCGCAGAATCGGGCACATTGAGGCGCAACGGGCCACCTTCGCCCCAGGTCTCGCAAGCCGCCCAGATGGCCCGGGCCAGGCCATCGTGCCGGGCCCAGACCGCTGTCAGCCCCTCCTCGAGGATCATGTCGAGGGCTTCACGCAGGGCGTAAAGGTGATGCGTGGGCGCGGTGCCGTCGAAATACTTCCAGTATTCGTCGGGCGCCACGCGCGGGCGCCAATCCCAGTAGCGGCTGACGCGGGCCAGGGTGCCGCGCTGCCTGTCCGCCTTGTCGTTGAACCAGACAAAACCCAGCCCCGGCGGCGTCATCAGCCCCTTCTGGCTGGCCGATATGGTGACATCGGCGCCGCTGGCATCCATCTCGTAGGGATCGCAGCCCAGCGAGGCGATGGCGTCCACCATCAACAGCGCGTCATGCCCGGCGGCATCCAGTGCCGCGCGCACCGCGCCCACGTCGTTGCGCACACTGGTCGATGTATCGACCAGAACCATCAGCACCGCCTTGATCCGCCCGGCCCCATCGGCGCGCAGGGCGTCCTCGACCCGGGCCGGGTCCACCGCAGCGCTTTCCCCGAAATCGAGCAGGTCCACCTCGACCCCCAGGCCCCTGGCCATCTCGCCCCAGCCCTTGCAAAAGACGCCGGTGGCCAGCACCAGCACCCGGTCACCCTCGGCCACGACATTGGCAAGTGCCGCCTCCCAGGTGCCGTGGCCATTGGCGATGTAGATGGCCGTCGCGCCGGTCGTGCCCGCGATGGCCTTGAGATCGGGGATCAACGAATGGGTCATCTCGTGCAGCGCGCCGGTATAGATATTGGGCGCGGGGCGCTGCATGGCCCGCAACACCCGGTCCGGCATGACCGAGGGACCGGGAATCGCCAGATAGGGCAGGCCGTTTGCAAACATCTGGATCTCCCGAAGGCTTATGATCCCGCCAAGGTACGCGCCACCGCGGCGGCGTCAATCGGGCGCCGCCCCTTTTCGACCGCCGCGATTCCGCGTAAACCGCGCGGACCATCTGCATCGAAAGGCCGCGCACGCATGGTTTCGGGTTTGTTCCAACGGATTCACCGCTTCGAGCGGGACCTGCACAACCGGCTGGGGCGGGACATCTCGACCCCGGCGGCGCGGCGTGGCGCGTGGTGGCACTATCAGTTTCTTGACCACGGCATCCTGCGCCACCTCTGGACGAACCTCGACGAGGTCGCACCGGGGGTCTACCGATCGAACCAGCCCGCCCCCGGGCGCCTGCGCCGCATGGCCGCGCGCGGCATCCGGACCGTGCTGAACCTGCGGGGTGCGACGCCACATTCGCCCTATCTGTTCGAGCGCGAGACCTGCGACGCCCTGGGGATGACCCTTGTCGATCTGCGCCTGAACGCACGCCGGGCGCCGCCGCGCGCGGCGCTGCTCGAGCTGATCGACCTGCTGGAGACCCTGGAGACACCGCTGTTGATCCACTGCAAGTCCGGTGCCGACCGGGCCGGACTGGCCAGCGCGATCTACCTGCTGATCCGCGACGGGTCCGAGATCGCGGGCGCCCGACGCATGCTGTCCTGGCGCTACCTGCACCTGCGCAGCACCGCCACCGGCGTGCTGGACCAGGTGATCGAGGATTACGCCGCGCGCCGCGCCGGGGGGGACATCGGCTTTCGCGACTGGGTGGCGCAGGACTACGACCCCGAAACCACGACGGCCAATTTTTCGGCCCATCGGGGCCGGGCATGAGCACGCGCCGCCACTCCATGGGGCGCTGGCTCTGGCAGGGATACCTGCGCGAGCACCTGCCGATCATCTCGATCGCATTGGTGATCATGATGATCGAAGGCGCCACCCTCGGGGTCATGAGCTACATGACCAAGCCCATGTTCGACAATGTCTTCATCGGCGGCGACATGGGGGCGCTCTGGGTCGTGGGGCTTATCATCCTGGGGGTGTTCTTTGCCCGCGCGGTGACTTCGGTGACGCACCGGGTGCTGCTCAAGCGGATATCCGAACTCAGCGCGGCCCGGATGCGCACAGATCTGATGGCCCACCTGGTGGCGCTCGACATGTCGTTTCACCAGGCCTATTCACCGGGCACCCTGATCGAGCGCGTGCAAGGCGATGTGCAGGCCCTGGGCCAGGTCTGGACGGGCATCATCACCGGGCTGGGGCGCGACGTGGTTTCGGTGTTCTGGCTCTTCGGCGTGGCGCTTTACATCGACTGGAAATGGACGCTGGTGGCGCTGGTGGGCATTCCACTACTGGTGGCGCCCTCTCTCATGGCGCAGCGCTACGTGCGCGGCAAGGCCCGCACAGCGCGCGAGGTCTCGGCCTCCATGTCGACCCGGCTCGACGAGGTCTTCCACGGCATCATGCCGATCAAGCTCAACAGCCTGGAGCGCTATCAGCAGGGCCGCTACAATCGGCTGAACGACGACCGCGTGACCTCGGAAACCCAGGCGGCGCTGGGCCAGGCCCTGATCCCGGGGCTGATCGACATCATGACCGGGATCGGTTTTTTCTGCGTGCTGTTCTTCGCCGGTTCCGAGATCGTGGAGGGCGACAAGTCGGTCGGCGATTTCATGGCTTTCTTCACCGCCATGGCCCTGGCCTTCGACCCGCTGCGGCGGCTGGGCAACCTGTCGGGGCTGTGGCAGGCGGCGTCGGCGGCGGTCGAGCGCATCCGCGAGTTGTTCGACATCCGCCCCACCCTTGTCTCGCCCGCCGCCCCTGCCAGCCCGCCCCCGGCCGCACCCGAGATCCGCTTCGAGGAGGTCCACCTGGCCTATGGCGATCTGCCGGTGCTCACGGGGGCCAGCTTCACCGCCGAGGCGGGCAAGACCACGGCGCTGGTCGGGGCCTCGGGCGCGGGCAAAAGCACGGTCTTCAACGTGCTCACCCGGCTTGTCGATCCCGGCCAGGGCCGGGTGACGCTGGACGAAACCCCGGTGAATGCCATGGCGGTGGAGGAATTGCGCAGCCTGGTGTCGACGGTGGCGCAGGATGCCGCGCTCTTTGACGAAAGCCTGCGCGACAACATCCTGCTAGGCCGCGAGGACGTCGATGCGGCACACCTGCAACATGTCCTCGACGCCGCCCATGTCTCGGACTTTCTGCCCAAACTGAGCGATGGCCTGGACACGCCCGTGGGCCCGCGCGGATCGAACCTGTCGGGCGGACAGCGCCAGCGCGTCGCCATCGCCCGCGCCCTGCTGCGCGACACGCCGATCCTGCTGCTGGACGAGGCGACCTCGGCTCTGGACACCAAGTCCGAGGCGGTGGTGCAGGCCGCGCTGGACCGGCTGGCCGAAGGGCGCACGACGCTTGTCATCGCCCATCGCCTCTCGACGGTGCGCAATGCCAAAAAGATCCTGGTGATGGACAAGGGCCGCGTGGTGGACGAGGGTACGCACGACGCGCTGCTAGCGCGCGGGGGACATTATGCCGATCTCTATCGGCTGCAGTTCAAGGAGGGCCGCCAGGTGGTGGATGCCGCAGCGCCCCGGCTGCGGGCGCGCCAGGCCAAGGCGCCGGCCCGCGCCGCGCGGGGGCTGATGGCGCGCCTTTTCGGCGGCAGTAATCCGTCCTAGATAGGGCCCATGACAGATCAGCGCACAATTCTTCGCATCACCGGGGATGACAGGGTCGGCTTTCTGCAGGGCCTTGTCACCAATGACATCGACCGCCTCTCCGAGGGCCTCGTCTATACCGCGTTGCTGACGCCGCAGGGCAAGCTGATCGTGGATTTCTTCCTGCAAGCGGAAGGCGACGCGATCCTGCTGGACGTGGCCTCGGACCAGGCGGCGGCCCTGTTCCAGCGGCTGTCCATGTACAAGCTGCGCTCGGCGGTCGAGATCGCCGAGACCGGTCTGGTGGTCTCACGCGGGGTCGGGCCCGCGCCCGAGGGCGCCCTGCCCGACCCGCGCCATCCGGGCATGGGCTGGCGCCTGATCGACGAGACGGACCTGTCGGAAGAGATCGACTGGGACGCGCTGCGCGTCGAACACGTGATCCCCGAACTGGGCATCGAGATGAGTTCGGACAGCTTCCCGCTGGAGGTCGGCCTGGACAGGTTGTCAGGCGTCGATTTCAGGAAAGGCTGCTATGTCGGGCAGGAAGTCACGGCGCGGATGAAGCACAAGACCGAGTTGCGCAAGGGCCTCGTACAGGTCCGGATCGAGGGCGTGGCCCCGCTCGGCACGCCGCTCATGGCGGGCGAGAAACCGGCGGGCACGCTCTACACCCAAGCCGGCGGCAAGGCGCTGGCCTACCTGCGCTTCGACCGGGTCAAGGAGCCGATGCAGGCGGGGGACGCCACCGTGACATGGACCCCGTAAGGACCGCGATTGCGCGGCTCTTCGGGGCGCCACCCGCCGGGTTGCACCGTTTGCAGGGCGGCGACCTGTCCGAGGTCTGGGCCGCGCACCTGGCCGATGGGCGCCGGGTGGTCGTCAAGGCCGGCCCGCTGGTGATCCGCGAGGCGCGGATGCTGGAGGCCATGGCCGAGGCCGGTGCGCCAGTGCCCTCTGTGCGCGCCGCGGAAAAGTCGCTGATGGTGCTGGACCATCTGCCCGAGGCCCGCCCCGGGGCCGAAAGCTGGCGCGCGCTGGGGGCGGGTCTGGCCAGGATGCACGCGGCGACCGCGCCGCACTACGGCTGGTCGGTCGACTATGCCTTCAACGAGGTGGCCATCCCGAACACGCGCGGCACGGACTGGATAGCGTTCTGGGCCGAGAACCGCCTTCTGGCCGGGCGCGACGCCTTGCCGGCGGGGCTGGTCCGCAGGCTCGAGACGCTGGCGCACCGCCTGCCCGAGTTGATCCCCGGTGCGCCGCCGGCCGCGCTGCTGCACGACGACCTCTGGACGGGCAATGCGCTTTTCACATCCGGGGCCGCCTACCTGATCGATCCGGCCAGCTATTACGGCGATCCGGAGGTGGACCTTGCCATGCTGGAGCTGTTCGGCAGGCCGCATGCCGCCTTTTACGAGGCCTATGGCCACCCGGAAGCGGACTGGGATACACGCCGCGCGGTCTACCAGCTCTGGCCGGCGCTGGTGCATCTGCGGCTGTTCGGGTCGGGCTACATGGGCATGATCGAAGACCGCCTGGCGCGGCTGGGCGCCTAGGCGATCCGTGGCCGATCAGGCGCGTTCGGCGTAGTCCATGCTCTCGGTGTTGACGATGATGTCTTCGTCCTGGCCCACGAAGGGCGGCACCATGACGCGCACGCCGTTGTCCAGCACCGCGGGCTTGAAGCTGTTGGCCGCGGTCTGCCCCTTCACCACCGGCTCGGTTTCCAAGACCTTGCAGGTGACCTTTTGCGGCAGGGTCACGTTCAGCGCCTCGGTATCGTAATACTCGATGACCACGGTCATGCCGTCCTGCAGGAAGGGGCGGCGTTCGCCAAGCAGGTCGGCCGGAAGCTCGATCTGGTCGAAAGTCTCGGTGTCCATGAAGACCAGCATCCCGTCATTTTCGTACAGGAACTGCTGGTCGCGCTGTTCCAGCCGCACACGCTCGATCTTGTCGGCCGAGCGGAACCGTTCGTTCAGCTTGGAATTGTTGCGCAGGTTCTTCATCTCGACCTGCGCGAAGGCGCCACCCTTGCCGGGCTTGACGTGGTCGACCTTCACCGCGACCCAGAGGCCGCCAGCGTGTTCCAGTACGTTGCCGGGCCGAATCTCGTTACCGTTGATCTTTGGCATGTCGAAGTGTGTCCAGACTGAATCGCATGGTTGATCGGTATTTGGCTAAGCCTATATCTCGCGTATCGTGGCAGGACAACCCGACAGATACTGTTGCTGACCCCGCCAAGGCATGCACGCGGTGCATACCTGGCATTCCAAATGAGCCCACCCGAATCATTCGTGAACAGGCATATTGCCCCTCACGCCAGACACAAGCCTTAAACCGAAGGACCCGATATGCGAGATCTCGTCGACGGCACCGCGTTCAACAACGAGCAAGGCAACCGCGCCCGCAAACTGTTTGCGGCTGTGGTCCTGGCTGCGCTCGATGACGCCATCGCCGATGACAAGAAATACGGCAACGGCCCAGACCAGATCGCCCGCTGGGCCCGCTCTCGCGACGGGCGCGAAGTCCTGTCCTGCGCCGGGATCGACCCGAACGAACGCGTTGTAACCGGCCTGATGGATTTCGTCGGCAAGGGTGTGCGCACCTCGGTCGCGCTGTCGCGCGAAGAAAGCGAGCGTCGCCACGCCGCTGAAGTCCTTGAGGAAGCAGCCCGCGCGGCCTGACCGCCGCGGCGACCGCCCCCGGCCGGCCGGACCCTTCAACAAGAAAACGGATGGTATCGCAGGGCGCGTCGCGTTACGTCGCAGTTGCGCGGCCTGCGCTGAGGCCCGCCCGACAAGGGCGGGCCGTTTCTCGATGCGGGCCGGAGATCAGGAGGGGATTTCGCCCTCGAGGCCCTCGACGTAGAAGTTCATGCCGACCAGCAGGCCATCGTCGGCGACCTCGCCCTCTGCCAGGAACTGGGTGCCGTCCTGCTTGCTCAGCGGGCCGGTAAAGGGATGATATTCGCCCGCCGCGATGCGGTCGCGCAGCGCCTCGGCTCCGGCCTTGATGTCATCGGGCACGGCAGAGGAGATCTCGCCGATGCCGACCATGCCCTCGCCGATACCGTGCCAGGTGTTCACGCTTTCCCAGGTGCCGTCCATGACCGCCTGGACGCGGTCGATGTAGTAGGGCGTCCAGTTGTCGATGATCGAGGAAATTCGCGGCTTGGGCGCGAATTCGGCCATGTCCGACGCCTGCCCGAAGGTGTAGACATCTCCGGCTTCCTGCGCAGCGGCCTGCGGTGCGGTGGAATCCGTGTGCTGCAGCACCACGTCGCAGCCCTGCTCGATCAGGGCCTGGGCCGCGTCGGCCTCTTTCGAGGGGTTGAGCCACTCGAAGATCCAGATGATCTTGAACTCCACGTCCGGGTTGACCTCGCGGGCGTGGATGAAGGCGGCATTGATGCCGCGCACCACTTCCGGGATCGGCACCGAGGCGATGTAGCCGACCCTGTTCGACCGGGTCATGTTGCCGGCAAGATACCCCTGCACGGCGCGCCCCTCGTAGAAGCGGGCGGAATAGACGCTGACATTCTCGGCCGTCTTGTAGCCCGTCGCGTGTTCGAACATCACGTCCGGGAATTGGGCCGCGACATTGATCGTCGGGTCCATGAAGCCGAAGGAGGTGGTGAAGATGAGCTTGCAGCCCTGCAGGCACATCTGGGTCAGCACCCGTTCGGCGTCGGGCCCTTCCGGCACGCTTTCCTGGTAGACCAGTTCGACCTGGTCACCGAAGTGTTCGACCATCTCTTCGGCGGAATGATGGTGGTGCTGGGTCCAGCCGCCATCGTTGACCGGCCCGACATAGACGAAGCCAACCTTCATGGGCGTGTCCTGTGCGCGCAGCGGCGCGCCCAGGGCGGCGGCAAAAGCGGCGGTCGCGCCGGTTTTCAGTAGCGTTCTGCGTTTCATGTGTCTCTCCCGGTTGGTGGGACGGCAGCCGCCCCGGTTTCGTGTTTGGCCTCAGCGCGAGGCATGGAAGGTCTGGCCCAGCGAACCGGGCTTGCGTCCCGCCGCCAATACGACAAGGACGATGATCGTGGCAACGTAAGGCGACATGGACAGGTACTCGACGGGGATCGCCAGCCCCGCCGCCTGCAGGTTGAGCTGCAGAACGGTCACACCGCCGAAAAGATAGGCGCCCAGCAAAAGCCGCCCCGGCTTCCAGCCCGCGAAGACGACGATGGCCAGGGCGATCCAGCCGGCGCCGGCGGTCATGCCTTCGGTCCATTGGGGCACGCGGACCAGGCTGATATAGGCGCCGCCAAGGCCCGCACAGGCCCCGCCGAACATGATCGCGCCAAAGCGGATCAACACCACCGGATAGCCAAGCGCATGGGCGGCGTCGTGATTCTCGCCCACCGCGCGCAGCACCAACCCGGCGCGGGTGCGGGTCAGGAAATACCAGACCGCCAGCACCAGCCCCAGCCCCAGATAGACCACGCCGTCATGCCGAAAGGCGATCTGGCCCAGCACCGGCAGGTCCGACAGCAGCGGAATCTCCAGCTTGGGAAAGGCGGGCGGGCGCGCCTCGGCAAAGCCCTGACCCAGCAGGGCCGAGAGGCCCAGACCGAAGAGCGTCAGCGCCAGCCCCGTCGCCACATGGTTGGACAGCAGAAGCTGCGTGAGCACCGCAAAGACGAAAGATAGCAGCAGCCCGCCCAGGGCGGCACCCGCAAAACCCAGCCAGACGATGCCGGTCAGGCTCGAAAAGATGATGCCGCAGGCCGCGCCGGTGATCATCATGCCCTCGACCCCGAGGTTCAGAACGCCCGCGCGTTCCGCCACCAGTTCGCCGAGGGCCGCCAGCAGGATCGGGGTCGAGGCCACCATGAGCGAGGCCAGCAGCAGCAGCGGGTTGATCGAGGACAGGTCCATCACGCCACCTCACGCCGGCCGAACCGGATCCGGAAGTTCGTCATCACGTCCACCGCCAGCAGGAAGAACAGCAGCATCCCTTGGAACAGCTGGATCGCCGAGCGGGGCAGTTGCAGGTTCATCTGCGCCAGTTCGCCGCCGACGTAGGTCAGCGCCATGAGCAGCCCCGCCAGCAGGATGCCAATCGGGTGCAGCCGCCCCAAGAAGGCCACGATGATCGCGGTGAATCCGTAGCCCACGTTGAAACTGGACATGACCTGTCCCGAAGGGCCGGCAACCTCGAACATTCCGGCCATTCCGGCCAGCCCGCCGGACAGGCCGAGGCAGATCAGCACCATCCGGTTGGCGCTGACCCCGGCGAAGGCGGCGGCGCGCGGGCTTTGCCCGGCCAGCCGCACGTTGAAGCCGAAGATGTGGCGCGACAGCAGGATGTAGGCGGTGACCACGGCAAAGATGGCAGCGATCACACCCCAGTGCATGCCGGTGTTGGCGATCAGCTCGGCGTTATGGGCCGCCGGGTATTGCTGCAGGTTGCGGCTGCCGGGAAAGCCCATGCCTTCGGGGTTGCGCAGCAGGCCCAGCGCCATGGCATCCAGCAGGAAATCGGCAACATAGACCAGCATCAGCGAGACCAGGATCTCGTTGGTCTTGAAGCGCACGCGCAGCAGGCCCGGGATCATGGCCCAGAGCAGCCCGCCCAGCGTGCCCGCCACGACCATCAGCGGAAAGATCAGCCAGCGTGCCTCGGAGGGGTAGAAGGCCAGCGCGAAGCCCGCCCCGAAAAGCGCGCCCATGATATACTGGCCCTCGGCACCGATGTTCCAGATGCCCGCGCGGAACCCGAAGGACAGGCCGATGGCGATCAGGATCAGCGGCGCGGCCTTGACCAGAAGCTGGGGCCGGAAATAGTCGGCGAAATCCCCGAAGAGCGGGTCCCAGAAGATCGTGCGGATCGCCTCGACCGGGGGTTTGCCAAGCGCGGCAAAGACGATGCCGCCGGCCACCATGGTGACGATCACCGCCAGGATCGGCGACAGGTATGACCAGACGCGCGAGGGTTGCGGACGGCGTTCCAGGGCGATCATGCGCGGACCCCCTGCGCGGTGCGATCAGGCCTCCACATGGGCCACCTCCATGTCATGTGCGCCACCCAGCATCAGGCCCACCTCTTCGATGGTCAGGCCCGCCACCGGGCGCGGGGCGCTCAGCCGGCCCTCGTTGAGGGCGGCGAAGTCGTCGGCGATCTCCATCACCTCGTCCAGGTCCTGGCTGATGACCAGGACTGCCGTGCCCCTGGCGGCCAGATCCAGGATGGCCTGCCGGATCGCGGCGGCTGCGCTGGCATCGACCCCCCAGGTGGGCTGATTGACGACCAGCACGTCCGGGTCCTGCAGGATCTCGCGCCCGATGACGAATTTCTGAAGGTTCCCGCCAGAAAGCGACCGCGCCACGTTTTCCGGCCCCGGGGTGCGCACGTCGAAGCGGTCGATGATCGTGCTGGCGAAATCGCGTGCGCCGCCCCAGTCCACCAGGCCGTTGCGCACCAGGTTCTTGCGCGTCTTGCCCGACAAGGCGGCGTTTTCCGTCAGCGTCATGTCCGGCGCGGCGGCGTGGCCCAGCCGTTCCTCGGGGGCGGCGCAAAGGCCCAGTGCCCGCCGCGCATTGGGGGGCAGCCGGCCGATCGCCCGGTCCCGCAAGCGCACCATGTCCGGCGCAACGGACATTTCGCCCGACAGGGCCAGCAGCAATTCGTCCTGCCCGTTGCCCGCGACGCCGCCGATCCCCAGCACCTGGCCCGCGCGCACCTCGACCGAGATGTCGCGCAGCGGCATGCCGAATTCCTGCGGCGAGGGCGCGGACAACCCGTCGAGCGTCAGCAGCACCTCGCCGGGGCGGCCTGCCTCGCGCTCGGGGACATGCAGCGTGCCGCCCACCATCATCTCGGCCATCTCGCGGGCCGAGACCTGGCGCGGGGTGCAGGTGCCCACGACCTCGCCCAGGCGCAGGATCGTGGCGGTGTCGCAAAGCGCGCGGATCTCTTCCAGCTTGTGCGAGATGTAGAGGATGGCCGTACCCTCGGCCTTGAGCTTGCGCAGGGTCTCGAAGAGGATTTCGACCTCCTGCGGGGTCAGCACGCTGGTCGGCTCGTCCATGATCAGCAGCTTAGGGTCCTGCAGCAGGCAGCGGATGATCTCGACCCGCTGGCGTTCGCCCGCCGACAGGTCACCCACGATGCGCGTGGGGTCCAGCGGCAGGCCGTATTGATCCGAGACCTCGCGGATGCGCGCCGAGAGGTCGCGCAGCGGGGGCGGGGTCTCCATGCCCAGGGTCACGTTCTCGGCCACGGTCAGGGCATCGAAAAGCGAAAAATGCTGGAAGACCATGCCGATCCCGGCGGCGCGGGCGGCCTTGGGGTCGCCCGGCTCGAAGGGTTTGCCGTCCAGGTGCATGGCCCCGCTGTCGGGTTTGACCAGGCCGTAGATCGCCTTGACCAGCGTCGATTTTCCCGCGCCGTTCTCGCCGAGCAGGGCGTGAACCTCGCCCTGTTCGATCTCGAACGACACATCCTTGTTGGCGATGACGCCAGGATAGGCCTTTGTCAGCCCGGCCAATGCCAGAAGCGTTTCGGTCATCCTGTCCCGTCCCCCTGGGCTGTGGTCCGGCCCGCTGCCGACAATAGACCCGCCGCGGTGCTTACGGCAATGGCCTGCGGATGCTTGCCGAGGGCCGGGTCGCCGATGGGGCAGGCGATGCGCGAAATCTGTGCGTCGCTGTGGCCCAGCGCGGCAAGGCGTGAGCGGAACCGGGCCCATTTGGTCGCCGAGCCGATCAGACCGCAACTCGCAAACCCGTGGCGCAGAAGGGCATCGCAGAGCTTGAGGTCGAGGTCATGCGAATAGGTGACGATCAGGTGGTCGGCGCGCGCCGGGGCGTGGCGCACGAGTTGGGGCGGGTCGACGGCCACAACGGGCGTGACGCCCTCGGGCAGGGCATCGGGAAAGCGATCCTTGCCGACGTCGATCACGGTGGGCGCGACATCGGGAAGCGGCGCGAAGACACCCGCCAGCGCCCGGCCGACGTGGCCCGCCCCCCAGATCCAGAGCGGGCGGCCCGCGGACGCGGTCAGGCTGTCGGCCGTCTCGAAGTCAAGCACCACGGACCCACCGCAGCACTGACCCAGCGTCGGGCCAAGCGGCATCGTCTCGCGGTGGGTCTCGCGGTCTTCGCGGATCATCCGGCGCGCCGTGGCGATGGCCTGCCATTCCAGTGCGCCGCCGCCGATGGTGCCCTCGATATGATCCGGTCCGACCAGCATCTCGGTCCCCGCTTCCCGCGGGGTCGAGCCGGCGGTGGATGCAACCCGGACGCGGATCATCCGCGCGCCCTTGCGACCGCACGCAGCACTTCCTCGGCGGTGGCCGGGGCCTGCAGGTCGGGATAATTCGATCCGCAGGCGGCGCAGGCATTCGACAGGGCCAGATGCGCGGAGATGCCCAGCATGAAGGGCGGCTCGCCCACGGCCTTTGAGCGATAGATGGTCTCGGCGCGGTTCTCGCCCTCCCACAATGCCACGTTGAAGATGTCGGGCCGGTCGGAACAGGCCGGGATCTTGTAGGTGCTGGGCGCATGGGTGCGCAGGCGGCCGCGGTCGTCCCACCACAGTTCCTCGGTGGTCAGCCAGCCCGCGCCCTGGACATAGCCGCCCTCGATCTGGCCCATGTCCAGCGCCGGGTTCAGCGAGGCCCCCGCATCGTGCAGGATATCCGTGCGCAGGATGCGGTTTTCGCCGGTCAGCGTGTCGATCACCACTTCGGTGATGGCCGCGCCATAGGCGAAATAGAAGAACGGCCGTCCCTTGCCGGCCAGCCGGTCCCAGGCGACCTCGGGCGTCTTGTAGAACCCGGTGGCCGACAGGCTGACGCGGTTTTCATAGGCGATCTGGGCGGCGCGGGCGAAGGGCATGACCTCGCCGCCGACGCGCACCTCGCCCTCGGCAAAGACCACATCGGCGGGCTGCACCTGATGCAGTTCGGCCAGACATTCGGCGATGCGGTCGCGGATCGTGTCGCAGGCCGCCTTGACCGCCATCCCGTTCAGATCTGACCCCGACGAGGCCGCTGTGGCCGAGGTGTTGGGCACCTTGCCGGTATCCGTGGCCGTGATCTTGATGGCCTCGAGCGGCACACCGAAGCGGCTGGCCGCGACCTGCGCGACCTTCTGGAACAGGCCCTGGCCCATTTCCGTGCCGCCATGGTTCATGTGGACCGATCCATCCTGGTAGACATGCACCAGCGCGCCGGCCTGGTTGAGATGGGTCAGCGTGAAGGAAATGCCGAACTTGACCGGGCTGAAGGCGATGCCCTTTTTCAGGCGCGCGGTCCCGGCGTTCCACGCGGCCACCGCGGCCTTGCGGGCGGCGTAATCGGCACGATCCAGCAGGCTTTCGGTCATCTCGTGCAGGATGAAATCCGTGACCTCCATGTGATAGGGGGTCGTGTTGCTGTCCTCGGGCGGCTGCGCGGGCGAGAATTCCCCGCCGAAGCGCTTGGCGGCACCAAGCCCGGAACTGACCTGTGTCGCGCCGCGGCTGGCCACGTCGCCGCTATCCAGCTTGCTGCCGGGTGTGGGCGGGGTCGTGTCCGCCGTGGCGGGCGCGGCCAGGGGGGCCGCGCGGTAGTAGTTGCGCCGGCGCACCTCGACCGGGTCGAGGTTCAGGGTGTGCGCGAGGTGGTCCATCACCCGTTCGATCCCGACCATGCCCTGCGGGCCGCCGAAGCCGCGAAAGGCGGTGGCCGAGGCCATGTTGGTGCGCAAGCGATGCGAGGTGATCCGCGCATGGGGCAGCAGATAGGCATTGTCGGCGTGCAGCATGGCCCGGTCTGCGACGGGCAGTGACAGGTCCTGCGCCCAGCCGCAGCGGGTGTACTGGGTGAAATCCACGGCCAGGATGCGCCCCTCGGCGTCATGGCCCACGTCGTAGTCGATGCGGAAATCGTGGCGCTTGCCGGTGATGGTCATGTCGTCGTCGCGGTCATAGCGCATCCGGGCGGGCCGCCCCGTAGCCGCCGCCGCCACCGCACAGGCCACGGCCAGCGCGTTGCCCTGGCTTTCCTTGCCGCCGAAACCGCCGCCCATGCGGCGCGTCTCGACCCGAACGGCGTGCATGGGCACGGCCAGCGCATCGGCCACCTTGTGCTGGATCTCGGTCGGGTGCTGGGTCGAGGACTGCACGACCATGTCGCCGCCTTCCTGCGGCAGGGCCAGCGCCGCCTGACCTTCGAGGTAGAAATGCTCCTGCCCGCCCATCTCGATCCGGCCCGACAGCCGGTGCGGGGCCTGCGCCAGCGCCGCGTCCACGTCGCCCTTGGCATAGACGCGCGGGCCTTCCTCGAAGCGCGACCCCTTGGCCAGCGCGTCCGCGATGGTCAGGACGGGGGTCTCCTCGTCATAGCTGACCTCGCCCAGCCGGGCGGCCTTGCGCGCGGCAAGGTGGCTGTCGGCGACCACCAGGAACAGCGGCTGGCCATGATAGTGCACCGCACCGTCGCACAGCAGCGGTTCGTCGTGCAGGCTGGGCGAGACATCGTTGTCCCCGGGCAGGTCCTCGGCCGTGAGCACGGCGATGACGCCGGGCGCGTGTTTCACCTTGTCAAGGGTCATGGCAGTGACGTGCCCCCGGGCGATGGTGCTCAGCCCGAAGGCCAGATGTACGGTGTTGGCGGGCACCGGGATGTCATCGACATAGCGCGCCTGGCCCGTGACATGCAGCGCGGCAGCGTCATGGGGGCTGGGTTTCTGCACGCTCATGGGCTGACCTCCAGAACATGGGTGGTCTGGCCCGACAGATCGTCGAAATACCGGCTCAGCAAGCCCTGCGCGACCTGCAGGCGATAATCGGACGAGGCGCGCATGTCGGTGAGCGGCTGGAAGTCCTGCGCCAACTCTGCGGCGGCGGTGGCGAGGGTCTCGGCCCGCCAGGGTCGGCCTGTCAGCGCCGCCTCGGTCGCGGGCGCCCGTTTCGGGATGCCGGCCATGCCGCCGAAGGCGATGCGCGCGTCGACGATTGTGCCGTCCTCGACCGTCAGGTTGAAACAGCCGCAAAGCGCCGAGATGTCCTGGTCGAAGCGTTTGGAAATCTTGTAGCAGCGCAGGGCGGAGGCCGATTTCGGCAGGCTCACAGCCTCGACGAATTCGCCGGGCTGGCGGTCCTGCTTGCCGTAGTCGAGGAAGAAATCCTCGATCGGCATGTCGCGGCGGGCGTCGCCGTGGCGCAGGTGCAGGGTTGCCCCCAGCGCGATCAGGGCCGGGGGGTTGTCGCCGATGGGCGAGCCGTTGGCGATGTTGCCGCCGATGGTCGCGGCGTTGCGCACTTGGTCCGATCCATAGCGGCGGATCAACTCGGCGTAGGAGGGGTGCAGGGGCCGCAGGGCTGCCAGCACATCCGTCATGGTCGCGGCGGCGCCGATGCGCAGCGTCTCGCCCTGATCCGTGATCTCTTTGAGATCGGCACAGCGGTTCAGGAAGGCGACAGAGGCAAGATCGCGCAGGTCCTTGGTGACCCACAGGCCCACGTCGGTGGCCCCGGCGATCAGCGTCGCCTCGGGGTTGGCGGCATACCACCGGGCCAGGGCCTCCGCGGTTTCGGGCAGGAATGGCACCTGGTCCCCGGTGGCTTGGGGCGCGGCCTCGGTCGGCCCGGCCCGGTCGGCGGACAGGTGCGGCGGCACCGGCGCCGCCTCGGCGGCCCGTGCCGCGCGGATGATCGGCGCGTAGCCGGTGCAGCGGCACAGGTTGCCGGCCAGCACATCGTCATGATCCCTGCGGCCCGTCGCATGGGCCGTCGCCATCGAGACCACGAAGCCCGGCGTGCAGAACCCGCATTGCGAGCCGTGCTGCGCCACCATCTCCTGTTGCACAGGGTGCAGGCTGCCACCGGGGGCGGCCAGCCCTTCGACCGTGCGCACGGACTTGCCCTGCAACTGGGGCAGGAACAGGATGCAGGCATTGAGCGCCCGGGGCCCGGCCGCGTCCGTCACCATGACGGTGCAGGCGCCGCAGTCGCCCTCGTTGCAGCCTTCCTTCGTGCCGGTCAGGCCGCGGCTTTCGCGCAGCCAGTCAAGAAGCGTCCGGGTGGCCGGGGCTTGCGTGTGCACGGTCTCTCCGTTGAGAAGAAACGTGATTGTCATCTGGTTGACCCGCCGCGATACCGTGGTGTTGTCGGGTTTGTCAGGCGCTCCGTCGATGCGGCGTAGACAGACGCCCCCTCCTGTAGGTTCAGCCATGAAAACCGCCAAGGCCCGGCTTTGACAAGCCTTTTCGGGGCCGAAAGGACTGTTCCGGGAAATTTGAAACTGTCTCATGCCCAAAAAGAAGGCGGCCGGGCCTCTGGCGCAGGCATCGGCACGCGCCTATCCTGACCATATGACCAGCCCCCGATTCATCCACCTGCGCACCCATACCGAATATTCGCTGCTGGAAGGCGCGGTGCCGGTGAAAAAGCTACCGGGCCTCGCCGCCGCCGCCGGAATGCCCGCCGTGGCCGTCACCGATACCGACAACATGTTCTGCGCGCTGGAGTTTTCCGAGACCGCCGCCAAGGCCGGCATCCAGCCCATCATCGGCTGCCAGGTGGACCTGCGCCATATCGATCCCGAGCCGGGCAAGCGCGCCGAGGCGCCCGCGCCGCTGGTTCTGCTGGCCCAGTCGGAACGGGGTTACGAGCATCTGATGAAGCTCAACACCTGCCTTTACCTGCGCGGCGACGGGGCGCTGGCCCATGTCACGCTGGAGGAACTGGCCCGACATTCCGAGGACGTGATCTGCCTGACGGGCGGGCCGGACGGGCCGGTGGGGCGGCTGTTGCGCGCAGGACAGCGCCCGGCGGCCGAGGCGCTGATGCAAAGGCTGGCGGCGATGTTCGGTGACAGGCTCTATGTGGAATTGCAGCGCCATCCGGGCGAGGGCGGCCTGCCCGAGGCCGAGCGGTTGACCGAGCGGGGCCATGTCGAGATGGCCTATGCCATGGGGCTGCCGCTGGTGGCCACCAATGATGTCTACTTTCCCAAGCCCGAGATCTACGAGGCCCATGATGCGCTGATCTGCATCGCGGAAGGCGCCTATGTGGACCAGAACGAGCCCCGCCGCCGCCTGACGCCGCAACATTATTTCAAGTCGCAGGACGAGATGGCGACGCTTTTCGCCGACCTGCCCGAGGCGCTGGAGAACACCGTCGAGATCGCGCGCCGCTGCGCCTTTCGCGCCTATACGCGCGACCCGATCCTGCCGCGCTTTGCCGACGACGAAGTGCAGGAGTTGCGCCGCCAGGCCAACGCGGGGCTTCAGGCGCGGCTGGCGGTCATTCCGCACGCGGCCAGCGTCGAAGACTATCAGGCGCGGCTCGATTTCGAACTGGACATCATCGAGGGCATGGGCTTTCCCGGCTACTTTCTGATCGTGGCCGATTTCATCAAGTGGTCGAAAGAGCAGAACATCCCCGTCGGGCCGGGCCGGGGCTCGGGCGCGGGCAGCCTGGTGGCCTATGCCCTGACCATCACCGACCTGGACCCGCTGCGCTATTCGCTGCTGTTCGAACGGTTCCTGAACCCCGACCGCGTCTCGATGCCCGACTTCGACATCGACTTCTGCATGGACCGGCGCGAGGAAACCATTCGCTACGTCCAGGAGAAATACGGCCGCGACAAGGTCGGGCAGATCATCACTTTCGGCGCGCTGCTGTCCAAGGCCGCGGTGCGCGACGTGGGCCGGGTGCTGCAGATGCCCTACGGGCAGGTCGACAAGCTGTCCAAGATGATCCCGGTGGAAGGGGTAAAGCCGGTCAGCATCGAGAAGGCCCTAGCCGACGAGCCGCGCCTGCGCGAGGCCGCCAAGGAGGAAGAGGTCGTCGATCGGCTGCTGACCTATGGCCAGCAGGTCGAGGGGCTGCTGCGCAATGCCTCGACCCATGCCGCCGGGGTGGTGATCGGCGACCGCCCGCTGGACGAGCTGGTGCCGCTCTACCAGGATCCGCGCTCGGACATGCCCGCCACCCAGTTCAACATGAAATGGGTGGAACAGGCGGGTCTGGTGAAGTTCGACTTTCTGGGCCTCAAGACCCTGACGGTGATCCAGAACGCGGTGGACCTGATCCTGAAAACCGGCCGCCCGCTGCACGTGGCCGCCGATGGCGCGCAACTGTACCAGCCCGAGCCGGGCACCGAGAACCAGATCAACGCCATCCCGCTGGAAGATGCGAAGTCCTACGCGCTTTACGCTGCGGCCAAGACCGTGGCCGTGTTCCAGGTGGAAAGCTCGGGCATGATGGATGCGCTGCGGCGCATGAAACCCGATTGCATCGAGGACATCATCGCGCTGGTCGCGCTCTACCGGCCCGGCCCGATGGAGAACATCCCCAAGTTCTGCGAGGTCAAGAACGGTCAGTCCGAGCGGGATTTCCTGCACCCCTCCATCGACCATATCCTCGACGAGACCCAGGGCATCATCGTTTACCAGGAACAGGTGATGCAGATCGCCCAGGAAATGGCGGGCTACAGCCTCGGCGGTGCCGACCTGCTGCGCCGCGCCATGGGCAAGAAAATTCAAGAGGCCATGGACGCCGAACGCCCCAAGTTCATCGCGGGGGCCAAGGCCAACGGCGTGGACGAGAAAAAGGCGGTCGAGGTCTGGAACCTGCTCGACAAGTTCGCCAACTACGGCTTCAACAAATCGCACGCGGCGGCCTATGCGGTGGTCAGCTACCAGACGGCCTGGCTCAAGGCGAACCACCCGGTGGAATTCATGGCCGGGGTCATGAACTGCGACATCCACCTGACCGACAAGCTGGGCGTCTATTTCCAGGAAGTGAAGAAGGGCCTCGGCCTGCCCTGGGCCGCGCCCTGCGTGAACCGCTCCGAGGCCATGTTCGACGTGCAGGACGGCACCCTGATCTACGGGCTGGGCGCGCTCAAGAACGTGGGCGTCGAGGCCATGAAGCTGATCGTCGCGGGGCGGCAGGAGGCTGGCCGCGACAAGCCCTTTGCCACGCTGTTCGATTTCGCCCGCCGGGTGGACCTCAAGCGCATCGGCAAGCGCCCGCTGGAGATGCTGGCCCGGTCCGGCGCCTTCGACGTGCTGGACCCGAACCGACGTCGGGTTTTCGAAAGCCTGGAGGCGCTGATGGGCTATTCCGCTGCCGTCCAGGATCAGAAATCGTCAAGCCAGGTCTCGCTTTTCGGCGAGGCGGGCGACGACCTGCCCGAGCCGCGCCTTTCGGGGGTGCAGGACTGGCTGCCCGCCGAACGGCTGGCCGAGGAATTCAAGGCCGTGGGCTTTTACCTGTCGGGCCATCCGCTGGACGACTACATGCCGGCCCTGCGCCGCCAGAAGGTCATGACCCTGGACGAGGTCACTGACCGGGCCGAGCGCAGCCCCCATGTGGCCCGGATGGCCGGCACCGTCTCGGGGCGGCAGGAACGCAAGTCGGCGCGCGGCAATCGCTTTGCCTTCGTGCAACTGTCGGACCCGACGGGCAGCTACGAGGTCACGATGTTCTCGGACACGCTGGAGGCGTCGCGCGATTTTCTCGAGACCGGCGCCCGGGTCGTCGTCACCGTCGAGGCCACGCTGGAGGCCGATCAGCTGAAACTTCTGGGCCGCAGCGTCGCGCCCATCGACACGGCGGTGGCCGATGCCGGGGCCTCGGGGCTGCGGGTTTTCCTGGCCGAGGATGAGCCACTCTCGGCCATCGCCACGATCCTGGAGGACGCAAAGTCCAACGGGGGCCGGGGCGCGCGCGGGCCGATCACCTTCACGGTGGACACCCGCAGCGCGGCCGGCGAAGTCGACATCGACCTGCCTGGCGAGTTTCCCGTGACCCCGCAGATCAAGGGCGCCCTGCGTTCGCTGCCCGGCGTGATCGAGGTGCAAGAGGTTTGAGCGCTACCAGTGCGGCGGTTTCTGATCGGCCAGCGGCACGCCATCGCCGCTGTCATGGTCGCGCTGGGCCTCGCGCTCCATCAACATGGCGACGCGGCGGGTCAGCTTGTCGATCTCGCCCTCTTGCCGGGCGATGACGTCTGACAGGTCATCCACCGTGCGCAGCAGGTGGGCGACCTTCTCTTCAAGGGCGGTGCGGTCTTCCATCCTTGTGACATAGGCGTGAAACCACGCGCTTGCCAAGCCCCATCCGTTGCGCCCCGGCGCGGGCCGGGTTAAACGCGCGCCGAGACGTGATGCGCAAGGACCCCAGCATGGCCAAGCAGAAGAAACCCCCGCGCCCCAGGGCGGTGACGCCCAAGGGGTTCCGCGACTATTTCGGCGCCGAGGTCGAGGGCCGCGCCGAGATGCTGCGCCGGATCGCCGGGGTCTACCATCGCTACGGCTTCGAGGCGCTGGAAAGCGCGGCGGTCGAGACGGTGGAGGCGCTGGGCAAGTTCCTGCCGGATGTGGACCGCCCCAACGAGGGCGTCTTCGCCTGGCAAGAGGCCGAAGTGCCCGGCGGCGGGGGCGGCGACTGGCTGGCGCTGCGCTATGACCTGACGGCGCCCTTGGCCCGCGTCTATGCCCAGCACCGCAACGAGCTGCCGACGCCCTATCGCCGCTACGCCATGGGGCCGGTCTGGCGCAACGAAAAGCCGGGGCCGGGGCGGTTCCGGCAGTTCTATCAATGCGATGCGGATACGGTGGGCTCGGGCTCCGTCGCCGCCGACGTCGAAATCTGCGCCATGCTGGCCGACACGCTGGAGGCGGTGGGGATCGCGCGAGGGGATTACGTGGTGCGGGTGAACAACCGCAAGGTTCTGAACGGGGTGCTGGAGGCCATGGGCCTTGGCGACGACGCGGCCCGCAGCGCCGCAGCAATGCGCACCATAGACAAGTTCGACAAGGTCGGCGAGGCCGGGGTGCGGGAGCTTCTGGGCAAGGGACGGTTGGACGCCTCTGGGGCCTACATCGATGGGGTTGGGCTGAGCGATGAGCAGGCGGCACCTGTATTGGCCTTCCTGACCTCCAAGGGGTCGGACAATGCCGCCACGCTCGACAATTTGCGGTCTGCGGTCGGTGGGGCCCAGATAGGCAAGGCCGGTGTTGAGGAATTGTCGCAGATTGCCGACCTCCTTGCCGCCGCCGGCTACGGCCCCGACCGCATCGTCATCGATCCTTCCGTCGTGCGCGGCCTCGGCTACTACACCGGCCCGGTCTTCGAGGCCGAGCTGACCTTCGAGACTACCGACGAAAAGGGCCGCCCGCGCCAGTTCGGCAGCGTGGCCGGTGGCGGGCGCTATGATGATCTGGTCAAGCGCTTCACCGGGCAGGAAGTGCCCGCCACGGGCGTCTCCATCGGGGTGGATCGGCTGCTGGCCGCGCTGCACGCCAAGGGACAGATGCAGGGCGACAGTCACGGCCCCGTCGTCGTCACCGTCATGGACCGCGACCGCATGGCCGATTACCAGGCCATGGCGGGCGAGTTGCGGCGGGCGGGCATCCGGGCCGAGGTCTACCTCGGCAACCCGAAAAGCTTCGGCAATCAGCTCAAGTACGCGGACAAGCGCCAGTCTCCTGTCGCCATCATCGAGGGCGCGGACGAAAAGGCCAATGGCATCGTCCAGATCAAGGACCTGGTGCTGGGGGCCAAGATCGCCGAGACGGCCAGCGTCGAGGAATGGAAAGACCGGCCCAGCCAGGTCGCGGTGCCGCGCGATCAGATGGTTGCGAAAGTGCAAGACATCCTGACGGGGCACGGCCAGTGACACGCTCTGCCTATCGTGCCGAGGGCCGCGTGATCGGCGAGCGCTGCCTTGCCGCCCTGCGCGCCGCGGGCGCCGCGCCCGTGGACGCCGATATCCTGCAACCGGCCAGCGTACTGCTGGACCTCTACGGCGAGGATATCCGTAGCCGCGCCTATGTCACCGCCGACCCGCTGCGCGGCGAGTTGATGCTGCGCCCGGATTTCACCGTGCCCATCGTGCGCCGCCACATGGAAAACGGGGCCGAGCCCGCGCGCTATACCTACCTCGGTGCGGTCTTCCGCCAGCAGGAGGTCGACGAGGCCCGCGCGACCGAGTCCCTGCAGGTGGGTTACGAGCTGTTCGACCGCGACGCGACGCGCGCCGATGCCGAGGTCTTTGCGACCATCGCGGGGCTTTTGGCCGATGCGCCCCTGCGCGCGGCCACCGGTGACATCGGCATCCTGCGGGCCGCCGTGCTGGGGCTGAACACGACCGACCGGCGCAAGGCGGCGCTGCTGCGGCACCTCTGGCGGCCGCGCAGGTTCCGGCAGTTGCTGGATCGGTTCGGCGGCCGCACCCCGGTGCCGCCCGCCCGCGCCGCGCTGCTGGCACAGGCCGATCCCATGGCCGACCTGCCCCCCGTCATGGGGCTGCGCAGCGCCGAGGAGATCGCCTTTCGCGTCGAAGCCCTCAGGCAAGACGCCTCCGCCGACCCGATTTCTGCCACCGAACTCGAACTGATCGACGCGCTTCTGGCCCTTTCCGAGACCTGCCCCAACGTGCTGGTCGCCCTGCGCGACCTCTCGGTGGACATGCCTGCCATTGGCACGGCGGTTGACGGGCTGTCGGCGCGCCTGGATGCGCTGGCCGCGCGCGGCGTGGACGTCGCCGCCCTGCCCTTCGAGGGCAGCTACGGCCGCACCTCGATGGAATATTACGACGGCTTCGTCTTCGGCTTTTACGCCGAAAGCCGCCCCGACCTGCCACCCATTGCCACGGGCGGGCGCTATGACGCGCTGACGGCTGTCCTGGGTGGCGGCGCGGGGGTTCCGGCCGTGGGTGGCGTGATCCGCCCCGAACTGCTGGCCGAACTGGAGGCGGAGGCATGACGCTGAAACTGGGCGTGCCGTCCAAGGGGCGGCTGATGGAAAAGACCTTCGACTGGTTCGCCGACCGTGGCGTGATCCTGCGCAAGTCGGGGGATGACCGCGAATACGCCGGGTCGGTCGAGGGGATCACGGGTATCGAACTGGTGCTGCTCTCGGCAGGCGAGATCCCGCGCGACCTGGCCGCGGGCCGGGTTCACCTCGGGGTGACCGGCTCGGACCTTGTGCGCGAGAAGCTGGCGGGCTGGGACGGGCGCGTGCGGGAACTGGCGCAGATGGGCTTTGGCGGGGCGGACCTCGTGATCGCCGTGCCGCAGGCCTGGATCGACGTGGACAGGCTCGATGACCTGGACGCGGTGGCGGCGGCCTTTCGCGCCGCCCATGGCCAAAGGCTGCGCATCGCCACCAAGTATCACCGGCTGGTGCGCGAGTTCCTGCGCCAGCATGGCGTGGCCGACTATCAGCTGGTCGACAGCCAGGGCGCGACCGAGGGGACGATCCGCAACGAGACCGCCGAGGCCATCGCCGACATCACCTCGACCGGGGAAACCCTGCGCGCCAACGGTTTGAAGATCCTCTCGGACGGGCTGATCCATTCCAGCCAGGCGACGCTTTTCCGGGGCCGCCGCCGGGGCTGGACCGAGGACCAGCGTGCCACGCTGAAGGCACTGGAGGCGCGGCTGGGGCTTTAGCGTGGCAGGATTTTCCGGAAAACTCTGATCCCCGCTCAGAACACTCCGATTTCCGCCAGTGCGGCGCTCAGGTCCGGGGGCAGGTCGTCTTCCTCGGCGCGGCCCTCGGGCAGGTCGCGCGGGGCATCCTCGGGCTTGAGGTAGCGCCAGCCCTGAAAGGGGCGTTTCGGGGCCGGGGCGACGCGGATGATCTCGGGGTCCAGCACGACGGCGCAGCGGCGGATGCCGTCGCCGCCCTCGACCGCGTCCAGCCGCAGGATGCGCTGACGGCACTGGATCACCCGCTTGACCACCCAGTAGATCGACCCGCCCTGCAACAGCTCGGCCTCGCGCTTGGGCCACATGCGGGTGATGTGGCGCGGATAGCCGTCTGCCGTCTGCGCGCGCTTTTGGGATTGCCAGCGTGCCATGCTTTCGACAGTTTCGCTGCCCACCGAGAGTTTTTGCAGATGCAGTTTTGCCGTCATGGACGCCACCCCAGATGTTCGCTTTATGTTCACATAGCGCGCTATATTTGGTAGTGTAGTGTGCAGTGCCCGATTCTGCCACCCGCTGCCCATCGCCACCTTCTGGAGGGACCATGACCCGTTTCGCCGCGCCCATCGCCGAACAGATCTGGGATATGAAATATCGCCTGAAAGAGGCTGACGGCTCTCCCATCGACGCCACGGTCGAGGACAGCTGGGACCGGATCGCGCGGGCGCTCGCCGCGGTCGAGGACACTCCGGCAGAGTGGGAGCCGAAATTCCGCGCGGCGCTGGACGATTTCCGGTTCCTGCCCGCGGGGCGGATCACGGCCGGGGCGGGCACGGATCGCAGCGTCACCATGTTCAACTGCTTCGTCATGGGCACGATCCCCGATACCATGGCCGGTATCTTCGACAGCCTGAAAGAGGCCGCCCTGACCATGCAGCAGGGCGGCGGGATCGGCTATGATTTCAGCACGATCCGCCCGCGCGGCACGGTGGTCAAGGGCGTGGCCGCCGATGCCTCGGGCCCGTTGTCCTTCATGGATGTCTGGGATGCGATGTGCCGCACCATCATGTCCGCGGGCAGCCGCCGGGGCGCCATGATGGCGACCATGCGCTGCGATCACCCGGATATCGAGGATTTCATCACCGCCAAGTCCGACGCCGCCCGGCTGCGCATGTTCAACATGTCCGTGCTGGTGACCGATGCCTTCATGGAGGCGGTCAAGGCGGGCCAGGCCTGGGACCTGCTCTGGGACGGCGCGGTGGTGCGCACCGTCAAGGCGCGTGAGCTTTGGGACAAGATCATGCAGTCGACCTATGACCAGGCCGAACCGGGCGTGATCTTCATCGACCGCATCAACCAGATGAACAATCTCAATTACTGCGAGACCATCGCGGCCACCAATCCCTGCGGTGAGCAGCCCCTGCCGCCCTATGGGGCCTGCCTGCTCGGCTCGATCAACCTGGCACGGCTGGTGACGGGGGCCTTCGAGGACGGTGCGGGCATAGACGACGACGAGCTGGGCGACCTGGTCGCCACCGCCGTGCGGATGATGGACAATGTCGTCGATGCCAGCCGCTTCCCGCTGGAGGCCCAGGCGCAGGAGGCCCACGGCAAGCGCCGGATTGGGCTGGGGGTCACGGGGTTGGCCGATGCGCTGCTGATGTGCGGGCTGCGCTATGGCTCGGACGCGGCGGCGCGTCAGACCGAACGCTGGTTGCATGCCATCGCCCGGGCCGCCTACCGCGCCTCGGTGCAATTGGCCAAGGAAAAGGGCGCCTTCCCGCTGTTCGAGGCCGAAGGGTACCTGGCCAGCGGCGCCATGCAGCAGATGGACGCGGATCTGCGCGACGAGATCGCCGAACACGGCATCCGTAACGCGCTGCTCACCTCGGTCGCGCCCACGGGCACGATCAGCCTCTATGCCGGGAATGTGTCAAGCGGGATCGAGCCGGTCTTCGCCTACAGCTATACCCGCAAGGTGCTGCAGAAGGATGGCAGCCGCACCGAGGAGGAGGTCGTCGATTACGCCGTCCAGATGTATCGTGAGAAGTTCGGCGAAGACGCCGCGCTGCCCGATCATTTCGTCAATGCCCAGACCCTTGCGCCGATGGACCATGTGCGCATGCAGGCGGCGGCGCAGAAATGGGTGGACAGTTCCATCTCCAAGACGATCAACGTGCCCGAGGATATCTCTTTCGAGGCCTTCAAAGGTGTGTACATACAAGCCTGGGATACCGGCTGCAAGGGGTGCACGACCTACCGGCCCAACGAGGTGACCGGGTCCGTCTTGTCCGTGGACGAGGACAAGAAGACCGCGGACAAGTCCGAGGTGCTGGCCGATGCGAATGCCGGTGACGTGATCCACATGACCGAGCCGCTGGACCGGCCGCAGGAGCTTGAAGGCGCGACCTACAAGCTGAAATGGCCCGACAGCGAACATGCGATCTACATCACAATCAACGACATCCACCACAACGGGCAGCTGCGGCCCTTCGAGGTCTTCATCAACTCCAAGAACATGGAGCATTTCGCCTGGACGGTCGCGCTGACCCGGATGATCTCGGCGGTGTTCCGGCGCGGCGGCGACGTGTCTTTCGTTGTCGAGGAATTGAAAGCCGTCTTCGACCCGCGCGGCGGCGCCTGGATGCGCGGCCGCTATGTGCCCTCGATCCTGGCCGCCATCGGCGGAGTGATCGAAAAGCACATGATCTCGATCGGCTTCCTGGCGGGCGAAGGTCTGGGATTGAAGACAGATCCCCGGGCCGAGGTCGTCCCCATGAAGCCCAAGACGACCTGTTCGTCCTGCGGCAGCTACGACATGCGCATGATCGAAGGCTGCATGACCTGCGCCGCCTGCGGCTATTCTCGCTGCGGGTAGTGTGGGTGTCTTTGCACCGAAGTAAGCGAAAGGGAAAGAGTGCGCAAACGCAAGCAGAAGCGTGCGCAAGGTCTGTCAAGAGGAAATTCCTTCAAGAAAGCGCCGGTGCGTCGAGGGTTTCAGCCGCGGTCGCCGCGTATCAGTCGAGCGCCCGGAATACGGCGTCGCGCAGATAAAGCGGCCCGTAGTAGATCCCGTCCGGTGAGAAGGGGGTCACGCCTTTTCTGCGGAGCTCTGCAGACAAGCTTTGCCAACTCCGTCCAAACGCTTTCGCCATCGTACGCGTGGTAAAGAAGCGCTCGTGGAACGCATCCGCGTCTTCTGTGGTGATGTAGAACTGGTATGCGCGTGTTTTCGGGTTCCGCATCCTCGTCGCCGGCGCGTGCCCCTGATTGACCAAACGGCTGAGCCGAGCCGGCTGGCTTATGCCCACCGACTTTGCGAATGTTTCCAGAGTAAGCGCTGCCGGTGCATCGTCGCCCAGGATCGCCGCAACCTGATCGTGATCGACGTACAGCGCCTTGAACCCCTCGAAATCCGCATGGTTGCCGACCCGGGTGACACGGCCGTCCAGAATGGCCCTCAGGATGGTGCCGGGGTTCATTTTCAGCCGTTGCGCGGACTTCGAAACATGCGTCCATCCGTGTTGTGCCTGCCGCAACGGGACCGCCCCCGCGAATAGCTTATCAAGAAGCCCGCGGCCGGCCGCGGGGTCCCAGACGGCCTTCATCCGCGTTCCGGTCACGGCTGGAACGAGGAGCCCGTCCGTGACGAGCAGGTCGAACTGGGACCGGCTCATGCCCATCAAGGCCGCGAAGGCCTTGGCCGGCAGGAGTTCCCTGGCCCCTTCGAGGGCTGTCGCCGCTGTCTCGGCATCGAATACCTCCCACGCGTCCGGTTTTCCCTCTGAAGGCACGATACCTTCGGCCATTAGCATCTTGCGCAGCCGGCGTTGGTCCACGCCGGTGACCTGCGCGGCCGTCCGAATGGAGTGAAGGCACCGCGTCATCACGGGCTCTCCCAGCAGGTCATCGCCGGGACCGAGCGGCCAGGTCTCCAGCATGTGATCCCGGAGGAGCTGTCGAAACGGCGCATAGTCCGGCGAGTCTCGATAATCGTGCGCAAGGCGATCATAGAGCTTCGGGAAAATCTTCTTTGGCCCGTCATGCGGGCCGCCCGGCAGCTCCTGCAGATCGACCAGCGCTGTGCGGATCGCATCTTCACCATGGCGCGCCACTTCGAAGCCCATCTGGTATAGCACCCAGTGCATGTCGGGCCCGATTTCCGACGGCGCGCTCGTCCTGTGCCGTGTCAGGGCATGCCCGAGAAGACGGCAAAAGGTGGCCGCCGCGTGCAGGGGATGTGTATCAAGCCAGGTTCCGGAGTCCTTGCCTTCCAGACGGGCGTCGAACCACCGCTCGAAATCCGTGGCGGCCCGCGTCTCACCGTCCAGGTGCCCCGCGATGATGTCGGGTGCGAGGTCCTGCAGATGCGGAGCGGAGTCATACCGCTCATAGAGTTGATGCGCCTTCCAGAGCGGCACCAGTGGGGTCGCGTGGGTCAGGCACAGGGTGACATGCGGGAGCATCCAGTGCGCGCGCATCGCCATGGCGGTCTGGGGCGCGCCGTCGCCGTCTCGCGCGTCGTCCCGCAAGCATGCCGGACATCCGTAAACCCGCGGCGAACGGATCGTCTTTCCATGAAACTGGTGGCCGCGGAGCGTGTGATTGCCGCCGGACCGTTTCATCGGAGTCCAATCAAGACGGCGGATATCCCCGACGCCCGCCACCTCGCAGATGATAGAAAGCGCGCGCGGGTCGCCATCGATCACCGCCTGGAAGGTCACCCCCATATCTGCGCAAAAATCACCGGCGGTCAGGCCATTCTGCGAAGCCAAGCGCGACACAAACGAGGGGGCGGTTTCTCGATCTGCAACTTCCTTGGTGAGCGTCAGGTAATCAGTCAAGCGCGCTCTCAGCCCCCGGATGGTGGTATGCCTGTTGATCGAACACTGCGCGCGTTGCGTCCTGTTTCCTGAAGTATCCATCCCTCCAGCTGCGCGCAGGCCGCGACCGACGGTGGCAGCTCGGGCGAAAGAGCCTCAGACATTCGACCGTCCATATCCGCGTCCCGTAACCAGCTTGCAGATGTAAAGGCGCGGTGCTGGGCCGATGTGCGCGCAGCTTGGTCATAAAGACCTTTCCACATGGCCGGGCGGACCTCGACGATGGCTGACGTGCCGGTGGGTATCGTCCAGCCGTCGAAGGGCCAGATATGAACGGTCGGGCAGGCCCCGCGGATATGATCGAGCCAGGGCAGCCCGGCATGGGTCGCCTTTGCGACCGAGCCGTGCCCGGAAAACTGGAAGACGGATTTCGCCGCGCGAACCGCCTCGTCCGTCAAGCGAAGCCAGCTTGGATCTCCCATCCGCTCAGCACCCCGGCCGGTGATCCCGTCGCGGACAAAATCGACATAGGTGTGTGGCCGGTCCGTGGGCCAGTGCGCCCGGAAATCCGTCAGGAAGGCCGACCAGTCCGGCGGCAGACGGTGAACCTCGTAATAGCGCATGGGAAACGACAACGCGTGGTCGAGGCCGATGATCGTCGGGATGTCTTCTGCGAGCCGTTCGCGCAGCCAGTCGGCCAGGGCGTGGCGGCTCCAATACTTTTTGACCCCGTCAGGCGGCGCAACCTCCTCGGCCGGGCCGCCCTTGACTGTCTGATAGACACGGAGTGCCTTGAGGCTGCTTTCCGCCGTCTCGGCCCCGGAATAGGTGATGCCGACGGTGCGATCGAAACGCTGTATCGGGGCGACCTCGGTCACTGAAAGCTCGCCCTGTAGCTTTCGGCGATCAGCGAGACATGCGCCTCCAGTGGCGGCCGCAGTTCAAAGGCGCGCGGCTCGCGCGCGAAATCGTGGAGCCTGAACAGGCACCAGGTGTCGCGCCGCGCCTCCGCGACCTCCAATTCGTTGCGCGTGATATAGAAGGGCGTCCGCTCCCAGCCGTTGGTGGTCTTCACCTCGATCAGACGCTCGGCGCCGTCCGGGGTGAAGCTGCGAATGTCGTAGCCCGCGCCATCGCCGTCCTCCTGCGACACCCAGCGGACTTTGCGGGCCAGATCGCCGCGCCCGGCGTGTCTGAGGCTGGCATGTTCGTGGTGCAAGACGCGCTCCTCCCCGGAATAGCCCAAGGCGCGGTTGCGCTCATCGCGGCCGGCGATGTCGAACCGCCGCGCGATCGCCTGCATCTGCTCCAGCTCGTCCGGCGGCGGCGCGTTGCGGAGGGTGGGCGCAACGCCGACGTAGAGCGGGGGTGGCTCGGCCATGACCCGGTCAGCCGGCGCCCGGGTTGGCGCGTCCCAGTCCGGGTGCCGCGCCAACCACCGCGACACCGCTTCCGCCAGCGCCATCTGGAAGTTGAACCGGGGCTGGTAGCCCCTCAGGATCGGCAGGCCGAACGCGCGAGCAGCCGCTGAGACATTGCAGAGCTTGAATTCGACTGCTCCGCGACTGCGCCCTGTCTGGTCTTGCAGGGCGCGGTTCTGTTCGGCCTTGTTCACGTGCCTCCCGGCCAAGTCGTCGATGAGCATGGCGAACCAGGCGGCGACAACCGCGTCGTTTTCCTCGTTCGTCCAGGCGGCTTTGTTCATCAGTTGGAAGGTATCGTGGAGCCCAAATCCTGTCACTTGGAAATCACTACGAGGTGCTTCGCTCCGCGGCGGTGTCCCACCTGTTAGTGGTGGCATGGATGCCCTTCCCGACCGCATCACCACGCCATGCGACACTATCCACAGCAGTGGTGCGCCGATCCCGCCTTTGAGAAAAATTCCGAGGCGACTTGACGGCGTCAATACAAAAGTTTCATCTTCACAACGCGTCCTGATCCGAAGGATAATATCATGCGCACCACATATATGTCGCTTCTTCTCATCTGTCTTCCCGCTCTCGCGATGGCAGACGTCTTCAATATTTCAGCGGATCGATTCCCGACGCGGGCCGATTACGAAGCTGAAATTCGGCGCATTTTCGGACCTCACCACGATCTTGCTGAGTGGCGGGATGTCAAGGCGCGCTATGCTCGCGAGGGCGGGGGGTTCCTCCGCGAAGCGGGGATGTCACCCACCGGCAACAATGGGCCGCGCAACGCGGCCCTGACTGTCGACGGAGAGAGGTTTCACCGCGGCGGTAGTCGCCAGTATTTCCTAACCTGGGGTGATGTGCATTCCGGATACCTTGTCCATGATCGAACCAGTTTCAACGGCATTCCTCTGAACCTCGGGTCCTGGACCAGCGATCGCCACATCCTTGCGGTTGCTGCGGACGATACGACATTGACGGCGCAAGCCGACGGGGTGACGGGGGCCGTACTCGACACCTTGAGCAAAGGCCTGATCTCTGCGGGGTTCGGGGAAGGAGCCGATGCAATCAAATTCGTCTCAGGCGCGGCCGAGATTTCCGTGGCAGTGAAGGACAGGGATCCTCTAGCCACCCGTCAGGCCCTGGCCGACATGGTGGTATCGTTCATGCCGGTCGCCGTTCGAGGATCAACCAATATCCTGGGTCTCATCTCCGAGCCGGTCGTTCAAGATGGCGAGTTGAAGGTGAAAGTTACCCTACCGTTCCGTTTCCTGCACACCGGAAACCCCCGGGCTCTGGACTGCGGCGATGAAAATCCTCGGTGCAAGTTTTGAGGACATAGACCCAAGGCCCACGCTCGGCCTGTTACAAGATACCGGTGGCGGTGCCATGGCGCCGTCAGGACGCTTGGCTCTGTTCGAAGCCGACTCTGCGGATTTTCGGCAATGTCAACTTTGTTCTTCTGCAACCGTTTGAAGATCACATCCCGTGTCTCGTAACCGCCCGTTTCGAACCGCCTTGCAAATTCAGGCGGCTTGGGTCGCTCCGGTGCCGACACAGGCCTCCAGTGCCACGTCAGCAGCTCGTGCAGGCGCTTGATCTTGTGGCCATGGATGCGGTCAAGAATGTCGGCAGGGTACGCTTGCGGGTCGAGGTCGCCCATAAAGCCCGCTCGCCCGGCGCCTGGCGACGATCCCGGGGATCGGCGCAGTGACAGCGAGCGCGATCGCCGCCACGACGCCCGAGGTCGACCACTTTCGGTCGGCAAGCGACTACGCCGCCTGACTCGGGCAGACCCCGCAGCCGCATTCTAGCGGCGGGGTGCGTTAGATTAGGCCGGATCTCCAAGACTGTCAAGCGATATCTGCGCCGGCTGCTCTACCTTGGCGCGATGGCGCAGAGTAGCGCACGGGGGTGCCGCCGCCCCGGCGACGACAAGCTCTGGCGTATGCTGGAGAAGAAGCCGGTGAAGGTCGTCGCGCCGCCAATGTCACTCGGAGCAATGGCGCAACCTTGGCGACCGTTCCAATGGCCCACCATCGCAGTAAAGCACCTTGATCCGGTCGCCCTTGCGGCCGCGGAACACGAAGACCGCACCGCCCGCCGGTTTCTGCCGCAGGACATCCTGCGCGATGGTCGAGAGCCCCGCGATGCCCTTGCGCATGTCGGTGACCCCGCAGGCCAGGTAGACGCGAACACCCGTGCCCGGCCCGATCATGCCGTCTCCAGGACATGGACCAGGCGCCGCAGCGCCGCGTCGTCGAGGTCGGCGCCGCAATGCATCTCACGGCCGGAGCGCAGAACGATCCGGACCTCGGGGGTGACCGCACCATCGTCAACGGACGGGGCCCATGACGCCGAGCGATCATCGGGGGACGGCACCTCGAGGAACATCGGCGCGGCCTCCACAGGCCAGAGGTCCTTCCGCTTCAGCTGCTGGCGCCACTGGTAGATCTGCTGGCGGGAGATGGCGTGCCGCCGCGCAACATCCGCAACCGTCCAGCCATTCCGGCCAACCTCGCCGAGGATCTCCAGCTTGAGCGCGTCCGGCCATCGCCGAAGACGCTCCACGCCTCGCACCACACCGTTCCGCATGAGCCTCTCTGTCGCATACGACGCCGTTACTGACGTCAGTAACGACATGCCCTGGCACGGAACGTGCGCTCAGATGCAGGTGGTTCAAATCGGGAGCTTACGTTCAAGGTATATCTTTTAAAGGACCATAAACTTTTCAGCGATACAACACAGATAAAAACGTTCACTTGATACCGCCTGAGGACTGGAATATGGGAATTTTTCGTCAATTACTTCTTAACTTTTTGGTTACCCGCGACGAACGGCGGGAGCGCAGACTGCCAGCCGCCAAATTTCGGTACCGCGTAGAACCTAGCGCTTCTTCTGCGCGACTGAAGAATTGACGTATCTTATAAGTCCGATCAAATAACTTTCGAAGTCGGCGTCAACCCAGTCAGGCCTCGGTACTCCTAATTTATCGGTACGTTCCATGAATCGCCTGATATGGGGATCAATATTTTCCAAATCGACATGTGATTGTATCTGCTCTGCCTCACTCGCAAGCTGATCGGAAACGTGCTTAAATTGCTCCTCGCTAAGTTCGACATGTGTGTGGCTGGCAGCCTTCCCAAGTTGAACGATCACCGTAGAATAGTAGCTCGGCTCAATCTCCATAAGATGTTTCGATCGGCTAAGTATTTTGTCCGACAAAATCCCCTCTTCAATCGAAAAAAGGAGGACTTCACGCTCCTCATACTCTGCAAGATCTCCTGGGGGAAAATCTCCATTCTCAGCTAGTAGTTCGGAGTATATCTCCTGACGTTCTTGCGCGGATGAAGTATATGCACGGTCTGAGAGTTCAAATATCGAGTTCACAAGATCTGATTCTAGCGGCTGGTCATCATCGACCATGGCGCCGATGCCCCAAAATCCCGCCCTGCCAAACTTATCCCTCGTTTTTTTGACAACACCAACCAGGTGCGCAAGAATTCCCCTATAGTAAAATTTCCGTATGAAAAATGTAGGGACATTTGTCGAGAGATACTCGCTTCCACCCAGCTTCGGAGTTCGAAACTCAAAAAGCCCCGTGTGTTTATCTGCGAACTTGAGCCGTCCTGAGCCAGAGGCTTGTAGTCCATTCGACGTTTCGAAGCATGCGAGGCCGTGAATACGCATTACCGACCTCTCAGCTTGTCCAATGCTCCAGGCTTCAGCTTTTTGGATATAAAGCCTTCGTATACAAAACTGAAGATTTCAGCGGCGTCTCTGTAACTGACGGTAGTCAATACATCAACAGGGCGCTCTTGCCCCTCGTCCTCTTCAAATTGCTGTTCGATCTCGCCCAAGTAAAGCTGAGAGCGCATAATGCCACCTTTCGGAGCGACTGTCTTCAGTCTCTGTACAAGGTTCTTTTTAAACACCGAGAGGTAAAAAGATGCAAGGTTTCCATTGACGTCCTTTGCTGCCTTATACGCCTCCAAAGTTGGCTTTTTCGAATATCGCGCCCAAATGTCCGGATATTGCTCTTTATACTCAGTCAGCGCCTCAAGTATCTGTAGTGGCTTTGGGATGATAATACAAAATTTGGTTTTTCTAAGCCGCTTAGGGCCATGAACTTTCATATAGCTGAGTAGACCATCCACAAGAAACTCAATCGGATCCGCATCAGGATCAGGATCGACCATGAATGCCACTATGATATTTCGTTCATTAAGCATTTTATCACTGAGAAGTGTCCCGATGGCTTGGGGCATTTCAGCGGTGCTTTCACCTGTAGTTGAGTTGTCAAGCTTTCGAAGGTCTTCGCCGCTTACTTCGATTACACGAAGATCAAGTGGTAAAGAGGGTCGGGTCCTTGGCGTGACCCGAAATGCAACCTCGTAAATATTAGCTTCACCCATCTCGGTAGCGTCCACCTGCTCTCGCATGTGATACTTTCGCCGCCAAGCATTGAGACGACTCTCCATGACCGGATCGACGCTGTTGGGCGGTTGACCGGACGCATGTAGCGGATCTACATGGTGGATCTCCTCACACATGCGGTACAAGTGTGAATGGAAGGTAGACTTACCTGAGCCGGGATAACCTATTGTAATCAGAAAGTTACCACGTGCCTTTTCGGCAACATCTACACTAAACGTGTCTCCGAAATCGTTACTTGGTCGTGAAGCGTCTTTAGTCTGAAACGCTTCGGCACTGTCCGGACGTTGCTCCCTACGGCGACGCATCCTCGTTGCATTAGTCGGCTTCTTGTCGGGTAGCGCCTCTTTGCTTCGAAATGGCTGGTTTTGTTCGCCCGGACCACTTTCCTCTGTATCAATATCATATTTATCGCCGCTTTCACCCACCATTTATAACTCCTATATATCCAGATACGGATCTTCGACGTCGTCGAGCTCGGGCCGGATGGCCTTATAATTAACGAGAAACGCCACAATTATGGGCATATAGTCAACAAACAGCGCGATAAATACTGCAAAAACAGTTGCTGACAGATTCGGTACAGCAAACAGCCCGTTCTTGATTGTATAGATGATTTCGCCAAGTCGGCCGGCTTCAGGATCAATCTCAGCATGAACACGCTGCTCACTCTGCGGCAGCAGTACATTCGCACGACGCTCAACCTCTTTTGAAATCTCGGCCATTTCCGAGAGCAAAGCCTGTGCCTCATCTATATTTACATCAAAGTCAATATCCTGGAAGCGGGCCAGCGACTCGTTCACGTATTTTGCTATGCTATTATATTCGACATACGACTCAGAGCTTGCCTCGCTATCCTTATTTTCATACACAAGAGAGGAAAAGTTCTGAAAAACTGGACGAATTTCTTCCGGAGTTGCCCCAGCGCCGGGGAATGCCAAGTCTGTAACTGGCCGCTCGAGACGAGTATTAATTTGTTGAATAAGACTTCTAGCCCTCTGCCCGCAGCCCGGACGTCCCGGATCAGTACATTGAGACCACAGGTTCTGCAGGAGGGATTCAATTTCATCCCGGTCTTCTAAGTTTTTCGAAATCGACGGATCATCGGCGAGTGCAGCTTCGGTAGCAACCAAATCATCCCGAAATACTGCATACTGTTCAGTCAGTGTCTCGCGCGAGACATCTCCTTGCATGAATGCGGTGTAGACTGTATTGAAGTTGCTTGCGCCACTTATAAGTGCCGGTAGAATAAACACCAATAAAGGTAAAGCTATACTCTTTTCTGCTTCACGGTATCTCTGTATCGATACATCAACTACAAACAAGACAATTCCAACCACTGCAGCTATTGGAACCGCGAGCGTTGGCACCGACCTTACGAAACCCTGATAGGTGAGGTAGGTACTGAGGCTTATGGCAGCAACAACGAGGACGTAATATCCAACTAAGC
>JAVLCA010000061.1:0-10120 GCA_031581025.1 Salibaculum sp. | reverse complement strand
GGATCACCTCGTCGAGGATGTCCCAGACCTCGGGGCGTTCCTTCTCGACCAGCTTCTTGGCCTGCTTGACGGTGCTCGACAGCCCCTTTGCTTCAAGCCGCGAATAGATGAACGGCTTGAACAGTTCAAGCGCCATCTTCTTGGGCAACCCGCACTGGTGCAGCTTCAGTTCCGGCCCGGTCACGATGACCGACCGGCCCGAGAAATCGACCCGCTTGCCCAGAAGGTTCTGGCGGAAGCGACCCTGCTTGCCCTTGAGCATGTCCGACAGCGATTTCAGCGGGCGCTTGTTGGCCCCGGTGATGACGCGGCCGCGGCGGCCGTTGTCGAACAGCGCATCGACAGATTCCTGCAGCATCCGCTTTTCGTTGCGCACGATGATGTCGGGCGCGCGCAGCTCGATCAGTCGCTTGAGGCGGTTGTTACGGTTGATCACCCGGCGATACAGGTCGTTCAGGTCAGACGTCGCGAACCGCCCCCCGTCCAGCGGGACCAGCGGGCGCAGTTCCGGCGGGATCACCGGCACCACGGTCATGATCATCCATTCCGGACGATTGCCGCTCTCGATGAAGCTCTCCACGACCTTCAGGCGCTTGATGATCTTCTTGGGCTTCAACTCGCCCGTGGCCTCCTTGAGGTCCTCGCGCAGCTGCTCGGCCTCGGCCTCCAGGTCGATCTGGGCCAGCATCTCGCGGATCGCCTCGGCCCCGATGTTGGCGGTGAAGGCGTCCATGCCGTACTGGTCCTGCGCGTCGAGGAATTCCTCCTCGGTCATCAGCGCGCCGTATTTCAAGTCGGTCAGGCCGGGTTCGATCACCACGTAGTTCTCGAAGTAGAGGACACGCTCCAGGTCGCGCAGGGTCATGTCCAGCATCAGGCCGATGCGGCTGGGCAGCGACTTGAGGAACCAGATATGAGCGACGGGCGCAGCCAGTTCGATGTGGCCCATGCGCTCGCGCCGGACCTTCTGAAGCGTCACCTCGACGCCGCACTTCTCACAGACGACGCCGCGATACTTCATGCGCTTGTACTTGCCGCACAGGCATTCGTAGTCCTTGATCGGGCCGAAGATACGCGCGCAGAACAGCCCGTCACGCTCGGGCTTGAAGGTGCGGTAGTTGATGGTTTCGGGCTTCTTGATCTCGCCGAAGGACCACGAGAGGATCCGCTCGGGCGAGGCAAGAGAGACCTTGATCTCGTCAAAGATCTTGGCCGGGGCGTTCGGATTGAACGGGTTGTTGGTCAGTTCCTGGTTCATGTCTTTCCCTCGAAATACGGGCTGGAAGGGGAGCGCGGGCACGGTTTTTGACTAAAAACCGTGCCGCAGGGATTTTCGTCGAAAACCCTCAGTCGTCCTCCTCCGAGTCCAGGAGTTCCATGTTGAGGCCGAGGCCGCGGACTTCCTTCACGAGCACGTTGAAGCTCTCGGGCACACCGGCCTCGAAGTTGTCCTCGCCCTTGACGATCGACTCGTAGACCTTGGTGCGACCTGCCACGTCGTCGGACTTCACGGTCAGCATCTCCTGCAGGGTGTAGGCGGCACCGTAGGCTTCCAGCGCCCAGACCTCCATCTCGCCGAAGCGCTGGCCGCCGAACTGCGCCTTGCCGCCCAGAGGTTGCTGGGTGACCAGGCTGTAGGGGCCTGTCGAGCGGGCGTGGATCTTGTCGTCGACAAGGTGGTGAAGCTTGAGCAGATACTTGATGCCGACCGTCACAGGGCGGCTGAACTGCTCGCCCGTGCGGCCGTCATAAAGGAGCGACTGCCCGGATTCGTCGAACCCTGCGCGGCGCAGCGAGTCGTTGACATCATCCTCCTTCGCCCCGTCGAAGACCGGCGTGGCGATCGGCACCCCGTTCGTGACATTGCCGGCCGCCTCGAGAAGTTGCTTGTCCGACATGCCGGCGATGCCCTCATCGTAGACCTCCTCGCCATAGGCGATCTTCATGGCGTCCTGCACCGGGGTCAGGTCGCCCGACCGCCGGTATTCGCCCAGGGCGTCCTCGATCTGGTTGCCCAGGCCGCGGGCTGCCCAGCCCATGTGGGTTTCGAGGATCTGGCCGACGTTCATCCGGCTGGGCACGCCCAGCGGGTTGAGCACGAAATCGACCGGGGTCCCGTCCTGCAGGAACGGCATGTCCTCGACCGGGACCACCTTGGAGATGACGCCCTTGTTGCCGTGACGACCGGCCATCTTGTCGCCGGGCTGAAGCTTGCGCTTCACGGCCACGAAGACCTTGACCATCTTCATCACGCCGGGCGGCAGGTCGTCGCCGCGGCGGACCTTCTCGACCTTGTCCTCGAAACGGGCGTCCAGCTGGCGCTTCTGCGCCTCGTACTGTTCGTTGAGCGCCTCGACGACCTGAGCGTCTTCCTCCTCCTTGAGGGCCAGCTGCCACCACTGGCTGCGCGGCAATTCCTCGAGAAGATCGGGCGTGATCTCGGTGCCCGCGCTGATGCCCCGGGGGCCCTTGGCAACGGTCTTGCCGACCAGCATCGAGTTCAGCCGCGCATAGATGTTGCGATCCAGGATCGCCATCTCGTCGTCGCGATCACGGCCCAGCCGCTCGACCTCTTCGCGCTCAATCTGCAGCGCGCGTTCATCCTTTTCAACGCCGTGGCGGTTGAAGACGCGCACCTCGAGGATCGTGCCGTAGTCCCCCGGCGGCAGGCGCAGCGAGGTGTCGCGCACGTCGCTCGCCTTTTCGCCGAAGATCGCCCGCAAGAGCTTTTCTTCCGGTGTCATCGGGCTTTCGCCCTTGGGGGTGATCTTGCCCACCAGGATATCGCCCGGCCCCACCTCGGCACCAATGTAGACGATGCCCGCCTCGTCGAGGTTGCGCAGAGCTTCCTCGCCGACGTTGGGGATGTCGCGGGTGATCTCTTCCGGGCCGAGCTTGGTGTCGCGGGCAGCGACCTCGAACTCGTCGATGTGGACACTGGTGAACACGTCGTCCTTGACGATGCGTTCCGAGATCAGGATCGAGTCCTCGTAGTTGTAGCCGTTCCAGGGCATGAATGCAGTTACCACGTTCTTGCCCAGGGCCAGCTCGCCGATGTCCGTCGATGGGCCATCGGCGATCACTTCGCCCTTGCCGACCATGTCACCCACCTTCACCAGCGGACGCTGGTTGATGCAGGTGTTCTGGTTCGACCGCTGGAACTTGCGCATCCGGTAGATGTCGACGCCGGGGTCGCCGACCTCGAGATCCTCGGTGGCGCGGATCACGATCCGCTGGGCGTCGACCTGGTCGATGATCCCGGCCCGCCGGGCCTGGATCGCCGCGCCCGAATCGATGGCGACCTTCCCCTCGATCCCGGTGCCAACCAACGGCGCCTCGGACCGCAGCGTCGGCACCGCCTGACGCTGCATGTTCGAGCCCATCAGCGCGCGGTTGGCGTCGTCGTTTTCCAGGAACGGGATCAGCGAGGCCGCGACCGAGACCAGCTGCTTGGGGCTGACGTCGATCAGGTCCACGTTCTCGTTCGGGGCCAGGGTGTATTCCCCGTTCTGCCGGGTCGAGACCAGGTCGTTGACGAACTTCATGTCCGAACCGAGGTTGGCATTGGCCTGAGCGACCGTATGGCGCATCTCCTCGGTGGCGGACATGTAGTGCACCTCGTCCGAGACCTGGCCGTCCTGGACGACGCGGTAAGGGGTCTCGATGAAGCCGTACTTGTTCACGCGCGCATAGGTGGCCAGCGAGTTGATCAGACCGATGTTCGGCCCTTCCGGCGTCTCGATCGGGCACATGCGGCCATAGTGGGTCGGATGCACGTCGCGCACCTCGAAGCCGGCCCGTTCACGGGTCAGGCCGCCGGGCCCGAGCGCCGAGAGGCGGCGCTTGTGCGTCACTTCCGACAGCGGGTTGGTCTGGTCCATGAACTGTGACAGCTGCGAGGACCCGAAGAATTCGCGCACCGCAGCGGCGGCAGGCTTGGCATTGATCAGGTCCTGCGGCATCACCGTGTCGATCTCGACGCTGGACATGCGCTCCTTGATGGCGCGTTCCATGCGCAGCAGGCCGACGCGGTACTGGTTCTCCATCAGTTCGCCGACCGAGCGTACCCGGCGGTTGCCAAGGTGGTCGATGTCGTCGATGTCGCCGCGGCCGTCGCGCAGGTCCACCAGCGCCTTGATGCAGGCCACGATATCCTCGCGGCGCAGGGTGCGCTGGGTGTCCTCGGCATCCAGGTTCAGGCGCATGTTCATCTTGACGCGGCCCACGGCGGACAGGTCGTAACGTTCGCTGTCGAAGAACAGCGTGTCGAACAGCGCGCTGGCGGCATCAACGGTGGGCGGCTCGCCCGGGCGCATGACGCGGTAGATGTCCATGAGCGCGCTCTCGCGGTCCATGTTCTTGTCCTGCGCCATGGTGTTGCGCATGTACGGACCGACGTTGATGTTGTCGATGTCCAGCACCGGGATCGAGGTGACGCCGGCATCCAGCAGATCCTTGACGGTGCCGCCGATGATCTCGCCGTCCTTGTCCATCTCGAGGGTCAGCTCGTCGCCGGCCTCGACGTAGATGGCGCCGGTTTCCTCGTTGATGATGTCCTTGGCGACGAACTTGCCGACGATGGTTTCGAAGGGCACCAGCAGGTCCGTGACGGCACCCTCGTCGATCAGCTTCTTGACCGCGCGGGGCGTGATCTTCTTGCTGGCCTCGGCGATCACTTCACCGGTCTGGGCATCGACAAGGTCGTGCGTCGGACGGGTGCCGCGCACGCGCTCGGGGAAGAACTTGGTCTTCCAGGCCTGCTTTTTCTTGTCGAAGGCATAGTCGACCGTGTCGTAATAGGCATCCATGATGCTTTCCTGGTCGAGCCCCAGCGCATAGAGCAGGGTCGTCACCGGCAGCTTGCGGCGGCGGTCTATGCGCGCATAGACAAGATCCTTGGCGTCGAACTCGAAATCGAGCCAGGACCCGCGATAGGGAATGATCCGGCAGGCAAAGAGCAGCTTGCCCGAACTGTGCGTCTTGCCCTTGTCATGGTCAAAGAAAACGCCGGGCGAACGGTGCATCTGAGAAACGATGACCCGCTCGGTGCCGTTGACGATGAAGGTTCCGTTCTCGGTCATCAGGGGCATGTCGCCCATGAACACATCCTGTTCCTTTATGTCCTTGACCGACTTGGCACCGGTGTCCTCGTCGGCGTCGAAGACGATCAGGCGCAGCGTCACCTTGAGCGGCGCGGCATAGGTCATGTCGCGCTGCTGGCATTCCTCGACGTCATACTTGGGCTTTTCCAGGTCATAGCGGACGAATTCGAGGACCGAATTCTCGTTGAAATCCTTGATCGGGAACACCGATTGAAAGACACCCTTGATGCCCTCGCCATCGAGCGGCTCGGGGCCCTCGCCGGAATCGAGGAACAGGTCGTAGCTGGATTTCTGAACCTGGATGAGGTTCGGCATTTCAAGAACTTCACGGATTTTGCCGTAATACTTGCGCAAGCGTTTCTGGCCGAGGAACGTGGTCGCCATATGCTTTGTCACCTTTCAGTCTCTGCTGGTGGTCCGGGCCGTGGGGCGGCGGCGCGGACCCCGCGTGAGAGCGGATCGTTTCGGTCAATTCCTGGCCCCCGTCCCACCGGGTGCCTCCCGACCGTTGAACCGATCCAAAAGGCTGCATCCGCGAATGCGGCCTTTAAGACGGGTTCGGCTGGACCCGTTTTTCAACTGGTCCAGCCAGTGTTGTCGCGGCCGGGCGGGGGTCTGCACCCCCGACCCGCCCCCAAAGGGCGTGCCTCAGGCCACCTCGATCTCGGCGCCGGCGTCTTCCAGCTTGCCCTTGATTTCTTCGGCTTCGGCCTTGTCGACGCCTTCCTTGATCTTGCCGCCGCTCTCGACCAGTTCCTTGGCCTCTTTCAGGCCGAGGCCGGTGACCCCGCGGACTTCCTTGATCACGTTGATCTTGGAGGCCCCAGCACTCTTGAGGACGACGTCGAATTCGGTCTGCTCCTCTTCGGCGGCCCCGCCGCCGCCGTCGGCGGGGCCGGCCATCATGACGGCGCCGCCCGAAGCGGGCTCGATGCCGTATTCGTCCTTGAGGATTTCTTTCAGTTCCTGGGCCTCGAGAAGGGTCAGACCCACGATCTCTTCAGCAAGTTTCTTCAGATCAGCCATTTTACTGTTTCCGTTCTAGTCAGGTGTGTTCCAACGTCGGGGTCTTGGCCCCACGAGGGCAGTTCAGTTGCTCAGGCAGCTTTCTCTTCGATGGTCGAGAGAATGCCCGCGATGTTCGAAGCAGGTGCGCCAAAGGCCCCGGCGATGTTCGACGCAGGCGCCACGATGCAACCGGCGATGGAGGCGATAAGCTCCTCGCGGGACGGCATCTTGGCCACACGTTCGACACCGGCGGCGTCCAGGACCGTCTCTCCCATCGCACCGCCGAGGACAACAAGTTTGCTGTTGTCCTTGGCGTAGTCCTGAACCACCTTGGCCGCAGCCACGGGGTCTTCGGAATAGGAAAGCACGGTCATGCCCGTCATCAGGTTCGCAATGCTTTCGCACGGCTTCCCCTCGAGGGCGATCTTGGCGAGCCTGTTCTTGGCAACGCGCACGGACCCGCCCGCGTCGCGCATACGGGCGCGCAGGTCCTGCATTTCGGCAACTGTCAGGCCCTCGTAGTGGGCAACCACCACGACGCCAGAGCTTTCGAAGATCTGGCCGAGTTCATCGACCACTTTCTCTTTCTGGGCTCTATCCACAGTTTCACTCCAAGTATGGGGATTGCTCCCCGGCTCAAGTTTGGCGGCTTTCACCACCGTTCGGGTCCGTGAGGGTCCCGAGGCCTTGATCGCCCGAGGGTCGAAGCCGACCCAAACGGAAATCTCGTCTCGTTCCCCATCTCGGGAAGGAATTACCGGACCGAAATCCAACCCTCCGTCTCGGACAGGACGGGGCCGATGGTCCGGCCCCGCCATTCAGCACCCCCAAGGGGCGCGGAATCTCTCAGGCGTTGCCGGTGGCACTGTCCACCGCAACGGTCACGCCGGGGCCCATGGTCGAGCTCAGCGCGATCTTCTTCATGTAGGACCCCTTGGCGCCGGCCGGCTTGGCCTTCTGCACCGCATCCACGAAGGCCAGAAGGTTCTCTTCTAGCTGCTTGGCGTCGAAGCTCGCCTTGCCGATGCCGGCATGGACGACGCCCGCCTTCTCGACCTTGAACTGGACCTCGCCGCCCTTGGCGGCCTCGACGGCCTCCTTGACGTCCATGGTCACGGTGCCGATCTTGGGGTTCGGCATCAGGTTCCGCGGGCCCAGGATCTTGCCCAGACGGCCGACGACGGGCATCATGTCAGGTGTCGCGATGCAGCGATCGAACTCGATCGTGCCGCCCTGGATTGTCTCCATCAGGTCCTCGGCGCCGACGATGTCGGCCCCGGCGGCCTTGGCCTCCTCGGCCTTGTCGCCGCGGGCGAAGACGGCCACGCGGACGGTCTTGCCGGTGCCGTTGGGCAGATTGACCTTGCCGCGCACCATCTGGTCGGCGTGGCGGGGATCCACCCCGAGACATACGGCGACCTCGACGGTCTCGTCAAATTTCGCCTTTGCGTTGTCCTTGATCAACGACACGGCCTCGGTGACCGAGACGTTTTCCTTGCCCTTGACAACCGCACGCGCGGCGCGGGCGCGTTTTCCAAGCTTTGCCATCTTATTTCACCTCGATGCCCATGGACTTGGCCGAGCCAAGAATGATTTTCATGGCGCTTTCCATGTCGTTGGCGCTGAGGTCTTGCATCTTGGCCTCGGCAATTTCCTGCACCTGCTTCTTGGTGACAGTGCCCACGGTCTGGCGCGACGGGGTGGTCGCCCCGGACTTCAGGTTCGCCGCCTTCTTGAGATAATAGGCCGCAGGCGGCGTCTTGATCTCCAGCGTGAAGGACTTGTCCTGATAGTAGGTGATTTCGGTGGGGCACGGCGCGCCCTGCTCCATCTCCTGCGTCTTGGCGTTGAACGCCTTGCAGAACTCCATGATGTTGATACCGCGCTGGCCGAGGGCGGGGCCCACGGGCGGCGACGGGTTGGCCTGACCTGCAGGGATCTGCAGCTTCATCTTGCCGGCGAGTTTCTTGGCCATCTGGCCTCTCCTTTTGCTCCAACTGGGGGCGAAACGCGTCCCGCCCCGTCTGCGTCGTCGTGGTCAGCCCGGACACGCGCGCGCGCCGCGGCTCCCACGATTGCTTCACTCAGACCTGCTTGGTGACCTGCGTGAATTCCAGTTCGACCGGGGTTTCCCGGCCGAAGATCGACACCGCCACCTTCAGGCGCTGGTTGTCGTCGTCCACGGCCTCGATCATGCCGTCAAAATCCTCGAACGGGCCATCGTTGACCTTGACCTTCTCGCCGATCTCGAACGAGATCAGCGTGCGCGGGGCCTCCTCGCCCTCGGCGACGCGGCCCAGGATAGACTGGACCTCGGCATCGCGCATCGGCATCGGCCGCCCCTGCGGCCCGAGAAAGCCGGTGACGCGGTTGATGCCGTTGATGAGGTGATACCCCTCGTCCGACATTTCCATGTGCACCAGCACGTAGCCCGGCATGAAGCGCCGCTCGGCCGTGACTTTCTTGCCTCGGCGGACCTCGATCACCTCTTCTGTGGGGACCAGAACCTCGTCGATCTGATCCTCCAGGCCCTTTTCGGCAACCTTGGTGCGGATCTGCTCGGCGATCTTTTTCTCGAAGTTCGAGAGAACGCTCACCGAATACCAACGTTTCGCCATGTTGTTCGACACCCCGTCGTCCGCGGCCCGAAAGCCAAAAATTTCCAATTGTTCCAAACGCTTGACGCGCGCTTTCTAAAAAAGAAAAGCGGCGCGCAACGCGATTCGCCGCACGCCCGTCCGGAAAGTTCGCTGGCAATACCGCCATGCGCCCCTGAATTCAAGGGGGTATCCCGGCTTTCCGGGGGCGCTCACCCGAAGGCGTTAAGCACGCCCGCCAGCCCCATCCGGATGAACAGATCGATGATCGAGAAGAAAGCGGCCATGAAGGCCGCCAGCAGGAAGACCATGATCGTTGTCATGACGACCTCGCGGCGGGTCGGCCAGACGACCTTTGAAACCTCTGCGCGGACCTGCTGCATGAACTGGACAGGATTGGTGCGTGCCATGGAATGTCCTCTTTTCCGAACCCCGTCGAGATACGCGGACCGGGGCCGCGTTTCAACCCGGACGCGCGGGTTTGTGGCGGCCATTGGTTGCGTGATGGTGGTGGCAGGGGCAGCAGGGCTCGAACCCGCGACCTACGGTTTTGGAGACCGTCGCTCTACCAACTGAGCTATACCCCTAGATCATCGGACGTCGGGTTATCCCGAGCCGCCTCCGGGATCAAGGGGGTGGCTTGTCTTCGGGCGTGAAATTATCGCATGTAGGCCGCAGCCTGCATCGGAGATCACGCCCATGAAGCGTCTGCGCCGCCGCATCGAGCAATCCGCCTTCGCGGCGCGGCTCCCCGCGCTTGTCATCGGCCTTTACCTGCGTGCGGTCAACCTCACCACGCGCTGGCACGGCGAGGGGGTCGCAGCGCTGCAACAGGACCTGGCGCACGGTCCGGTCCTTCTGGTGGTCTGGCACCAGCACCTTCTGATGGTCCCCGCGCACTGGCCGGGCGCGGGTGGGCCGCTGATCAGCATCCATGATGCGTCGCCGATCGGGCGCGCGGCCGGGGCACTTTATCGCCACTTCGGTCAGCGGTCGATGCAGATCGACAGGCGCAGATCGAACCTGCGGGCCGCGCGCGCGGTTCTGCGTCAGACCCGGGCGGGTGTCAGCGCCGGCATCACCGGCGACGGGCCGAACGGCCCGGCCTTTGCCCTCAAGGATGCGCCGCTGGACTGGGCCCGTGCGATGGGCTGCCCGGTCTATACTTACGCCTTTGCGCACAGCCGCCAGCGCGAACTGGACAGCTGGGACAGCATGGCCCTGCCCCGCCCCTTCGGCCGCGGGCGCTACGTGTTCCGGCGCTGGTCCGAGGCCCCGGCGCGCCGGTCCGTGGATGATCAGGCCCGGTTGCGGGCGTCGCTCACCGACCTTTTGAACGAGACCGCGGCGGCGGCAGCGCGCCCCCACGTCGGCCTCTGAATTGCAGGGGGGTGGACGCTGTGGTCCACCCCG
>JAVLCA010000099.1:0-1602 GCA_031581025.1 Salibaculum sp. | reverse complement strand
GGTCGACGCCGCGGATGTCGGCTTCGACCTTGTAGAGCTCGGCGATGCGGCGCAGACCCTCGGCGGCGATCTCGGAGCCGTCGCGGTCGAAGACCTCCTTCAGCTTGCGGCGGGCGTGCGCCCAGCAATGGGCCACGCGGATCGGGTTGCCGCCCTTGCGGGAGGGGCGTGTGAGGCGATTGTAGCCCGTATACCCGTCCAGTTGTAGGATCCCGTCGAAGCCCGTCAGAAAGGTTTCGGCGTTCTGCCCGCCCCGACCCGGGGCGTAAAAGAACACCACGCCGGGCGGGTCAGCGCCGCCCCACCTGCGGTCGTCACGCGCCAGCGCCCATAGGTAGCCTGTCTTGGTGCGGCCGCGGCCGGGGTCGAGAACCGGCGCAGTCGTTTCATCCATGAACAGCTTGGTGGACGCCTTCAGGTGCTCGGCCAGCCGATCGACGACGGGCCGCAGGTGGAACCCCGCAACACCCACCCAGTCGGCCAGGGTGCCGCGGTCGATGGTGACACCCGACCGGGCGAGCATCTGGCTTTGCCGGTATAGCGGCAGGTGGTCGGCATATTTGCTGACCAGCACGTGGGCGATGGCGCCCTCGGTCGGCAGGCCGCCCTCGATCAGGGCGGCGGGGGCCGGAGCCTGTGTCACACCATCGGTGCAGGCGCGGCAGGCATACTTGGGACGGACGGTCACGATCACACGCAGCTGCGCAGGCACGATGTCCAGCCGCTCGGTGCGGTCCTCGCCGATCTTGTGCATCTGCCCGCAGCCGCACGGGCAGACGAGGCTGTCGGGCTCGACGACCCGCTCGATCCGGGGCAGGCTCTCGGGAAGATTACCGCGGTTGCGCTTGGCCGAGGAGGACTTGCGGCGCGGCGCGTCATCGGAGGAGGTCTGGCTGTCCTGCTGCTCCTCGACTTCGGCGACTGCCGTCTCGAGGTCCTCGAACGCCAATTGCCGGTCGTCCTCGTCGAGCTTCTCGGACGTCTTGCCATGCACGACATGGTTCAGTTCGGCCACCAGGTGCTCGAGACGCTTGACGACCTCTTTCAGGCTGACCGTCTCGCGCAGCAGCGCGGCGACAGCGTCGCGCTGGTCCTCGGGAATGGCCGAGAGGTCGATATGAGGCAGAGCCGACATGCCCCGAACATACCCCGAACCGGCTGGAAATGCTCGGTAATTCTGTCGCCTGATTCATTCTGCCGCAGCCGGCCGGCGTGCCTCCAGCGCCTTCACCCGGCGCCAGTCCAGGCCAGAGAAAAGGGCCTCGAACTGCGCCCGGTTCAACGTCATGAGGCCGTCCTTGATCGTAGGCCAGGTGAACGTTGTCTCCTCCAGGCGCTTGTAGGCCATCACCAAACCGGTCCCGTCCCAGAACAGGATCTTCAACCGGTCGGCCCGCTTGGCGCGGAACACGAACACAGTGCCGGTGAACGGATCCTCCTTCAGCGCCGACTGCACCAGAGCGGCCAGCCCGTCATGGCCTTTCCGGAAGTCCACGGGCTGCGTCGCCACCAGGATGCGCACCCTGTGCGTCGGCATGATCATGTCGGTCATCCCACCGCCCGCACGATCTCGGCAATCCGTGCCGCCGAAGTGCCCGCGTC
>JAVLCA010000060.1:0-10686 GCA_031581025.1 Salibaculum sp. | reverse complement strand
AAAATTTCAAGAAGGTGCAGTCGCGTGGCTATGATGACGCCATTTCCGATTGGGAGGATGACCTGAAGTACTTATACGACGAGTACTATGTCCGATACTTCCACTTCGCATGGCCGTCTCGCTGAATTACTCGCTAAATCCGAGACTTAGTCCATTTAAATGTAGCAAGTAACTTAAAAAATTTTGTCTGACGTCAGCGCAACTGGTGGCTGATCGTCGAGCCGGACCGCACGGTTGACCTGTGCCACATCGACCCCGGCTTTGACGTCGATCTTTACGCCACCGTGGATCTACGCACGATGACCGAAATCTGGATGGGCCTGCGGTCGGTCTCTGATGCTGTCGACCGCGAGGCGCTGCTGTTGGTGGGATCTTCGGGCCTGATCCGTTCCATGCAGACCTGGTTGGGACTCAGCCCGTTCGCGGGGCAGGAAAAACTGGCAAGTTAAGCGTGATTTGCCTGTCAAGCAGACGGCGCCGAATGGCGCTTGGATATATGTGCCGCATCCCGGTCAGCTTCCGGTGAACCGCCCGCACCAAGGAAGTCGGGGACACGGCTGATCACAGCGCGCTCAGCAAGATGATGCGACCGTCACTTGGGAATTGCAATGTGCACAAACATTGATCATCCTGTATACCATGGAGTACCTGCAGACATCGCACAGCGCTTTTCTGACAAGCATGGCCGGAATCGTGGCGTTGGCAGCCGGTTTTACCGGCTTGTCGCTGACCCGTGGGCTGCAGCAACGCGCGGTCATGGCAAAAAAGCTGTCTGTCGCCTTGGCGGCCGTGGCCCTAGGGGGCGGGATTTGGGCGATGCACTTTATCGCCATGCTCGGGCTGCAAATGCCCGTTCTGTTTTACTACGACGCTGCCGTGACGCTTATCTCGGCCTTGACCGCCATTCTGATTGTCGGGGCCGCCTTGATGCTTTTGCATTTTGCCGAGCGCACGCCGTTGGTCATCACCTGCGCCGGTGCGATTGTCGGGGGCGGTGTTCTTGCGATGCATTATATTGGAATGGCCGGGCTTCAGCTGTGTCGGGCCGTCTATACTTGGCCGGGGCTGGTGATCTCCTCTGTCGTTGCCATTGGCCTGTGCATCATGGCGTTTTGGGTCGCCTATGGCCATCGGACCAACCGAAATATTCTTTTGGGAACGCTGTTTTTTGCCTTCGCCGTCATTGCTGTTCATTTCTTGGCGATGGCGGGCACCCGGTTTGTCGCGATGCCAGATACCGGAGAATTCGGACCGCTGATGAGCAATGAGACCCTTGCGCTTGGGGTCATCTTTTTCAGTTTTGTAATCTTCGGAGCCTGTCTTTGGGTCAGTGTGACCTATCTGCTGCCCGCCGAAGGGCCCACCCGCCAACCTGCTGCGGCAAAAGACGCAGCCGAACCCGCACCGACCGAACAAGTTCCAGACGACACGCATGTTTTGTGCGAGCGTGATGGCAGCAAAGTCTACCTGAGCGCAAAGGACATTCTGTTTGTCCGCGCGGACGCGCATTATACGCAGGTCTACACGGCGCAAGAGCGGTTGTTTTGCACGTGGTCGATCAGTGAAGCTGCCAAATGCCTTTTGCCCGCAGGTTTTTTGCAAACGCACCGCAGCTATCTGGTCAATCCGGGCCGGGTGGCCCGGTTTGAACGCGTCAAGGATAAGGGCCGCTGCGTGTTTGAAGGCGATGATATACCACCTGCGCTGGTAAGCCGCACCAAGCTTAAGACGACACAGGATGCGCTTGCGCCATAAGCGGCGCATTTCGTGCCAATAGGGGCGCATTTCGTGCAAAACCCCAACGTTTCATTGAAATTTTAATGTGTCCGCATGGCGACGCCCGCAGTCTCTGACGTAGCTAGAGCATTCGTTTTAGGGAGGAGATAGCTGATGATTCCAGCGGCGTTTGAATATTATCGCCCCAAGGACATGGCATCCGTGCTGTCCTTGCTCGAAGAACACGGGGATGACGCTCGCGTCATGGCCGGAGGCCACAGCCTCATCCCCATGATGAAGCTGCGCATGGCCGATGTGCCGCATCTGATCGACCTTCAGGATATCGAAGGGCTGTCAGACATCGAAATTGGTGCCGACACGATCGAGATTGGGGCCATGGTGACCCAAATGGACCTGATCAGCCACGAAGGGCTGGCAGACGCTGCACCCATCCTGCGCGAGACGGCTTTGCAAATTGCCGATCCTCAGGTGCGCTATATGGGCACCATGGGCGGGAATGTTGCCAATGGCGACCCGGTCAATGACATGCCGGGCCTCATGCAGTGCCTTGATGCGACCATGTCCGTGATTGGGCCGGATGGCGCGCGCGACATCCTTGCACGGGAATTTTACGAAGCAGCGTATATGACTGCGCGGGAAGATGACGAAGTCTTGACCAGCGTGACCATTCCGCGTCCCAAGGGCGGCCACGCCTACGAGAAGCAAAAGCGCAAGATCGGGGATTACGCTACGGCGGCCGCTGCTGTGCAAATCGTGAAAGAGAACGGGGTTTGCACAAGCGCCTCAATCGCGATGACCAACCTCAGCGATATTCCGATCCATTCACCAGACGCAGAAGCCGCGCTTGTCGGGACGGCCGTGGATGACGCTGCCATCAAGGCAGCGATGCAGGCCATGCTGGGCGACATTGACCCCAGCGAAGACAACCGGGGCCCTGTCGCTTTCAAAAACCATGTGGCCGGCGTCATTTTGCGACGCGCCATCGAACGCGCTTGGTCGCGGGCGTAACGGAGGAATAATATGTCCAACAAGATGCACGTCAAATTTACTGTGAACGGCAAAGTCGAAGAGTTTCTTGCCGAGCCACGCGAATTGTTGATCTACACGCTGCGCGAGCGGCTGAATATCACCGGGCCGCATATTGGCTGCGAAACGTCCCATTGTGGTGCTTGCAGCGTCACGATCGACGGAAAATCGGTGAAAGCCTGTACGATGTTCGCGGTGCAGGCCGATGGCGCCGACATCACGACGATCGAAGGGATCGGTGGCCCCGACGACCTGCACCCGTTGCAAAACGCGTTCAAAGAGCATCATGGGCTGCAGTGTGGCTACTGCACACCGGGAATGATCACCCGCGCAACGAAGCTTTTGGAAGAGAACCCCAACCCGACCGAGGAAGAAATCCGGTTTGGCATGGCTGGCAATATTTGCCGCTGCACGGGCTACCAAAACATCATCAAAGCCATTCAGCACGCTGCGGCGGAGATGAATGCAGCCAAGGAGGCGGCGGAATGAAAGACGAAGTCACTCGCGACGAACGCGTCGATAACCTCAAAGGCATGGGCTGCTCGCGCAAGCGGGTCGAGGACGCCCGATTTACCCATGGCAAGGGCAACTACGTTGATGATGTCAAACTGGATGGCATGCTCTTTGGCGATTTCGTCCGCTCTCCTCATGCGCACGCCAGAATCAAGAATATTGACACATCTGCCGCTCTGGAAGTGCCCGGCGTTCTGGCCGTGCTGACAGCCGCTGACCTGGAACCGCTTGGCCTGCATTGGATGCCGACACTGGCCGGTGACAAGCAGATGGTTTTGGCCGATGGCAAGGTGCTGTTTCAAGGCCAAGAGGTGGCCTTTGTCGTGGCCGAAGATCGCTACGCGGCTTCGGACGGCATGGAAGCTGTCGTTGTCGACTACGAGGAACTGCCAGTTCTGGTGAACCCGTTCGAGGCCCTGAAATCAGACGTCGTATTGCGCGAGGATCTGGTGGCCGAGGATGGCTCTATTCCTGACGGGGCCCACGGCTCGCGCAAGCACGCCAACCATATCTTCACATGGGAAGCGGGCGACAAGCACACCACCGACGAGGTCATCTCGAACGCCGAGATCGTGGCCGAAGAAGAGATGTATTACCACCGGACCCATCCTTGCCCACTGGAAACCTGCGGCTGCGTGGCCTCGATGGATAAAGTCAACGGCAAGCTGACGCTTTGGGGCACCTTTCAGGCGCCGCACGCGATCCGCACGATCGTGGCGCTAATTTCCGGGATGGAAGAGCATAACATTCGCGTCATCTCACCTGATATTGGTGGCGGCTTTGGCAACAAGGTGGGGGCGTATCCCGGGTATGTCTGCTCGGTTGTGGCCTCTATCGTAACGGGCAAGCCGGTCAAGTGGATCGAAGACCGGATGGACAACCTGATGACAACGGCCTTCGCCCGTGACTACTGGATGAAGGGCAAGATCTCGGCCACCAAAGACGGAAAGATCACTGGTCTGCACTGTCATGTGACAGCGGATCATGGCGGCTTTGACGCCTGTGCCGATCCAACGAAATTCCCGGCCGGGTTCATGAATATCTGCACCGGCTCTTATGATATCCCCACAGCTTTCCTAGAGGTGGACGGCGTCTACACCAACAAGGCACCGGGGGGCGTATCCTATCGCTGCTCCTTCCGGGTGACCGAGGCGGTCTATTTCATCGAACGCATGATCGAGGTTCTGGCGATCAAGTTGAACATGGATGCGGCAGAGCTGCGACGGATCAACTTTATCAAAAAAGAGCAATTCCCCTACACAGCGGCTTTGGGTTGGGAATACGACTCGGGTGATTATCACACCGCTTGGGACAAGGCGCTTAAGACCGTTGACTATGACGGGCTGCGCGCCGAACAAGCGCAGCGTGTTGAGGATTTCAAGGCCGGCAAGACCCGCAAGCTGATGGGCATCGGTTTGTCGTTCTTCACCGAGATCGTCGGTGCGGGGCCGGTCAAGAACTGCGATATTCTTGGCCTTGGCATGTTCGACAGCTGTGAAATCCGTATCCACCCGACGGGCTCGGCGATTGCGCGGCTTGGCACGATTTCTCAGGGTCAGGGACATGCGACGACCTTCGCGCAAATCCTCGCCTCAGAAATTGGTCTGCCAGCGGACAGCATCACCATAGAAGAAGGTGATACGGACACCGCGCCATATGGCCTTGGCACTTATGGATCGCGTTCCACCCCGGTGGCTGGGGCTGCCACGGCCATGGCCGGGCGCAAGATCCGCGCCAAGGCACAGATGATCGCGGCGTATTTGCTTGAGGTGCACGACGATGACGTTGAATTCGATGTCGATCGTTTTGTCGTCAAAGGTGCGCCTGAAAAGTTCAAGACGATGAAGGAAATCGCCTTTGCCGCCTACAATCAGGCCATTCCGGGCATGGAACCGGGGCTTGAGGCGGTCAGCTACTATGATCCGCCAAACATGACCTACCCATTCGGCGCCTATGTCTGTGTGATGGATATCGACGTGGATACAGGCGTGACAGAAATCCGCCGCTTCTATGCGCTGGATGACTGTGGCACGCGGATCAACCCGATGATCATCGAAGGGCAAGTCCATGGCGGCCTGACCGAGGCGTTGGCTGTCGCACTGGGCCAAGAGATTGCCTATGACGACATGGGCAACGTCAAAACCGGGACGTTGATGGACTTCTTCCTGCCAACCGCGTGGGAGGTGCCCAACTACGAGACTGACTACACCGTAACGCCCAGCCCGCATCATCCCATCGGTGCCAAGGGCGTGGGTGAAAGCCCGCATGTCGGTGGTGTGCCGTGTTTCTCCAACGCTGTGCAGGATGCATTCCGTGCCTTTGGCAACACGCATACCAACATGCCGCATGATCATTGGCGGATCTGGAAGACCGCCAATGAACTTGGGCTGCACGACTAACGCCAATGAGGGTGCGCGGAGACGCGTACCCTCAAGAGAATCCTATGAGCTGGACTGACTTGAAAACCGCACTGGCCGGGCAAGGCTATGTGGCCTCTGATGACTTGGCTGTTGCTTTGCAACTGGCCTTGTCACTGGGCCGCCCCTTGCTGCTTGAAGGGGCCGCAGGTGTCGGCAAGACCGAAGTTGCGCGCACATTGGCGCAAGCACAGGACACGCGGCTGATCCGGTTGCAATGCTATGAAGGCCTAGACGCGGCGCAGGCGATCTATGAATGGAACTACCAGCGGCAATTGTTGAGCATCCGCGCGGCAGCCGAAGGCGGAGAGACCGGCAAAGCCGTCGAAGACCGCATCTTTTCGCGTGATTTTCTTTTGGAACGCCCGTTGCTGGCGGCGATCACGCAAGAAACACCCCCGGTGTTACTGATTGATGAAATCGACCGGGCAGATGAAGAGTTTGAGGCCTATTTGCTGGAAATCCTGTCGGATTTTCAGGTTTCCATCCCGGAACTCGGGACAATCAAGGCCACCTCGCACCCCATCGTGATCCTGACATCGAATGGCACCCGCGATCTGTCGGACGCGCTGCGCCGTCGTTGTCTATACACCTATGTCGAATACCCCGACCGGGCGACGGAATTGGCCGTCCTCAAGGCGCGTTGCCCCGAAATCGAGCAGCGGCTGGGCGAGCAGATCATTGGCTTCGTGCAACGCCTGCGCGAGGAAGATCTGGAAAAGACACCGGGCATCGCCGAAATGCTGGATTTTGCGGCAGCTCTGATGGGGCTGGACATCGCAGACCTGACCGAAGATCCGGCGGTTTTGCAATCCACCCTGACCACCTTGCTGAAGACCCAAAGCGATCAGGCGAGTATCACCCCGGATGTCGCCGCCCGCATCGCGGGAAAGGCGGTATGAGCCGGGTCACGAAATTCACCGCCCGTGATCCCGGGCCTGCCGCGCGCATGGCGGGGTTCATCGCGCATCTGCGCGAGAATGGCTTGCGTTTGGGTGTCGCCGAGGCAGATGCGGCCATGGCCGCGATTTCGGAAATCGACGCGATCCATCCCGACGACTGCCGCAAGGCCCTGCGCGCCGTTTGCACCGGCTGCAAGGACGAGGCAGAGCGGTTCGACGATCTGTTCAACAGCTTCTGGATGGACATGGGCCGGGTAAAACAAAAAGTCATCCCGAACCAAACCGCTAGCGCGAACGATAATGTGCATTCCTCCCGCGATGGACAGGGCGAAGATCTTGGCGCCGCTGGCTCTGCAACAGCCCCCGACACCGATGGCGGCGAAGCGGACAGTGATGGCACTGGCAAGTTGATCGCAACGAAACAGCGCAACCTAAACCGCCGCGACTTGCGGGATCTGGTGCGCCCCGAGGACATCGCCGAAGCTGAAGACGTGGCCCGCCGATTGGGCGCGGCGTTGCGCGATACTCGATCCCGTCGCCGGGTTGCAGCCCGCCGGGGCGACAGGCTGCATTTCCGAAAAACCATCCGCCATAGCCTTGCGACCGGTGGCGAACCTTTGCGCCTGATCAAGAAACGCAGGCCCGACCGTAGCCGCAAGATCACGGCGATTTGCGACGTGTCCGGTTCGATGAGCGTGTATTCCCAAGTCTTTCTGGCGTTTCTATCCGGGCTCATGCGGGCCGATACATCGGCAGATGCCTACCTTTTTCACACCCGCCTTGTACGGATCACCGAAGCCTTGCGCGACAAAGACGCGATGCGCGCCATTGGCCGCATGACCCTGATGGCAGATGGCTTTGGCGGCGGATCGAAAATCGGCGAAAGCCTGCAACGCTTCGCAGAAACTTATGCGCGCCGTTTTGTTGACGGTCGATCTGTGGTGGTCATCCTGTCAGATGGCTACGACACTAGCGATCCGGCGATTCTTGACAGCGCCCTTGCCAAGTTACGCAAGCGCGGATGCCGGATCATCTGGCTTAACCCGCTCAAAGGCTGGACAGATTACCAACCTGTGGCCGCGGGCATGGCCGCTGCTCTTCCGCATCTCGATCTGTTCCGTGCCGCAAACACCCTTTACGATCTTGCTGCCCTCGAAACGGAGTTGGCCCGCATATGACACCCGCAGAAGTCATCTCTTCTGACCTCGCCGAAGTCGCACAAGACCTGCGCAACCGGTCAGAGCCCTTTGCCTTTGCCACCATCGTGCGCACAATGGGCGCGACGGCGGCCAAGCCGGGTGCCAAGGCGCTGCTGTCGGCGGATGGCACCATCCTGCAGGGCTGGCTGGGCGGTGGCTGTACCCGAGGCGCGGTAAAGCGCGCAACTTTGCAGGCCCTGGCCGAGGGCGCTCCGCAGCTTGTGTCGGTCGCACCGGAAGACCTGCTTGCCGAAAAGGGCGTCACGCCCGGTGATCAGATTGACGGCACCCAATTCGCCCGCAACGGCTGTCCCTCACGGGGGACAGTGGATATATTCATCGAGCCGTGTCTGCCCCTGCCGCAACTGGTGGTTTTGGGCGCATCTCCGGTCGCGCAAGCGCTAAGCATGCTTGCACCGACCTTCCATTGGCACGTCGAAACCGAAATGCAGGCCGTTGGGCCACAGCGGTTCATCGTGGTCGCGACACAAGGTCAGGGGGATCTGGACGCGCTGAAGGCCGCTCTGGATACGCAGGCGGACTACGTCGCCTTTGTTGGGAGCCACCGCAAGTTCGAAGCCCTCGCAGCAAAGCTTGTAGCCGCAGGCGTTGAGAAAGCCGCGGTAGACCGTGTCAAAGCGCCAGCCGGGTCCGACATTGGCGCGGTCACGCCAGAAGAAATCGCCCTGTCTATCCTGGCTGAACTGGTCGAGAGTCGCCGGGCAAAGGTGAAGTCCTGGGATGAATAATCTGAGCACCGTCATACTCGCCGCCGGCCTGTCGCGCCGGATGGGCACAGACAACAAGCTGTTACTGCCGGTTAATGGCGTGCCGATGATCTGTCATATGGTCCGCGTGTACAGCGCGGTTACAAATGGCGCCGTGATCGTCGTCACCGGCCATGAGGCACAGCAGATCGAGGCCGCGCTTGACGGCAGTGTTGTGCAGACGGTTTTCAACCCCGATTACAGTTTGGGTCAACACACCTCTGTTGCCTATGGTTTGAACGCGGTGCCAGAAGGCCATGACCTTTTGATTGGATTGAGTGATCAGCCTTTGCTGCGCGAAAACGATCTGCACGCGTTGCTTGACGCCCATAGCGCACAGCCCGGCCAACTCTCGATCCCGCGATACGCAGACCAGCGCGGCAACCCGATCGTGGTTCCTGCGGCCCTGCGGGCTCGGCTTCTGGCTGATCCTCGCAACCCCGGTTGCAGGTCATTCACCCGCAAAAACCCCGAACAGGTGCAGTTTCACGACCTGTCCGCTGCGGGGTTTTATGCCGATATCGACACGCCCGAAGCCTATGCCGCGTTTGAACGTGGCGCATTGGAGCACGTCCTATGAAATCACTCAGAAAATCACTGATCCACCTGCGTCGCATGCTCGCGCTAACCCCTAAACAGGCCGAGCATCTGGCCACCCTCAAATTTCCCTGTTGCTAAAGAAGGATATCGCATGGAACTCGCTGACGAAGTAACAATCAACGCCCCCAAAGACCGTGTCTATGAAGCGCTGAACGATCCCGAGGTGCTGAAGCAGTGCATCCCGGGCTGTGAAGAACTGATCAAACATTCTGACACAGAACTGGAAGCCAAAGTCCTGCTCAAGGTTGGGCCTGTGAAGGCGCGTTTTAGCGGCAATGTGCAGCTTGATACGTCCGGTGCGCCTGATGAGTTTTCGCTCACCGGTCAAGGCAACGGCGGCACGGCGGGCCATGCGAAAGGCGGGGCGGATGTCACGCTGACAGCCATCGACGCCCACACCACACTGCTGAAATATGACGCCAAGGCGGATATCGGCGGGAAGCTGGCGCAGCTTGGTAGCCGTCTCATCCAAAGCACGGCCAAAAAGCTGGCATCTAAGTTCTTCAAATCATTTGCCGAAGTGGTCAATGAAGACGCTGCCGCCTGAGGATCTGAACTACACCGAGCATGCCTCGGACATCATCGCAAAGGCGGCCGCGCTCATCAATGCCAGCCGTCCTTTCGCGCTGATCACGTCCATGGCCATCGAAGGTGGGGCCGCGCGAGAGGTCGGGTCGCTGGCTTTGGTCGAGTCCAATGGGGCCATGACCGGCTATTTGTCCAACGGGTGCATCGACCGCGACATTCAACTGCACGCACAGTCAGCACTGGAGCGCGGCACAAAAACGCTTATTCGCTATGGCGAAGGCTCGCGCTATGTCGATCTCAAGTTGCCGTGCGGCGGGGCGTTGACGGTGTTGATTGATCCGGTGCCGGACCGGAATGCCATCTTGACGGCAGCTCAAAATTTGGCGGCGCGTCACCCTGTACGCTTGCAGTTTTTTGCCGAAGACTTGAGCAAAGCCTTTGACTATAGCCCCCGTGATCGCCTGGTGCTGGCCGGGCGCGGGGCTGTTTTTCGGGCCATCGCCCAAATCGGGAGGGCGACGGGATTTGAGCTGCATCTCCTTTCGCCTGATCCCGAAGACCTTGCCGCCATCGGGCATTTGGCCAGTTCAAGGCCCGTGCATCTGACAACGCCCGATCAGGTGCCTGAGTTGAACACGCTTGACGCCTTTTCGGCCTTTCTGACGTTGTTCCACGACCATGGGTGGGAACCGGACCTGTTGCGCGCGGCCGTAAACAGCCCGGCCGCGTTTATCGGCAGCTTGGGAAGCCAACGAACCCACCAGATGCGGCTGGACACGCTGCGCGCCATGGGCGTTGATGAGTCAGCACTAACGCGTTTGCGCGGGCCCATTGGTCTGGTTCCATCTTTGAGAGATGCGCCATCCATTGCGGTGTCTGCGCTGGCCGAAGTGGTCGCGGCTTTGCAGCAAACAAACCGTTAGGCGTAACCAGCTGGCGCGCAGGTCCAGCCGAATCGCTCGACCTTCTTCTCTCCTGCAGGGTTCAGCGCGGCTTG
>JAVLCA010000059.1:0-12069 GCA_031581025.1 Salibaculum sp. | reverse complement strand
TGCCACCCCATCATACCGCAGCGCCGGGTTCAGGGCAATTTTTAGAGGTGCCCTTTAACTAGCTCGTCCCGCGTCACCCCTCAATCACCCCCATGAACTCCCGCCATTCCCCCTTGGACATGCCGGAGGTTTCCTGTGTCACCTCCTCACCCTTCAACATCCGGCGGATGCAATCAAGGGCTGCGGCCGACAGGTTTGCGCCGCCCATGCGGTAGTCCTCGAAGGCCGCGTAGGCCGCCGGGACCCAGTCCTTGACCATCTCGCAGATGGCCTCGGCGTAGACGCGGATCTCGTACTGGGCGTGGGCATCGGCGCGCAGGCGCAGGAAGTGGAACAGGTTGTGCAGGTCCACCTTCCAGTACCACTGGGTATAGATGTTTGCGGGCAGGTTCATGCGGGCCAGTTCGCGGGCCAGGCCCTGCTGGCCCTCCTGCCCGATCATCTGTTCGTAGTGGTCGTAGGCGCGCCCGGCGTCGTCCTTGAGGATGCGCAGCACGCGCTCGGCCTCGTCGCCGGTCAGCACCTCGCCCCGGCCCTGGTTGTTGGTGGTCGATTGCGCGGCCAGGTCCTGCGCCTGGGGGATGTAGAACTCGCGGTCGAGGATCGAGTAGCGCGCGGAATATTCGTTCACGTTGGCGGTGCGGTGGCGGATCCACTGGCGGGCCACGAAAACGGGCAGCTTGACGTGGAACTTGACCTCGCACATCTCGAACGGGGTCGAGTGCCAGTGCCGCATCAGGTAGCGGATCAGCCCGGTATCGTTGCTGACCGACTTGGTGCCGCGGCCATAGCTGACCCGCGCCGCCTGGCAGATCGCGGCATCATCGCCCATGTAATCCACCACCCGGACAAAGCCGTGGTCCAGCACCGGGGCGGGCTTGTAGAGATGCGCCTCCATCCCTTCGGAAACCGCGCGCAGGGTCTGTTTGGGTGCGCCACGCTGGGCGTCGATCTCGGCCTGTTGCTCGGGGGTAAGGGGCATGGGCGGCATTCCTTGCTGATTCTGGGCATGTCTGTGACCCGATCACCATATCTGCACCGAAAACGGGCGGGAACCCCCATATCCTGTGGACCCTGCGCCGAGGCAATCGTTGACTTGACGCCCGTACCGGCACCCAGGAGACGACGGGAATGGCAGCGACCAACATGCAAGGCGCGGTTGTCATGGACGGCAGCCGGATCACCCGGTTTTGGCTATGGCTGACGCTTGGTGTCCGATCCCCTTTCTGACCCTTTCCGCCAGCGTGCAGCGTGATAGGCTCGCCACGAAATCAGCCGGAGGACGGACATGCCATTGAAATACCTGCACACCATGGTGCGCGTGAAGGACCTGGAAAACTCCATGGCCTTCTATGAACTGCTGGGCCTGCAAGAGACCCGCCGGATGGAGAACGAGGGCGGTCGCTTCACCCTGGTCTTCATGGCGCCGCCGGGGCAGGAGGACTGCCCGGTGGAACTGACGTACAACTGGGATGGCGACGACGCCCTGCCCGACGACAGCCGCCATTTCGGGCACCTGGCCTACGAGGTGGACGACATCTACGCCACCTGCCAGTACCTGATGGACAACGGCGTGACCATCAACCGCCCCCCGCGCGACGGGCGCATGGCCTTCGTGCGCAGCCCCGACAACATCTCGGTCGAGTTATTGCAAGCCGGCGCGGCGCTGGCCCCGGCCGAGCCCTGGGCCAGCATGGAGAACACCGGCCATTGGTGAGGGCGGCTTGCCTGGGGCTGGGGGCGCTCGTCGCCGGTGCGGCGCAACCGGCGGCCGCCTGTCGGCTGGCCCTGGCCCTGGCGCTGGACGTGTCTTCTTCGGTGGACGCCACCGAGGATGCCCTGCAGCGCGGCGGACTGGCCGCGGCGCTGGTGGCACCGGACGTTCAGGCGGCCTTTCTCGACCCAGGTGAGCCGGTCGCGCTTGCCGTCTACGAATGGTCCGGGCGGCAAAAGCAGGTGCTGTTGCAGGACTGGGCGCTGATCCGCAGCGCCGCCGACCTTCGGGCCGTCTCGGCCCGTATCGCCGCCAGTTCGCGCAGCCATGACGATTTTCCCACCGCACTGGGCTATGCGCTGGGCTTTGGCGCGACGCTGCTGGGCCGCGCGCCGGACTGCGCGGCGGCGACGCTGGATGTGTCGGGCGACGGCGAGAACAACGAGGGCTTCGGCCCGCGCAAGGCCCAGGCCGCCTTTCCCTTCGACGGCGTCACGGTGAACGGGCTGGTGGTCCGCGCCACGCCGACAGACGGCCGGGACGATCTCGTGGCTTATTACCGCGACGCGGTGATCCACGGCCCCGGCGCCTTCGTCGAGGTGGCCGGCGGCTTCGCCGATTTCGAGCGCGCGATGCGGGCCAAACTGATCCGCGAACTGGGCGTCGTCATGATCGGCGATGCTGGATAGGGACCCCCGGCGATGACCCAGCGCCCCGTATCGCGCATCTTCCTGATCGGGTTCAACCGCTGCGGCGGTGCATGGTTCCGCGATGTCTTTCAGGCGGCGGGGCTGCGCTGGCGGCATGACCGCACGGGTGACCTGGCCGCGGATATCGCCTGGCATCGGGCGGCGGGCACCCGCCCGATGGAGCGTTGGCCGCGGCTGGTGGGCCTGTCCGGGCTGCAACGCTGGAACAGGCCACATCTGCCACGGATCGAGGCCTTTCGCGACTTCGCCTTTCTCGAGGCGCAGTTTCCCGACGCGCTCTTCATCTTCAACAACCGCGACCCCGAGGCCTGGGTCGCCAGCCGCTATTTTCACCGCGACGGGCGCTTTGTCGAGTGCGAGGCGCGGCACCGCGACTGCCACAGGCGGGATCTGCCGCAGCTCTGGTGCAGCGAACGCGCCGCCCACAGGCGGCAGGTGCTGCACCACTTCGCGGGCAAGCCACGATTCCTGCATTTCGACCTGAGTCGGGACGCGGATGCCAAACTGGTGGACTGGGTCGCGCCCTGGGTGACCCTGGGCGACCTGCCCCCGGGGCGCGGGATCGAGAGCGCGGCCGAGAGCAGTGCAGTGATCGATGCGCTGGCCGAGGATCTGCGCGCCCGCGCGCGGCGGCCGCGTCGTCGTCCCGGGCGCCCGACCCGGCCTTTGTTGACGCGGTGGTCGCCCATTGCCTCGGGACGGTGGCCCGGGGCGGCGACAACGCCGCGCTCAGCCCTGCTGCGGCCGTCTGGCGCGCCGACGGGAGCATTGCCAGCAAGGACGGCCGCCCTCTGCCCCTGCGCCGGGTGGGCGACGGCCCTTACCTAGCCGACCGGCCCGATCAGGCCCGCGACCGGGTGCAGGCGGTGGTGAACGGGCTGCTGGATCTGGGCGCGCGCCCGCCGCTGACCCTCGACATGCAGGGCGCGCGCGAGGCGGGCGCCGGCGGCCGGCCACCCCCCGAGCAGCGCACGCTGGCCTACAACCGCCGACCCGGTGCGGCGAACCTCGTGCTCTGGCCCCTGCCCGGCTATCACGACCTCGCGCCCGAGGGGCGTCCCGGCGCCTTTCCCGCCGACGACGTCCCCTTCGAGGACAAGCCCGACCTGTGCCTGTGGTATGGAAACCTGACCGGCAAGCTCTGGCCGCACCTGGCACCCGATATGGGCCAGCCGCGCATGGCGCATCACTACCTGCGCGCGCTGGCGCAGGGGCCGGATGCGGGCCAGCGCCGCCTGATCGGCCAGGCCCTGACGGCGGTGACGCGCTATCGGGTTCTTTCGCGCCTGCACGGGCGCGCGGGATTCGCGATGGGCTTTGTCCTGCCGCCCAAGCACGAGACCGCCGGCAAGGACAAGATGCTGGCGCGGTTCGTCACGGCCCGCGTCCCCGAAACCTGGGTGCAGCTGGGCAAATACGTGCTGTCGCTGTCGGGCAATGACACCGGGTCGAACTTCCTGTCGGCAGCGGCTGCGAACGCGGTCGTGCTCAAGGAAGAGGACCAGTGGGAGCTGTTCTACACCGCCGCTTTCCGCCCCTGGGAACACTATATCCCGCTCGCCCCAGGCGGCGATGACATCGAGGCGCGCCTGGACTGGGCCCGGGCCAATCCCGCCCGCTGCCGCGAGATGGCGGCGGCCTCGCGCGCGTTGGTCGCGCAATTTGCCGCCCCCGAGAACCAGCGCGCCTGGCGGGGCGCGGTTCTGGACGAATTGGGCGCGCGATAGGGTGCCCCTTAGACCCGGGCCGCCCCGGCCTGCGTCCGAGCCCCCGCTGAGCGATTGAGGGGGCGCGCGCCAGCCGCACCGGCCCAAGCGCGCTTCGTGCCCCATGCCGCGCGACCGCCCAATCTGCGCGGCAAGACCCGCGCCGGCACCACAGCGCCGGCCGGGGGCCTCAGGGGCGCAGTCGCGGCGCGGGCCCCATGGGCAGCGGGCCAAGGCGCGCCTGCCCCGCCTCGAGAGTCAGCGTCACGGTCAGCGTCTCGGCGATCTGCGGGGACTCGTCCAGAGCCTCGCCCATGGTGGCCAGAGTGACATCGAATCCCTCGTCGACCAAACCGGCCCGCGTGGCCATGGCGAGCGCCCGCCGCCAACCCGTTACCGACAGGGTCAGGCTGCCATTGGCGCGGCCCGCCGCATCCGCCGTCACGTCACCGATGACCGACAGGGCCATGTCGCCCCACTGCGCGCCGAATTCGCGCACCGACAACGCCTCGATCCCCACCGGACCCGCGCCGCCGGCAAAGCGGTCCAGCGGTTGGTCGAACCGGGCCGTGGCGTCCATGCGCAGTTGCCGGATCGAGGGCGGCAGGGTGCCTTCCGGGTCGAGCAGGGCCTGCCAGCTTGCAGGCAGCACGACGCTCTGCGCCTCCAGGAACAGATCGTAGCCGTTGGCGACCTCTGGGACCGAGCGCATCGCCGCCAGCAGGCGCGCCATGGTCAGGTCGGACTCGTCCGCCAGGCCCTGCAACCGCGGCCTATCGACCTCGAGAGTGGCCCGGTCGAAGGACAGCGCCGTGTTGGGGCGCACCCGGGCGCTGGCGCGCATCCGTTCGGTCGTCAGATCCATCGCGCGCCCCGCAACCTCGAGGGTCTGGGTCTCGGGCCAGACCGCGATGACCTCGTTGGGTCGGTAAGCCAGGGCAAACACCTGGAACCAGGGCGCCTGCCAGGCCAGCCCCGTGACCGGATCCTCGATCCGCAGGGCGTCGAAAGTGGTATCGAAACGCGAGGGAAAGCCGACAATGGACCAGCCCGCGTGGCCGACTGCGACGCGGCCCGTCGCCTCGGCCTCGGCCAGCGCCCGGGTGATCGCGTCTTCCACCGCGCCGCGGGTATAGACCCAGTAGCCCCCGTAAAGCGCGGCCAGCACCGCCGCGATGATCGTAAGCCAGCGCATCGCTTGCCCTTTCGCCTGCCGCCCGCTTGGTGTTTACAGGGCTGGCGCAACAAGGGCCAGAGATCAAATAATGTGGGTGTTCGGATACGGATCGCTGCTGTGGAACCCCGGGTTCGACCCCGTGGATCAGGTGACCGCCGTTCTGGCGGATTACCACCGCAGTTTCTGCATGCTCTCGATCCATCATCGCGGCACCGAGGCAACCCCCGGCCTGGTGCTGGCGCTGGCCCATGCCCCCGGGGCGCAATGCACCGGCGTCGCCCTGCAGGCCGCCCCGCACGAAGCCGAGGACGTGCTGGCCTATCTACGCGAACGCGAGCTGGTCTCGGCCGCCTACCTCGAACGCCATGTATCCCTGCGCCTGTCCGACGGCCGCGAGGTCGAGGCGCTGGCCTATGTCATCGACCCCGCCCACCGGCAATACGTCGACTTCCCGCTGGAAACCCAGGCACAGATGATCGCCCGGGCCGTGGGCGGACGTGGCCCCAATCGCGAGTATCTGCTCAACACCCATGCCCATCTGCGGCAGATGGGCATCCGCGACCCCGACATGGACTGGCTGGCCGAGCGCGTGCCCCGGATCCCCGAATGACCCCTTTTTCATTTGGGTTTCGGCCTGTGACACCCTATGGTCCGGCGAAAGAACAACACCGGTGCTATTCATGGCGACACGGGAAGCCGAGGCCGAGCCACATTTCTCTCAACCCGTGCGGCAGATCATCTCGATGCTCGTCGTGCTCGGGTTGGTCGCCGCAGGGGCCGTTTTCGCCTTTCCACGCGTTGCGGGCGTGTTTCTGGCGAATCCCTATCTGAACGGCTTTATCGGGCTGGTCTTCGTGATCGGCGTGCTGTCCTGTTTCGGGCAGGTCTACCAGCTGATCGGCTCGGTCCGCTGGATCGAGGGGTTCGCGCTGGCCCGTCCGGGCCACGAGGAGTTTCGCGCGCCGCAACTGCTGGCACCGCTGGCGACGCTGCTGCGTTCGCGGGGGGCGCGGATGCAGCTGTCGTCGTCGTCGTCGCGGTCGATCCTGGACTCCGTGGCCCAGCGGATCGACGAGGACCGCGAGATCACCCGCTACATCGTCAACACGCTGATCTTCCTCGGGCTGCTGGGCACCTTCTACGGGCTGGCCACCACCGTACCCGGGCTTGTCGAGACGATCCGATCCCTCAACCCAGACGAGGGCGAGAGCGGCATCGACATCTTCACCCGACTGCAACGCGGCCTCGAGGCGCAGCTGGGCGGCATGGGCGTGGCCTTTGCCTCGTCCCTGCTGGGGCTGGCCGGGTCGCTTGTGGTGGGCCTACTGGAGCTTTTCGCGGGCCATGGGCAGAACCGGTTCTACCGCGAACTGGAAGAGTGGCTTTCCTCCATCACCCGGGTCGGCATGGCCGACGACGACGGCAGTGAGACCACCGCGCTTGCCAGCATCGTCGACCAGATGTCCGACCAGATGGAGGTGCTGCAACGTATGGTGATCCAGACCGATGACGGCCGCGCCCAGGTGGACGAACGCCTGCAAGTGCTGGCCCGGTCCGTGGAACGGCTGGCCGAGCGCCTGGAACAGGACGACACTCCCGGCCAGCTGGCCCGCGTCGCCGACAGCCAGGAAGCGCTGGTGCAGGCCATGAAGGACAGCGGCCTGGACGGAATCGACCCCGAAAGCCGGATGCGCCTGCGCTCGATCGACGTCGGGCTGATGCGCATCCTGGAGGACCTGTCGGCGGGCCGCCAGGAGGTCGTGCAGGACCTGCGCGCCGAACTCGCGGCACTCGCGCGCAGCCTGCGCCAGAGCAACGCGACACGGCCGAACCAGACCGACGGAGGGTCGTGAGCCATGACGCTTCGCCGCAGGACCGGGGCCCGGTTCCAGGCGTCGATATGGCCCGGTTTCGTGGACGCCATGACCGGCCTGTTGCTGGTTCTGATGTTCGTTCTGACCATCTTCATGGTGGTCCAGTTCGCCCTGCGCGAGACCATCTCGGGCCAGGAAAACCGCCTTTCGGAACTTTCCGAGGAGGTCGCTGCGCTGAGCGCGGCGCTGGCGACCGAACAGGATCGCTCGGCCGCCCTGGGCCAGCAGGTGGGCAATCTCTCGGATGAACTGGGCCGGGTGCGCGGACAACTGTCCGACGCGCGCGGCCGTGTCGCCGAGCAGGACGACGAGATCGCCCGGCTCACCGAGGACCGCGACGCCCGCGCCGCGGCGCTCGAAGAAGCCGAGTCGCGCATCACCGGCTTCGAGGCCCGGGTCGCGGGGCTGCTGGCCGAACGGCGCGCGGACGAGGCCCGCATCACCGAGTTGCAAGAGACGCGAGAGGAGCTGGTCGCGCGCAACGAGGCGCTGACCACAGCCGTCGCCCAGGCCCGCGACGAGATCGACGCCCAGGCCGAGACCGCCCGGCTGGCCGCGGCCCGGCGCGCCGCGCTGGAGTCGCTGATCGCCGATCTTGAGAACGCCAATACCGCCGCCGACGATCGCATCGCCCGGCTGGAATCCGAAACCGAAAACGCCGAGGCGCGCATATCCGAGCTTGAACAGGCCCGCCTGGCCGAGGCTGCCGCCGCCGAGGCCCTGCGCGAACGGTTGGAGAACGCGGATGCGGAACTGACGGCCATGACCCTGGCGCTGGAGGAACAGCGCCGAGAGGCCGAGGAAACCCTGACCCTGCTTGCCGCCGCCGAGGCCGCCCGCGACGAGTTGGACCAGAATCTCGCCAATGCCTTGCTGGCCAAGCAGCAGTCCGAGGACGCCCTGGCCGAAGCCCAAGGCAACACCGCGGCCCTCGACGAGCGCCTGGCCGCTGCCCTGTCGCAACTGGAACAAACCGAAGGGAGCCTGGCGCAGACCCGCGCGGACCTGTCCGAGACAGAAGAGGACCTGTCGCAGTCGCAGGGGCAGCTTGCCCAGACCCAAAGAGACCTGTCCGAGACCCGGGCGCAACTGTCCGAAGCGGAAAGCCAACTGGCCCAATCCCAAGCGGCCCGCGAGGAAATAGCCGCCCGGCTGACGGCGGCGCTGGCCGCACAGGACCAGACCGAGACCGAGCTGGACGCCGCGCGCAGTGCCCTCGACGAGGCCCTGGCGCAACAGGACACCAAACTTGCCCAGATCGAGGAACAGCTCGCCGCCGCCGTGCTGGCAAGGCAACAGGCCGAAACCGACCGGCAAGACCTGCAAGCCCGCCTGGCCGAGGCCCTGCTGGCCGCGCAGGAGGCCGACGCCGCGGCCCAGGAGGCCGCCGCGGACCGCGCCAGCCTGGAAGAGCGCCTGACCCAGGCTCTGGCCGCCCAGGCCGAGGCCGAAGAAACCGCCGCCACCCAAGCCCGCCGCGAGGCCGCGCTTCTGGCCCAGGCCAACCGCGAACTGGCCGAGGAAGAGGCCCTGTCGGCGGAAAGTCAGCGCCGGATCACCGCGTTGAACGAGCAGGTGGCCACCCTGCGCAATGAACTGGGCCGCTTGCAGAATCTGCTCGACGTCGCCGAGGACGCCGAGGCGGACTCGCAGCTGCAGATCGAATCCCTGACCCAGGACCTCAACAGCGCCGTCATCCGCGCCCTGGCCGCCGAACGCCGTGCCCGCGCCCTCGAAGAGGCCGAGGCCGAACGGTTGGCTGCCGAGGCCGAGGAGCTGGAGAAATTCCGCTCGGACTTCTTCGGCCAGGTCCGGCAGGCAATCGAGGGCCGCGCGGGCGTGCGCATCGAAGGCGACCGTTTCGTGTTTTCCTCGGAGGTGCTCTTCGAGCCGGGCGAGGCAGACCTGTCACCCGATGGCGAGCGCGAGATCGCCGAGGTGGCCGGGCTGCTGCGCGACATCGCCGCCGAAATCCCGCAGGGGATCGACTGGATTATCCGGGTGGACGGACATACCGACAACGTCCCGCTGTCGGGCGACGGCAAATACGCCGACAACTGGGAACTCAGCCAGGCCCGCGCGCTGTCCGTCGTGCGCTACATGACGGATTTCCTCGGCATCCCGCCCGACCGTCTGGCCGCGAACGGCTTTGGCCAGTATCAGCCCATCGCCGAGGGCGACAGCGACGCTGCCCGTGCCCAAAACCGCCGGATCGAGCTGAAACTGACCGAACGCTAGCCCTTGCGCAGGGGCGCGCGGCCGAAGTCGGGCGCCTCGGTATCCTGACCGGCCTCGATGATGCCGCGGCGGATGGTCCGGGTGCGGGTAAAATAGTCGTGCAGCATCTCGCCGTCGCCCTGCCGGATCGCCCGTTGCAGGGCGAAGAGTTCCTCGGTGAAGCGGCCCAGGATTTCCAGCGTCGCGTCCTTGTTCGTCAAGAAGACATCGCGCCACATGGTCGGGTCGCTGGCGGCGATGCGGGTGAAATCCCGGAACCCGGCGGCGGAATACTTGATGACCTCTCTGTCGGTGACGCGGCGCAGGTCGTCTGCCACGCCAACCATGGTATAGGCGATCAGGTGCGGCGTGTGCGAGGTGACGGCCAGCACCAGATCGTGATGATCCGCGTCCATCTCGTCGGTGCTCGACCCCAGCCCCTGCCAAAAGCGGTGCAGCCGCGCGGTGGCCTCGGGGGTGGCCCCGTCGGGGACAAGAATGCACCAGCGGTTGTCGAAAAGCTCGGCAAAGCCCGACCGGGGGCCGGACTGTTCCGTGCCCGCCAGCGGGTGGGCGGGGACGAACTGCACGCCATCGGGCAGATGCGGCGCGACCGCCTCGATCACCGCGCGCTTGACCGAGCCAACGTCGCTGACCGTGGCCCCGGGCTTTAGCACGGGTCCGATCTCTTGCATCACCGCCCCCATGGCGCCGACCGGCACGCAAAGCACCACGAGATCGGCATCCTGCACCACCTCGGCGGCGCTGTCGCAGACGCGGTCACACAGGCCGATCTCGCGCGCCGTGGCACGGGTTTCCGGCGAGCGCGCGTATCCGGTAACCTCGCCCGCCAGCCCGGCGCGCCGAATCCCCCAGAACATGGACGAGGCGATCAGCCCCAGCCCGATCAGCGCAACCTTGTCGTATTCCTGCGCCATTACGCGCCCTTTCGCCAGTCTTGCAGGGCCGCGATCAGGTGGCCGGTCTGTGCGGTATCGCCAACGGTCATGCGCAGACCTTCGGGAAAGCCGTAGCCGGGAACGCGGCGGACGATGATGCCGGCATCAAGCAGCGCCTGATGCGCCCTGCCCGCCTCGGCCGCGTCGGCAAAGCGCGCCAGCACGAAGTTCGTGTGGCTGTCGTCGCAGGCGATCCCCAACTGGCGCAGGGCCCCGGTCAGGCGCGCGCGTTGTTCGCTGTTCAGGACCACGCAACGCGCGGCCCAGTCTGGATCACGCAGGGCCGCTTCGGCCGCGGCCAATTGCACACCGGACAGGTTGAAGGGCTGGCGGATGCGCGTCAGCACCTCGATCAGGGACTTTGGCCCGTAGCCGAAGCCGATGCGCAGCCCGCCCAGCCCGTAGAGCTTGGAAAAGGTGCGGGTCATGATGACGTTGTCGCGGCCGCGCACAAGCGCCGCGCCCCCGTCATGCCCCTCGGCATATTCGATATAGGCACAGTCAAGCACGAGGATGACATGCCCGGGCAGCCCGTCGGCGAGCCGGGTCAACTCCTCGACCGGCAGGATCGTGCCCGTGGGATTGCCGGGATTGGTCAGCATGACGACGCGGGTCAGGTCAGTTACGGCGGCGAGGATGGCGTCGATATCGACCACGCGGTCCCGTTCCGGCACCTTGACCGGCGTGGCCCCCGCCATGTGCGCCAGGATCGGATACATGGAAAACCCGTGCGCGGTATGGATGATCTCGTCGCCTGGCCCGGTGAAGGCCTGGCAGACGAATTGCAGCACCTCGTCCGAGCCAACGCCGCAGATCACGCGGTCGGCCTCGAAGCCATGCACCTCGGCAATGGCCGCGCGCAGGTCGGCGTGGTCTGTCGGCGGGTAGAGATGCGCCGTTTGCGCAGCCTGCGCGATGGCCGCGACGGCGGCGGGCGGCGGGCCGAGCGGATTCTCGTTCGACGACAGCTTGAGCACGTCAGTCCGCCCGGCGATGGCCGATTGGCCCCCGACGTAAGGCGCGATTTCCATGATGCCGGGCTGGGGCGCGATCTTGGTCATCCGGGTCTCCTTGTGAGTGGTTCTAGCGCCGCTGCGGGGGGACGACCACCCGCAAATGCAAAGGGCCGCGGCGGTATCCCGACGCGGCCCCGGCACGAAACAAGGTGTCGATCAGTTCTGCGCGTAGAATTCGATGACGAGGTTCGGTTCCATGATGACCGGATAGGGTACATCCGACAGGCCGGGGGTGCGCGTGAAGGTCGCGGTCAGCTTGGAATGGTCAACGTCGATGTAATCGGGCACGTCGCGTTCGGGCAGTTGCGTGGCCTCAAGCACGACGGCCAGCTGCTTGGACTTGTCGCGGACCTCGACGACATCGCCTTCCTTGACGCGATAGGAGGGGATGTTGACCTTCTTGCCGTTCACGCGGACATGGCCGTGGTTCACGAACTGGCGCGCGGCGAAGATGGTCGCGACGAACTTGGCGCGGTAGACCATGGCGTCGAGGCGGCGCTCCAGCAGGCCGATGAGGATTTCACCGGTGTCGCCGCGCAGGCGCTCGGCCTCGGCGAAGATGCGGCGGAACTGCTTTTCGGTCAGGTCGCCGTAGTAACCCTTGAGCTTCTGCTTGGCGCGCAGCTGCAGACCGAAGTCGGACACCTTGCCCTTGCGGCGCTGGCCGTGCTGGCCGGGGCCGTATTCGCGGCGGTT
>JAVLCA010000016.1:0-56662 GCA_031581025.1 Salibaculum sp. | reverse complement strand
CGGCAAAAGCCAGGGCTCTTCAAGAAGCGACCATATAATCACGCGGGATGTGACAGCTAAGCAAATCAGGATGTTTGTTATGTATATGAAGAGTATGGCCATTCTGGCGACTGCAGTTTTCGTGTCGGGATGCGTGGATCCGAAGTCCATGGAGACGACCCCGGTGCAGGTGTCTACCTCGCATGGCACGGTGACCTGCCAGCTTTACACCAGAAGTCAGGTAACATGGGATCGGGCTATCGACCGGCCCGACTCGATGTCCGTCGACGAGGCCGACGAAATCTGCCTCGCAGAAGGTAAGCGCCGCGCGAATCAGTCCTGATCTCGAAATCTGGGACATGCGGGAAACCGCGCCGACTGGTGACGCCCCGTCCTGTCGGCGGCCACCAGCATTTGGGCCATCACGTCGTGCGCGCCCCGTATCGGCTGAGCCAATCGCCAGATTTCCCATGTTTGTCCGGTCGGCAACGCGTCAGTGTCGGCGCAACCGGGCCGCTAGTGACCCAGTTTTCGTCTGGGGGCGATCCTATCTGATCAGGGCGCCGCGCCCTCGGACGCTTCAACCAGTTCGCCAGCCAGCGAATTGGGTGCGCTTTCGACAATGCGAACCCGACGAATCTGCCCCGGGGCAAGACCATCGGCGCTGACATGAACGGCATGCAGATAGTCCGACTTGCCCACCATCTGCCCAGCCATGCGGCCGGGTTTCTCGAACAGAACCGACACCTCGCGCCCGACCATTGAGTCCTGCAGCGCGGTCTGCTGGGCAGTGATGCGGGCCTGCAGACGGTGCAGCCTTTCGCTGGCCACCTCGGGATCGACCATCTTCGCCGTCTTCTCGGCCGCCGGGGTGCCGGGGCGCGGCGAATACTTGAAGGAAAAGGCCGTGCCGAACCCCGCCGCGCGGGTGATCTCCATGGTGTCCTCGAAATCCCGGTCGGTCTCGCCGGGAAAGCCGACAATGAAATCCCCTGACAGGTGCAGATCGGGCCGCGCTTTGCGAATACGTTCGATCAGGCGCAGGTAATCCTCGGCGGTGTGCTTGCGGTTCATCGCCTTTAGGATGCGATCCGAGCCGGACTGCACGGGCAGGTGCAGATAGGGCATCAGTTTGTCGCAGGTTCCATGCGCCTCGATCAGGGCATCGTCCATGTCGTTGGGGTGGCTGGTGGTAAAGCGGATACGCGCCAGACCGTCGATCTTGTCCAGCTCCCAGATGAGACCGGCAAGGCCCTGCGCATGACCGTTGTAGGCGTTCACGTTCTGGCCCAGCAAGGTGATCTCTCGCACGCCGATCTCGACGAGATCCTGCGCCTCGCGGATGATCCGGTCAGCGGGGCGGCTGAGCTCGGCGCCGCGGGTATAGGGCACCACGCAGAAGGAGCAGAACTTGTCGCAGCCCTCCTGCACGGTCAGGAACGCGGTCGGGCCGCGCCCGGCCCTGGGGCGCCTTTTCAGCTCTTCGAACTTGTCCTCCTCGGGAAACTCCGTATCGAGCGCCTTGCCGCCCTGCGTCAGAACATCGTCCATCGCTGGAAGGCGGTGATAGCTCTGCGGGCCGACGACAAGATCGACCATCGGCTGCCGGCGCATGATCTCTTCGCCCTCGGCCTGGGCGACACAGCCGGCGACACCGATCTTTAGGTCGGGGTTGTCGGCCTTCAGCCCCTTGTAGCGCCCCAGCTCGGAATAGACCTTCTCGGCGGCCTTTTCCCGGATATGGCAGGTATTGAGCAGGATCATGTCCGCGTCGTCGGGGCTTTGGGTCTCGACATAGCCCTTGCCGCCCAGCGCCTCGACCATGCGCTCGCTGTCGTAGACGTTCATCTGGCAACCGTATGTCTTGATGAAGAGCTTCTTGGGCGCGGTCATCGGGGCACCTGTCTGGAATGAGGGCAGCACTGGCGGACTTGATACCGCGCATCCGGAGCGCTTGCAATGAAACCTGATTTGCCGGAATTTGACCGCTGAAGGGCTAGATCAAACGGCGAAAGGCACGGGCGACATGTGGCATTCCTCGCTTTCAGATTTCCTGTCCAAGGGGAAAACCGCCCTGGCCAAGGGGCCGGTGGCCCTTGTCATGGCCGAGGACGCTGTCGAGCTTGACAGCACGATACGACACGCGCGCGACGCCGGGTTCAAGGCGGTGGCCGTCTTCGCCCTGCCCGAGATCACGCTCGCCGACGATCTCGCCGAGCAGGTGCATCGCGTCGATTACGACACCTGCGCCGAGGGTGCGATGGAACGTGCGGTGAACGCCGTGATCGGCGCGGCCGGGCCGATCTGGTTCCACTACTGCTATAACGCCGAGTATCTGTTCTATCCCTTCCGCGAGGCGCGCACCGTGGGCGAGATGCTGGCCTTCAACACCGAAGAACGGCGCGACACGATCCTGACATACGTGATCGACCTTTACGCCGGCGACCTGGGCCAGCACCCCGACGCCATCGCGCGCGAGGATGCGCACCTGGACAAGTCAGGCTACTACGCGCTGTCGCGCAAGGACCGCTGGAACAATGACCTGGACCGGCAGATGAATTTCTTTGGCGGGCTGCGCTGGCGCTTCGAGGAACATATCCCAAAGCAGCGCCGCCGGATCGACCGGGTGTCACTGTTTCGCAACAAGCCGGGGCTGGAGCTTTTGCCCGGCTACGTGTTCAACGATCCAGAATACAACACCTATTCCTGCCCCTGGCATCACAATCTGACCGCCGCCGTGTGTTCGTTCCGCACGGCCAAGGCGCTCAAGCGCAACCCCGGCAGCACCTTCGACATCGACACCTTCCGGTGGCACAATTCGACGCCGTTCGTGTGGCATTCCCAGCAGTTGCTGGACCTCGGCCTGATGGAACCGGGTCAGTGGTTCTGACGCGCGCGCCCCAGGCCGGGCCGGCGTCGCCCTGCGGTCGCCCGTGCCGACGCAGCGAACTGTAGGGCCAGTCGCCGGGCGCGCGCACCAGCCCCGCCCGCACCGGGGCGGCCAGCAGGAAACGCCGCCGCGCGCCCAGGGCGGCGGCAGGCACCTCGGCAATGCTGAACGCGCTGTCCCAGACAGGGCCGTCTTGGCCCGCGTGGCGCGCGAAACCGGCCCGGATCACGCGCAGCGCAGGGTCCGGCTCCTCGCCCGGCAGCAGGCGGCAAAGCAGATGCATCTCGGCGGGAAGAACGGCGGCGGTGTCGATCTCAACACCGGAGCGGCGACGCGCCAGCGCAACACAATCACGCAGAAGCGACAAGCGCCGGACCAACAGATCCGATGCAGGGTCCGCAAGCGCCATGGTCACGGCGAAATGGGTGAAGAAGCGGGAGCAGGCCGGCAGCTGTGTCATGCCGTCCGGCCTGGGCGAGCACGATTAACAGGTGATGAAAGGGCGCGCGGTCAACCCTTGCGCAGTCGAATCACGACATCGACCGAATAAATTTCGGCCCCGTCGGGCGCATCGGGCAGGCTCGCAATGCTCAGCTCGTCCGAGGGGGCGTCGGACAGGTGTCCGTCCTCTTCCCAGTAGAAATGCGGGTGATCGCTCATGTTCGTGTCGAAATAGCTTTTCGAGCCATCGACGGTGATCTCGCGCAGCAGGCCTGCGTCGCAGAAGGCCTTGAGGGTGTTGTAGACCGTGGCCAGCGACACCCGTTCGCCAGAACGTTCGACGGCGGCGAACAGGCTTTCAGCCGTGACGTGACGGTTCTTTCCGTCGCCAACCAGAAGCTCGGCCAGGGCAAGCCGCTGACGGGTGGGGCGCAGGCCCGCCCCGGCCAACCAGGTGCTGGTGCGTTCGGATGTCGTCTCGGTCATCGGGCAACCCGCCTTTGTTTCATCGGCTAATATGGCCGATTGAGAACAGTTTTCAATAGCAAAGCATTGCTGCGCGGGCGTTCGGCGGGGCCGGCACCCGGACTTGCCCTTGCGCGGCTCGGGGTGCTAGGGGGCATCAAAGGCATCGATCAGGAGACCCCCGCACATGACCGACCTTCCGCGCAGCTTCGATCGCGATGACCTTCTCAAATGCGCGCGCGGCGAGTTGTTCGGCCCCGGCAACGCGCAACTGCCCGAGCCGCCCATGCTGATGATGGACCGCATCACCGACATCAGCGGCGACGCGGGCCTGCACGGCAAAGGCCATGTGGTGGCAGAGTTCGACATCACGCCCGACCTTTGGTTCTTCGAGTGCCACTTTCCCGGCAATCCGATCATGCCGGGCTGTCTGGGCCTGGACGGCCTTTGGCAGCTGACCGGTTTCAACCTCGGCTGGCGCGGCTGGCAGGGCCGCGGCTATGCCCTGGGCGTGGGCGAGGTCAAGCTCAAGGGCATGGTCCGCCCCGACCGCAAGATGCTGACCTACAAGGTGGATTTCACCAAGGCCGTGCAAAGCCGCCGCCTGACCATGGGCGTGGCCGACGGCATCGTCGAGGCCGACGGCGAGGTCATCTACGAGGTCAGCGACATGAAAGTGGCGCTGAGCGAGAGCTGATCCGCAGGCGGCCTCGCGCCCTGCAGGGGCCTAACCGCTTGCCCCTGGCCCCCGGCATCCCCTACACGGGACACCGGACAAGCTAAGGGAGGCCGCGCATGCGCCGCGTCGTCGTTACCGGGCTGGGGATCGTCTCGCCCGTGGGAAACAGCGCCCAGGAAGTCACCGCCGCCCTAAAGGCCGGCCGCTCGGGCATCGAGGCGGTGCCCGAAATGGCCGAGCACGGCTTTCGCAGCCAGATTGCCGGAACCCCCAAGATCGACCCGGTCGATCACGTGGACAAGCGCACCCTGCGCTTCATGGGGCCCGGCGCGGCCTATGCGCATATCGCCATGGGCCAGGCCATCGCCGACGCGGGGCTGGAAGACGGCGACGTGGTCAACCCGCGCACCGGGCTCGTGGCCGGGTCCGGCGGTCCCTCGACCAGCGCCATGCTGGCGGCGCACCAGACGGTTCTGAAATCCGGCTCGCCGAAACGGATCGGCCCCTTCGCGGTGCCCAAGTGCATGAGTTCGACCATCAGCGCGAACCTGTCCACGGCCTACAAGATCAAGGGCCTGAACTATTCGATCACCTCGGCCTGTTCGACCAGCCTGCACTGTATCGGCAACGCGGCCGAGCAGATCATGATGGGCAAGCAGGACGTGATGTTCGCAGGCGGGGGCGAGGAACTGGATTGGACGCTGTCCTGCCTTTTCGACGCCATGGGCGCGATGTCGTCGAAATACAACGACGACCCCACCCGCGCCAGTCGCGCCTTCGATGCCGACCGCGACGGGTTCGTCATCGCCGGGGGCGGTGCCATCGTGGTGCTGGAGGACCTGGGCCACGCCAAGGCCCGCGGCGCGAAAATCTACGCCGAGGTCACCGGTTATGCCGCCACCTCGGACGGGCACGACATGGTCGCCCCCACCGGCGAGGGCGGCGAACGGGCGATGCGGCTGGCGCTGGACAGCCTGCCCGAGGGCCGCGCGGTCAGCTATATCAACGCCCATGGCACCAGCACGCCGGTGGGCGACGTCGGCGAGGTCGAGGCGGTGCGCAGGGTCTTCGGCGAGGGCAGCACGCCGCCCATTTCCTCGACCAAGTCCATGACCGGCCACAGCCAGGGGGCGACCGGCGCGCAAGAGGCCGTCTATTGCCTGCTGATGCTCGAGCAGGATTTCATAACCCCGTCGATCAATGTCGAGACGCTGGACCCGGCCATCAGCCCCGGCGAGATCGCGACCGAACTGGTCGAGGGCGCCGGGCTGGACTCGGTGATGACCAATTCCTTCGGCTTTGGTGGCACGAACGGGTCGATGATCCTGTCGAAACACCGGGACTGACAACCGGGGCGGGCTGGGCTGGACATGGACGGCGCAGGCGACCGGCGTATGGCGGGCCTGCCCCCCTGGGTCGGTGACGTGCTGCGCGCAATGCTGCCGGCCAATCTCGAACTTGACGGCCACGGCAAAAAGTGAACAACCCTGCGGTATAATCGGAAGGACGGGCCATGAATTCATTATCGGGAAAGCGCGGACTCATCATGGGGGTCGCGAATGACCGCTCCATCGCCTGGGGGATCGCCAAGGCCTGTCACGCTGCAGGGGCCGACCTGGCCTTTTCCTACCAGGGCGAAGGGCTGAAGAAGCGGGTCGAACCGCTTGCCGCCGCGGCCGACAGCGACTTCCTGATCGAGGCGGACGTCAGCGACGACGCCTCGATGGATGCCTGCTTTACCACCCTGAAGGACCGCTGGGGCAGTCTGGATTTCGTGGTTCATGCCATCGCCTATTCCGACAAGAGCGAACTGACGGGGCGGTTCTCGGACACCAGCCGCGCCAATTTCACCAATTCCATGCTGATCAGCTGCTATTCCTTCGTCGATGTGGCGCGCCGTGCCGCCGACCTGATGCCCGAGGGCGGCTGCCTGCTGACCCTGACTTTCCAGGGCAGCCAGCGTGTGACGCCGAACTACAATGTCATGGGCGTGGCCAAGGCGGCGCTGGAAAGCGCCACGCGCTACCTTGCCGCCGACCTCGGCCCCCAGGGCATTCGCGTGAATGCCATTTCGCCGGGGCCGATGAAGACCCTCGCCGGGGCGGCCATTTCCGGTGCGCGCCGCACCTTCAAGCATGCCGAGCAGAACGCGCCCCTGCGGCATAACGCGACACTGGAAGCCGTGGGCGGCACCTCTGTCTACCTGGCCTCGGATGCCGGGAACTGCACCACCGGCGAGGTCATCCGCGTCGACAGCGGGTACCATGTCATGAACATGCCGGTGCTGGAAAACCTCTGACGGCCAAGAGCTGCTGCGGCGCGCCGCGGACCAAACGAAAAGAGGCGCCCGAAGGCGCCCCTTGAAAGGACCAGACCGGCGGCTCAGGCGGCCTTGATCTCGACCAGCTCGATCTCGAAGTTCAGGTCCTTGCCCGCCAGCGGGTGGTTGGCGTCAAGTGTGACCTCTTCCTCGGACAGCTCGGCCACGGTGACCGGGATCGCCTGCCCGTCGGGCGACTGCATCTGCAGCTGCATGCCGATCTCCAGCGGGATCTCCGGCGGGACCTGATCACGCGGGACGGCCTGCTTGGCGTTCGGATCGGTTTCGCCATAGGCATCGGCGCAGGCCACCGCAACGGACTTCTTGTCGCCCACGGCCATGCCGGGGATCGCATTGTCGAGGCCGGGTATGATCTGGCCCGACCCCACGGTGAATTCCAGCGGCTCGCGGCCTTCGGAGCTGTCGAATGTTTCACCGTCAGCCAGCGTGCCGGTATAATGAATGGATACGGTGTCACCCGCTTTGACCTGGGTCATGAGTTTTCCTTTGTCGGGGATTGTGTCGGGGGGGATTGCTTGCAGGGGCCGCGCCAACGCGCACGGGGTGCCCTTTTCGACTCATCCTGTAAATTACCGCCGGACGCCGGGAATTGCAAACCGACCCTTTGCACCCCGCGCGGGCGCGTGCCAGTCTGCCCGCAACAGGGAGAGAGAAATGACCATTACCACCTGCGTCTTCGATGCCTATGGCACGCTATTCGACGTCAATGCCGCTGCACGTCAGGTGGCCGAGGAGCCGGGCCAGGGGGCCCTGGCCGACCTCTGGCCCGACCTGGCCGCGCTGTGGCGGCGCAAACAGCTGGAATACAGCTGGTTGCGGTCCGTCGGCGGGCGGCACCTCGATTTCTGGGAGATCACGCAGGACGGCCTTGACTACGCGATGGAGGCCCATGGCCTGCACGACAATGCCCTGCGCGCGCAGCTGCTGCGGGTCTACAAGGAACTGCCCGCCTACCCGGAGGTTCCCGCGATGCTGCGGGCGCTCAAGGCCAAGGGGATGACAACGGCGATCCTGACCAACGGCAGCCCGGAAATGGTGGTTGCGGCGGTGAAATCCGCCGGGATCGGCCCCTGGCTGGACGATGTCCTGACCGTCGAGGAGGTGCGCACCTACAAACCCGACCGCAGGGTCTACGATCTTGTCTACGACCATTTCGGCGCGGTTCAGCAAGAGGTGCTCTTCGCCTCGGCCAACGGCTGGGACGCGGCGGCAGCGGCGGGCTACGGCTTTGCCTCGGTCTGGATCAACCGCATGGAGGCCCCGCAAGACAGGCTCTGGGCCGCGCCGCACCGCGTCCTGCCCGATCTTTCCACGATCCCGGACCTCGTGTAATGCCGCATTTCACTGCCGCGGATGGCACAAGGCTGTTCTACACCGAAAGCGGCGACGGCGCGCCGGTGCTGGCTTTGGCCGGGCTGACCCGCAATTCCGGCGATTTCGACCATGTCGCGCCGCATCTGCCCTGCCGCTTGATCCGCGTGGACTATCGCGGAAGGGGGCAATCGGACTGGGCCGATCCCGCGACCTACACCATCCCGCAGGAGGCCGCCGATGCCATGGCCCTGCTGGACCATCTGGGCCTGCCCAAGGCGGCGGTGCTGGGCACCTCGCGCGGGGGGCTGATCGCCATGATGCTGGCGGGCACCCACAAGGACCGCCTCAGCGGCGTCGCGCTCAATGACATCGGCCCCGAGATCGACCCGAAGGGCCTGAAGATCATAGAGTCCTACATCGGCCGCAACCCGGCGCAAAAGACCCATGAGGAGGCCGCGCTTTTCCGCGCCCGCACCTGGGTCCAGTTCAAGGGGGTGACACATGACCGCTGGCTGCATGAGGTGCGCAACCACTACGCCGAGACCCCCGAAGGCCTGGTGATCCGCTACGACCCGAATTTGCGCGAGGCAGTCTTCGACACTGCGCAGGTCCAGCCCGCCCCGGACCTCTGGCCGCTCTATGACGCCCTGCATGGCTTGCCGCTCTGCCTGATCCGGGGGGCGAATTCCGATCTGCTGTCGCCTGCGACCTGGGACAGGATGCGCGCCCTGCGCCGTGATGCCATCGCCGCAGAGGTGCCCGATCGCGGGCATGTGCCCTTTCTGGATGAACCGCAGGCCGTGCATGCCCTGCAAAGCTGGATCAAGACCCTATGAACATCGAGATGATCCGGACCGCCGCCGACCGGCTGGCCGGTCACGCGCGGCATACGCCGCTGCTGTCCTCGCCCTTTCTGGACGAGATCGCGGGCCGGCGTGTCCTGATCAAGCCCGAATGCCTGCAACATACTGGCAGTTTCAAGTTCCGGGGCGGCTGGTCGGCCCTCTCGGCGCTGGACCCGGAGACCCGGCGGCGCGGCGTCATCGCCTATTCCTCGGGCAACCACGCGCAGGGTGTGGCCCAGGCGGCAAGATTGCTTGGCGCCCCGGCGATGATCGTCATGCCCGCAGACGCGCCCGCGCTCAAGATCGCCAACACCCGCGCGCTGGGGGCCGATGTGGTGCTTTACGACCGCGCCACCGAAAGCCGCGAGGCCATCGGCGACGGCATCGCCGCAGACCGCGGCCTGACCCTGATCCGGCCCTATGACGAGGCGCAGGTCATCGCCGGGCAGGGCACCTGCGGACTGGAAATCGCTGCCGATGCAAAAGCATGCGGAATTGACGAAGCCGACGTTTTGGTATGCTGCGGCGGTGGCGGATTGACATCCGGCATCGCCCTGGCCTGCGAGGCAGACCACCCCGGCCTGACCGTCCGCCCGGTCGAACCCGAGGGGTTCGACGACGTGAAACGCTCGCTGGAACAAGGCACGATCCAGACCAATGACCGGCGCGACGGGAGTATCTGCGAAGCCATCGTCACCCCCGCGCCGGGCGAGCTGACCTTTCCGATCATGGCGCGCCTTTGCGGCCCCGGCCTGACCGTCTCCGAAGGTGACTGCCTGCGCGCCATGGCGCTGGCCTTTCAACGGCTCAAGCTAGTGGCAGAACCCGGCGGGGCCGCCGCCCTGGCCAGCGCGCTGTTTCGGGGCGATCACCTCTCCGGCGACACGGTCATCGCCGTGGTCACCGGCGGCAATGTCGACAGCGCCATGTTCACCAAGGCCCTGGAGACCCTCTCATGACACAGCTTGCGAGCGGTCGTCTGTTGCCGGGCCCCGGTCTGCACAGGAGGCTGAGATGAAAACCGGATCGGTGGCGCGCGACGGCTACGACATCGCCTACGAGTCGAACGGCGAGGGGCCGGACGTGGTCTTTGCCCATGCGCTGGGGCTGGACCGGCATATCTGGGACGACGTGGCCCATCACCTGCCGGATCACCGCACGATCCGCATCGACATGCGCGGGCATGGCGGGTCGGGCGTGCCGGACGACCCTTACACGATGGGCGGGCTGATCGCGGATACCGAGGCCGTCTGCGATGCGCTCGATGTGCGCGACGCGGTCTTCGTCGGGGCCTCGGTCGGGGGCATGATCGGCCAGGGGCTGGCCGTCAAGCGGCTGGATATGCTGCGCGGGCTGGTCCTGTCCAACAGCGCCGCCAAGTTCGGGCTGCCGGCACAATGGCACGAGCGCGCCGCGCTGGTGCGCGCCAAGGGCATGGCGGCTGTGGCCGGGATGACGCTGGAAAAATGGTTCGGCCCCAAGGACCGCGACAGTGCGGCCGCGACATGGGCGCGCGACAGGCTGCTTCTATGTGCGCCGGAAGGCTATGCCGGTTGTTGCGAGGCCATTGCCGGCACCGACTTCTACACCCCCACCAGCGGGCTGCGCCTGCCGACGCTGGGCATCGCCGGGGATCGCGACGGCTCCACCCCGCCGGATCTCGTGCGCGAGACAATCGAGCTGATTCCGGGGGCGGACTTCACCCTGATGCGCGGGTCGGGCCACCTGCCCTGCCTTGATGCGCCTTCGGATTTCGCCAGACTGCTCTACCGGTTCTTCAAAGGCATCGGCCATGTCTGACATATTGTTGGTTCACGGGTCCTGCCACGGGGCTTGGTGTTGGGATCATCTGATCCCCGAGCTCTCCGCACGGGGCCATGCCGCGCGGGCCATTGACCTGCCCGGCCATGGGGCCGATCCGACCCCGCTGGAAGAGGTCACGCTGGACGCCTACGCCGATGCGATCCTTGCCGCGCTCGACGGTCCAACCGTTCTGGTCGGGCATTCGGCGGGCGGCTATGCCATCACCACCGCAGCGCAGAAACGGCCCGATCTTGTCTCGGCGTTGGTCTATGTTTGCGCCTATGTGCCCCTGCCCGGCAAGACGCTGGCCCAGATGCGCCGCATGGCGCCCAGCCAGCCCTTGATGGAGGCCGTGCGCCTCTCGCCCGGCCGGCTGAGCTTCACCATCGACCCGGACCTGGCACCCGAGAAGTTCTATCACGACCTGCCCCCGGCGCTTGCCGCATGGGCCACCGCCCGGCTTGGCCCGCAGCCCGTCGCCCCGCAGGAAACCGCGCTGCCCGACACGGCCCGCGCCGAGGCCCTGCCCCGGCATTACATCCATTGCAGTCAGGACGGCGCGATCCCGCCCGTCTTCCAACGCCAGATGACCGAGGGGTGGCGGGGCGGCCGGATCATGGATCTGGACACGTCACATTCGCCGTTCCTGTCCGATCCGGCGAGGCTGGCCGATGCGATACAGGACCTTCTGACCGGCTAGGACTTTGCGAACCGACCGGTTCGGATTGGAGGACCTGCATGATCCCCGCCAAGCGCCGCCGCGCCTTCACCTTCATCCTGATCACGCTGGTGATAGATGCCATGGGCATCGGCCTGATCCTGCCCGTCCTGCCCGACCTGATCGCCGAATTGAACGGATCGGGCATCGGGGCGGCCGCGGTCTGGGGCGGCATCCTGACCACCAGCTTCGCGGTGATGCAGTTCCTCTTCGGCCCGATCCTCGGATCGCTCTCCGACCGGTTCGGACGCCGGCCCGTGATCCTGATCGCGCTCTTCGTGATGGCAGTGGACTACCTGATCATGGCCTCTGCCCAGACGATCTGGCTGCTGCTCTTCGGACGCGTGATCGCCGGGATCACCGCCGCAACCATGTCAACCGCCAGTGCGGCCATCGCCGACATGTCGGCGCCGGACCAGAAAAGCGCCAACTTCGGCCTGGTCGGCGCGGCCTTCGGCGTGGGCTTCGTGCTGGGCCCGATCATTGGCGGGCTGCTGGGCGAGCTTGGCGTACGCGCGCCCTTCTTCGCGGCCGCCGCGCTGGCCGGGGCGAATTTGCTTTTCGGGCTTTTCGTATTACCGGAGACCGTGACGGAAGCGATCCGCCGCCCGTTCGATCCGCGCCGCGCCAACCCGTTCGGGGCCTTTCGCAAGCTGGCCGAACTGGACGGTGTGCGGCGCCTGCTATTCCTTTTCTTCACCTATGAATTCGCCTTCATCGTCTACCCTGCGATCTGGGCCTATTTCACCAAGGCGCGATTCGACTGGACCCCGGGCATGGTGGGGCTGTCGCTGGCGCTGTTCGGGATCGGCATGGCCATCGTGCAGGGCGCACTGATAGGGCCCATCCTGCGCCGCTTCGGAGAACGGGCAACGATCACCTACGGGCTTGTCTTCAACCTGTCAGCCTTTGTCGTGCTGACACTGATCGGCAACGGCTGGCTGGCGTTGGCCTTCATCCCTCTGACCTCGTTCGGGGCCGTCGTGACGCCGGCGCTGCAGGGCCGGATGAGCCGTGTGGCCGCCGACAACCAGCAGGGCGAACTGCAGGGGGTCATCGCCTCGGCCAAGTCGCTGGCGCAGATCCTCTCCCCCCTCGTGATGACGCAGATCTTCTGGGCGGCAACCGACCGCGGCGCGCTGGACCTGCCAGGTGCACCCTTCCTGCTGTCGGCCGCGCTGATGCTGGTGTGCCTTGCGGTTTTCCTGGCACCCGGCAAGCGGGCCAAGACACCCGTGGCCTGAGGGGTGCCATTGCCGCGCCCGGCAAGAAGCACCCTTCGCCGTTCCCACAAGACCGGCAGCGCTTTTGCGGGTGTCGGCGGGGGCGTCCTCTGCTAGGCTCACGCAGGAAATCCAACCTTTGCACGACCCTGCACCGCGCGGCGGCCCGGTCGGCAGACGATACGGGAACGACCATGACAGAGACACCCCCCTCCGCCCAGATGACCGAAACCACCGGGCTTCAGATCGACCCGGCTCTCAAGCACTTCGTCGAGGCCGAGGTCCTGCCCGGCCTCGACATCGACGCCGAACGGCTGTGGTCAGGTCTCGCAACGCTGGTGCACGAGTTCGCCCCGAAAAACCGGGCCTTGCTGGAAAAGCGTGCCCTGCTCCAAAGCCAGATCGACGACTGGCACAAATCGCACCGGGGCACCCCCCAAGACCGCGCGGCCTACAAGGCCTTCCTCGAGGAAATCGGCTATCTCGTGCCCGAGGGCGCGGATTTCGAGATCGAGACCGAGAACACCGACGCGGAGATCGCGCATGTGCCCGGCCCGCAGCTGGTGGTGCCCGCGACCAATGCGCGCTTCGTGCTGAATGCGGCCAATGCCCGCTGGGGCAGCCTTTACGACGGCCTTTACGGCACCGATGCCATGGGCGGCCCGCCGGCGGCGGGTGGCTTTGACGACGGACGCGGCGCGCGGGTCGTGGCCCGCGCCGCCGTCTTCCTCGACGAAGTCTTCCCGGTAACCGGAACCAGCCACGCCAAGGCCGGGGCCTATCGCATCGAGAATGGCCGCCTCAAGGTCGACGGGATGGACCTGGTCGCGCCCGATGCCTTCGCGGGCCATACCGGCGCCGCCGAGGACCCCGCCACCGTGCTGCTGCGCAACAACGGGCTGCACGTGGAACTTGCCTTCGACCGCGACCACCCGATCGGCAAGACCACCCCCTCGGGGCTGGCCGACCTGCGGCTGGAATCGGCGATCTCGGCCATCGTCGACTGCGAGGATTCGGTGGCCTGCGTCGATGCCGAGGACAAGGTACAGGCCTATCGCACCTGGCTGGGCCTGATGCGCGGCGACCTGGAAGAAACCTTCGAGAAGGGCGGCAAGACCATGACCCGCCGCCTGAACCCTGACCGGACATATACCGCAACGGACGGGTCGGACCTGACGCTCAAGGGCCGCGCGCTGCTGTTGGTGCGCAACGTCGGGCACCTGATGACCAACCCGGCGATCCTGGACAGCGGGGGCGACGAGGTCTTCGAAGGGCTGATGGATGCCATGCTCACCGTGCTGATCGCCATGCACGACCTGAAGAAGGCACAAGGCCCGCGCAATTCGACCTACCAGTCGATCTATGTGGTCAAGCCCAAGATGCACGGGCCCGAAGAGGTCGCCTTTTCCGATGCCATCTTCAGCCACGTGGAAGAGGCCCTGGGCCTGCCGCGCCACACCGTCAAACTGGGCGTGATGGACGAGGAGCGGCGCACCTCGGTCAATCTCAAGGAATGCATCCGCGCGGCGAAACACCGTGTCTGCTTCATCAATACCGGGTTCCTGGACCGCACCGGCGACGAGATCCACACATCGATGGAGGCCGGCCCCTTCAGCCGCAAGGACTTCATCAAGCGCAAGGGCTGGATCACCGCCTATGAAAACCGGAACGTCGACATCGGGCTGGAATGCGGCCTGTCCGGCAAGGCCCAGATCGGCAAGGGCATGTGGGCCGCCCCCGACCGGATGGCCGCCATGATCGAACAGAAGATCGAGCATCCGCGCGCGGGGGCCAGTTGCGCCTGGGTGCCCTCGCCCACGGCCGCCACGCTGCACGCCATGCATTATCACAAGGTGGACGTGCACGCGGTGCAGGCGCAACTCGTCAAGGGCGGGCGGCGGGCCCATGTCGAGGCGCTGCTGGATATCCCGCTGGCCGCGTACCGCAAATGGACGACAGACCAGATCCGCCGCGAGGTCGAGAACAACGCCCAGGGCATCCTCGGCTATGTCGTGCGCTGGGTCGACCAGGGCGTGGGATGTTCCAAGGTGCCCGACATCAACGATGTCGGCCTGATGGAGGACCGCGCCACCTGCCGCATCTCGGCCCAGCACATTGCCAACTGGCTGCATCACGACGTGGTCAGCCAGGAAGAGGTGATGGAGATCCTGCAGAACATGGCCCGCGTGGTTGACCGGCAGAACGCGGGCGATCCGCACTATCAAGCCATGGCGCCGGGCTTTGACGGGGTCGCCTTTCAGGCGGCCTGCGACCTGGTCTTTCTCGGCCGTGAACAGCCCTCGGGCTATACCGAACCGGTGCTCCACCAGCGGCGTCTGGAGCTGAAGGCGCAATCTTGATGCGGAAACGGCGGGTCCTCCAACCTGCCGTTTTCTTCATGCAGACGCGAATGGTCCGTATTATCAAACCTTTTGAAAAAGTGTTGTCGGATGGCGGCCTGTGGTTTCTCCCCACCGGGCGGCGCATAGTCATCCGGTGATTTCCGCAGGCTGCAGGAGCCGCCATGACCAACACCTATTACGCGCCGCAGGGCGGGCACCCGGGGCAAGAGCAGCTTTTGACCGACCGCGCCGTTTTCACCGAGGCCTACGCGGTAATCCCGCGGGGTACGATGCGCGACATCGTCACCAGTTTCCTGCCCTTCTGGGACGCAACCCGCGCCTGGGTGCTGGCCCGCCCACTGTCCGGATTCGCCGAGACCTTCTCGCAGTATGTCATGGAGGTGCAGCCCGGTGGCGGGTCCGACCGGCCCGAAACCGACCCGCGCGCCGAGTCGGTGCTTTTCGTGCTCGAGGGGCAGGCGCAACTGACAGTGACGGGTCAGACCCACGATATGACACCGGGCGGATATGCCTATTTGCCGCCCGCAAGCGGCTGGACCCTTCACAACACAGGCGACGCACCGTTGCGCTTGCACTGGATCCGCAAGGCTTATGAGGCGGTCGACGGACTGGACGCGCCCGATGTGCTGGTCCTCAACGAAAACGACATCGCGCCCACCCCGATGCCCGGAACCGAGGGCAAATGGGCGACCACCCGCTTTGTGGACCCTACCGACATGCGCCACGACATGCATGTGACCGTGGTCACCTTCGAGCCGGGCGCGGTCATCCCGTTCCTGGAAACCCACGTCATGGAACACGGGCTTTACATTCTGGAAGGCAAGGCGGCCTATCGGCTGAACACCGACTGGGTCGAGGTCGAGGCGGGCGATTTCGTGTGGCTGCGCGCCTTCTGCCCGCAGGCCTGTTACGCGGGTGGCCCGGGCCGGTTCCGCTACCTGCTCTACAAGGATGTGAACCGGCACATGCCGTTGGGTTAATCCGCCGCCCCGCCGAACGGCAGGCCGCACCCCCGGACCTGGATACCCTGCCCCGAGTGCAGGGCCGACAAGGAGACTTCCGATGACGGACGAAACCTGGCTGGACGCCTACGAGGTCGGCTTCGACATCCCCGCCAAGCCGGGCATGGCGGAGGCCGATATCCAGACCCCCGCGCTGGTGCTGGACCTCGACGCGCTGGAACGCAACATCACGAAGATGGGCAACTATGCCAGGCAGCATGGCATGCGCCTTCGTACCCATGGCAAGATGCACAAGTCCGTGGACGTGCAGAAGCTGCAACAAGATCTTGGCGGCGCCTGTGGGGTCTGTTGCCAGAAGGTATCCGAGGCGGAGGTCTTTGCCCGGGGCGGCATCACGGATATTCTCGTGTCCAACCAGGTGCGCGAACCGGCCAAGATCGACCGGCTGGCGCGGATACCCAAGCTGGGGGCGCGCGCAATCGTCTGTGTCGATGACATTGCCAACGTGGCCGAGTTGTCATCGGCGGCGATCACACAGGGCACACAGATCGAATGCCTCGTCGAGATCGACTGTGGCGCGGGCCGCTGCGGCGTGACAACCGCAGCGGAGGTTGTGGAGATCGCCAAGGCCACCGACGCGGCGCCGGGGCTGAAATTCGCCGGCCTGCAGGCCTATCAGGGCGCGATGCAGCACCTGGGCAGGTACGACGCCCGCAAGGCCAAGATCGACCTGGCCGTGGCACAGGTGCGCGCGGCGGTCGATGCGCTCAAGGCCGTAGGCCTGGACTGCGACATCGTCGGCGGTGGTGGCACCGGCTCTTATTATTTCGAGTCCAACTCGGGCGTCTACAACGAACTGCAGTGCGGCTCCTACGCCTTCATGGACGCCGACTATGGCCGTATCCGCGACAAGCACGGCAAACGCATCGACCAGGGCGAATGGGAAAACGCCCTTTTCGTCCTGACCAGCGTCATGAGCCATATGAGACCTGACAAGGCCATCGTCGATGCGGGGCTCAAGGCACAGTCGGTCGACAGCGGCCTGCCGGTGGTCTTTGGCCGCGACGACCTGGCCTATGTCGAAGGCTCGGACGAGCATGGCGTCCTGTCCGATCCGGACGGGGTGCTCGGGATCAACGATAAGCTGAGGCTGGTGCCCGGGCACTGCGACCCCACCGTCAATCTCCATGACTGGTTTGTCGGTGTGCGCGGCGGCAAGGTCGAATCCGTCTGGCCGGTCTCGGCCCGCGGGCGCGGCTACTGAACCCGCGCAGAGAAAGCGACATCCACGACTTTGGCGCGGCCATCAACGGCAGACACCCCGGGCGCAGCGCAGGTGAGGAAATCACCTTTTCGAGAGGGTCCGTTCGGGCCTACAGGACCTGGCCAGGGCCGCGGCGGTGGTGGACCTCGCCATCGAGGGTGATTTTTTCTGAGCCCGTGACGAGAACGCCAATGCGCGCGACAGGCTCCAGGGCTTGGACCGCCGCCACGCTTTCCGCTATGCACCACCTGCCGGTTGTGGCTCGGACACGGCCGGCTTTCGTGTCCCGTCAGGAGGGCCCTGCCCGTGTCTCGCCCCATCCGCGTCTTCATCAACGGCTTTGGCCGCATCGGGCGCAGCCTGTTTCGCCAGATCCTGACGACCCCGGCAGGGGCAGGTATCGAGATCGCGGGCGTCAACGACATCGCGCCGCTGGAAACATGCGCCTATCTGTTGCGCTACGACAGCGTCTATGGCCCCTTCCCGCAGCCAGTGGAGGCCGGACCGGGCTGGATACAGACGGGCGAAACGCGCCTGCCCTTCCACAATGAACCGGAGCTGCGCAAACTCGACCTGGCCGAGGTGGACGTGGTGCTGGAATGCACGGGCCGTGCCAAGGATCGTGACACGGCGCAGGCCGGGCTGCGGGCGGGCGCCACGCAGGTGTTGATCTCCGGGCCTTCGCCCGCCGCAGACTGTACCACCGTTCTGGGCGCGAACGAGGATGAGCCGGGCGAGGCCCGCATCGTATCCAATGCCTCTTGCACCACCAATGCCATCGCGCCGATGCTGCGGGCGCTGGACCAGGCCTTCGGGATCACCCGCGCCAATGTCACGACGGTGCATTGCTACACCGGCAGCCAGCCCACGGTGGACCAGCCCGGGGCCAACCTTGAGCGCAGCCGGGCGGCGGGTGTGTCCATGGTGCCCACGACCAGCAGCGCCATGGATCAGGTCACGGGGGTTCTGCCCCATTTCCGCGACCGGCTCAGCGTTGCCGCTGTCCGGGTTCCAACGATCTCGGTCTCGGCGTTGGATGCGGTGCTGCAACTGGATAGACCGCCCGAAGGCGACGCAAATATCGCCCTGACCGAGGCCCTGGCCGATCGGCGCCTCTTCGGAATGACCAACGACCCCTGCGTGTCCACCGATTTTCGAGGGCGGACGGAATCGCTGGTACTGGCCTTGCCGGAGACGCAGGTCATCGCCGGCGGACAGCTACGGCTGCTGGGCTGGTATGACAACGAATGGGGCTTTTCGGCGCGGATGCTGGACATGGCGCGCCGTATGGCCGCGCGCGAGATGTGACACCGGGCGCAATCCGGGCCGGTCGATCCGCGAAATTCGTCATGCGCGGATGACCTCGTATGCCTGATCGAACCAGTGCTCCTCGAGGTTTGGTCCGTCGCCGATGCGGTCGATCACCGCGAAAAGGCCCGGTGCAGCCAGCGGGGTCAGCACGCCGTGCCAGACCCCGCGGTGGTAATTCACGCCCTGGCCGGGCGCAGTTATGAAGGCCACCGGCGGGCCGGGATGGCCGCCCGCGTCTGGCGCGACGATCACCAGAAAGGCATCCATGCTCATCGGGATAAAGGACTGGCTGCCCTCGGGGTGACGCTCCATCATGTCGAGATGATAAGGCAGCGCGCGCGGCTGGGCCTTGAACAGGCTGATCCCCGCGCGACCCGCGCCAAAGTCCAGCCGGGCCCTGTCGTGATAGCGGCCGCAAAACCCTTGATTGATGATCTTGTCCGGCGCACCGGCCACGTCCAGCACATCGCCGAAGGGGGCGAAGGCCTCGGCTGTCAGCGGCTGGGGGCGGATGCGTTGGGTCATCCGCCCAGCTTCTCGATCAGGCGCAACTCGGCGATACGCTCGACCTGGCGGCAGGCTTCGGCAAACTCCGTCGCACGGTCGTTTTCCAGCCGCGCCCGGAAGGCCGCCATGATCGAGGCCTTGTCGTGATCCCGCACCGCGATGATGAAGGGAAAGCCGAACTTGGCAGTGTAGGCATCGTTAAGCCGCGTGAGGGTCTCGCGTTCGGCATCGGTCAGCGCATCCAGCCCGGCGCTGGCCTGCTCGGCCGTCGACTCGTCTGTCAGCCGCCGCGCCGCGGCCAGTTTGCCCGCAAGGTCCGGGTGCGCGGTCAGAACCCCAAGGCGCTTGTCCTCGGGGGCGGACCGGAACACGCGGGCCAGTGCATTGTGCACGCCCTGGGCGCTGTCGTGGGCGGGGCCAAGCTCCAGGTCCCAGGCGCCCTCGGCGATCCAGGGGCTGTGCTCGAAGACTCCACCGAACTGGGCCACGAAATCCGCCTTGTCCATCTGCGAGGGCCGTGGCAGGGCCTGCGGCGGATGCTGCCGCGCCCAGTGATCGGCGATCTGTTCGCGGGTGGCGAACCAGACACCGTCATGTTTGCGGATATGGTCCAGCACGCGGGCCAGTGCGGCAGCGCGGCCGGGGCGCCCGACAAGGCGGCAATGCAGCCCGATGGAAAGCATTTTGGGCGCACCCGCCTGCCCCTCGGCATAAAGATAGTCGAAACTGTCCTTGAGATAGCTTTCGAACTGCGCCCCGTTGGTGAACCCCGCCTGGATAGCAAAGCGCATGTCGTTGCAATCCATGGTGTAGGGCACGATCAGTTGGTCCTTGCCTCCGGCCTCTATCCAGTATGGCAGATCATCGGCATAGCTGTCGGCGATATAGGCAAAGTCGCCCTCTTGCGCGGCCAGGTCGATCGTGTGCATGGAACAGCGTCCGGTATACCAGCCGCGCGGGGCCTTGCCCGTCACCTCGCAATGCAGGCGGATCGCCTCGCGGATCTGGGCGCGCTCGTCGTCTGCATCCATGTCCTTGTGTTCGACCCATTTCAAGCCGTGGCTGGCGATTTCCCAGCCCGCCGCCTGCATCGCGGCCAGTTGCTGCGGCGCGCGGGCAAGGGCGGTGGCCACGCCGTAAACGGTGATCGGGGTCTGTCGCAGCAGGCGATGGATACGCCAGAACCCGGCCCGGCTGCCGTATTCATAGATCGATTCCATGTTCCAATGCCGCTGGCCCGGCCAGGGCTGGGCACCGGTGATCTCGGACAGGAAGGCCTCGGAGGCGGCATCGCCATGCAGGACGTTGTTCTCGCCGCCCTCCTCGAAATTCAGGACGATCTGAACGGCGATCTTCGCCCCGTCGGGCCAGTTCGGCTGCGGTGGCGTGGCCCCGTGGCCGGTCATGTCGCGTGGATAGCGTGCCAAGGCTGGCTCCCTTCTTTTGATCCCTCATATACGAAGAAATACCAGATGTTTTTCAAAAGCTCCAAGAAGGAGCTTCGGCTTGCCCTGCCCGCCCTGACGGGCGAGAAGCGGGACAGCCCAAAGGAAAAAGAGTGCGCCATGACCGGATACTTGACGACCCATGTCCTGGATACCGCCCGCGGCTGCCCGGCCGAAGGCCTGCGGATCGAGCTGTTTCGGCTGGACGGCGACCGCCGCCTGCTCAAGACACTGGTCACCAACGCGGACGGGCGCACGGATGAACAGATCCTGCCCGAAGAGGTCTTCGAGACAGGCGAATACGAACTGGTCTTTCACGCGGGGGCATACCTGGATGCCATCGGCACGCCGCCCGAAAGCCCACGCTTCCTGGACGTGATCCCGATCCGCTTCGGCATGTCGGAGGCGGCGCATTACCACGTTCCACTGCTGCTCTCGCCGTTCGGGTATTCGACCTATCGGGGCAGTTAGCGGTCGGTTCGCTGCGCGCCCCCGGGCGGACATTGCGCCCAAGCCGCGCAATGCCCAGATTGGATGCCATCAGGACGGGCCGCCCACTTACGCGCCCGACACCGCCCTGGCGATGCGGTCGATCATGAATTCCATGAACAGCCGCGTCTTGGGGTCTTGCCGTCGCCGGTGGGTGAACAGGCAGGCCATCTGGATCGGCTCGGGCGGGGTCTGTTCCGCGACCGGCACCAGGCGACCGGCGGCAAGATGATCCGCGATCTCGAAGACGGGCTTCATGGCCACCCCCTGCCCGGCCAACGCCCAGTCGGTCAGCACGTCGCCATCATCGCATTCGTAGCGCCCCGAAACGCGAAACCGCTGCGGCCCCTCGGGCGTCGAAAGCCGCCACTGGAACTCCGTCGCGCCCGGAAACCGCAAGGACAGGCACTCGTGCCGTTCCTCGACCAGTTTGGTGCCGTTCGCGGGCTTGCCGCGCCGGGCGATATAGGCGGGCGCGGCGCAAAGCACACGAGCCACATCGGCGATCTTGCGGATGCGCAGGTTGCTGTCCTCGGGCTGACCCAGGAAAAAGGCCAGGTCCAGCCCTTCGGTCGTCAGGTCCACCTTTCGGTCGGTCAGGCGCAGCCGCACGCTGACCTCGGGGTAGTCCGACAGGAAATCCGGCACCTGCGGCGCGATCAGCCGCCGCCCCACCCCCAGCGGCGCGGCGACATACAGAGACCCGCGCAGGTTCTCGGTGATATTGGCGATCTGCGCCTCGGCGCTTTCCACCGCCTCCAGGATCTCGGTCGCGCCACGATAGAAGGACTGCCCCTGTTCCGTTGGTGTCAGGCTGCGGGTCGTGCGCTGGAACAGACGCACGCCCAGGTGTTCCTCCAACTGCGAAATCCGCGAAGAGGTCACGGCAGGGGAGATCCGCAAATCCCGGCCCGCGGCGGACATGCTGCCCAACTCGTAGACACGGACAAATGTTCGGATATTGTCGAGATAGGACATTATTTTGTAATTTTTGATGCTGCTTGGGCTTTTCCGGCGATAGCAGAATAAATCAGGGGCGCCTAGACTTCGCTCGACGTCGAATCTTCAGGAGGCCCGCATGTACGACCTGGCAATCATCTGGGACTGGATCGCCTTTTCGGTACGCTGGCTGCATGTCATCACCGCGATGGCCTGGATCGGGGCCTCGTTCTATTTCATCGCGCTGGACCTGGCGCTCAGACCCGCCCCGGACATGCCCGAGGGCGCCGCGGGAGAGGAATGGGAGGTCCACGGCGGGGGCTTCTACCACACCACGAAATACATGGTGGCCCCGGCGCGGCTGCCCGAGCATCTGACCTGGCACAAATGGCAAAGCTACACGACCTGGCTGTCCGGTGCGGCGCTCCTGATGATCGTCTACTGGGTCGGCGGAGAACTCTACCTGCTGGACCCAACAAAGGCCGATCTGGCGCTCTGGCAGGGCATCGCCATCTCGGCGGCGTCGCTGACCATCGGCTGGATCGCCTACGATCAGCTGTGCAAGTCGCGGCTGGGCGAAAATCCGACGGTGCTGATGCTGATCCTCTTCGTGATCCTGGTGGTCATGTCCTGGGGCTATGACCAGATCTTTACCGGGCGCGCCGCACTGCTGCACCTGGGCGCCTTCACCGCCACGATCATGACCGCGAACGTCTTTTTCCAGATCATGCCGAACCAGCGCATCGTGGTTGCCGACCTCAAGGCCGGACGGACCCCGGATGCCAAGTACGGCAAGATCGCCAAGCTGCGTTCGACGCATAACAACTACCTGACGCTGCCGGTCATCTTCCTGATGCTGTCGAACCACTACCCGCTGGCCTTCGCCACCGAATTCAGCTGGCTGATCGCCAGCCTGATCTTTCTGACCGGCGTGACGATACGGCACTATTTCAACACCATGCACCGCACTGGCAAGGGGCCGCACTGGACCTGGTTCGTCACGGTGCTGTTGATGATCGTGATCGCCTGGCTGTCCACCTACCGCCCGGGCGAGACCCGGGAAGAGGCCGAGGCGCGGCCGCTGACAGAGCACGAGCAGCAATACGCCTCGGCCGAGGGCTTCGAGGAGGCCTATTTCGCGGTGGTGGGCAATTGCTCCATGTGCCATGCGCGCGATCCCGCCTGGGGCAACATGCACTGGGCGCCCAAGGGCGTTCACCTGGAAACGCGCGGAGACGTGGCGCGCCAGGCCGGGCAGATCTACCTGCAGGCCGGTATCAGCCACGCGATGCCCCCGCCCAATGCGATCCAGATGGATGATGCGGCGCGCCGCTCGGTCGTCGCCTGGGTGCGCGAGGTGCGCGACGGCGGCTGAGGCAGGCCTTGTTTTGCCGGGGCTTTTCCGTGCTATGGCAGAACGTAGCGCAAACCCGGAGAAACCGCCGTGCCCCACCCACTGCTGACGCCAGACGACATCGCCCCCTGTCAGCGTGACGGCGCAATCGTCATACGCGCGGACCAGCGCCGGTGGAAAGGGGATAGGCCATGACCATCCGACAAGCGCATGTGCCCGCGGGCGCCTTCACCTACCCGATCGAGACACCGCTGCCGACGCGCTGGTTCGGGTTCCTGTTGCTGCGCGAGTTCACGCTGCTGGCCTTCAGTTCCGCGCTGGACCCGCTGCGGGTGGCCAACCAGCTTGCCCAGCGGCCGCTTTACGGCTGGGTCGTGATGTCCGAAGACGGCAACCCGGTGCCTGCCTCATCGGGGGTCGAAATGGGTGTACATGGCGGGTTGGAGGCGCTGACCGACGACCTGGATCTATTCGTCTGTTCCGGCAACCGGGGCACCGAGGTCGCCTCGGAGGCCGTTCTTGCAGCGGTCCGGAAACATGCCCGTTTCGGTAGCCCGGTCGGCGGCATCTGCACCGGGGCCATGACCCTGGCGCGCGCCGGGCTGCTCGACAACAAGCGCTTTACCCTGCACTGGGAGAACCAGCCGGGGTTCCGCGAGGCCTATCCCGACCTCAGCCCCAGCCTGACCCGCTTCGAGGCGGACGGGCCTCTCCGCACCTGCAGCGGCGGTTCGGCCTCGACCGAGATGATGCTGTCCATCATCGCCGAGGACTACGGCGAGGCCTTCGCCGTCGCGGTGTCCGACATGTGCCTGAACGATCCCAACCAGAGGCCGGGGCGCGAGCAGCGCTCTTCGATCGCGCGGGCCATAGACAGCCGCAACCCCAAGCTGCTGCATGTTCTGCGCGCCATGTACGCCAATATCGAGGAGCCGCTCACGCTTGAAGAGCTTGCCGAGGGCGCGGGCGTGTCGCGCCGCCAGATGGAGCGGCAATTCACCCGGAGCCTGGGCGAGCCACCCGCCGCGATCTACCGCAACATCCGGCTGGACCGGGCGCATTCGCTGCTGGCCGAAACGGACATGAGCGTGATGGAGGTCGCGACAGCCGCCGGATTCAACTCGGTCTCGGTGCTGTCACGCCATTTCAAGCGGCGCTTTGGCATGACACCCTTTGGCAGACGCCGAAAGCCGTAGCTCAGCCCATGCGCCGCGGCGGGCGATCAAAGATGCCGCTGCGGTGCTCGGTGTCGTAGAACCAGCCACCCGGCCCGCAGATGTCATCGGGCAGCCAGGCTTCCATCCGCGGCAAAAGGCGGAACATCACCCACTCGAGGGCCAGCCAGGCAAGCAACGCAACGCCGGTGCCAAGCACGAAATTCCAGAAAAAGCCGGTCATCTGTCCCCCGGGACCACCACGATTCATCTTCCCGGGCGAGTAAACCAGAGTTTCAAGACAACCGCGTGACAAAACCGGCGTCACCCCAGCGCATAGCCCGCCCCGCGCACCGTGCGCACGGGATCATCGCCACCGTGCTGGGTCAGGGCCTTGCGCAAGCGGCCGATGTGGACGTCAACGGTGCGGGTGTCGACATATATGTCGCGGCCCCAGACCCGGTCCAGCAGCTGTTCGCGCGACCAGACACGACCCGGTTTCTCCATGAAGGTCGTCAAAAGACGGAACTCGGTCGGCCCCAGCTTGAGCAGCTTGTTGGACCGTTTGACGCGGTGAGTTTCACTGTCCAGCTCGATGTCGTCGAAGACAAGAATCTGCCCCACCGTGGCCGGGCGCACGCGCCGCAACTGCGTGCGGATCCGGGCCAGCAATTCGGACACGGAATAGGGCTTGACCACGTAGTCGTCCGCGCCCGTTTCCAGGCCGCGGACCTTGTCCACCTCCTCGGACCGGGCCGAAAGCATGATGATCGGCACGCCGCGCGTCTCTGGCCGGGTCTTGAGCTGCCGGCATACCTCTATCCCCGAGACATTGGGCAGCATCCAGTCCAGCACGATGACGTCCGGCATGTCCTCGTCCACCATAATGAGGGCCTGTTCCCCGTCCTCGGCCTTGGTGGTCCGGAACCCTTCGGCTTCAAGGTTGTAGCCAAGGACTTCGCGCTGTGCCAGTTCATCCTCGACCACAAGTACATGTGGCTGCGTGGAAGGGGACATGAGTCTATGTTTCGCCTGAAATGAAGGCCGTCTCGTCGCTCTTGGGGCGGTTGTCGTCGGGCATCTCGCCGGACACCATGTAGATCACCTGTTCGGCCATGTTGGTGACCAGATCCCCCATGCGTTCGACGTTCTTGGCGATGAAATGCAGGTGCATGCAGGCGGTGATGCTGCGCGGGTCCTCCATCATGAAGGTCAGGAACTCGCGGAACAGCGCGTTGTACATCTCGTCGACTTCCTCGTCACGCTGGCGCACGTCCTCGGCCAGTTCGGCGTCGCGGCGCACGTAGGCATCCAGCACGTCCTTGAGCATCCGCTGCACCTCCTTGGCCATGCGCTTGAGCGCCTTGTCCGGGCCGCTGATCGGGCGTTGATCGGCCAGGACCTCGGTGCGCTTGGCCAGATTGCGGGCATAGTCGCCGATGCGTTCGAGGCTGGCGGCGAGCTTGAGCACCGACAGCACGATCCGCAGGTCGCTGGACACCGGCGCGCGCAGCGCGATGGTGCGGGCCGCTTCCTCGTTGATGCGTTCTTCGAGATCGTCGATGGCCTTGTCGCCCTGGCGGATCTGTTCGGCCAGGTCGTTGTCCCGCGTCGTCACGGCCTTGGCCCCGTCGAGGATGGCCGCCTCGACAAGGCCGCCCATTTTGACCATCAGGGCCTGGATTGCCTCGAGATCGCGATCGAAGGCAGAGGAAATATGTTCCTGGTTCATTGTATCACCCGATACGCCCGGTGATGTAGCTTTCCGTGCGCTCATCCTGGGGATTGGTAAAGATTTTCCCGGTCTCGTCGTATTCCACGAGATCACCGAGGTGGAAGAAGGCGGTCTTCTGGCTGACCCGCGCGGCCTGTTGCATCGAGTGGGTCACGATGACCACGCAGTAGTTCTGGCGCAATTCGTCGATCAGTTCCTCGACCTGCGCCGTCGCGATGGGATCGAGCGCCGAACAGGGCTCGTCCATCAGCAGGACCTCGGGCTCGGTCGCGACGGCGCGGGCGATGCAAAGGCGCTGCTGCTGGCCGCCCGAAAGGCCGGTGCCAGGCGCGTCCAGGCGATCCTTGACCTCGTCCCAGATCGCACCGCGGCGCAGGGCCTTCTCGACGATTTCGTCAAGTTCGGCCTTGTTGCCGGCCATGCCGTGGATCTTGGGGCCATAAGCCACGTTGTCATAGATCGACTTCGGGAAGGGGTTCGGCTTCTGGAACACCATGCCGACCTTGGCGCGCAACTGGACAGGGTCCACCCGCCGGTCGTTGATGTCCTCGCCGTCCAGGCGGATATCGCCCTCGACGCGGCAGACCTCGATCGTGTCGTTCATACGGTTCAGACAGCGCAGGAAGGTCGACTTGCCGCAGCCCGACGGGCCGATGAAGGCGGTCACCGTCTTGTCCTCGATGTCGACACGCACGTCCTTGATGGCGTGATTGTCCCCGTAGTAGACCTGCACGTCGCGGGCCGAGATCTTGATGTCGTCCATATCAACCGCTCTCTCAATCAGTCTCATATCATTCATGCTCCGGGTCCCCTTTACCAGCGGCGTTCGAAGCGCTTGCGCAGGAAGATGGCAAGTGCGTTCATAACAACAAGGAAGGTGAGCAGCACGCAAATTGCCGCCGCGGTCTTGGCCTCGAAAGCCCGTTCCGGGAAATCGGACCAGCGGAAGACCTGCACCGGCAGGACCGTCGCGTTGTCCATAATGCCCGAAGGCACCTCGACGATGAAGGCCACCATGCCGATCAGCAGCAGCGGCGCGGTTTCGCCAAGCGCCGCGGCCATTCCGATGATCGTGCCGGTCAGGATGCCGGGCATCGCCAGCGGCAGCACATGGTGGAACACCGCCTGCACCTTCGAGGCCCCGACGCCTAGCGCGGCCTCGCGGATCGAAGGCGGCACGGCCCGCAGGGCGGCCCGCGAAGCGATGATGATCGTCGGCAGCGTCATCAAGGCCAGCACGATCCCGCCCACCAGCGGAGCCGACCGCGGCATCCCGAAGAAGCTGAGGAAGACCGCCAGCCCGAGCAGGCCGAAGACGATCGACGGCACCGCGGCAAGGTTGTTGATGTTCACCTCAATGAAGTCGGTGAAGCGATTCCGCGGCGCGAATTCCTGCAAGTAGATCGCGCCGAGCACCCCGACCGGGAAGGCCAGGCTGAAGGTGACGATCATGGTCCAGAACGAGCCCACGACCGCGCCCCAGATGCCCGCCAGTTCCGGCGCGCGGCTGTCGGCGGCCGTGAAGAAGCGGGTGTTGAAGACCCGCTCGATCAGCCCTGCTTCATCGAGCGTTTCGGCCCAGGCGATCTGATGGTCGCTGAACGGGCGATTGCCCTCGGGCATCGCCAGGATGTGGAACGACCAGGCTTCGCTGTCCTCGATCGGCAGGTCGACCTGGGTGAGCATCTCGCCCGTGCCGTCCGCCCTATTCACCTCGGTCAGACGCATCCATCCGCCGCCGGCCTTGATCAAGAGCGAGACGTTCTCGTCGTCGGCCTCTTCGGCGCCGCCGGCGCCGTTGGCGCGCGCCTCAAGCCCCTCAGCCTCGGCGATCAGGGCGTCGCGCCGCTCGCGTGCGAGGTCCTGATCGGCCAAATGCTCGCTGCGCTCTTCGTCGGTCTCGGCCGCCTCGGCCCGTTCACCGTAGACCCGGATCGCGTTTTCCTGGCGGCTGGCTTGCCGGCGCAGCCGGTCTGCATCGACGTAAAGCTGGGCCTTGACCTGGCGCAGGGCCTCGCTGAAGTCATTGGCGCTCGATGAAATGTCGAGGCTGCCGTCTTCACGTTCCGAAACCGAAAGCAAGCCGTTGATCGGCTGCCGGTCGAGCTGCCCATAGGCGCCCTGCTTGTAGAGGTCCAGCGTGTCGGACCCGATCAGCGGGAAGTTGATGCTCTGCCCAAGCAGATCCGGGTTGGCGGCAACATGTTCGGCCAGCTCGAAGTTGGCCCCGCCGGAGACGAGGTCGTGCAGCTCGCGCCGTTCCTGCCGCCCGGTGGCCAGGGGGAAGCGCTCTTCCAGGCCCCGTTCGATCAGGGCGTCGAAGTCGGCGCGGCGGATGACATCCGGGTCCGAACTTGCCGTGACCCCGAGAAACTCGGTGTCAAGCTGGATTTCCTTGTCGAAATAAGTGGAGAAGAGGGCGCCGCCGGCCTGGAACACGACGGTGGACAGCAGCGCGATCAGCGCCGCCGCCGCGATGCCGATGGCGGAAAGTCCGTAGATCTTCAACCGCAATTCGGCGCGGCGCCGCTTGCGCAGACGGTCCGACCCGGCGGCAAGGCTGCCGGGGCGGGGCGCGGCGTTGGGGCTATTGGAAGCGAGGTCAGCCATGTTCGGGTCCCGTCAGTCGTAGGCTTCGCGGAAGCGGGCAACCAGCCGCTGGGCGAGCATGTTCATCAGAAGTGTCATCACGAAGAGCGTGAAACCGAGCGTGAAGGCCGGGCCCGCGGCCGTCTTGGCATCCGTATCACCGGTGATCAGCGCGACGATTTGTACCGTCACGGTCGTCATAGCCTCCAGCGGGTTGCCGGTCAGGTTGGGGCCCTGGCCGGCGGCCATGACCACGATCATTGTTTCACCGATGGCCTTGCTGACGCCCAGCACGATCGCCGAGACGATCCCGGGCAAGGCGGCGGGCAGGACGACCTGCCGGATCGTTTCGGCCTTGGTCGCGCCAAGGCTGAGCGAGCCGTCGCGCAGGCTTTGGGGGACGGAGTTGATGACGTCGTCGCTCAGCGACGAGATGAAGGGAATGATCATGATCCCCATCACCATGCCGGCCGCAAGCGCGGATTCCGACGCGATCGGGACACCAATCGCCGCGCCGGCATCGCGCAGCAAGGGGGCAACGGTGATCACCGCGAAAAACCCGTAAACGACCGTCGGGATCCCGGCGAGCAGTTCCATCACCGGCTTGACCACGGCCCGCACCCGATGGTTGGCAAAATCCGACAGGTAGATCGCCGCGAACAAACCAACCGGCACCGCGACGAGCATGGCGATCAGGGTAATCATCAGCGTGCCCGCGAAGAGCGGCACGATCCCGACCTTGTCGGCGTCCATCTCGCCCTCGAAGACACCTGACAGCGGGCTCCAGGTGGTCCCGAAGAGGAACTTGTGAAGCTGCCAGTCGATGGCGCCGAAAAACCGGACCGTCTCGAAGATCAGCGACAGCACGATCCCGATGGTGGTGAGAACGGCAACCGTTGCCATCACGGCCAGACCACGGCGAATAATGGTTTCCGCCCGGACCCGGGCGCGGGTCTCGATCGCGATGGCCCGGTAGGTCAACCAGGCCGCGGCGATTGCACCGCCGAGCGTTGCCAGGGTGACGACCCAAAGGAGTGTCCCATTCATCCAGGAAAACGCGGCGGCAATCTGCTCGCGCAGCGCATCGGTGCTCGACACGACGGCGCCCTGCGCAAGGCTTCTTGCGTCCGACAGGACCAGGTTCCAGTCTAGGGGGCGATCGTTGGGCAACGCGTCACTGATCCGGCCCAGGAGTATTCTGTGGATCAGGGATTCGCCAACAACGGTCAGAATGATCAGCGCGCCCCAGCCTGCCAGCAAAACCCACATGGCGCTGTGCAACCCGTGGTGCTGCGGCCGGGAGTGCAGGCGCTGACCGGCTGCTGCCGAAAGCGCCATGGCGCGCTGGCGCGACGCGACATAGGCGACCGCGGCCGCGACTGGAACAAAGAGAAATAGGGCAAGGAACATGCGAGGACCCCAGTGTGACCCGCTCCGGCTGAGGATCGGGTCGCGCGTGATTGAAAATGCCGGGGGCGGCACACCGCCCCCGGCCTTGTCCGATCAATCGGATCAGTAGTTTTCGGTCGTCAGAGTCGGCAGTTCCTCGATGGCTTCGAGGTTTGCCTGCTGGGCGTCCTCGGAAACCGGGATCAGGCCGACGTCGGCCAGGTAGCCGCCCGGGCCCTGTGCGTTGACGAATTCACGGGCGTATTCCTTGATGCCCGGGATGACGTCGACGTGGGCGTGCTTGATGTAGAAGAACATCGAGCGCGACACCGGATACTCGTCCGACGCGATGGCTTCGAAGGTCGGCTCGACACCGTCGATCACGACACCCTGCAGCGAGTCACGGTTCTGATCGAGGTTCGAGAAGCCGAAGATGCCAAGCGCATTTTCGTTGGCTTCTAGCTTGGAGACGATCAGGTTGTCGTTCTCACCAGCTTCGACGAAGGGGCCATCCTCACGGAGTTCCATGCCGGCACCGCCGCAGTCTTCGCCACCGGCTTCTTCACAGCCGACTTCCATGACCAGCTCTTCGAAGGAGTCACGGGTGCCGGAGGTCGGCGGGGGACCCTGAACTTCGATCTCGATGGCGGGAAGGGCCGGATCGATGTCGGACCACATGGCCGGCATCGGACCTTCGGCGGCCAGGGCTTCCCAGACCTGGGCCTTGGACAGGTCGAACTTCGGGCCGTCGGCGGAGTTGGCCATCACGAGACCGTCGTAGCCGACCAGAATCTCGGTGAACTCAACGCCGTTCTCGGCGCAGGTCTCGATCTCGGACAGCTTCACGCGACGCGACGCGTTGGTGAGGTCGGGGTGCTCGACGCCAACGCCTTCGCAAAACAGCTTGAGGCCGCCGCCCGAACCGGTCGATTCGATGACCGGGGTGTCAAAGTCGGTGGAGTTGCCGAACTCCTCGACGACGGCAGTCGCGAAGGGGAAAACGGTGGACGAGCCGACGATGCGGATCGTGCTGCGGTCTTGGGCAGCAACCGCAGTGGCCGAAACGGCAGCGATCGCCACGGCAGAGGCGGTCATTTTTGCAAGCGACATGGGATACTCCTGATATTGTCTTGCAGACGATCAGCCGCGAGCCGACTGACCTTAGGGCGCACGGTTACGGATTGCCGATGATGCTTATGCAACATTTATATGACGGTTTTGTAACAGATGCCGTGCCGCTGCCCCTGCGCCGAAGTTTTCCGGCGCGGCGCAACGGCGCATCACGGGGTTGACGCGATAGACATCGCCTAAAATTGTCGACCCGAGGGGCATCGACGGTCCGGCGTGGCCTCGCTCCGGCACAGCGCGCGAATCATTGCCGGGCGCAGGCGGGATTGACGCGCCGCTCGTCCCGGTCCAACGCTTGTGACATGACCGATCTGACCACCTGTATCGACGAGTTGCGCAGGCTTGTCGGCTTTCCCACCGTTTCCGCGGACAGCAACCTCGGACTCATCCGCCATGTTGCCGGTGTTCTGGAACACCATGGCGCGCGGGTGGAGGTGCAGCATGACGCCAGCGGGCAGAAGGCCAATCTGTTGGCCAGTTTCGGCCCCGACCGCGACGGTGGCATCGTCCTGTCCGGGCATACAGACGTCGTGCCGGTGGCCGACCAGCCCTGGACGACCGACCCCTTCGTACTGACCGAGGCCGAGGGGCGGCTTCACGGCCGGGGCACCTGCGACATGAAGGGCTTCATCGCCGCCTGCATCGCGCTGGCGCCACGATTTGCCGAGCCAGCGACGACCCGCCCGCTGCACATGGCCTTCACCTATGACGAGGAGGTGGGCTGCCTGGGCGGGCAGGCGCTCGTCGATCACCTGCGCGAAAAGGGCCTGCGCCCGGCCCTCGCCATCATCGGCGAGCCGACCGAGATGCGCGTGATCGAGGGGCACAAGGGCTGCTATGAATACACCACGCGTTTCACCGGGCTGGAGGGGCACGGATCATCGCCCGACCTGGGCGTCAACGCGGTGGACTACGCAGTGCGCTACGTCAACCGTCTGATCGAACTGTCCGACCGCCTGCGCGAGCGGGCGCCCGAAGGATCGAAGTTCGACCCGCCCTGGTCCACGATCAACACAGGGGCCCTGCATGGCGGCATCGCCCATAACGTGATCCCCGGCACGGCCGAAGTGGAATGGGAAATGCGCCCGGTTCAGCAATCCGACGCGGCTTTCGTGAAAGCTGACCTGGCCGCCTATGTCGCGGAAACGCTCTTGCCCGCCATGCGGAAGGTGGACCCGCGCGCGCGGATCGAGACCGAGACAATCGCCGAGGTCGACGGCCTTGAACCCATGGACGACAACGCGGCGCGCGATCTGTGCATGGAACTGACCGGGGCCAACGGCTGCGGGCTGGTTCCCTTCGGCACCGAGGCGGGATTGTTCCAGAAGCTGGGCTGTTCGGCGGTGGTCTGCGGGCCGGGGTCCATCGCCCAGGCGCACAAGCCTGACGAATATGTCGCGGTGGACCAGTTGGAAGCCTGCCTCGGGATGCTGACCCGGCTGACGCGCAAGCTGTGAGGGCGGTTGGGGGCTCTGCCCCCGTCGGTCTGCGGCCGCCCCCCGCGGTATTTCAAACCCGAAGACTCCGAAGCGCATAAACTTGAATTTTCGGCAAGATCAGCCTGCTTCCAACCGGTTCAGGATCGGGCAATCGGGGCGGTCGTCGCCGTGGCAGGCGGCAACGAGGTCCGACAGGGTGGCGCGCATTTCCTCCAGCCCGGCAATCTTTTCCTCGATCTCGGCCAGGTGGGCCTTGGCGATGGCCCGGACATCGCCGCTGGCGCGGTCGCGATCCTCCCACAGGGCCAGCAGCCCGCGGCAGTCCTCGATGGAAAACCCAAGGCCCCGGGCCTGCGCGAGAAAGGCCAGCTTGTGCACATGGGTGCGCTCGAAGATGCGATAGCCATTCTCGGCCCGGTCCGCGGTGACCAGGCCGATGTCCTCGTAGTAGCGGATCGTCTTCGCGGGCAGGCCGGTGCGGGTGGCAACCTCCTTGATGTTCATGACTGGGCCTCGATCCTGACGCGGCGCAGACGCAGGGCATTGGTGACGACCAGTACCGAAGACAGCGCCATGGCCCCGGCGGCCAGTTGCGGCGACAGCAGCGGCCCGCCGAAAATGTAGAGCAGGCCCGCCGCAACGGGGATCAGCAACACGTTGTAGCCAAAGGCCCAGCCGAGGTTCTGCCAGATGTTGCGCAGGGTGCGGCGGCTGATCTCGACCGCCTCGGCCACGCCGCCCGGGTTGCCCGAGACAAGCACGACATCGGCGCTTTCCACGGCCACATCTGTGCCCGAGCCCATGGCGATTCCGATATCCGCGGCCGCCAGCGCGGGTGCATCGTTGATCCCGTCACCGACGAAGGCCAGCTTGCGGCCCCCGTCCTGCAGGGCGCGGACGGCCTCGACCTTGCCGTCGGGCAGGACACCGGCAACGACATGGTCGATGCCCAGTTCGCGGGCGATGGCATTGGCGGCCGCCTCGCTGTCACCCGAGATCAGCGCGGTTTGTACGCCCCGGGCATGAAGCGCGTCAATGGTGGCCTTGGCCGTCGGCTTGAGCGTATCGGCCAGGCCGAGCACTCCAGCGGGCGCACCGTCGATGGCGACCATGACCACGGTGCGGCCCTGATCGGCCAGGGCCGCGGCCTGCGCGGTCAGATCGCTGGCGTCCACGCCGGCCTGCTCCAGCATCCGGGCATTGCCGATGGCGACGGACCGGCCCTCCACCGTGCCGGACAGCCCGAGCCCCGGCACCGCCTGCACGTCACTGGCCTGGGGCAGCGTCAATCCGCGCGCCTTGGCCGCGGCCACGATGGCCCCGGCGAGCGGGTGGTCCGAGGCGGATTCGATGGCTGCGACCATGGCAAGGAAATCGTCCTCGTCCCCCTGGCTGGCAACATCGGTCACCTGCGGCGCGCCCTTGGTCAGGGTGCCCGTCTTGTCGAAGGCCACCACCTCCACCGATTGGAGCGATTGCAGAGCGTCACCGCGCCGGAAGAGCACGCCCAGATCGGCCGCGCGCCCGGTGCCGACCATGATCGACATGGGCGTGGCCAGCCCCATGGCGCAGGGGCAGGCGATGATCAGGACGGAAACACCCGATACCAGCGCGAAAGGCAAGGCCGGCGCCGGGCCGAAAGCCAGCCAGAGCGCGATGGTCACAAGCGCCACACCCATGACGGCCGGTACGAACCACGCCGTGACGCGGTTGACCAGGTCCTGCACCGGCAGGCGGGTGCCCTGAGCCTCTTCCACCATCTCGATGATTCGGGCCAGCATGGTGTCAGCGCCAACGGCGGTCGCGCGCATCACCAGCGCGCCGTTGCCGTTGACGGTGCCGGCGACGAGGTCGGCGGCTTTGGTCTTTTCCACGGCGACAGGTTCGCCGGTGACCATGCTTTCGTCGACGAAGGAGTTGCCCTCGAGCACCACGCCATCAACCGGGATACGGTCCCCGGCACGCAGGTGCAGGCGATCGCCGCGCACGATCTCGTCGACGGGCACCTCGCGGACCGCGCCGTCGCGGTCGACGCGGGCGGTGTCGGGGCGCAGCCCCACCAGCCGTTTGATCGCCGCGCCGGTGCGGCCCTTCGCACGCGCCTCGAGCCAGCGGCCCAGCAGGATCAGCGTGACGATCACCGCGGCGGCCTCGAAATAGACGGCCACCGTCCCCTCGGGCAGCCACTGGGGCCGGAAGGTTGCAACGCTCGAGAAAGCCCAGGCCGCGCCCGTGCCGAGGGCCACGAGCGAATTCATGTCCGGCGCCGCGCGCCTGAGCGCGGGAATGCCCTTGGCAAAGAACATCCGCCCCGGACCCGCCAGAACCAGCGTGGCCAGCACGAACTGGATCATCCAACTGCCCTGCATCCCTACGGTATTGGCGATGACCTGATGAAACGACGGGACGGCATGGCCCCCCATCTCGACGACAAAGATCGGCAGGGTCAGCAGCGCCGACAGCAGGAGGGACCGGCGCAGGTGCCGGATCTCGGTGCCGACGGTGTCTTCCGCGGTGGTACCGGTCTGCACCGGACGCGCCTCGTAGCCGACAAACTTGACCGCCTCGATCAGCGGGCCGGTATCTTTGTCCAGCGTCGTGACCGAGGCCACACCGTCGGCCAGGTTCACGGTCACCGCCGTGACCCCGGGCACCTTTTCCAGCGCGGATTCAACGCGCGCCACGCAAGAGGCGCAGGTCATCCCGGCGATCTCCAGCCGCTGCCGGTGCGGTACCGCTGGATAGCCCGCGGCGTTGAGCGCACTGCTGATGCTGCGGGCGTCGCCGCCCTCCAGCGCCACGCGCGCCGATTTGGTGGCCAGGTTGATCTCGGCCCCCGAAACCCCCAGGACCGAATTGATGGCCTTCTCGGCCCGGCCCACGCAGCCTGCGCAGCTCAGCCCGTCGATCTCGAAATCCAGTCGTTGAACGGTCATGTTTGTCCCCTTTTGCCAGCGGACATAAGGGTTCCAGCTATAGGAAGGTCAAGCCCCCGATAGCAGAAACATTGCCTGTCGCCCGCTGCCGCGTCGGGCGAGGGTCCCCAGGTCGCGCCCCGATACCCCCTGACCACCTTGACCCGCCCCCCGCGCGGCGCGCAGATTGCGCGGAATGCCCCAGGCCGCCGCGCACCCGCGGGATGGCCCCGCACAGACCCTGAAAGGCACCAGATCATGGACGGTACGCTCAGCCCCAACGACATCTCCCGCGTGGTCGAGGCCGACCGCGCCAACGTCTGGCACCACCTGGTGCAGCACAAACCTTTCGAGACCGGCGCGCCACGCATCATCATCGAAGGCAAGGGCATGCGCGTTTGGGACCAGGCCGGCAAGGAACATATCGACGGTGTCTCGGGCGGGGTCTGGACGGTGAACGTGGGCTATGGGCGGGAACGGATCGCCAATGCGGTGCGCGACCAGCTGATCCAGCTGCCCTATTTCGCGGGGGCCGCCGGATCGGTGCCCGGTGCGCTGTTCGCGGAGAAACTGATCGAGAAGATGCCGGGCTTGAGCCGGGTCTACTACACGAACTCCGGATCGGAGGCGAACGAGAAGGCCTTCAAGATGGTTCGCCAGATCGCCCACAAGCGCCACGGCGGGCGCAAGCACAAGATCCTCTATCGCGACCGCGATTATCACGGCACCACGATCGGCTGCCTCTCGGCCGGTGGACAGGACGAACGCAACGCGCAGTACGGCCCCTTCGCGCCGGGCTTCGTGCGGGTGCCGCATTGCTTGGAATACCGCAAGCACGAACAGGAGGGCGCGCCGCAGGAGAACTACGGCGAATGGGCCGCCGACCAGATCGAGCAGGTGATCCTGCGCGAAGGCCCGGACACCATCGGCGCGCTCTGCCTCGAACCGGTCACGGCCGGGGGCGGCGTGATCGTCCCGCCCGAGGGCTATTGGCCGCGTGTGCAGGAGATCTGCCGCAAGTACGATATCCTGCTGCATATCGACGAGGTCGTCTGCGGCGTGGGCCGCACCGGCACCTGGTTCGGCTACCAGCATTACGGGATCGAACCGGATTTCGTCACCATGGCCAAGGGCGTAGCCTCGGGCTATGCCGCCATCGCCTGCTGCGTGACCTCGGAACGGGTCTTCGAGATGTTCAAGGACGATGAAAGCGATCCGATGAACTATTTCCGCGACATCTCGACCTTCGGCGGCTGCACCGCCGGCCCGGCGGCCGCGATGGAGAACATGGCCATCATCGAGGACGAGGACCTGCTGGCGAACACCACCGAAATGGGTGACTACATGCTGGATCAGCTGCGGGCCCTGGCCGAGCGCCACGCGGTCATTGGCGAGGTGCGCGGCAAGGGGCTGTTTCTGGGCGCGGAACTGGTGGCCGACCGCGACAGCCGCGATCCGGTGGACGAACGGCAGGCCGCTCAGGTCGTCGGTGCGTGCAACGCGCAGGGCGTCATTATCGGCGTCACCAACCGCTCGATCCCCGGGCGCAACAACACGCTGTGCTTCTCGCCCGCACTGATTGCCACGCGCGACGACATCGACCGGATCGTCGCGGCCACCGATGCCGCGCTAACGCGCGTTTTCGGATAAGAGGTCCGGTGCGCTCATGATGAAAGATACAACCCGATGCCCAAGGGGGGCGCGTGGTCCGCGCGTCAACCTGCAAGAAAATCACCTGACGCCCTGTGGGCCATGATCCCTGTCATTGACCGGTGATCCGGCAGCGCGAAAGTGGCACCTGGTACATTTCACGACGGAGCCACCATGACTGCCCCTTACCCCTTCCTGTCCACGGCCAAACCGCGGACGCCGCGGCGTCTGCTGGATCAAGCCCGGGGTCTGCCCCGCCCCCGGGTGGCGCTGGTCAACGCCGGCGCGGCCCACCCGCTGGGCGGGATACGCGAGGCCGCCGACGCCGGGCTGGCCGAGCCGATCCTTGTCGGCGACCGCCCCAAGATTGAGGCCGCCGCCAAGGAAATCGGCTATGACATAAGCGGCTTGCGCCTGATCCATGCCCCCCACGCCGAGGCCAGCACACGCGCCGCAGACCTGGCGCGCAATGGCGAGGTTGATGCCATCATGAAGGGGCAGGTCCATACCTCGACCTTTCTCACGGGCCTTTTGCCCGCTGCGGCCGGGCTGCGCGCGCCGGGCAGCCGCTGCGGTCATGTGTTCCACATCACCGCGCCGCACAGCGACCGGCCGCTGCTGCTGACCGATGCGGCCCTGAACGTGGACCCGGACCTGGAGACGCGCCAGGCCTGCCTGTCGCACGCCGTCCGCCTGTCGCAACTGCTGGGGGTGGCCCGGCCCCATGCCGCGCTTCTGGCCCCGACCGAGGATCCGATCCCGTCGGTCGCCAACACCATGGAAAGCGCGGCCATCGCCACCTGGGCGCGCGATCACCTGCCCCTGGCGGATGTGGCCGGGCCGATGGCGATGGACCTGATCCTGTCGAAAGAGGCCGCACGGATCAAAGGCTATGACAGCCCCGTGGCAGGCGATGCAGATATTATATTGACGCCCAACATCACGACCGGCAACGCCGTCTTCAAGCTGATGGTGCTGGGCATGGGCTGCTGCGCGGGTGGACTTGTGATGGGGGCCAGGGTCCCGATCCTGCTGACCTCGCGCAGCCAGTCGGCCCCGGCACGGCTGGCCTCGGCGGCGCTTGGAATGATCGTGGCAGGGGCGGCGTGATGCTGCTGGTACTCAATACCGGGTCATCCTCGATCAAGCTGTCTCTGTTCCGCTCGGACCTGACAGAGGTGCTTGAGGGGGCCGTGTCGGGCATCGGCGGGGCGGCGCAGCTCGCCCTTGGCGACGTCAGACAGCAGCGGCGCATCGCGACCCATGCCGAAGGGATCACGGCCATTCTCGAGGCCCTTGCGGACCACGGCATCGCCGCCGCCGACCTGACCGCCGCGGCGCACCGGGTTGTCCATGGCGGCACCGCGCTTACCGCGCCAGCCCGGCTGGACGCGGCCGCCATCGCCGCGATCGAGGCCAATATCCCGCTTGCCCCGCTACACAACCCGCCGGCGCTGGCAGGCTTCCACGCCGTTTCCCAGGCCCTACCCGATTTGCCGCAATACGCCAGTTTCGACACGGCCTTTCACGCGGACCAGCCGGCGCTGGCAACGGCCTATGCTATCCCCGAGCATTGGCGCGGCGAGGGGCTGCGCCGCTACGGGTTCCACGGCCTGTCCTATGCGGGGATGGTGGCGCAATTCGGCGACGCCTTGCCGCATCGCCTTTTAGCCCTGCACCTTGGCGCGGGTGTCAGCCTGTGCGCCATCCGCGACGGCAAATCCCTCGCCACCTCGATGGGCTATTCCCCGCTGTCTGGCCCCACGATGGCGACCCGGTCCGGCGATATCGACGGCATGGCCGTGCTGCGGATGGCCGAGGAAATCGGGATCGACGCGACCGGCCACCTGCTCAACAAGCACAGCGGTCTTGCAGCGCTTGGCGGCACCTCCGACATGCGCCAGCTGCTGTCCGAGGACAGTGACCGCGCGCGTTTCGCAGTGGACCACTTCACCTGGACCGTCACACACCAGGCGGGTGCGCTGATCGCAAACATGGGCGGGGTCGATGCCGTGGCCTTCACCGGCGGGATCGGCGAGAATTCGAAGGAGATTCGCCAGCGGATCATGGACCGCCTCGCCTGGCTCGGCCCCCTGCCCGTCCATGTGATCCTCGCCGAGGAAGAGCGCCAGATCGCCCGCGATGCGCTGGCCCTGATCCAGAAGGAGACATGAAATCGCAGGCAACGTCCCGCATCCCGAGGGTGAATTCGAAGGCCCGCACCTCTGGTCATCGCGGCCAATTGATATACTATTGATGCAGGGAGGAACCTGACGGATGGCCAAGGATCAGCCACAGCTGGACACGTCGCCGCACGTCTCGGACGAGGTGCGCAAGACCACCTGCTACATGTGCGCCTGCCGCTGCGGGATCAACGTGCACATGAAAGAGGGCAAGGTCGCCTATATCGAGGGCAACCGCGACCATCCGGTCAACCGCGGCGTGCTCTGCGCCAAGGGCAGCGCCGGGATCATGCAGGTCAACGCGCCCTCGCGGTTGCGCGCACCGCTGAAACGGGTCGGCCCGCGCGGGTCGGGCGAGTTTGAGGAAATCAGCTGGGACGAGGCCCTGGAGATCGCCACCGGCTGGCTGAAACCCCTGCGCGAGACCGCCCCTGAAAAGCTGGCCTTCTTCACCGGGCGCGATCAGTCACAAAGCTTTACCGGGCTTTGGGCGCAGTCCTTCGGCACGCCCAATTATGCGGCCCATGGCGGGTTCTGTTCCGTCAACATGGCGGCGGCGGGCATCTACACCATGGGCGGGGCCTTCTGGGAGTTTGGTCAGCCCGATTGGGACCATACCAAGCTGTTCCTGCTGTTCGGCGTGGCCGAGGACCACGACAGCAACCCCATCAAGATGGGCATCGGCAAGATTAAGGAACGCGGCGCGCGAATGATCGGCGTCAACCCGATCCGGTCGGGCTATAACGCCGTGGCCGATGACTGGATCGGGATCACGCCGGGCACCGACGGTCTGCTGATCATGGCGCTGATCCACGAGCTGATGAAGGCCGGCAAAGTCGATCTGGACTACCTGGCGCAGTTCACCAATGCAGCCTGCCTGATCGACAGCGACCCCAATTCCGATAGCCACGGCCTGTTGCTTAAGGACAGCGAGGGCCAGCCGCAGGTGATCGACCGCCGCACCGGGCAGGTCGCGCCGTGGAACGGAGAAGGCGTGCAGCCGGACCTGTCCGCCACCGACCGACATGCCGGCATAACCCATCGCCCCGTTTTCCATGCCATGGCCGAGCGGTTCCTCGATCCGCAATGGGCGCCCGATGCCGTTGCAGGCAAGACGGGCATCAGCGCCGACCGCATCCGCGCCCTGGCCGCCGAGCTTGCGCGCGTGGCCTTTGACGAGGCCATCGAGCTTGACCGGGCGTGGACCGATTTCCGGGGCGTCACCCATCCCAAGATGATCGGGCGGCCCGTGTCGATGCACGCGATGCGCGGCATCTCGGCCCATTCCAACGGCTTTCAGACCGCCCGCGCCCTGCATACGCTGCAAATCCTGCTGGGGTCCGTCGAAACCCCCGGCGGCATGCGCTTCAAACCGCCCTATCCCAAGCCGCACACCGCGCACCCGAAACCGCATTGCAAGGTCACGCCGGGCGCGGCACTGGACGGCCCGCACCTGGGCTATCCGCAGGGCCCCGAGGACCTGTGCCTGACAGAGACCGGCGGCCCGGCCCGCATCGACAAAGCCTTTTCCTGGGACAACCCGCTCTCGGCGCACGGGATGATGCACATGGTCATCTCCAACGCCCATGCCGGCGATCCCTACAGGATCGACACGCTGTTCCTCTACATGGCGAACATGTCGTGGAATTCCTCCATGAACACCCGTCAGACCATGCACATGCTGACGGACACCGACGAGAACGGCGACTATGTCATTCCCCGGATCATCTACTCCGATGCCTATTCCTCGGAAATGGTGGCCTATGCGGACCTCGTGCTGCCCGACACCACCTACCTGGAACGGCACGACTGCATTTCGTTGCTGGACCGGCCGATTTGCGAGGCTGACGCGGTGGCCGACGCGATCCGCTGGCCGGTGGTGGACCCTGACCGCGACGTCCGCGCCTTCCAGTCGGTTCTTTGCGATCTTGGGGCGCGGCTGAACCTGCCCGGTTTCGTCACCGAGGATGGCAGCCAGTTATACGCCGATTACGCGGACTACATGACCAACCATATCCGCCGCCCCGGAATCGGGCCGCTGGCGGGCTGGCGCGTGGGCGAGCACGGCCTCCAGCACGGGCGGGGCGCGCCGAACGCGGGGCAGATCGACAGCTATATCCGCAACGGCGGCTTCTGGATGGAGCATATTCCCGAGGGCGCGGCCTATTACAAGCCCTTCAACAGCGCCTACCAGGACTGGGCGGTTCAGATGGGGTTCTATGACAGCCCGCAACCCTATATCTTTTCGCTTTATTCCGAGCCGCTGCGGCGCCTGCAACTGGCCGCCGAGGGCACGGGCGCGCACCAGCCGCCCGAACATCTGCGCGCGCGGCTGCAAACCCACATGGACCCGCTGCCCTTCTGGTTCGAACCGCTCGGGGATGAAACCGCCGAGGGATATCCCCTTCACGCCCTGACCCAGCGGCCCATGGCGATGTATCATAGCTGGGGCTCGCAAAACGCGTGGCTGCGCCAGATTCACGGGGTGAATCCGCTCTACGTGCCGACGAAAATCTGGAAGGCGCAGGGCTTTGCCGAGGGCGACTGGGCCGTCGTCATCTCGCCCGCCGGGTCCATCACCGTGCCGGTGGCCCATATGGCCGCGCTGAACGAGAACACCGTCTGGACATGGAACGCCATCGGCAAGCGCAAGGGCGCCTGGGCGCTGGACGCCGACGCGCCCGAGGCGACCAAGGGCTACCTGCTCAACCACCTGATCCACGAATTGCTGCCCGAGAAGGGCGACGGGATGCGTTGGTCCAACTCCGACCCGGTGACGGGCCAGGCGGCGTGGTTCGACCTGCGTGTGAAAATCGCCAAGTCCCCGGCCCCACAAGAGGCGCAGCCCGCATTCGGCTCAGTCGGATCACCGGTGCCGGACGCAACGGAAACTCTCGCGTGGAAGGTGGGAAAATGACTGTGTTTCTTCTGGCCAAAAATATCCCGGGGTCTGGGGCAGAGCCCCAGTCCATCGGTCACAAGCTTTAAAAGGAGCGATCATGACCGCCCTGCCCGAAACGACCGACCGAAAGCTCGGCCTTGTCATCGACCTGGACACCTGCGTGGGCTGCCATGCCTGCGTGATTTCCTGCAAGGGCTGGAACACCGAGAACTACGGCGCGCCCCTGGCCGATACCGACCCATATGGCGCCGATCCCTCGGGCACCTATCTCAACCGTGTCCACAGCTACGAGATCCAGCCCAACGACGGCCCCGCCCAGCTGGTGCATTTTCCCAAGTCCTGCCTGCACTGCGAGGACGCGCCCTGCGTGACCGTCTGCCCGACCGGGGCCAGCTACAAGCGCAGCGAGGACGGAATCGTGCTGGTCAACGAACAGGACTGCATCGGCTGCGGTCTCTGCGCCTGGGCCTGTCCCTATGGCGCGCGGGAAATGGACCCGGCGGCGGGGGTGATGAAGAAATGCACCCTCTGCGTCGATCGCATCTACAACGAGAACCTGCCCGAGGAAGACCGCGAACCCGCCTGCGTGCGCACCTGCCCGGCCGGGGCGCGGCATTTCGGCGATTTCGCCGACCCCGACAGTCACGTCAGCAAACTGACGGCCGATCGCGGCGGCATGGACCTGATGCCGGAACAGGGCACCAAGCCGGTCAACCAGTACCTGCCGCCGCGCGCGCGTGACGCGCAGATGCAGCCCCCGGCGCTGAAACCCGTGGCCGAGGATGCCAAGGGGTTCGTCGGCTGGCTGGACAAGGCGCTGTCCCGGGTCGGGGGCGGCTGATGCATCCCGCGCCGTCGGTCATCCTGTTCACCTCGCTCTCGGGCCTCGGGTTCGGGCTGCTGGTCTGGCTCGGGCTGGGCGTTCTGGCGCCCACGGGTTGGGTCGCTTTCGTCTTTTTCACCATCGCCTATCTGCTGGCCGTGGGCGGGCTCATGGCCTCGACGTTTCACCTCGGCCACCCGGAACGGGCGCTCAAGGCCTTTACGCAATGGCGCACCAGCTGGCTGAGCCGCGAGGCCTGGGCCTCGGTCGCGGCGCTTGTTTTGATGGCGCTCTATGGTGCCGGGCTGGTGTTCTTCGCCAGCCGCTGGGCGGTGCTGGGCTATCTCGGCGCCGCGCTGAGCCTGCTCACTGTGATCACCACCTCGATGATCTACGCGCAGATGCGCACGGTGCCACGCTGGAACAACCCGACGACACCGGCCATGTTCCTGTCCTACAGTCTGGCGGGCGGGGCCCTGTTGGCAGGCGAGGTCACCATCGCGATCTGGCTTCTGACCATCGCCGTCGTGGCGCAGGTGGCGCATTGGGTGGTGGGCGACAGGGCGCTTGCCGGGTCGGGCACGACGATAGCCAGCGCCACAGGGCTGGGCGACCGGGGCGCGGTGCGCAGCTTCGAGCCGCCCCATACAGGCACCAACTACCTGATGGACGAATTCATCCATGTCGTGGGCCGCAAGCATCGCGTGACCCTGCGCGCAATCGCGCTGATCTCGGGGCTCCTGATGCCATCGCTGATCCTGCTGGCGGGCGTCGGGCATCTGCTGGCGGCGGTCGCGGTGCTGCTGCACCTCGTGGGGGTTTTCGCCTCGCGCTGGCTCTTCTTCGCAGAGGCCGAACACGTGGTTGGCCTCTACTACGGAAAGCGTTAACGCTAGCGCCAACAGTCCTGCGCCCGGAGACCGGATGATATACGACGCCACCCCATGCACGCTTGGTGAAGGCCCGCTGTGGCACCCCGAGCGGCAAGAGCTGTTCTGGTTCGACATCATTGGCAAGCGCCTGCACCGCAAGGGCTGGCAGTGGCAATTCGACAACTTCACCTCGGCCGCGGGCTGGGTGGACGCGCGAACGCTGCTGATCGCCGATGCCAAGGGGCTGTTCCGCTTCGATCTGGAAAGCGGCACGCGCGAGGCGGTGGCGGCCCTGGAGGCCGACAGACCCGCGACGCGCTCCAACGACGGACGCGCCGACCCCTACGGCGGGTTCTGGATCGGCACGATGGGGATCAAGGCCGACCCCGGTGCAGGGGCGATCTACCGATACTACCGGGGCGAGCTGCGCCAGCTTTTCGCCGGGATCACCATTCCGAACGCGATCTGCTTCAGCCCCGATGGCACCCAAGCCTTCTTCACCGACACGCCGACACGCCGGATCATGCGCCAGCCTCTGTCGGACCGGGACGGCTGGCCCCAGGGCGATGCGGTGCCCTGGCTGGACCTAGGCGCGGAAGGTCTGAACCCGGACGGCGCGGTGATAGACGCCCAGGGCAATTTCTGGAACGCCCAGTGGGGCGCCGGGCGCGTGGCCTGTTTCGCGCCGGACGGCACCTTCCTAATGGCAGTGGATTTCCCCGCCATACAGACGAGCTGCCCGGCCTTCGGGGGCACGGACCTGCGGACATTGTTCTGCACCTCCGCCGCCGAGGGACTGTCCGACGACAACCCGGACCAAGGCAAGACATGCGCCACACAGGTCGATGCCACGGGCCAAAAAGAACACCAGGTCATTCTCTGAGGGAGGGCGCGATGCGCGAGTTCGGAACCACAAAGGCGGGCGAGACGGTCCAGGCTGTTGATCTGAGGGCCCAGGGGGTCTCGGCCACAGTGCTGACCCGGGGTGGCATCCTGCAAGACCTGCGGCTGGATGGCCTTGATCATAGCCTTGTCCTGGGGCGCAACAGCCTTGCGGACTACGAAGGCGCCCAGGCCTATTTCGGCGCGCTGGTGGGTCCCGTGGCCAACCGGCTGCGCGATGCGACGGCGCGGATCGGTGTACGGGACCATCATTTCGAGAAGAACGAGAACGGCAAGACGCTGCTGCACGGCGGCGCAACCGGACTCCATGCCAAGATATGGCATGTTGATGAAGCGTCGGAAAATGTGGTCACTCTATCCGTCATTTTGCCTGACGGCGAGCGCGGCATGCCGGGCAACCGCCACATCCGGGCGCGCTACGAGATCACCGCGCCGGGCACGCTGCGCCTGACGGTGACGTCCCAAACGGATGCCGAGACGCTGATCAACGTGGCGCATCACGGTTACTGGAACATGGACGGCAGCGACAGCGTGGCCGGGCATCACCTGCGCATCGCCGCCGATCATTACCTGCCCGTGGACGGTGACACCCTGCCCACCGGGGTGATCCGGCCCGTGGCGGGCATCGACTTCGACTTTCGCGCCGGCAAGCCTGTCACGCCGGGTGCGCCCGATCTGGATCACAACTTCTGCCTGTCCCGCGCGCGGACCGAGCTGCGCGATGTCCTCTGGCTGACAGGGAAATCCGGCCTGCAGATGACCCTGGCCACGACCGAACCGGGCCTGCAGGTCTTTGACCACCGCGACATGGACCCGCGTTATCACGGGCTGGCGATCGAGGCGCAGGGCTGGCCCGATGCGCCCAATTGCCCGGGCTTTCCGGACATCACCCTGCGGCCGGGCGACCCCACGACCCAGATCACCGAGTGGCGCTTCAGCTGACGCCCCAACCGCCGCCGCCCGGGGTTTCCATGGCGAAGGCCGATCTCGTCATCGCCTTCAAGGTCCACGCGGCTGCCATCGGGCAATTCCGCCCTGTTGCGCCCGGTCCGGCCCGGATCGCCGCCTCGCGCCCCGAAGGGCGGGATGCGGCGATGAGAGCAGAGCGTCGTGACAGTCACATCCGTCAGGAATCGCATCCGGCGCAGCACACCATGGCCCCCACGGTACTGCCCCGCCCCGCCTGACGCGGGCCGGATCGCGAAATCCTCCTGCCGCACCGGAAAGCGTTTTTCCAGCACCTCCGGGTCGGTCATCCGGGTGTTGGTCATATGGCTCTGCACAGCGTCGCAGCTCTCAAAGCCCGGCCCCGCCCCGGTGCCACCCGCAATGGTCTCGTAGTTCTGGAAGTCGTCGTTGCCCCAGACGAAATTGTTCCTGGTCGCCAGGCTGCCCGCGATCATGCCCAGCGCGCCGTAAAGCGCGTTGCAGGCCGCCTGCGACACCTCGGTGTTGCCCGCGATCAACGCTGCCGGGTAACGCGGGTTCAGCATGCAGCCCTCGGGCGCGATGATGTTCAGCGGCTTCAAGCAGCCCTCGTTGAGCGGAATGTCCGACCCGACGAGCGTTCGAAACACATATAGCACCACCGCCCGGCAGACCGCGAAGGGCGCATTGTAGTTGCCCGCATGCTGCGCGCTGGTGCCGGTGAAATCCACCTTGGCCGCACGCGCCACGTGATCCACCGAGACGGCCACCTCGATCTGCTGGCCATTGTCCATCGGGTAGCTGAAGCGCCCGTCGCACAGACGGTCGATGACACGGCGGACACTTTCCTCGGCGTTGCTCTGGACGTGGCCCATGTAGGCGGTCACCATCTCGGCGCCCTGTTCGGCGCAGACCCGCAGCAATTCGCGGCGCCCGGTCGCATTGGCAGCCACCTGCGCCTTGAGGTCGGCGATGTTCTGGTCCGGGTTGCGGCAGGGATAACGGCCCAAGGCCAGAACACGGCGCGCGTCGTCTTCCAGGAACTGGCCCCGGCTGACCAGTTTGACATTGTCGATCAGCACGCCCTCTTCGTCGATACGGGTGCTGTCGGGCGGGGCCGAACCGGGGGTGCGCCCACCGATATCGGCATGGTGACTCCGGCTGCCCAGCCAGAAGGCCGGTTGCCCTGCGACAAAGACCGGCGTGACCACCGTGACATCAGGCAGATGCGTGCCGCCGCGATAGGGCGAATTGAGCATGAAGGAATCCCCATCGGCCAGATCCGGGTTCAACCGCATCACTGTCTTGATGCTGTCGGACATGGAGCCGAGGTGAACAGGCACATGCGGGGCGTTGGCCACGAGATCGCCCGCCGCATAGAAGATCGCACAGGAGAAATCGTAGCGTTCCTTGATATTGACCGACCATGACGTATTGGCCAGCGTCGCGCCCATCTGATCGGCTACATTCATGAAGAGGTTCGACATGATCTCCAGCACCACAGGGTCGGCCTCGGTTCCCGCGGCCAGCGCCCGGTCAGCGGCGGCGTCACGGGTCATGATCAGGTTTCCCAGCCTGTCGACGGCTGCCGACCACCCCGGTTCCACCATGTTGGTGCCGGTCGGCTCCAGTATGATCGCGGGGCCTCGCACGACCTGCCCTTCGGCAAGCTCCGCGCGCTGGTATATCGGGGCCTCCCGTCGGGTGCCGCCGGTTCGGACCGTTCCGATGGCGATCGGCCGGGCGGGGCCGTCCGCGGCGGCCCCGATGCACTCGGGCATCTCGCCGGCACCGCCGATGGCCTCGGCACTGAGCATCTCGAAGAGGATCTCCCGCTCCGGGCTGATGAAACCAAAGCGGGCCGCATGCGCCGCCTCGAAATCGGCCTGCATGCTCTCGGGCGACCCGAAGTCCACCGGCAGCGGTTGGTGCGATCCGTCATAGCGCAGGTGTGCCTGCGCCCGGGTCTCGATCCCGTCCTGACTACCCTGCGCCTGCAAGGCGTCGCGGGCCTGCGCGGTCTGCGCGTCGATGCGCCGCGCCGCGCCCGCATGCTCGGCCAGTGGGGCGTCATGTTGCTCCTCGACCATCTCGCGCAACTCGGCCAGCCCCATGCCGAAGGCCGAAAGCACCCCGGCAAAAGGATGGATCAGCACCCGCCCCATGCCCAGCGCATCAGCGACAAGGCAGGCATGCTGTCCGCCGGCCCCGCCGAAGCATTGCAGGGTGTAGCCGGTCACATCATGGCCGCGCTGGACGCTGATCTTCTTGATGGCGTTGGCCATGTTGTCGACGGCGATGCGCAGAAACCCCTCGGCCAGCGCCTCGGGGGTGCGGGAAGCTTCGCCCGTCGCCTGCGCGACATCGTCGGCCAGCCGCAGGAACTGCTGTCGTACCGCCTCGATATCAAGTGGCTGATCGCCCTGCGGTCCGAAGACATGCGGGAAATGCGCCGGGTCCAGCTTGCCCAGCATGACGTTGCAATCGGTCACGGTGAGCGGCCCGCCGCGCCGATAACAGGCCGGGCCGGGATCGGCCCCGGCGGTGTCGGGCCCAACCTGAAAGCGGCCATCACGGTAGGTGCCGATCGACCCGCCCCCGGCAGCCACGGTGTGAATGTCCATCATGGGCGCGCGCATCCGCACGCCCGCGACCTCGGTTTCGAAGCTGCGCTCGAAACCGTCGTCCCCATCTTGACCGACCGGATCGTTCCGGGTGCCGGGGCGGATGTGCCCATCAATTCGCGGATGCCGTCGACGGCGGCATCGCGGTAGCGCTCGGGGGTCTCGGACGGCAGCTTGTGCGAGACCAGCCCGCCATCGGGCCTGCGGGCCACGATATCGGTAAACGTCCCGCCACGGTCGATCCAGAATTCCCAGGCGCCGTCTGCCATCGCGCATCCCCTGTCCGTGCCGCGCCAGCATCGTCAAGAACGCGCACCGGAACAAGGAGGCCTACAGGCGGCAAACCGCGCTATGTGCCCGAAGAATCGATTTGACAGCCCCGGACCCCGCGCGTATGCGAACGCGCGTGATGGCGTGGTAGCTCAGCCGGTTAGAGCACAGCACTCATAATGCTGGGGTCGGCGGTTCAAGTCCGCCCCACGCTACCATCACTTTTCCTTTCCACATCGGCCTCTTTGCGGCACTCTCGGCATCAATGGGGGGATCAGATGACATCGTTGCGCGCGTTCACGGATATCATCGGGCCGGACTACGCCCTGACCGGTCACGCGACCGCCCCTTGGGCGCAGGACTGGACCGGTGCCTATACCGGCGCGCCCGGTGTGGTCCTGCGGCCGGCGGATACCGCGCAGGTCGCGGCCGTGATGCGAAAGGCCTCGGAACTGCGGCTCTCGGTCACGCCGGTTTCGGGCAACACCGGGCTGGTGGGTGGGGCACATGCCCCCGGCGGCGTGCTGCTGTCCCTGGACCGGTTGAACGAGATCCATGAGATCAACCCGCGCGCCCGCACCGCCCGGGTCGAGGCCGGGGTGATCCTGTCCAGCCTGCACGCGGCCGCCGAGGCGCAGGGCATGATCTTTCCGCTGACCTTCGGCGCGCGGGGATCGGCCATGATCGGCGGGGTTCTGTCGACCAACGCGGGCGGCTCCAACGTGCTGCGCTACGGCAATGCCCGCGACCTGTGCCTCGGGCTCGAGACGGTTCTGGCAGATGGCCGCGTGGTCGATCTGATGAGCGCGGTGCACAAGAACAATTCCGGGCTCGACCTGCGCAACCTGCTGATCGGGGCCGAAGGCCAGTTGGGTGTCATCACGGCCGCCGTGCTCAAGCTTTTCCCCAAGCCCCGCGCCCATGCGACGGCCATGGTCGCCGTGCCCGGGCTGGCGGATGCGCTGGACCTGCTGAACAGGCTCAACGATGCCTCGGGCGGCGCCGTGGAGGCCTTTGAGTACATGCCGCGCGCCTACATCGAAGCGCACCTGGGCCATGTCGCAGGCGCCCGGCCACCGTTCGAGGCGATGCACGACGTCAACATCCTGGTCGAGTTGGGCGCGACCTCCGAGCACGACGCCACCCCGGGCCCGGATGGCAAGGCCCCGATCACCGCCCTGCTGGAGCAGGAACTGGAGCGGATGCTGGAGGCCGGGCACCTTCTGGATGCAACCGTCGCCCAGTCCGAGGCCCAGCGCGCCGAAATCTGGGCGCGCCGAGAGGCCGCGGCCGAGCTCACCTTTTCGCGCAGGCCCGTCATCGACACGGACGTGGCCGTGCCGCTCGACCTCGTTCCGCGGTTCCTGGAAATGGCCGATGCCCGCGTGACGGAGCAAGACCCCGGCGCCACCCCCTTTTACATCGCCCACCTGGGCGACGGGAACATTCACTACTGTGTCTACCCAAGTAACGACTCGCCCACCCTGAAGGACGCACTCGTGACATGCGTCGAGGACGTGGCGACCGAGCTTGGCGGGTCCGTCTCGGCGGAACACGGGGTGGGCCAGTCCAAACTGGCCACCATGGGCCGCCGAAAGGATCCGAACGCGCTGGTCATGATGCGGCGCATCAAGCAGGCGCTGGATCCTCAGGGCATCCTGAACCCGGGCAAGACGATCCCGGACTAGCGGGTGACGCGCAAAGGCGGCTGCCGTTTTGACACCGCCCGCGTCAGGGTGTCCCGGGCAGCGGCACCTGGAAGGCGCCCGGGCGAAGCGTTTCGAGCAGTTTCGCGTAGTGGTCCTGCGTGATGAACAGGCGCGGCTTTGCCCTCGCGCAGGGGAACATGAGCGGCAGGAGCTCGCCTTTCATTTCGGCGTTTCCATCCTCGGAGGATTTGACGGCACCACTGTCACCGTCTGGCGCGATGCGCATACCCTCGATACCGTTCATGCGCGTGCCTTCGAGCGCGTCGCACATACGGCGACGTTCGGCGGCGGTCGTGACTGCGGGGCGATGTTCCAGCCCGAAGAGATGTCCGACCTCATGGGTTATGACCCCGAGGGAGGGAATCCCGGGCTTGCCGCTGCGGGGGCCGGTCAGGCTCATGCCGATCACCGGCCTCGTGAAGGTGATCGGCTGATCCGCTTCGGGCCACATGAAGCGCGGCCCGATGTCCCAGTTCGCCACGCCGAGCAGTTGCAGCCAGTCGTAGGGCATGAACACGATGACGGCGTCGTAATCGCCATAGGCACCGGCGGCGTCCAGCGAGTCGTGCACGTGGCTCAGGATCGTGCGCCGGATGTCGTTGCGCTTGTACAGCGCGTCGGCAAGGCCAAGGTTTGCGAAAGACTTCTTCGTTTCCCGTAGAAGGGGCATGGTATCGCCGGTATAGGCATCTAGCTGATCCAGCCAGTCTTCGGGCACGTCGTCGTCGATCGTACTTGCAACAGACTCGGCCAGGGCGATTTCGCGTATGGCGGCTGCAAGGTCTTCGGCGAAGTCGGGCGAAAAGCGGACAGGCGGGCCCGATTCGATCCGCGCTTCGCCGACCGGGAACAATTGTTCAATGAACGACTCGGCCGATTGCGCGGCCTGCGCGCCCTCTTGGCGCCGTCCCGGCGGCACGCCGTCGGCCCAGGGGCCGACCTCGGCGAAGACATACCCGAGCGACAGATCGCGATCGAGGGGATCCCATTCCAACGGCTCCACCCCGGAAAAGACCCTGGGTGCCTCCTCGCACTCACGGACCGGTTCGATCTCTGCACGCAGGGCCGCGATCTCTTCGAAGTCAGGGACCCAGCCGAACAGCGTCACGCTGCTCTCGCCCTTGCGGCGTTCCGCTTCGGTGAACATGTCCGGGCGTCGAAGGCGAACCTCGCGGCGCTCGGGCACGAGCAGCGGCGCCTGCGGGTCGAAGGCCGGGCGGGCGCGAACATGGGCCTCGAACGCGGTCACCTGCCAGCCCGGCGCGATCTGCGGATCGGCCCGCCACTTGGGATAGATGCGAATGGCGGCGGGTTTGTCACGCACGAGCGGCGCGTTTGTCGCCACTTGTATCGTGTCGCTTTCAACGCCTTCGTGCCAGTCGAGGTGCCGTGTGAGCCCCGCCTTCATGAATTCGTTGTCGTCGAGATCGACCATGGTGTCGAAGCCCCAGACCTGATCGACGGCCAGCTGTTCGCCTGCTGCGCCACGAATCCCACCAGGCCCGGCCCGAACCGTGACGCGATAACGAACCCCGTCGCGCAGCGGCTCTTGCGGAGTCACGGCCAAGGTTTCCGCGTTCGCAAGGCGGGTCCGGACATGGACCGGTGCCATCACGGCGCCCCCCTGGCCATCGGCCAGGCCAGTCTCCAGGTGCACCACCGCGGGCGTGACAGAGGCCGGATCGAGCGGGCGGTCGAACCTCAGCCGGATCCCTGGATCCTCCCAGGGCAGGTTCTTCTCGTCGCGGGCAGGACGGTGGGAAACAAGCCGCAGCGCGTCAGCCAGGGCCGTACCGCCCGAGGGGGCTTGTGCGGTTTCAAGGGTGGAAATGGCATAGCCCATGTTGCGCATGTTGGGCGCGGCAAAGCGGCCGCTCACCTCGAGCGGCTTGTCGCCCGCCTCGCGGTCGATATCGACGCGCCCGGCACCCTGCCCATTCCAGGTGCGGTGCTCCCGCTCCACCATCGCGGTGCCGGAAAGCGCGAAACGCCCGATGACTTTCGTGTCGGTGATGCGTTCGATATGCACCATCCCCGTGAGTTGGCCGGTGGGGATACGCGTACGCGTGCCGGCTTGGCCCACCCCATCCATGTCGCAATCGTATTCCGTGACATCGCGGCCCACGCCCGCCTCGTGCGGCAAGACGTCGAGCTGATCCATCATGTTGATGGCAACCCGTACGGGCCATGTGGCACATGCGCTTCTGGAAGTCCTGTTCACGCCGTTGCCTTTCCGTCTTCGGCGGCAGGAACGGGCGCGGGCGGATCTCGCCCGTCCAGGCGGAGTAGAGCGTCATGGGATCGCCGTCCCCGCCGCCACCCACCGCGCGGGCATGATAGCTTCCGCCTGCGCGCAGGTCGCCGGGTCCGGCATCGGTGAGCGCGATGGTCAATTGCGCGCCGCTGTTGCGCGGCCAGCCGCCGATCCCGCTGTGTTTGTAGCTCAGCGGCTTGCCCAGACTGCTGCCCTCGAACGACGTTATATTCGGGCTGAACATGTCGAAGACCGCACGCCGCACGCCCCCGCTGGCCGTGGGAGCGTCGAGGGTTTCACCCGACATCTGTTCGATGAAATCGATTGTCCCCTGGTCCAGCCCCGGCACCCCATCTGTGCCGCCGATGCGCTTTGCCGCGAGGTGACGCGAACAGGCCGCGCCGCCGGCGTTCACACTCCCCGAGATGGAGAGACTGGCCTGGCCCGGCAGCAGGTCGGAATTGGCCCCGCCGGCAAAGGCGCGCGGGTTCAGATTGCCCAGGCCTTCGATGGTATGCGCCGGGTTGGCCGTTGCAAGCATGCCGCCGACCGAACACAAGGCAACAGGCGCAGGCTCATCAAGGCGACATTTTCCGCTGGCCTGCAGGGGCAGGATGGCAAGGCACACCGCCGACGCGACGGCACAAATGCGGCCCAGTGCGCCCGCACCCCTGCGATCATACTTCATTGTTGGCCCATACCCATCATACCGCCAAGGTCCGACGGTTCGGCAGGCAATTCGAAATCACCAGCGGGGCCTGCGGCACCGGTCACTTCGGTGACAAGATATCGGTCGCCGAAGGACAAGGCCGCGAGGCCCCGCGCGTCGAGTTCGACCAATAGCGGGTTGGGCGGCTCGCCGCTCACGGCCTCTATCAGGCGCATCTTGTGGGATTGATTTTCCAATAGCCGGGCGTCGTCGGTCAGCACGGCGGTATCCGTCTGCACCTGCCCGGTGTTGTCGATCCACTCGACGTCGTGGACCTCCCCCTCGATTCCCGCGATCTCGCGGGTTTCGCCGACCGCTCGCATCTCCTCTATGGTTTCGGGAAACACGACCCCCGCCTGCGGCTGAGGCGGGGCTTGTCCCGTGCCCGCGCCGGGCACGTCCTGCAATTGGCCAAGGTCCATGACGGTGATTCTCCCGCCCATGGCGATGATGGAATAGACCGTGCCATCCCGCATCAGCATATAGGCATCCATCCCCTCGATGTCGGTCCGCAGGGCGTTGCCCGTCCATCGTTCCGTCATCTTCATGCGGCCGGCGTCTCCGGCCTGGGCGGTATAGCTGAGGCGGCCTTCAGCATGGCCGGTCGCGGCGGTGACAAAGGCAACGATCAGGGCGGCGGTCAGGGGACGGATCATGGGCGATCTCCTGTCTGTGCGTTTTCACGAGGACTGACGCGGCGCGGCACCGGCGTCTCGACGCCGACATAGCCGAAGCCTCGCGCCCGCGCGTTTCCGCAAACGAAACCGCGCGCATACCTGTCGGCCACCGCGCGGGCCAGCGCATTGGCGTCGGGCGTGGCCGTGGCGTCGATATAGCCCACCATGCAGCTTTCCTCCGAGGGCGCGTTGGCCACGGTGCTGATGATCAGGAACGCGCGGTCATCGTTACTGGGCCCGACGAACCACCGGTGAATCGTGGCAAAGGGCTGCATTTCGCCGTTCAGCGGCTGGCGCCGCCATTCGATGGTGTCGTGCACCGTGCTGAAGGACGCGAAACTTTCCCACGGGCCGAACTCGGGCGTGCTGGCGTAATCCATCGAGATGCGCACATCCCCGTCGGTCAGCATCACATGCATCCCGTCCGGGCCCGGGCAAATCATTTGAAACCCCATGCCCGCCTCTTCGGGCGGCACGTCCTGATCGAGGGTCTGGCAATCCTCGGCCCAGTCATAGCTTGTGTAAACGCTGTCCAGCGACTGGGCCTGGACAGCAACGGGAAACGCCAGAGCGAGCACGACCAGCCGAATCATTGTCCGCCCTCCACGGGAATTTCGGCGAAGCGAATGGTCATGCGTCCCGCGCCGTCGATCTGATCCACACCGGCGATGGCAGCGGTAATCTCGCCTGACAGGCGCCCGTCGTCCCGCACCACGCGTCCCTCTCCGGTGACGGGAAAGCCGGCGAAACGCAGGGTGGCCGGCGTGTCAGGGCCAGCAGCGAGGGGGCCGGCGTGATCGGCCGGAAGCTCCAGTTCGATGTTCGGACCGAATTCACCCAGACTGAGCGTCAGCCTCTCGCCCTCCACGGTGGCGCTGACCGGGGACAGGAAATTGACCAGCGGATCGTCGGGCATTTCCTCCTGCAGCGCGGCCACGGCGCCCGTCGCCTCCACCACCACCACCTCGGGACCGCGCGTGTAGGGAATGGCGTTGAAGTGTGCGGTGATTTGCGCCGTGTCCTCGGGATCATCCGACGACACCATCGTCGCCGTGAATGTTCCGCTCAGCACCTCGCCGCGCGCCGAGAGGGTCAATTCCCCGTCGCCGGTCGAGTAGAAGCTGGGGACCCGCGGACTGTCCGGTCCGGGCTGGATCAGGCTGTTCCACTGGAGCGCGGTGACACTGCCGTCCTCGGGAAATTCCGCGACAGGGTGCGTGCCGACGCCCGTGCCAGCAGGCAGGTTGATCGACAGGGTGAAACGGATCGGCATGTCCCGCCACCGTCCGCTGCCGGAAAGCGACAGCGACCATGGCCCCCCGGCATTGGTGGCACCGCTCCCGCCCATCTCGAATTCCGATCTATTGCAGGGGGAATCGGCGCGGAGCGGGCCCACCGTGCCCGTGATCTCGCCCGACATCGACAGGCTGTAGGCCCCCGCGGCGAGGCCGCCGTCGTCAGCCCGAACGCGGAGCGGGACAGCGCCCGGGTCCAGCCGACAGCCGCCAGAGTCGATCTGCACTTTGCCAGCCCGGTCGAGCCAGACCAGCTTGTCGCGCTCTTGCGGCAGCACCCAGAGCATCTTGTCCGGCCCGCTGCGCGAATCACTAGGGCCTTCATGGACCACCTCGACGGGATTGCCGCAGATATTGCTGCCGTCTCCGACAACCAGCGGAAGCAACCCGTCGTAAAACCGGGGCATGCGGGACGAACAGGGTGAAATCCGCCTGTTCCGCGACGGGTCGACGACCACCTGGCCGGTGGTGTCGATCCAGACAGGGCCGGGCTTGACCGCCGCGCGGCCATCGTGGAACGGGCGGGCGGCGCGGAAGTCCCGCTGCGATCCCTCACCGGCGGTGAGGCCGCGCAAAGCCCAGTCGCTGTCGTCCATGAATCCGACGTCGTCGCCCAGCCGCACCGGAGCGAGATCGTCGCCATACCGCCCTGCCGACTCCAGGACGAACTTGCGCGGGAAGACCAGCTCGCCAGACCTGTCGATATAACCCCAGAAGCCATCATTGATCGCGGCTGGGGCGCGCCCATCGACAAAATCGCCGCCGTGGGCATACTCCGGGGCGATAACCATCTCGCCAGTTGTGTCGATCCACCCCACCTTCGGGCCCCCTTCCGTCGCGACACGAACCCAGGCCAACCCCTCGGAAAAGCTGCCGAGATCCAGAACCTCCTCGTCCGACAGCGCCGGCGGTGTCCACGCGTCGCCGGCCGCGCTGACATAGTGCGGCTTACCATCGGCCGGCGTCGCGGCGCTGCAGCCTTGTGACATCGGCTTGTAGGGCGAGAGCGCGTGGTCCTGCCCCGCGATCACGACGCGATCCGCATCCTGCGCGCCCGGCTCAACCATATAATCGCCGCTCCGGTCGATCAGGCCCCAACCCGCGCCGGTTTCGACCGCGGCGGCACCTAAAGACGCCGCGTCAGAGGCCGACATGTACCGCCCGCCTGTCGCCTCGGCAAGGC
>JAVLCA010000098.1:0-1861 GCA_031581025.1 Salibaculum sp. | reverse complement strand
ACGGTTTCGCGCGGACACTGACGTTCGAGGACGGGGAGTTCGTTCGCAGCAATCCGGCCATGTCCGGCGTTGGCACGGACATGGCTTGTCAGCTATCCGACGGAATGCATTTCGTGCGAGTGTACGACCAGCGGTCTGAACTGCCCAAAGCGCTGGTGTTCGGAAAATAGACCGCGCCACGGTGGTGGCGCGGTCTTGTAAGTCGTGGCCTTATTCGGTCGGGATCAGCTTGTGGATCGTGCCTCCATCCACAGCCGTGAAGAGGCTGCCATCGGGGCCGAGCACGAGGGAACGGAAGCGGCCCGGCTCCATTGGCAGGGTCATCTCGGTCACGTCAAAGACTTCCGTGCCCTCCTCGTTGAACTCGATCACGTCGATCCGCTGCCCGATGGGCGTGCCGCCAAAGCCGATCCCCATGATCCCGACGACCATGGCACCGTCCCAGCTGCCCCATTGCTCGCCTTCAAGGAAGGCGGCGGACGACGTGCCCTGCGACCAGCCATTGTTGCTCCAGATCGGCGGCATGGCATCGGGATAGGTTTCAAAATCCGTCATCGGCATGAAGGCCGCCCGCTCATACCGGTTCATGCCCTCGTTCTGGTTGGGCATGTAACCGCAATAGTCGTCGGGGCAGTCCCCACGCCCAGCCATGTTATCACGTGGATCCCAGCCGCCATTGCCGCCGTTTTCCAGGATCGTGATCTCGTCAGAGTGCCACGGTCCGTGCTCGGCGGTGATGGCCGCGTCAGTTTCGGGATGAAAGGCGATGCCCTGCACGTTGCGGTGCCCGTAGGTGTAGGTCCGCTTGTCGAATCCTTCTGGCGGCATGTTGTCCGGATGCGCGTTGCCGTCCGTATCCATCCGCAGCACCTTGGAACCCATGAGCGTCGGGCTTTGCGGGATCTTCGGGTTGTGGTTGTCGCCAGTGGTCAACCAAAGTGCACCCTCCGGGCCGAAGCGGACGCGTCCGCCATTGTGCGCGCCGGGACCCCCGAACGGGTGATCGGACCCTTCCATCTTGTAGGGGACATCATCGACGATATCGGTCCGGTCTGCCACGGAGGTGAAGTCCTCGTTCACAGTGAAACGCATCAACCTGTTGGTATGCGGATCGGACATGTTCGATGTCGAGTAGACGTAGATGCGCCGGTTGGTCTCAAAGTCGGGGTCGAACGCGACGCCCATCATCCCGGCCTGGCCTTCGCAGAAAAGGTCGGATCCGTTCGCGGCATAGCCCTCGGTCTCGCCAACGCCATAGAGCGCATTGACCGTGCCATCCGGCAGAAGAACCGACAGGCCCTTGCATTTTTCCGTGAACAGCATCGTCCCGTTGTCCAGAAAGGCCATATCCCACGGGTTTTCCAGGTCATCGAGCACAACTGTATGCTCCAAGCTGCTGGTGTTCATCCCTGTCTGTGCCACCGCTGGCGACGCCAGAAGGGCCGTCGCGGCCAGCACGGATGCCATGCAACGCATCGTCGAAACCGGTTTCAGTTTCATCATGTTCTCCTCCCATTCATGAATTTTCCGACAATCGAGAGGCGGATTGAACGACGCTCTTTTCCCCGATCATACCCTCACGGTAGTCAGCAGCGACCGCCTGGTCAACGGGCGCCTTGTCGGGGGCTTGCAGCCATCCGTTGATTCCCCCATGCGGCTGATCGACTGTTTCAGTCGAAGGCCGTTGCCACATAGACGGCGAGACTGGCGATGTCCTGGTCCGAGAGACCCTTCGCATTCTGGATCATCAGCACGGAGTTGGGCCCGACGCTTTCGCCTGCGCGATAGGTCTTCAGCTTTTCGGAGATGTATTCTGGGGCCTTGTCCGAGAGTTTCGGATAGCTCGCGACGCCTTGCGCCT
>JAVLCA010000058.1:0-12872 GCA_031581025.1 Salibaculum sp. | reverse complement strand
TCGCCGACGTGCGCGCGGTGATGGACGAGATGGGCAAGGCCATGATGGGCACCGGTGAGGCCGAAGGCGCCGAGCGGGCCGTGCAGGCCGCCGAGAAGGCCATCGCCAACCCGCTGCTCGACGAGATCAGCCTGGAAGGCGCCAAGGGCGTTCTGATCAACATCACCGGCGGCTATGACCTGACACTGTTCGAACTGGACGAGGCGGCGAACAAGATCCGCGAAAAGGTCGACCCCGACGCCAACATCATCGTCGGCTCTACCCTCGATACCGCGATGGAGGGGCAGATGCGCGTCTCGGTCGTGGCCACGGGCATCGACGCCGCCGAGAAAACCAGCGATGTGCCGCTGCCGCGCCGGTCCATGGCCGCGCCGCTGACCCAGCAGGTCGAAGCCGAGGCCCCCGCGCCGCAGCCCGAGCCCGAGCCCGAACCGCAGCCCACGGCCGCCGAGGTCGCGCCCGAACCGACGCTCTTCGATGGCCCCGTGGTCGATCAGCACGAGGCGGCCGACGACGAGGCCGGCGACACCTTCGACGCCCCCGCGGCCGAGTCCGACCTGCCGCAACCGGCTTACCAGCCGCGGGCCCGGACCTCGGACGCGCAGATAGACGCCGATCCTGAAGGCTTTGTCGCGCCCCAGCGCCAGGCCGCCGGAACGCCATCGCCGGAAACGCTCGATCGGCTGCGCGCGGCCGCCTCGCGCGCCAAGGGCGGTGAGGCCGCCGCGCAGCCCGAACAACGGGCCGATCCGCGCGCCGAAACCCCGGAAGAGGCGCGGCCGCGCCTTGGCGGTCTCAACGGGCTGATCAACCGCATGACCGGCCATGGCGAGGAAACGCGGGAGCGGCCCCAACCGCAGGTCACCTCGATGCCCCGCCAACCGGCCCAGGCCGCCGAGCCGAACGAGCCGCCGGCGGACTCGGACGTCGACCCCGACGAGGAGCGCATCGAGATTCCCGCCTTCCTGCGGCGTCAGGCCAACTGAGGCGCTGTCGCGACAGTCACATCCTTTGCGAAAGGGCCGCCGTCGGGCGGCCCTTTTTTGAAAGCAGGACAGTGCACGGACCGAACCCGGGGGGCGACCGGCCCGTTTCATTGTGTTTCAGTTGGTCGCAAAGAGTGAATTGTGCCAAGCGGCCCCAAGGCATACCCAGTAACGGAAGACCAATGAAGGCGGGTGCCACTTGCAGACGACACTGCGATCAGACCTGACGCTCGACGGGATCGGCCTCCACCTTGGCGAACCCGCACGCGTCATCGTGCGCCCGGCTCCGGCCGATCACGGCATCGTCTTCCGGCGCGTGGACCTGCCGGGATGCCCGCGCGTACCCGCGCGTTGGGATCATGTGAAGGCCGCGCCGCTCAACACCCGCGTCGAATCCGAGGCGGGTGTCAGCGTCTCGACGATCGAGCATCTGATGGCGGCGCTCGCCGGTTGCGGCATCCATAACCTGCTGATCGACGTGGACGGCCCCGAGGTTCCTATTCTCGATGGCTCGTCCGCGCGCTTCGTCGGCGGACTTTTGCAGACGGGCCTGCAGACGCTCGATGCGCCGCTGCGAGTGATCGAGATTCTCGAACCGGTCGCCGTGCACCTGGGCGATGCCACCGCCCGCCTGGAGCCGTCCGACAGCCTCCGCATCGCCTTCGAGATCGCCTTCGCGGATGCCGCCATCGGCAACCAGCGCAAGACCCTGGACCTGGCCAATGGTGCCTTCGCGCGCGAGCTTTGCGATTGCCGGACCTTCTGCCGCGCGGCCGATGTCACGGAGATGCGCGCCAAGGGCCTGGCCCTGGGCGGCACCTACGAGAATGCCGTGGTCGTGGACGGCGCGGAGGTTCTGTCGCCCGGCGGGTTGCGCCGTACGGATGAGGCTGTCCGGCACAAGATGCTGGATGCGCTTGGTGATCTCTACACCGCCGGCGCGCCGATCCTGGGCGCCTATACCGGCAATCGCGCGGGCCATGCCGTGACCAATGCCCTGCTGCGGGCGCTGTTTGCCCGCCCGGACGCCTGGGCCTGGAAGACCTGCGACGCCGAGACCGGTGCGCACCTGCCGGGCGTCGGCCTGACGCTGGCCGATCTGCCGGCTGTCGCCTGACGGCAAATTGGCGTTTTGCCCCCGGTTTTTATGTGCTAGACCAATCCCCAAATGCCGGGGGTCCGGCAAAACAAACGTGAGCGGGGGCGCCTGATGTCGGGCCACGGCAGAGCTTTCAAAAACAGGTCTGTTCTTGTGCCCGGGGTGCTGGCCCTGGCGCTCTTGGCAGGATGTGGCGGGTTCGACCCGCGTCAGCCCGGAGCCCTGGACCAGTACAGTGCCGAGGAAATCTTTCAGCGCGGCGAATTCGACCTGGAGCGTGGGCGCGAGGATGACGCCGCCTACTACTTCGGCGAGATCGAGCGGCTTTACCCCTATTCGGAATGGGCCAAGCGCGGGCTGGTGATGCAGGCCTTCGCCTACCACCGCGACGGCGATTATTCGAACGCGCGCGCCAGTGCCCAGCGGTTCATCGACTTCTATCCGTCGGACGAGGACGCCGCCTATGCCCAGTATCTGCTGGCGCTGAGCTACTATGACCAGATCGACGAGATCGGCCGCGATCAGGGCCTGACAACGAATGCTCTGCAGGAGTTGCGAAAGGTCATCGAGGTCTATCCCAATAGCGACTATGCCCGGTCGGCTGCCCTCAAGTTCGACCTGGCCTTCGACCATCTGGCGGCCAAGGAAATGGAAGTGGGGCGCTATTACCTCAAGCGCGATCATTTCTCGGCTGCGATCAACCGCTTCCGCGTCGTGGTCGAGGATTTCCAGACCACCAGCCACACCCCCGAGGCGCTGCACAGGCTGGTCGAGTCCTACCTCTCGCTGGGTCTGACCGACGAGGCGCAGACCGCCGGGGCGATCCTGGGCCACAACTACCAATCGACCGAATGGTACGAGGACAGCTACGCCCTGCTGACGGGGCAGGGGCTGGAACCGGCCTCGATCGGGGACAACTGGCTTTCGGCCATCTACCGCCAGATGATCCGCGGCGAGTGGCTCTAGGGGCCACGCATGCTTCGGCATCTCGACATTCGCGACATCCTCATCATCGACCGGCTGGAACTCGACTTCCAGTCGGGATTGAACGTGCTGACCGGCGAGACCGGGGCCGGCAAGTCCATCCTGCTGGACAGTCTCGGCTTCGTGCTGGGCTGGCGCGGGCGCGCCGACCTTGTCCGCCAGGGGGCCGACCAGGGCGAGGTGACGGCCGTCTTCGACCTGCCGGCGGGGCATCCGGCGCGCGCGGTTCTGGACGAGGCGGGGATCACCCACGAGGGCGAGTTGATCCTGCGCCGGGTCAACAATCGCGACGGGCGCAAGACCGCCTGGATTAATGATCGCCGCGCCTCGGGCGACGTGCTGCGCCGGGTCTCGGACACGCTGGTCGAACTGCACGGCCAGCATGATGACCGGGGGCTTCTGAACCCCCGTGGTCACCGCGATCTGCTGGACGCGCACGGCGGGCATGACCTGGCCGGGGTGCGCCGGGCCTGGCGCGATCTGCGCGCGGCCGAGAAATCGCTGGAGGAGGCCCGCGCCCGTGTCGCCACCCTGGCCGAGGAAGAGGATTTCCTGCGCCATTCCGTGGCCGAGTTGGACGCGCTGGCCCCCGAGCCGGGCGAGGACGCGGCGCTGGATGCCCGCCGCCGCCTGATGCAGGCCGCCGAGAAGATCGGCGCGGATATTTCCAAGGCGATGCAGGCCCTTGGTCCGCAGGGGGCCGAAGGGATGATGGGCGACGCCCTGCGCTGGCTGGACGGGGCCGCCGACAAGGCCGAAGGGCGGCTGGACGATCCCATGGCCGCGCTGGACCGGGCCATGACAGAGCTGGGCGAGGCGCAGGCGGGGGTCGAGACCTGCCTGGAGGCGTTGTCGTTCAACCCCGCCGAACTGGAAGAGGTCGAAGAGCGGCTCTTCGCCATTCGCGGGCTGGCGCGCAAGCATTCCCTGGCCCCCGACGAACTGAACGCCTTTGCCGAGGACCTGCGCACGCGTCTGGCGGCGCTGGACCGGGGCGCGGGGGACCTGGCCGATTTGGAGTGGGCCGTGGCGACGGCGCAAGCGGCCTATGACAGCGCCGCCACGGCCCTGAGCGCGGCCCGGGCGCAAGCGGCGCGGGCGCTGGACGCGGCCATGGCCGACGAGCTTGCGCCCTTGAAAATGGACCGCGCCGTCTTTGCCACGAAACTGACCGAGGCCGAGCCTGGCCCCGATGGCAAGGATGCCGTGGCCTTCGAGGTGGCCACCAACCCCGGCGCGCCCTCGGGGCCGCTCAACAAGATCGCCTCGGGCGGGGAACTTTCGCGTTTCCTGCTGGCGCTCAAGGTCTGCCTGACCCGCCATGCCGAGGGGCTGACGCTGATCTTCGACGAGATCGACCGCGGCGTCGGCGGGGCCACCGCCGATGCCGTCGGCCGACGCCTGGCGGACCTGTCGCAGGGCGGGCAGGTGCTGGTGGTCACCCATTCGCCGCAGGTCGCGGCCTTGGGCGACCATCACTGGCGGGTGGAAAAGCGCCAGGCCGAGGACACGACCCTGACCACGGTTAAACCGCTGGACAGCGGCGCGCGCGAAGGCGAGATCGCGCGGATGCTCTCGGGCGGGACGGTGACCGAAGAGGCGCGCGCGGCGGCACGGGCGCTTTTGGCGGCTGTGCCGGGTTGAGGTTCCAAAAAGTCAAACAAGGCGTCGTGTTCGGCCGATGTCAGCCTGAACAGGTCGGAAAACGTCAATCCTGCCGCAGCAGCTTGCCCGGGTTCAGAAGCCCCTGCGGGTCCAGCGCCTGCTTGAGCGTGCCCATGACCTCCCATCCGGCGCCGTGTTCGGCGGCCATGTAGCCCAGCTTGCCCATGCCGATCCCGTGTTCGCCAGTCACCGTGCCGCCGAGGCGCAGGGCGCGCTCGGCCATGCGGCGCGACAGATTTTCGGCGGCGGCGCGCTCGGCGGGGGCGTCGGGGTCCATCAGCAGGATGGCGTGAAAATTGCCGTCGCCCACATGGCCCAGGATCGGGGCGGGGATGGGGGCCGCGGCGATATCGGCCTGGGTTTCGGCCACGGCCTGGGCCAGTTCCGAAATGGGCACGCAGACATCGGTGACAATGGCCGTGGTGCCCGGGCGTGCGGCCAGGATCGCCCAGTAGGCATGGTGGCGCATCTGCCACAGGCGGGTTCGGTCCTCGGGGCGGTCGGCCCAGGCAAAGCCGGTGGCGCCATGGTCGGCCACGATCTCGCCAAAGCGTTCGGCCTGTTCGGCCACGCCAGCCGGGGTGCCGTGAAACTCGACCATCAGGTGGGGCTTGGCCGGGAAATCGGCCCGGGAATAGGCATTGACCGCTTCGACGGTGGCGGCATCGACAAACTCGATCCGGGCCATGGGAAGACCCATCTGGATGGTTTCCGTCACCGCCTCGACCGCCGCCTCGATGGTGTCGAAGGCGCAGGTGGCCGCGCCGATGGCCTCGGGCTGGCCGTGCAGGCGCAGCGTCAGTTCGGTGATCACGCCCAGCGTCCCTTCGGAGCCGACCATCAGCCCGGTCAGGTCATAGCCGGCGCTGGACTTGGGCGCCGCGCTGCCGGTGCGGATGATGCGCCCGTCGGCCAGCACCACCTCCAGGGCCAGCACGTTGTCGCGCATGGTGCCATAGCGCACTGCCGTCGTGCCCGAGGCGCGCGTGGCCGCCATGCCGCCGATACTGGCATTGGCTCCGGGGTCGACCGGAAAGAACAACCCTGTCGCGCGCAATTCCGCGTTCAGCCCTTCGCGGGTCAGGCCAGGCTGCACCCGCGCGACCATGTCCGCGTCGCGCACCTCGAGCACCCGGGTCATGCGCGCGAAATCGACACAGACCCCGCCGTGCACCGCCAGCGCGTGCCCTTCGAGCGAGGTTCCGGCCCCCCAGCCCACCACCGGCAGGCGATGCGCGGCGCAGATCTGCATGATCTGCGCCACCTCTTCGCTGGTCTCGGGGTAGGCCACAGCATCGGGCGGGCTGTGCGGAAAATGGGTTTCCGAGGTCCCGTGCGCCTCGAGATCGGGCTTGGAGCGGGACAGCCGATCGCCTAAGACGGTCTCGAGGGCTGTGAAGGCGGCGTCGTGGGGCATGGGTGATCTCCTCTCCGGCGCCAACCTAGTCCAGCCGTGGGCAGGGGAAAAGCCGGGATATCCAATGGCCAAGCCACCGAAATCGCCCGTCAGGCAAGGGATCATCGACGCCCTTGCCGCCATCCGGCGGGGGTGTTGCGTGCTGCGCCGCTCGGGGGCCGGGCAGGTCCGGTTCTGGTTCATCGCGCTGGCCGTGGGCATCGCATCGGGGCTGGCCGCCGTCGCCTTCCGCTTCGGGATCGAGCGATTGCAGGCCGCGCTCTATGGCACCGAGGATGTCTCGCAACTGCACAGCTTTGCCGCCGGGCTGGACTGGTACTGGCTGATCCTGATCCCGGTGCTGGGCGGGCTGACCGTTGGGGTGATCCTGCATTACACGACCAGCGACCACCGGGTGCATTCGGTCTCGGACGTGATCGAGGGTGCGGCGCTCTATGACGGGCGTCTGAAGGTGCGCCGCGGGCTGGGGTCCGCGCTGGCCTCGCTCATCACCCTGTCGAGCGGCGGCTCCACGGGGCGCGAGGGGCCGGTGGTGCATCTCGCGGCCCTGATCGCCACGGGGGTGAACAACCGCATCAAGGCCGACGGGATCACCGGACGCGACCTCCTGGGCTGCGCCGTGGCCGCCGCTGTCTCGGCCAGTTTCAACGCGCCCATCGCCGGGGCGCTCTTTGCGCTGGAAGTGGTCTTGCGGCATTTCGCCCTGCATGCCTTTGCGCCCATCGTCATCGCCTCGGTCGCGGGGACCGTGATCAGCCGCATGGCCTATGGCGATGTCACGGAATTCTTCATCCCCGGCCAGAATGCGCTGGCCTTCTATGTGGAACTGCCCGCCTACATGCTGCTTGGGCTGCTCTGCGGGCTGGTCGCGGTGGTCTTCATGCGCGGCTTGTTCTGGGCCGACCGCGTGGCCAGTCATTACCAGAGTCGCACCGGCCTGCACCCGGTCCTGCGCCCGGCCCTGGCGGGGCTGCTGCTGGGGCTGATCGCGATCCCCTTTCCGCATATCATCGGCGTTGGCTACGAGACGACCTCGGACGCGCTGACGGGGCGACTTCTGTTCCATGAGGCGGTCGTCTTCACCTTTGTCAAGATCGTGGCCGTGGCCGTGACCTTCGGCGGGCGCATGGGCGGCGGGGTCTTTTCGCCCTCGCTCATGGTGGGGGGGCTGACCGGGCTGGCCTTCGGGCTGGTGGCCACGGGAATTTTTCCGGACGTGTCGGGCGCTGCCGCGCTCTATGCGCTGGCGGGGATGGGCGGCGTTGCGGCAGCGGTGCTGGGTGCGCCGATCTCGACCACGCTGATCGTGTTCGAACTGACCGGCGACTGGCAGACCGGGCTGGCGGTCATGGTGACGGTCTCTCTGGCCTCGGCGGTGGCCTCCAAGATCGTGGACCGCTCGTTCTTCCTGACCCAGCTGGAGCAGCGCGGGGTGCATCTGGCCGCGGGGCCTCAGGCCTATCTGCTGTCCACGTTCCAGGTGACCAGCGTCATGCGTGCGATGGACCATCCCAGGGCCGCCGATCCGGAGGTCTGCGCCAACCTGATCCGCCAAGGCACCTATGTTGTCGAGGGCAAGACCCTGGATCAGGCCATGCCGATCCTGGAGGCGACCAACCGCAACTTCATTCCCGTGGTCCGGTCCGCGGGGGGCGAGGGCCCGCCCGAGCTGCGCGGGTCATTGTTCCAGGTGGACGCGCTGCGGGCCTTCAACCGGGCCCTGGCGGCCACGGCGGCCGAGGAGCACAGTTGAGCCACCAAGCCGGGCGAGGGCGCCTCAGACCTCTTCGACGGTGACCTTCGAAGTGTAGAAGGCGATATGGTCGCCGATCTCGCCCACTTCTGGCTTGGGGTCTTCATAGGACCAGGCGGCGTCCTTGATCGTGCCCGACTTGGCAACGATGTCGTAATAGCGCGCTGCGCCCTTGTAGGGGCAATTCGTGCTGGCCTCCGAGGGGTCGAGGAAGACCATCGAAAGATCTTCGCGCGGGAAGTAGATGACCGGCGGGTAGTCACCTTCGGTCAGTTCCAGCGCCCGGGTGCTTTCGCCCAGCACGGCCCCGCCGGCGCGGACCACCCATGTGCCCGTCGCAGGCCGGATCTTGATATGGTCTGCCATCTTCGGTCTCCCTCTTGACGCTTTCGTTGGTCTGCTTGTGCAGGATTTTTACCCTGCCGGATGTGACGCCCGCGGTCAGCCCGTGACAGGCCCGGGCGCCGCGTGCCGCGTCACAGCGGCGCGCAGGCGGCTTCCAGCCAGTCCCGCGCCGGACCGTCCAGACGCGGGCCGATCCGCGCCACTGTATCCGCGTGATAGCGATCAATCCAGTGCCGTTCGGCCACGGTCAGGGCATCGACCTCGATCAGGCGGCGGTCGATCGGCACCCATGTCAGGGTCTGAAAGCAGAGCATCGGCCGCCCGTCCCCCAGTGCGGGGGCCTGCTGGACGACCACGAGGTTCTCGAGCCGGATGCCGAAGGCCCCCTCGCGGTAATAGCCCGGCTCGACGGACAGGATCATCCCCGGTTCGAGCGCCACATGCCCGCGGCTGGGGGCGCGGGTGAACCCCTGCGGACCCTCGTGCACACACAGATAGACCCCCACGCCGTGGCCGGTGCCATGGCCATAGTCCAGCCCCGCCTGCCACAGCGGATAGCGCGCGATGCTGTCCAGATCGCGCCCGGCCAGACCTGCGGGAAAGCGTGCCTGGCTCAGGGCGATCAGCCCCTGCAACACGCGGGTAAAGCAGGCTTTTTCCTCTCTGCCCACGGGGCCGGTGGCCATGGTCCGGGTGATGTCGGTGGTCCCGTCCGGGTACTGTCCGCCCGAATCCACCAGCAGCACCTCGCCGGGGGTGACAGGGCGGTTGGTCGCCTCGGTCACCCGGTAATGCACGACGGCGCCATGCGGACCGGCCCCGCAGATCGTGTCGAACGAGATGTCGCGCAGCGCGCCCGTCTCGCGGCGGAACCCCTCCAGCGCCGTGACCACGTCGATCTCGGTCAGGTCGCCGCCGGGCACCGCCCTGTCCAGCCAGTGCAGAAAGCGGCACATGGCCGTCCCGTCGCGCAGGTGCGCCTCGGTGGTGCCGGCGATCTCGGTGTCGGTCTTGACGGCCTTGGGCAGCAGGCAGGGGTCAGCGTCGTGCACCACGGTCACACCACGTTCGGCCAGGGTATCGGCCACGGCCTGGGGGCAACTGGCCGGGTCCAGCCGCACCGGGCCGTCCAGGTCCGTCAGCGCGGCGAGGAAGGCCTCTTGCCCCAGCACGGCCACATCCGGGCCCAGGTGATCGGCGATCGCCTCCGTCTTGCCGGGGCGCGCGAAAAGCTGGCAGGTGCCATCGTCGAAGAGCAGGGCAAAGCTCTGGGGCACCGGGTTCCGGGGGATGTCGGCGCCCCGGATGTTGAGCAGCCAGGCGATGGAATCGGGCAGCGTCAGCACCGCCACGCGATGCCCCGCCGTGCGCAACTCGTCCGCAAGCCGCGCGCGCTTGTCCGCCGCAGTCTCTCCGGCGCGGCTTGCGTCATGGGCGAAGAAGGGCGCGTCCGGCGGGGCCGGGCGGTCGTCCCGGATGGCATCGACAAGGTTGTCGGTCGGGGTCAGCGCCAGCCCGGCGGCGGCAAGCTGGTCCCGCAGGTCCGTGACCTCCTGCACCGTATGCAGCCAGGGGTCGAAGCCCACCGTGCCCTCGGACAGCTGCTCGCAAAGCCAGGGCCCCAGCCGGGTTTCGGGCCAGTCCACGGGCGTGAAGTCGCCGGCGACCTGCGCGCGCACCTGCACGCGGTAGCGGCCATCCACAAAGACCCCGGCCACCTTGGCCAGCACCGCGCAGAAGCCGGCCGAGCCGGTGAAACCGGTCAGCCAGGACAGCCGCGCGTCGCAGTCGGCCACGTATTCGCCCTGATGCGCATCGGCGCGCGGCACGAGAAAGCCGTCCAGCCCCCGCGCCGCCATGGCCTCGCGCAGGGCGGCCAGCCGGGGCGGGCCCTGTTCCGGCGCCGAGGCGGCCTCGAATGTCTGGAACATGGGCTTTCCTTCATCTTGGCAAATAAACTCATCCGCGCGCCGCCCGCAAACAGGGCGGCGGTGGGGCAGGGCAGGCTCAGGCGACGCGGCGCATGCCCAGAACCCGGGCGCGCTTGCGCGGGTCGCTGTCGAAGAGTCCGGCCAGTTGCTCGGTCATGGCCCCGGCCAGCTGCTCCACGTCGGTGATTGTCACCGCGCGGTCATAATAGCGGGTCACGTCATGGCCGATGCCGATGGCGGTCAGTTCCACCGCGCGGCGCTTCTCGACCATGGCGATCACGTCGCGCAGGTGCTTTTCCAGGTAATTGGCCGGGTTCACCGACAGGGTGCTGTCATCCACCGGCGCACCGTCCGAGATCACCATGAGGATCTTGCGCGCCTCGGGCCGGCGTTCCATCCGCCGGTGCGCCCATTCCAGCGCCTCGCCGTCGATGTTTTCCTTCAGCAGGCCCTCTTTCATCATCAGCCCGAGGTTCTCTCGGGTGCGCCGCCAGGGCGCATCGGCGCGCTTGTAGATGATATGACGCAGGTCATTGAGGCGTCCGGGCGCCTGCGGGCGGCCCTCGGCCAGCCAGCCCTCGCGCGATGATCCGCCCTTCCAGGCGCGGGTGGTGAAGCCCAGGATCTCGACCTTGACCTGGCAACGTTCCAGGGTGCGCGCCAGAACGTCGGCGCAGATCGCTGCGATGGAGATCGGCCGCCCCCGCATGGAGCCGGAATTGTCCAGCAGCAGGGTGACCACCGTGTCGCGGAACTCGGTGTCCTGTTCGACCTTGAACGACAGCGGTGTCGTCGGGTTGGCCACCACGCGCGCCAGCCGCCCGGCGTCCAGGATGCCTTCCTCCTGGTCGAAGGACCAGGAGCGGTTCTGCTGCGCCTGCAAGCGGCGCTGCAGCTTGTTGGCCAACCGCCCCACTGCGCCCTTGAGCGGCTCGAGCTGCTGATCCAGGTAGGCGCGCAGGCGTTCCAACTCGGCCGCCTCGGCCAGGTCCTCGGCGCCGATTTCCTCGTCGTGGTCGGTGCTGAAGACGATATAGGCGGGATCGGCATCGGAAACGGGCTGCGGCGCGGGCGGCTCCAGCGGGGCCTCGCCCTCGGGGTGCTCCATGTCCTCGTCCAGCTCTTCGCTGGCGTCCTCGTCCAGGCTGACCTGCGCCTCCGAGGCGTCCTGCGTCTCTTCCTGGCTCTGCTCGGGCTGGGCCTCGGCTTCTTCCTGGTCGTCGCTGTCCTCGTCGCCGGTGCTCTCGGGCTGGTCCTGGTCGTCCTCGCCGGTTTCCTCGTCTTCCTCGTCCTGGGGGATGTCGTCGGGGTCGTCGCCCAGCTGGTCGCCATAGCCCATGTCGTTGATCAGCTGGCGGGCGAACCGGGCAAAGGCCTTCTGGTCGGTGAGGCAGGTCTCGAGGTCTTCCAGCGTCTCGCCGCATTGCTCCTCGATGTAGCCGCGCCACAGCTCCATGACATTGGCCGCCCCCTCGGGCAGGTCGCGCCCGGTGGCCAGGTGCCGGATCAGGTAGCCCGCGGCGGTGGCCAGCGGCGCCTCGGTCTTGTCGCGGATCTGGTCATAGCCCTTGCGCTGGGCCTCGTGGCCGATCCGGGCGTCGATGTTTCCGGCCGTGCCGGGCATGTGGCGCGCGCCCACGGCCTCGACCCGGGCCTTCTCCATCGCGCCGTAGAGGTCGCGGGCCATCTGGCCCTGCGGCATGTAGCGCGCCGCGACCGCGGGGTCGTGGAACCTGTGGTGCAGGGCGTAGGAATCCGAGGTGCCGCGGGCCAGCAGAACCTCGTCGCGGGTCATGCGGCGGCTGATCTGGGGCAGGCGCACGTTTTCGCGCGTGGCCCCCGGCGGGTCCACGGTAAAGCTGACCGCAAGATCGGGATCGTCGGCCATGACCTTGGTGGTCTCGGCCAGGGCCTTCTTGAACGGGTCGGCTGGGTTGTCGCTGGGTTTGGACATCACGTTCCCTTCTGGGGCTGGCGCGAAGAATTTTCCAGAAAATTCTTCCGCGCGGCTGTCACCCCAGGCTCAGGCTCGCCGCGCTTTCGGGCAGTTCCTCGTCGAAGCAGCGCTGGTAGAACTCGGCCACGGTCTGGCGTTCCAGCTCGTCGCACTTGTTCATGAAGGACACCCGGAAGGCATAGCCCACGTCCCCGAAGATGCGCGCGTTCTCGGCCCAGTTGAGCACCGTGCGCGGGCTCATGACCGTGGACAGGTCGCCATTCATGAAAGCGGTGCGCGTCAGGTCGGCCACGGTGACCATCTGCCCGACGATCTTGCGGCCCGTCTCGGAATTGTAATGCGGCGACTTGCCCAGCACGATGGCCGCCTCGGCGTCATGCGACAGGTAGTTCAGCGTGCTGACCAGCGACCAGCGGTCCATCTGGGCCTGGTTGATCTGCTGGGTGCCGTGGTACAGCCCGGTCGTATCGCCCAGGCCCACGGTATTGGCTGTGGCGAAAAGGCGGAAATGCGGGTTCGGCGTGATGATCTCGTTCTGGTCCAGAAGGGTCAGCTTGCCGTCATGTTCCAGCACCCGCTGGATCACGAACATCACATCCGCCCGGCCCGCGTCGTATTCGTCGAAGACGATGGCCACGGGGTTGCGCAGCGCCCAGGGCAGGATGCCCTCGTGGAACTCTGTCACCTGCTTGCCGTCGCGCAGCTTGATGGCGTCCTTGCCGATCAGGTCGATCC
>JAVLCA010000057.1:0-12944 GCA_031581025.1 Salibaculum sp. | reverse complement strand
TCCCCCTAGGCTCCACCAAAACCCCCGCCAAGTTTTCTGAAAAGCCTGATTTTGGACGCCTCGAAACCGCGGCATGCGGACCATTGTGCAGGCTGCCATACGAACAGTGACTGCGCGAAAAACCAGGCGAGGCGCTCTCACGCCGGTGCGGCCTTGCATGGAGCACCTCCGGGCACGTTCGGTCAGAGCGCGAAAATGGCGTGCATTCCGCTGCTCTCGCGCCACGCCCGCTAATCGGCGTCGCTGGCCTCGGCCCCCTCCCCCACCTGATCGGTCGCCATATCGGTTCCGTCCCGGCTGACAAGGGCACCGTCGCGCCATTCGCCCTGTTCGACCTCGCCGGTGGCATAGGTCATGGTACCTTCGCCCTGACGGCGGCCGGACCGGAACGTGCCTTCGTAGACATCGCCGTTGGCATAGGTGGCCACGCCCTGGCCGCTGATCTCGCCCTGCTGCCATTCGCCCTCGTAGACGAAACCGTCGGCCATGGTGATCTTGCCGGTGCCGTGACGCTGGCCATCGACGAATTCGCCCTCATAGACAGTGCCATCGGCATAGGTGGCGGTGCCTGTACCGTTTCGCTGCCCGTTCGCCCATTGCCCGGTGTAGGTGTATCCGTCGGGGTAGGTCATGGTGCCCTGCCCGTGGGTCTGGCCGTCCTTGAAGGTGCCCTCGTAGACCAGATCGTCGGCATAGACAGCCATACCTTCGCCGTGAATCACGCCGTTTTTCCATTCCCCCTCGTAGGTGGACCCGTCGGGATAGGTGATCTTGCCCGTGCCATGGGCAGTGTCATCCTCGAGCTCGCCCACATAGGTCGAGCCGTCGGGATAGGTCACCTCACCCTCGCCCTCGATCTGGCCCTCGGACCACTGGCCGACGTAGCGATAGCCATCGGTCCCGGTGAAGGTCCCCTGTCCATGGCGCATGTCGTCCTTGAAATCGCCTTGGTAGACGTCGCCGTTGGCGAAGGTGACAGTGCCCTCGCCCGCGCGCTTGCCTGCCACCAGGTCGCCCTCGTAGATGTCGCCGTTGGGCTGGATCAGGCGCCCCGCGCCCTCGATCTGGCCATCTTCCCAGGTGCCTTCGTAGACCAGACCGTCGGGCATGGTCAGCTTGCCCTCGCCCTCGCGGGTGCCGTCGACCAGGGTGCCCTCGTAGACCGCGCCGTCGGGGTAGGTGATGCTGCCGACGCCCTCCTTGACGCCGTTGACCCAGGCCCCGTCATAAACATAGCCATCCGGGCCGCGCATGACCCCCTGGCCATGGTGCATGGCATTGCGAAACGCGCCCTCATAGACGACCCCGTTTGCGTAGCGGGCGATGCCGCGGCCGGTGATGTTGCCCTCGGTCCAGTCGCCCTCGTATGTGCCGCCATCGGCAAAGGTGATCTTGCCGGTGCCATGCGGCTTGCCGTCGGCGAATGCGCCCTCGTAGACCGATCCGTTGGGAAATTCTGCCGTGCCTTCGCCGCGGATCTCACCCTCGAACCACTCACCGGTATATTCATAGCCATTTGGCAACTGGTAGGTGCCCTGACCGTGCTGGAGGCCATTCAGGAACTGCCCCTCGTAGACGCCGCCATCGTCGTATTGCTTGGTCTGCACCGACTGCGCCCCGGCGGGCAGGGCGACCATCGCGCACAGCGTGGCGGCAAGGATGTGATGCGTCTTGGTGCGCGGCATGATGGGCAGCTCTCTTTGCGGATACACCAGTGCAGCGTAATCAGCCCGGCCCCACAAGACAACGGAGAAACCGGCCCGACTTCGGCCATTCGGCTTCACCTTGCCCGTCGATCTGCTACATGGGCCAAAGGACTGACCAAGGGTGTTCCGCATGGCCGACCGTTTCCGCCTGACCATGGCGCAGCTCAATCCCACCGTGGGCGATGTCGCGGGCAATGCCGCCAAGGCGCGCGCCGCCTGGCAAAGCGGCCGGGATGCGGGTGCCGACATGGTCATGTTGCCCGAGATGTTCATCACCGGCTATCAGCCGCAGGACCTGGTGTTGAAACCGGCCTTCGTGCGCCGCTCTGTCGAGGCCGTCGAGGCGTTGGCAATGGACTGTGCCGACGGGCCGATCCTGGGCATTGGCGGGCCGCTGCCCGAAGCGACCAAGCTTCACAACACCTATTTCATCCTCAAGGACGGGCGCGTCCACGCCACGACGCGCAAATATTTCCTGCCCAATTTCAACGTCTTCGACGAGGTTCGCGTGTTTTCTCGCGGGGCCATGCAGGGGCCCTGGGATGCCGGGCCGCTGCGCATCGGCACGCCGGTCTGCGAGGATGCCTGGTATCCGGACGTCTGCGAGGCCATGGCCGAGAGCGGGGCGGAATTGTTGCTCGTGCCCAACGGCAGCCCCTATTTTCGCGACAAGCGCGAGGTGCGGATGAACCAGATGGTGGCGCGTGTGACCGAATGCGATCTGCCGATGGTCTATCTGAATACCGTGGGCGGGCAGGACGACCAGGTCTTCGACGGCGGCTCTTTCGTACTGAACCGGCACGGTGCCCTCGCGATGCAGATGGCGCATTTCGCCGAAGAGATCGCCCATGTGGATTTCACGCATGACGGCGCGGGCTGGTGCGCAGCGCCGGGCGAGATGACCCCTGTGCCCGACAGCCTGGAACAGGACTACCACGCCATGGTCCTGGCGCTGCGCGATTACATGGGCAAGACCGGCTTCGGGAAAGTCGTGCTGGGCCTGTCGGGCGGGGTGGACTCGGCGGCCGTGGCGGCGATCGCCGTGGATGCGCTGGGGCCCGAGAACGTGCGCTGTGTCATGCTGCCGTCGGAGTATACCTCCGAGGCCTCCCTCGACGATGCGAGGGCCGCCGCCCGTGCGCTGGGTGTGCGCTACGATACCGTGCCCATCGGCGCGGTGCGCGACGCGGTGACCGGCACGCTGGCCCCGCTTTTCGAGGGGCTGGCCGAAGACGTGACCGAGGAGAACATCCAGTCACGCATCCGTGGCCTGCTGCTCATGGCGCAGTCGAACAAGTTCGGCGAGATGCTGCTGACCACGGGGAACAAGTCCGAGGTCGCTGTCGGCTATGCCACGATCTATGGCGACATGGCCGGGGGCTATAACCCGATCAAGGATCTTTACAAGACGCGGGTCTTCGAGATCTGCCGCTGGCGCAATGCTACTCACCGCCCCTGGATGAAGGGCCCCGCGGGCGAGGTCGTGCCCGTGGCGATCATCGATAAACCCCCCTCGGCCGAGTTGCGCGCGGATCAGAAGGACAGCGACAGCCTGCCCGATTACGAGGTGCTGGACGACATCCTGCAGATGCTTGTGGATGACGAGGCCAGCGTCACCGATTGCGTGGCCGCGGGCTATGACCGCGATATGGTCAAGAAGATCGAGCACCTGCTCTATATCAGCGAATACAAGCGATTCCAGTCCGCCCCCGGGCCGCGCCTGTCGATGAAGGCCTTCTGGCTGGACCGGCGCTATCCCATCGTGAACCGATGGCGTGACGAGGGCTGAAAGCCCAGGCGCGGTTCAAGGGCGATTTTTGATATTCGTGCACCAGCGCACAGCGGTTGCGGAGCCATGTGCGACGACATCGCGCGCGTTCATCCATAGGTATGCAGCAAGCTGAAACAGCGCTGCAAGGAGCCTGCAATGACCACGCCCAAGATCACGATCATCTACTACTCGACCTACGGCACGAACTACGGCGTCGCCCAGACCGCTGCCAAGGCCGCCCAAGAGGCTGGCGCCGAGGTCCGTCTGCGCCGCGTGCGTGAAACCGCCCCGGCCGAGGTCGTGGCCGGGCAGGACGCCTGGCAAGCCGCTGCCGAGGCGCAATCCGATGTCCCCGAGGCCAGCCTCGACGACGTGGACTGGGCCGACGGTCTGTTCTTCTCTTCGCCCACGCGCTTTGGTACCGTGACAAGCCAGATGCGTGCCTTCATCGACACGCTGGGTCCGCTCTGGATGGAGGGCAAACTGGTCGACAAGGCGGTGACGGCGACCACCTCCAGCCAGAACCCGAATGGCGGTGCGGAATCCACGCTGCTTGGTTTCTACACCACCTTCATGCACTGGGGCGCGATTCTCGTGGTGCCGGGTTATACCGACGGCGTGAAGTTCGAGGACGGCGGCAATCCCTACGGGTTTTCCACCACGCCGGGTGAACTGGGCGATATCGGCCAGCGCTCGGTTGCGCATCAGGCCAAGCGCCTTGTTCAGATTTCGGCCAAACTGGCCGGCTGAAAAAGGCCACATCTGCCGGGGCCAACCCCCTGCAACAGGCGCGTCGGAGGACCGGCGCGCCTGTTATGCGTCGGGCCTACAGAACCTCGACTTGCGTCTTCTCCAGCAGCGTCTCGAAATCCTGCGGCAGGCAAAGCTGCGTGCCCTCGGTCATGCAGGCGGCCGAGGCGGCGGCCGAGCCCCGGCGGAAGGCCTCTTCGATCGGGTGATCCTGGGACAGGGCCATGACGAAGCCACCGACAAAGCTGTCGCCCGCGCCGACGCGGCTGCGCACGGTGACATTGGCGGCGTTGACCCGCAGCTTGCGGGTGCCATCGGCCAGGACCGACCCGTCACTGCCCCGGGCAACGATGACCAGTTGCGCCGCCCCCTGCTTGACCAGGCGCTCGGCGAAGGCGGCGCTGTCTGCGCGGCTGCGCAGGGGGCGGCGGGCCAGGGTCTCGGCCTCGTGGCTGTCCATGCGCAGCAGGAAGGGCGGGGTGTCCTGCCCGGCGGCCAGATGCGCCAGCGCGGGGCCCGAGGTGTCCAGCACGACCCGCGCGCCGGTTTCGCTGACGTCCCGGCAGATACGGGCGTAGAGGTCGGGCGAGGCGCCATGCGGCCCGCTGCCCGACAGGACGATGTAGCCGTCACGCGTGGCGCTGTCGCGGATCGCGTCGCGGGCGCGCTGGATGTCCTCGCCCGTCCAGTCGGGACCGGGCAGCATGAAGCGGAACTGCTCGTTGGTGCTCAGGTCCGTGACGGCGAGGCTCTGGCGGGTTTCGCCGGGGGCTGCGTGAACGACGATGTCGAGTCCGGTCTTGCGCAGCAGGTGTTCCAGCGCGGTGCCGGTGTCGCCCCCCAGCGCGACGAAGGCCTTGGAGGCCCCGCCCAGCTGGTGGATGGCGCGCGAGACGTTCAACCCGCCGCCGCCCGGGTCCGTCTCGGGCGGGCCGCAGCGCATCTTGGCATCCGGAATCATCTGCGCGACCGAGGTCGACAGATCAAAGGCCGGGTTGAGGGTAACGGTGAGAATATCGTGCATCAGGCGCCTCCTGTTGGCGCTAACGTAGCCCGAACCGGCCCCTGTTGCCAAGGCACCGCCTCCGGGCCGCCGCCTTGGGCGATGCCGCAAATGGGCCCCGCGCGTCTGCAGAGGCCGTGCCCCGGATCGGCACTCATTCCCACCAACGGTCTATCGCGGCAATATCAGCGTCGGACCAGCCGAAATGATGGGCGAATTCATGGACGGTGACATGGGCGACAAGGGCCTCGAAGGTCACGTCGCGGTCGTCCAGCTCCATCAGGATGGGCTGTCGGCACAGCCAGACGATGTCGGGCCCAAGGGGCAGATCGTTGCTGGATTTCTCCGTCAGCGGGATGCCGTCATACATTCCCGTGATCTCTTCGCGCTGGGCCTGGGGGTCGTCGTCCGGGTCCAGCAGGTGATCGGGCAGCCAGTCTGCCGCCTGGATCGCGACGTCCTGCGCCAGTGCGGCAAAGGGCGCGGGCAGGGTGGCGACGGTCTCTCGGGCGATCTCTTCGATCCGGGCAAGGCTGGGCGTTTCCATGCGCCCCGATATGGACAATTCCGCCCGGCTGTGAAAGAGCCTGCGCCCTGAATAGGAGAGCCCCATGACCACCACCCGCTTTGCCCCGTCGCCCACGGGCTACCTGCATATCGGCAACCTGCGCGCGGCGCTGTTCAACTACTGCATCGCGCGCCAGGCAGGCGGGGACTTCATCCTGCGGATCGACGACACCGACCCGGAACGTTCGGACGAGGCCTATGTCGAGGTGATCAAGGAAGACCTGGCCTGGCTGGGCCTGACCTGGGACCGGGTGGGGCGCCAGGCCGAGCGGCTGGACCGCTACGCCGCGGCCCGGGACAGGCTGATCGAGATGGGCCGGCTCTACGAGTGTTTCGACACCCCCGGCGAGTTGGACCTCAAGCGCAAGAAGCAGATGAACATGGGCCGCCCGCCAGTCTATGACCGTTCGGGGCTGACCCTGACCGAGGCGCAGAAGCAGGCCTATCGTGACGAGGGGCGCAGGGGCCACTGGCGCTTCAAGCTGGATCACGAGCGGATCGAATGGGCCGACGGGATCCTCGGCGACATCTCCATCGATGCGGCCAGCGTCAGCGACCCGGTGCTGATCCGCGGCGACGGGCAGGTGCTCTATACCCTCGCCTCTGTCGTGGACGACACCGAAATGGGGATCACCGATGTGGTGCGCGGCTCGGACCACGTGACCAACACCGCGACCCAGATCCAGATGATGCAGGTGCTGGGCGGGGCCGTTCCGAATTTCGCGCATCACTCACTGTTGACCGGACCGCAGGGCGAAGCGCTGTCGAAACGCCTCGGCACCCTGGCGCTGCGCGATCTGCGCGCGCGGGGCATCGCGGCCATGGCCGTGAATTCGCTGATGGCGAGGCTGGGGTCCTCGGACCCGGTGGAGTTGCGCGAGACCATAGAGGAAGTCGTCGAGGGGTTCGACCTGTCCAGGTTCGGCAGCGCACCTACGAAGTTCGATAGTGAGGACCTGGTGCCGCTGACCCATCGCTGGCTGGCCGCGCGCCCCTTCTCGCAGGTCGAGACCCGCGTGCGGGAACTGGGCGTGCCGGAGGACCTGGCCGAAGTCTTCTGGGAGGTGGTGCGCGAGAACATTGACACGCTCGACGACATGGCCGGCTGGTGGCAGCTGTTTTACGAGGGCCCCACGCCCCAGGTCGCCGAGGAGGACGCGGACTTCGTCGAGACCGCGCTGGGCCTGCTGGGCGATCCGCCCTACACGTCCGAGACCTGGAGCGATTGGACCGCGGCGGTCAAGGCGGCCACGGGTCGCAAGGGCAAGGGGCTGTTCATGCCGCTGCGCCGAGCGGTCACGGGCATGGATCGCGGCCCCGAGATGGCACAGGTCATGCGCCTGATGCAGGTCAAGCCAAAGGTCTGAGGGGGGCGGCGATCCGTCGACGGATCGCCCCCGCTTGCGTCACCGCCGGCTCAAGGGCGGGCCGGGATGAAACGGGCCCCGATATCGGCAAGCGCAGTGTCCACGAGTCGCCGCTCTGCGCGCGAAAGGGTCTGGTGACGCGGGTAGAGCGGGGCGCGCCGATCGTCGACGATCGGCCCGTCGAACCCGGCGGTGGTGGCAAAGAAATGCGCGGCGCCATCGCGTCCCTGCAGGTTCAGGTAGCCCTGCACCACCACGTCGAGGTAACTCAGCAGGATCGGATGTTCGGTCGAGGGTGGGCCGATATGGCCCCGAGCGGCCTCGTAGACGGCGGTCTGTCGGCGCGGGCGGTCATGGATCACGCGGTCTGTCACGTCACGGCGCAGGTAGGCCTGTTCGCGCCGGTCAAGCGCGGACCAGTCGCCGCCGGGCACATGGGCCAGCATCCCGAGGATCTCGGCGCCCTTGGCCGGTTCGACCGACAGGAAAGCCACCGGGCGACGCGAGGAATGTTTCCAGACCCGCCGCCAGCCCCGCAGCTTTGCGGGAAACGGGTCGGCGTAGTCATGGGTCGCGAGGTTCACAAGAGACCCATAGCCAAAGAACGCGGGATGGGGGGTGGCCGCACTCATTCCCGCGCCCGGAGCACGCGGGCCGGTTTCGCGGACAGGGGCCGCAGAGCGAAGGCCAGACCGGCCAGCAGCGTCGTCAGCACCCCGCCGAAGACGATGGCGAGGGCATTGGACCAGATCGGCGTGAACCCCGTTTCCATCACGAAGGTCGAGACGGCCCAGCCCCCGGCCATGCCCGCCGCCAGCGCCACCAGCGCCGCCGAAAGCCCCAGAAGCGCGGCGCGCAGCGCGAAGCTGCGCAGGATGCGGCCGCGCGGAGCGCCGAGTGTCTTGAGCACCGCCGCCTCGTAGGTGCGGGTCCGTTCGCCGGCGGCCGCCGCGCCGATCAGCACCAGAAAGCCTGTCACCAGGGTTGCCAGCGCGCCATAGCGGGTCGCGGCGGCGATGCCGCCCAGCACCACCAGCACCCGGTCGATGGCATCGCGAATCCGGATCGCGGTGATATTGGGATAGGCCTGTGAGAGGTCGCGCAGGATCGCCGCCTCGGCCTGAGGTTCGGCATAGACGGTGCTGATCCAGCTGTGCGGCGCGCCCTGTAGCGCGGCCGGGTTCATGGACAGGATGAAGCCCATGCCCGCGTCGTCGAAATCCACCTGCCGGAAACTGGTGATCTCGGCGGTGATGTCGCGACCCAGGATATTGACGGTGAGCGTATCACCCAGCGACAGGCCCATTTCCTCGGCCTCTTCCCGGCTGAAACTGATCTGGGGCGGGCCGTCGTGGTCGGGGGCCCACCACTTGCCGTCGGTAACAACGGTGCCCGGGCGTGGCTCGGCGGAATAGGTCAGGCCACGGTCGCCCTCGAGCACCCAGTGATCGGTGACCTCCGCGGCGGGTTGGTCGTTGATCCGGGTGATGATGCCGCGCAGCATCGGCGCGGCTTCGTAGTCGCGCACGGCGGGGTCCTCCTCCAGACGGGCGCGGACCCCGTCGATCTGGTCGGGCTGGATGTCCACGAAGAAGTAGGAGGGCGCGACCTCGGGCAGTTCGTCGGATATGGACCGGCGCAGGTTGCCATCGATCTGGCCGACGGCGGCCAGTACGGTGAGCCCCAGCCCGAGAGACAGAACGACCGAGGTCGTCTCGCCCCGCTGCGCACCGATGGCGCCAAGGGCGAGCCGCAGGGTGGGCCGTCCGCGCGCGGCGCGGCGGAACCGGCGCGCCAACCAGCCCACGCCCAGTGCGGCCAGCACCAGCAGCCCCAGTGCCGCCGCGATTCCGCCTGTGGTCCAGAGCGTCAGCAAGGCCGTCCCCGAAAACCAGACCGCTGCCCCGACCAGGGCTGCCAGCAGCAGGCCAATGGCCAGCAGGTAGCGCAGGGCGGGCAGGTGCGCGGCGCCGTCGCCGATATCACGAAAGAGCGTGGCGGCACGGAGCTGTTCGGTCCGGGCGAGCGGCCACAGCGTGAAGATGCCCGCGGTCAGCACGCCATAGAGCGCGGCCTCGGCCAGGGGCGCGGGGTAGAGGGTGAACCTGGCCGGGATGGGAAGCCGCTCGGCGATCAGCGGCGACAGGGCAAGCGGGACCAGTGCGCCCATGATCAGCCCGATGCCGACACCGAGCACCGTGAGGATTCCGATCTGCAGGAAATAGGTCAGGAAGATCGTCCCGCGCGTGGCGCCGAGGGTCTTGAGCGTGGCGATGACCTCGGTCTTGCCCGCGAGATAGGCGCGCACCGCCGCCGAGACACCGACACCACCCACAGCCAGCCCCGACAGCCCCACCAGCACGAGGAAGGCGCCGATGCGGTCGACGAACTCGCTGACACCCGGTGCCCCGTCGCGGGCATCGCGCCAGCGCAGGCCGCTGTCGCTGAAGCGCGCCTCGGCCTCGGATTGCAGCGCGGCGAGGTCGGCCCCCTCGGGCAGGTCCAGCCGATAGTTGCTGTCCATCAGGGTGCCTTCGCCCAGAAGGCCGCTGTCTGACAGATCGTCGAGTTGCACCAGCGTGCGCGGCCCCAGCCCGAAGCTGCCGCCCGAGTTGTCGGGGTAGGACTCGAGGATGGCCGACAGCACGAAGTCCTGCGTGCCAAGCCGGAACGTATCGCCGGGCGCAAGCGCCAGCCGGTCGGCCAGGATGCGCTCGATCACCGCGCCGGGCAAACGGTCGGTGCCGGCGAAGGCCTGATCCAGCGGCATGTCAGGGTCCAGTTGCACGGTCCCGATCAGTGGATAAAGCGCGTCTACCGCCTGCACCTGGGTCAGCCCACGCTCGGGGTCATCGCCGGGCACGACGGCCATCGAGCGGAAGTCCACCGTTTCCGAGACGGCCTCGGAGATCCGGTTCATCCAGGCGGCCTCGTCCGGCTTCGCGAACCGGTAGGTGAAGGTGACGACGGCATCGCCCCCCAGCAGCGCGGCGCCCTCGTCGGCCAGCCCGGCCTGGATCGAGGCGCGGATGGTGCCCACTGCGGCGATCGCCATGACCCCCAGCGCGAGGCAGGCCAGGAAGATACGGAACCCGCGCAATCCGCCGCGCAGCTCGCGCCGGGCCAGTCGGTAGGCAAGCGGCGCATTCATTCCGTCGCCGCCTTGCCGCTGTCCATGCGTCCGTCGCGCAGGGGCAGGATACGGTCGCAGCGCCGGGCCAGCTCGGGCGCATGGGTGACAAGGATCAGCGTCGCGCCGTGGCGCTCGCGCAGACCGAAGAGCATGTCGATGATCGCCGCGCCGTTGGTCTCGTCCAGATTGCCGGTGGGTTCATCCGCCAGCAGCACCTTGGGCCGTGGCGCGGCGGCCCGGGCCAGGGCCACGCGCTGCTGCTCGCCTCCCGACAGCTGGCCGGGGTAATGCCCGGCCCGGTCGGACAGGCCCATGTCCGCCAGTTCGGCCTGCGCGCGGTCGAAGGCATCCCGGTGCCCGGCCAGTTCCAGCGGCGTGGCGACGTTTTCCAGCGCCGTCATGGTCGGGATGAGGTGGAAGGATTGGAAGACCACCCCCATATTGTCCCTGCGGAACCGCGCCAGCGCGTCCTCTCCCATCCGGGTGATGTCGGTATCAAGTGCGGTGATGCGCCCCGATGTCGCGGTTTCCAGCCCGCCCATCAGCATAAGGAGTGACGATTTGCCAGACCCGCTCGGCCCGACCAGCCCCATGGTTTCCCCGCGTGCCACCTCCAGCGAGATGTCGCGCAGGATATCGACCCGCCCCGCGTTGCCCATCAGAGACAGCGAGACGTCGGTCAGCGAAAGGGCGGGGTCACTCATGGCGCGGGCCTTCGGGATGTTGCGGTCCCTCACATATGGGGCAATCGGCGCGGCCCGCAATGCGGCTGCGGCACTCCTTGTTCTTGCCGGGGCCGCCCAGGCCGAGACGGTCACCATCGCTGCCCTGGGCGACAGCCTGACTCAGGGCTACGGCCTGATAGACGAGGAGGGATTCGTCCCACAGATGGAAGCCTGGCTGCGCGATCAGGGCGCAGAGGTGGCCCTTGTGAATGCGGGGGTGTCGGGCGATACCACCGCCGGGGGGTTGTCCCGGGTGAACTGGACACTGACGCCGCAGGTGGACGCCCTGATCGTGGCCCTGGGCGGCAACGACATGCTGCGCGGGATCGCCCCCGAGGTGGCCCGTGCCAACCTGGACGGGATCATGCAGGCGGCCAGTCAGGCCGACAAACCCGTTCTTCTGGTCGGGATGCAGGCCCCGGGCAACTACGGCCCCGACTACAAGGACGCTTTCGATGCGATCTATCCCGACCTGGCCGACACCTATGACAGCCTGCTGTTTCCCAATTTCTTTGAGGGAATCATGGCGGAGGACCTGTCCCGGGTGCGTGAGACGTACATGCAGCCCGACGGCATCCACCCCAATGCCGACGGCGTGAAACGGATCGTCGAAGCGATGGGCCCGGCGGTGCTGGATCTCGTCGCACGGGTCGACTGATCCGGTGACGCGAAACGCCCGGACGGTTCCGCCCGGGCGTTCTATCTGTCAGGCCGGGGCGCGCGCCCCGACGCCGGTTCAGGCCAGCGCCAGATCGACCGCAGACTGGCGGCCGTCGCGGCCTTCCTGCAACTCGTAGGTCACTTTTTGATCGTCGGCGAGGCCGGTCAGACCGGACCGCTCGACCGCAGAGATGTGCACAAAGACGTCCTTGCCGCCGTCATCGGGGGCGATAAAGCCATACCCCTTGGTGGTGTTGAACCATTTGACTGTGCCAGTAGCCATATCACTGTTTCCTTCGTTTTGCTCCGCTCGCGGGATGCAGCGGATCGGCCCGTCAGTGCAGAGGATCGAGAAACTGCGCCGATAGAGGAGACAGTGGTAGATCGTGGTAACGTCGCGAAAACAGGATGCGCATCCAAGCCGAATTGATCAAGTGAAATTCCTGTGGCAGACGAATCGGGCAGGCTGCTGCCACCGGTGGCAGGGGCGCGCCGCGGTACGGGCTGCGGTGTCGTTTCCCTTGGTGGCCCGGCCCGGAGTCTGATAGCACCGGAGTGTATTGGCAACCTTCGGGGGAGACAGATGTTCAAGTTTCTATTCGGACGCAAAGCCGGGGCCGAGCCGGCCCAGGAAACCCAGCGCGAGACGCTGGAACGTGCCATCGGCGAGATCAACGAGATCATGACGGGGCTTGCCGACAAGCCCAAGCTGACCGTGGACATGGAAACCGGGGGTCTGACGCTGGAGCTGCCCGAGCAGATGCCCGACGAGGCCCTGGCCCTGCCCGCCCCGGCCGGGGAAACCACGGCGGACGATGCCGCAGCGACACCCGAGGCTGATTCCGACAAGCCCGCGGCCTGAGCGCCGCGGCCCCCGCAACGCAAGAAGGGGCAGCCGAAGCCGCCCCTTTTCGAATCGTGTCGCGTCCGGCTCAGGCGAGGGCGATGTTCGTCGCGCTCTCGCGGCCGTCGCGGCCGGCTTCGACGTCGAAGGTAACCTTCTGATCGTCGGCCAGGCCGGTCAGACCCGCCCGCTCGACAGCGGAGATATGGACGAAAACGTCCTTGCCGCCGGTCTCAGGTGCGATGAAGCCGAAGCCTTTGGTGGTGTTGAACCATTTCACGGTGCCATTGGCCATGTGAAGTCTTCCTTATGATCTATGCTGCCCGCGGTAGTGCGGCAGCCCGGCGTAGTCAGTCTGGGTCGAAGAACTGAGTGCCGGTTAAGGAAGTCAGGGTCGAGGTAGAATAACGTTGCAGGG
>JAVLCA010000015.1:0-57817 GCA_031581025.1 Salibaculum sp. | reverse complement strand
AGCGCGGCAGCGCCGCCGCCTCGGCGGCAAGGGCGGTGATCCCGGCCCAGTCGCGGGCCTTGACCAGTTCGCCGGGGGTGACCCAGCTGCCGCCCACGCAGAGCGTGTTGGCAAGCGACAGGTAGTCGGCGGCATTGGCCAGGCTGACGCCGCCGGTGGGGCAGAACCGCACCTGCGGGATCGGCGCACCGATGGCCTTGAGCGCCTTGGCCCCGCCATTGGCCTCGGCGGGAAAGAACTTCTGCACGCTGTAGCCGCGCTCCAGCAGGGCCATGGCCTCGGAGGCCGTGGCGGCGCCGGGCAGCAGCGGCAGGTCGTTGGCTTCGCAGGCGTCCAGCAGCCTGTCGGTGGCGCCGGGCGAGACGCCGAAGGTCGCCCCGGCCTCTTTCGCGGCCTCCACGTCGTCGGGGGTCAGCAGCGTGCCCGCGCCGACCACGCCACCCTCGACGCGGGCCATTTCCCGGATCACGTCCAGCGCGGCGGGGGTGCGCAGGGTGACTTCCAGCGCGGGCAATCCGCCCTTGATCAGCGCGGCGGCCAGATCGGCGGCAGGACTGGCGTCCTCCAGCACCAGCACCGGCACCACGGGGGCGAGGGTGCAGACCTTGGCGGTCAACTCGGAGGCGTGTTCGGGGGTCATGCGAGTGTCTTTCGATGAAGGGATCAGAGGATGACCGAGGCGCCCTCGGTCGCAAGCCCGCAGGTCTGGCGGAAGCTCTCGAACAGCTCGCGGCCGACGCCGTTGCCATTGCCGGTCAGGTCCGCCTCGGCGGGTTCACGACCCTCGAGGTTGCTCAGGCAGTCCAGCCGCCCGGCGGTCGCGTCCAGACGCAGCAGGTCGCCGTCGCGCAGAAGCGCGATCGGCCCGCCGCGCGCGGCCTCGGGGGCCACGTGAATGGCCGCAGGCACCTTGCCCGAGGCCCCGGACATGCGCCCGTCGGTGACAAGGGCGACGCGCAGCCCGCGATCCTGCAGGATCGACAGCACCGGTGTCAGCCCGTGCAATTCGGGCATCCCGTTGGACCGCGGCCCCTGGAACCGGACGACAATGATCGTGTCCTCGGTGATCTCGCCGGCCTTGAAGGCGGCCTTGACCTGGTTCTGGTCGTGGAAGACGCGCACCGGGGCCTCGATCACCTGCCGGTCTTCGGCCACGGCCGAGACCTTGATGACCGCCCGGCCCAGGTCGCCTTCCAACTGGACCAGCCCGCCGCTGGGCTGGAAGGGGTCGGAACAGGGCCGCAGGATACGGTCGTTGCCGGTTTCGGCGGGGCCATCGGCATAGGTGATCTTGTCGCCGTCGAGCTTGGGGTCGCGAGTATAGAGCGCCAGCCCGTCCCCGGCCACGGTCTTGACGTCCTCGTGCAGCAGGCCCGCGTCGAGCAACTGCCCGATCATGTATTGCAGACCGCCCGCGGCGTGGAAATGGTTCACGTCGGCCAGCCCGTTGGGATAGACCTTGGCCATCAGCGGCGTCATCGCCGAGATATCCGCGAAATCCTGCAGGTCCAGCACGATGCCCGCCGCCCGCGCCATGGCCGGCAGGTGCAGCACCAGGTTGGTCGAGCCGCCCGTGGCCATCAGCCCGACCATGCCATTGACGAAGGCCTTTTCGTCGAGAATGTCACTGACTGGCCGGAAGTCGTTGCCCAGCGCGGTGATGCCGAGCGCCCGTTCCGTGGCCGCCGCCGTCATCGCGTCGCGCATCGGCGTGCCGGGGTTGACGAAGCTGGCGCCTGGCAGGTGCAGCCCCATGACTTCCATCAGCATCTGGTTGGTGTTGGCGGTGCCGTAGAAGGTGCAGGTCCCCGGGCCGTGATAGCTCTCCATTTCGGCCTTCATCAACGCGTCGCGGCCGATCTCGCCGGTGGCGAACTTCTGGCGCACCTTGGATTTCTCGTCGTTGGGCAGGCCGCTGGTCATCGGGCCGGCGGGTACGAAAACGGCGGGGATATAGCCGAAGGTGGCCGCGGCCATGACCAGGCCCGGCACGATCTTGTCGCAGACCCCCATGTAAAGCGCGCCGTCGAAGGTGTTGTGCGACAGCCCCACAGCGGCGGCCAGCGCGATCACGTCGCGCGAGAACAGCGACAGTTCCATCCCCGTCTGTCCCTGGGTAACGCCGTCGCACATGGCCGGCACCCCGCCGGCGACCTGCGCGGTGCCCCCCGCGGCGCGTGCGGCGGCGCGAATCTTGTCGGGGAAATGTTCAAAGGGCTGATGCGCCGAAAGCATGTCGTTGTAGGCGGTGACGATGCCGAGGTTGGCGCGGCGCTCGTCGGTCAGCGATGCCTTGTCGTCGCCCATGGCGGCATAGGCATGGGCCTGGTTGCCGCAGGACAGATGCGCCCGGCGCGGGCCTTCGGCGGCGGCGGCGGCCATGCGATCGAGATAGTCGCGGCGGGTCGGCGCGCTGCGGGCGATGATCCGGTCGGTGACATCCTGCAAGGACTTCTGAACGCTCATGGGGGGCCTCTCGGTTAAACGGACTTTGCCGATACCAGATGTTAGCACAGCGGGTTAGCGCTAACAAGCGCCCTGCCGGCGGGAGTGCGGCGAGCGGTCGGGCCGGTCGGTGTTGAAAGGACCGGTCCTGGACCCGCCCGCGCAGGCCCGCCGCCCCTTTCCCGGGATCGGGGAACCCGCTAGGAGGGCTGCCATGTCGCAGTCCTCCTTGCCGCGTGTCCGGCTTCTTCCCAAGGCGAAACCCCAGGCGATCCGGCACGGATTTCCCTGGGTCTATGCCAATGAGCTGGTCCTCGACCGGCGTACCAAGGCGCTGGCCCCCGGCGCGCTGGCCGTTTTGCAGGACGCGGGCCGGGAGGATCTGGCGCTGGTGACGGTCAATCCCGGCTCGCGCATCGCCGCGCGGGTGCTGGACCGCGACCCTGGCGCGGCCCTGGATCACGACTGGCTGATGCGCCGCCTCAAGCGGGCGCTGGCCCTGCGCGAGACCCTGTTCGAGGCGCCTTACTATCGCCTTGTCCATGCCGAGGCTGACGGGTTTCCCGGGGTGGTGATCGACCGCTTCGGCGATCTGGCCGTGGTGCAGCCCAATGCCGCCTGGGCCGAGGCGCATCTGGACAGGCTTGTTGCTGCGCTGGTCGCGGAAACCGGCCTGTCGGGGGTCATCAAGAACGGCACGGGCCGGGCGCGCGGCCTTGAGGGGCTGCCCGAAGAGATGGCCCTGGTCCATGGCGCGGCCCCGGATGGCCCGGTGCCGGTGCCCATGAACGGCGCCACCTACATGGCCGACCTGATGGGCGGACAGAAGACCGGCCTGTTCTATGACCAGCGGCCCAACCATGCCGTTGTCGCCGGGCTGGCGCGTGGGGCGCGGGTGCTGGATGTCTTTTCCCATGTGGGCGGCTTTTCCCTGGCCGCCCTGGCAGCTGGCGCCGACTGCGCGCTGGCGGTGGATGGCGCGGCCCCCGCGCTGGCGCTGGCCCGGGCCGGAGCGCAGGCCGGCGGCCTGGCCGAGCGGTTCGAGACCCGGCAGGGCGACGCCTTCGAGGTGCTGGCGGCGCTGGCCGCGGCGGGCGAGACCTTCGACGTGGTGATCTGCGACCCGCCCGCCTTCGCGCCCGGCAAACAGGCGCTGGAGCCGGGCCTGCGCGCCTACGAACGTCTCGCGCGGATGGCCGCGCCGCTGGTTGCCGCGGGCGGCTTTCTGACCTTGTGTTCGTGTTCCCATGCCGTCGACCTCAAGCGGTTCCGTGATGCCAGCGCGCGCGGCATCGGCAAGGCGGGCCGGCGCGGGCCGCTGATCCACACCGGCTTTGCCGGGCCGGACCATCCGCAATTGCCGCAACTGGCCGAAAGCGGCTACCTCAAGGCGCTGGTGTTCGCGCTGTGAAAATCCTGATCGACGCCTGCGTGCTCTATCCCACGGTCATGCGCCAGATGGTGCTGGGCGTCGCCGAGGCTGGGGCCTTCACGCCGCTGTGGTCCGCGCGCATCGAAGAGGAATGGGCCCGCGCCGCGCGCAAGCTGGGCCCCGAGGGCGAGACCCTGGCGCGCGGCGAGATCGCGGCGCTGTCCTTGCGGTTCCCTGATGCGGTCGTGCCCGTGCCGCAGGGGGCCGAACGGCGCTTCTGGCTGCCGGATCCGGCGGATATTCACGTGCTGGCGGCCGCCGTCGGCGCCTCGGCCGATGCAATCATGACATTGAACGCCAAGGATTTTCCCCGCAATGTGCTGGTCGAGGAGGGGGTGTCGCGGATCGACCCGGACAGCTATCTCCTGGGTGTCTGGCAGGCGCAGCCAGCCCTGGTCGCCGATGTGGGCCAAACCGTTCTGGCCGAGGCGCGCCGCCTCTCGGGCGAAGCCTGGGAGATGCGCGCGCTGCTGCGCAAGGCGCGGTTGCCCAGGTTGGGCAAGGCGCTGGGGGAATAGGCGGCCTCAGCCGCCCCACTTGGCCTCGTTTGCCTCGATCGCCTCGATCCGCTTGGGGGTCTTGGGGTGGCTCATCATCCAGGCCGGCATCGCGGCCCCGCCGGCGCCGGTCATGCCGTCGAGTTTCTCGAACAGCGACTTCTGCGGCGCGGTTCCGATCCCCGCCTTGATCAACAGCGCCGAGGCATAGCTGTCGGCCTCGTATTCGTCCGACCGGCTCAGCCGCGCCATCAGCAGCGACATGGCCGAATTGGCGATGATCGGGCCGAGCCCGGGCAGAAAGCGCGACAGGATCATGGCCAGCGCCGTGCGCAGCGCGTTCTGGCCCGAAAAGTCGATCATGCGGCGCCGCGTGTGCCCCAGCGCCACGTGGCCCAGTTCATGCGCGATGACGCTGGCCATCTCGCCCGCCGTGACCTCGCCGGCGCGGTACTTGTTGTAGAACCCGCGTGTGATGAAGATGCGCCCGTCCGGCGCGGCCAGCCCGTTGACCGCCTCGACCTCGTAGATGTGTACCTTGATGCGCTCCACATCGACAACCCGCGCGAGGTCGTCCGTCAGTGCCCGCAGCCGCGGGTCCATCAGTTCGGTCGAACGCGCGTCCAGCTCCCGCTTGGTCCGCCAGACGGAAAAGCGATAGAGCAGAACCCCGTAGAGCAGGGCGAGGAGGATGGGGGCAACGCGCAGCATATCGATGACGTAGGCCTGCGGGGCCCGATGGGCAAGCGGTAACGGCCCGACACATCATGCTGCGGTCGACCCCTTCAGGCGGCACGGGCCCGCCGCGCACCAGGCCGATGATCCGGCGGATAATCGATGTGGATCAGGCAGGGCTCCGGTGGCGCTCCGGCACGGGCGGCAGGCATAGCGCCTCCGCAGCTTCCGGCTGCGCAGCGTTGCGCGGTTGCGCAGCCGCACCGGCGTCAGATCGTCAGACGGCCGCGCGCGTCAGGCCCACGGTGAGGAACAGGCCCACGAGGCCAAGGATGATCGCCATGACCGCGCCCCATTGCAGCATGTCGAACGTGCCGCCGCCCTTGCGTCGGGCCATGATGGCCCCGGCCAGAGCGCCGATGAGGAGGCCGCCGAGAGGGTAGATCATGGTCAGGGTCCTTGTGCCGGGCGGAGGGTGACGGAACCCGGATTTAGCCCGGTCGCTTGAAAGAGTCCATGCCACGCCGCTGCCACGCGGGCGCGGGGCCGACCCGCCCATCGTCTTTCCGGTGTTCCATTGGGGTGTTGGCCATCTTGCGGACCCGCGCGGTCCTGCCGGTGCCCGAGAAATGCATGTTTTACGGGCCTTTCGCAGAAAAACGGGCCAACGGGCGGGTGGCGGAGGTCTCCGGCGGCGCGGCCCCTTCAAGCGGGGATGACTCACCCCAGATCGGGGGGTGACAGTTCGCCCCGATCGGGGTAAAGACGCGCCCAAGAAGGAGGCCGGATATTGTCACACGAACTCGACGCAACGGCGCCCATCCTGTCCAGGAGAGACGAGATGAAAGCAGAGGTTTTCCTGCCGGAGGATTACAAACCGGCCGAAGACGAACCCTTCATGAACGATCGCCAGCTGGAGTATTTCCGGCGCAAGCTGATCAACTGGAAATCCGAGATCCTCGAGGACAGCCGCGACACAATCGAGGGCATGAAGGACAGCACCCGCAACATCCCCGACGTGGCCGACCGCGCCAGCGAGGAGACCGACCGTGCGCTGGAACTGCGCACCCGGGACAGGCAGCGCAAGCTGGTTGCCAAGATCGACAGCGCCCTGCGCCGCATCGAAGAGGGCGAATACGGCTATTGCGAGATCACCGGCGAGCCGATCAGCCTCAAGCGGCTGGACGCGCGGCCCATCGCCACCATGTCCCTGGAGGCCCAGGAGCGGCACGAGCGCCGCGAAAAGGTCCATCGGGACGACTGACGTGACACGTGACAAACCGACAGCAAAGCGCGGCGGCCTCAACCGGGGCCGCCGTATTGCTGTGGTGGGGGGGGGCCTTGGCGGGCTGGCCGCGGCCCTGGCCTTTGCCAGGGGTGGCGCGCGGGTTGAGGTCTTCGAACGCGCGCCCGAGATCGCCGAGGTGGGCGCGGGCATCCAGGTCTCGCCCAATGGCGCGCGGGTGCTGGCCGCGCTGGGGCTGGCGCAGGCCGCCGCCGACCGATCGGTCGCGGCGCAGGCGGTCGAACCCATGGACGCGGTCACGGGGCGCAGCCTGACGCGCTTCGACCTGTCCGGCCGTCCCGGCCCGGTCTATCGCTTTTTCCATCGTGCCGCGCTGATCGACATCCTGCTGGAGGGCTGCCACGCGGCGGGTGTCACCCTGCACACCGGGGCCGAGATCCGCCCCGACGCGCTGCCCCAGGCCGACCTTGTGGTCGGCGGCGACGGCATCCGCTCGGTGCTGCGGCCGCTGCTCAACGGGGCCGACGCGCCCTTCTTCACCGGCCAGGTGGCCTGGCGGGCGGTGATCGACCAGCCCGGGGCCGAGCCTGTCGCGCGCGTCTGGATGGCTCCGAAACAGCATGCCGTGACCTATCCCTTGCCCGGCGGGCGGCTCAATATCGTCGCGGTGCAGGAGCGTCTGCAATGGGCCAAGGAGGGATGGAACATCCCCGACGAGCCCGGCAATCTGCGTCATGCCTTTCGCGGCCTGTCGGGGCGGCTGACCGGGCTGCTGGAACAGGTCGATGCGGTCGGCCTCTGGGGCCTGTTCCGGCACCCCGTGGCGGCGCATTGGCACAAGGGCACGATCGCCATCCTGGGTGACGCGGCGCATCCGACGCTGCCCTTTCTCGCGCAGGGGGCGAATCTGGCCTTCGAGGATGCCTGGGTGCTGGCCGCCTGCTGCGACGGCGACGAGATCGCGGCGGCCCTGCCGCGCTATCAGCAGATGCGCCGGGCGCGCGTGCAGCGGGCGATTTCCACGGCCAACGGCAACGCGGTGAAGTATCACCTGGACGGCGTGCCGCGCCGGGTGGCCCATCTGGGCCTGCGCGGGATCGGGGCGCTGGCGCCCAATGCCTATCTGAACCGGCTGGGCTGGCTCTACGATCACGACGTGACACGGGCCTGACGCCGGGCGCCGCTTTTCGGGCCTGTCGGCCCGAAGGCGCCCCGCCCGCCGTCCCGGCCAGCGTCAGCGCATCAGAACCACAGGTACCTTGCAGGACCGCAGCATTTCCGTGGTGGTCGATCCGATCAGCAGCGACCGCACCCGGCTGTGCCCATAGGCCCCCATGACCAGCAGGTCGTAGCCGTCGTTTCCGGTCATATCAGCGAGCACCTTTTCCGGCTCGCCGGCGGTGGTCCGGGTGTCCGCGTCAAAGCCGCCCGCGCGCAGGGTCGCGGCGGCATCCGCCAGCGCCTTGTCGATCTCGGGCGTGGATTTGCCCGCGAAGACCAGCGTAACCTGCAGCCCGGCGAAAACCGGGCTGCGTGCGATGTAATCCACGGCCTTGAGCGAGGACGCCCCGCCATCGAAGGCCACCAGCACCTTTTCTGGGGTCCGGAAGGCGCGGTTGGCCACGAAAACCGGCCGGTGGCTGGCCCGCACGATACGTTCGAGGTTCGAGCCGAGATGCTCCATCGCGAGGCCCGCGGCCTCGCCGCGCTTGCCGATGACGATCATGTCGCCGGTGTCTTCCTTGGCGGTGATGGTCTCGACCAGGTCGCCCTGGCGCAGGCGGGTCTCGACGGTGATGTCGCCGTCTCCCTCGATGATCGCCTTGGCGTCCTCGAGGATGGCGCGGCCGTGGTCATGGGTCAGCTTGGCGCGTTCGGCGTCCAGCTCGGAGAGTTGTTCGAGCAGGCGCGAGCGCGCGCCCAGGCGGATCGCGCCGCTCAGGTCTTGGTTATCCGGCGCGCTGCGCCGGCCCATCACGTGGTAGACCTTGACGGTAAAGCCGGTGCGGCCCGCGATCCAGGCCGCGTGGTGGCAAACGCTTTCGGAATAGGCCGAGCCATCGACAAGGGCGATCAGGGTATTGGTGGTCATGTCATTTCTCCTCAGTGGCCCATCAGGTCGTCCATGGCGCCGGGTTTGTCATGCACCGCCAGCCGGTCGACGATGGTTTCCGAGGCCGCGTTGAGGCCGATCAGTTCGACCTCGGCGCCCTCACGGCGGAACTTGAGCACGGCCATGTCCAAGGCGGCAACCGAGGAAATGTCCCAGATATGGGCGCGGCTGACGTCGATGGTGACATGGTCGGGGGCTTCCTTGAAATCGAAGGCCGTCATGAAGTCCTCGGCCGAGGCGAAGAACAGCTGCCCCTCGACAAAGTAGGTGCGGTGGGTGCCGTCGGCGGTGATCTCGGTGCGCACGCGGAACAGCTGTGCGATCTTCCAGGCAAAGAAGATCCCCGACAGCAGCACGCCCACCAGCACGCCGATGGCCAGGTTGTGGGTGTAGATCACGAAAAACACCGTCGCCAGCATCACGATCGAGGAACTGCGCGGGTGGTCGCGCAGGTTCTTGATGGAGGACCACGAGAAGGTGCCGATCGAGACCATGATCATGATCGCCACCAGCGCGGCCATGGGAATGATGGCGACGATATCACCCAGCCCCACCACGAGGATCAGCAGCACGACCCCGGCGGTGAAGCTCGAAAGCCGGCCGCGGCCGCCCGATTTCACGTTGATGATCGACTGGCCGATCATCGCGCAGCCCGCCATGCCGCCGATGAAGCCGGTGGCGGTATTGGCCAGGCCCTGGCCGACGCATTCCTGGTTGCGGTCGGAGGGGGTGTCGGTCAGGTCGTCGACGATCTGCTGGGTCATCAGGCTTTCCAGAAGCCCCACGACGGCCACGGCCAGTGCATAGGGAAAGATGATCTGCAGCGTCTCGAAAGTCAGCGGGATGTCGGGGATCAGAAAGACCGGCAGCGTGTCGGGCAAGTCGCCCATGTCGCCCACGGTGCGCACGTCCCAGCCCATGACGAGGGTCAGCCCGGTCAGCACCACGATGGTTACCAGCGGCGAGGGCACGGCGGTGGTCAGCCGCGGGAACAGGTAGATGATGGCGAGGCCCGCGGCCACCAGCGCAAAGGTGATGGGTGGCACCGCGCGCGGGTCCAGTTCGGGCAGTTGCGCCATGAAGATCAGGATCGCCAGCGCGTTGACGAAACCCGTCATGACCGAGCGCGAGACGAAGCGCATCACATAGCCCAGTTTGAGCAGGCCCGCCCCGATCTGCAAAAGCCCGGCCAGCACCGTGGCGGCCAGCAGGTATTCCAGCCCGTGGTCCTTGACCAGGGTGATCATCAGAACGGCCGTGGCGGCGGTGGCGGCCGAGATCATGCCGGGCCGGCCGCCGGTGATGGCCGTGATTACCGCGATCGAGAAACTGGCATAGAGCCCGACCTTGGGGTCGACACCCGCGATGATCGAAAAGGCGATGGCTTCGGGGATCAGGGCCAGCGCGACCACGATACCGGACAGAAGGTCGCCGCGCATGTTCGCAAACCATGCGTGCCGATAGGCAGATAGGGACATCATGATGTAAATGTTTCCTTGGGCCGCGCCGGGCGCGGTCTTGGGGCAGGCCCCGGGGGCCTGATCGATTGTCCGGCGGATAGGCGGCCGGAAGAGCCATCCGGAGGCTTGCGCGCGTCCGAATCCCTGTTCGCTGCGTCGCGGCGTATAGGCCGCAATGCCCCGGCGTTCAATGTCTTTTGTGGCGAGGGGCGCGCGCGGCGCGCCCTCAGAGGGCCAGGTCCACCCAGACGGGCACGTGGTCCGAGGGTTTCTCGCGGCCGCGCACCTCGGCCTCGATCCAGCAGTCCTGCATGAGGTCGGCCGCCTGCGGGGTCAGCAGGACGTGGTCGATGCGGATACCGTCGTTGCGGTTCCAGGCGCCGGCCTGGTAATCCCAGAAGGAATAGTGCCCCGGCCCGAGGGTGCGGGCGCGGAAAGCCTCGGTGTAGCCCAGGTTGAGTATCCGGCGGAAGGCCGCGCGGCTGTCGGGCAGGAACAGCGCATCCGCGCGCCAGGCGTCCGGGCGGGCGGCGTCCTCGGTCTGGGGGATGACGTTGTAATCGCCCGCCAGCAGGGCCGGGTCCTCGGCGTGCAGCAATTCCTCGGCGCGGAGCCGCAACCGCTCCATCCAGCGCAGCTTGTAGTCATACTTGGGCCCCGGCGCGGGGTTGCCGTTGGGCAGGTAAAGCCCGCAGAGGCGCAGGGCCGTCTCACCCACCACGGTGGCCTCGATATAGCGGGCCTCTTCGTCATCGGCGCCGTCGCGGCCCGCGCCCGCGGCACCGGGCAATCCGCGGGTGACATCCTCGAGCGGGTATCTCGACAGGATCGCGACGCCGTTGAACCCCTTCTGCCCATGGGTTTCGACGCTGTAGCCAAGATCCTCTATGGCCTCGCGCGGGAAAGTCTCGTCGACCGACTTGATTTCCTGCAACAGCACCACGTCGGGCTGGCTGTCCGACAACCAGTCGGTCAGCGCGCCGAGCCGGGCCTTGACCCCATTGATGTTGAACGTCGCGATCTTCATGGGCGCCTCCGTTTGGACGCGTTGTCGCCCATGCACCGGATGCCCGCAAGACCCTGCGCGGGGTCATTGGCCGATCGTTCCGCGCCGTCGCGTCACCGGGTTTTGTCGAGAATGCCCGCCCGGGTCAGATCGCGAAGGAGGTGCCGCAGCCGCAGCTGCTGGTGGCGTTGGGATTGTCGATCACGAAGCGCGCGCCGATCAGTTCCTCGGAGAAGTCGATGGTGGCATCGGCCAGGAAGGGCAGCGAGGTGCTGTCGACCACCACCTTCTGGCCCTGGCCCTCCAGCACCAGATCGTCCTTGGCGGGGGTGTCCAGGTCGATCTCGTATTCGAAACCGGAACAGCCGCCGCCCTTGACGCCCACGCGCAGGGCCTTGCCCTGATCGGCGGCGGCGATCTCGGAAAGGCGCGCGAAGGCGCGGTCTGTCACTTTGGGTGGAACGCTCAGCATGACGGCCCCTGTCCGTTTCGGTTCACTTACAATATAGGGGTCACAGGCTGCTGCAGCAAGGCAGGCCGCCGCGGCGAATTCAAGATGGGGGCAGGGCGATGGCATCGCCGTTTGCATGTGATCCGGGCGCGACCCGGGGACGGTTACACGCCGAGGAGGAGAGCGCGCATCGCTCGCCCTTTCAGCGCGACCGCGACCGGATCATCCATTCCAGCGCCTTTCGGCGGCTCAAGCACAAGACGCAGGTCTTCGTAGAACACGAGGGCGACTATTTCCGCACCCGCCTGACCCATTCCATCGAGGTGGCGCAGGTGGCGCGGACCCTGGCCAAGGCCTTTGGCCTGAACGAGGAACTGACCGAGGCCGTGGCGCTGGCCCACGATCTGGGCCACACGCCCTTCGGCCACACCGGCGAGGATGCCTTGGCCGCGCGCATGGCCCCCTATGGCGGCTTCGACCACAATGCCCAGGCCATCCGCATCGTCACCTGGCTGGAACGGCACTATGCCGAGTGGGACGGGCTGAACCTGACCTGGGAAACCCTGGAGGGTATCGCCAAGCACAACGGCCCCGTGCCTGCCCCGGTGCCCGTGGCGCTGGCCGAGTATGACGCCCGCCACGACCTGGAGTTGCACAGCCATGCCAGCGCCGAGGCGCAGGTCGCGGCCCTGTCCGATGACATCGCCTACAACAACCACGACATCCACGACGGGCTGCGCGCCGGGCTGTTCACCACCGAGGACCTGCTGGCCCTGCCCATCGTCGGCCCCTGTTTCGAGGCCGTTGACCGGGCCTGGCCCGGGCTGGACCCGTCGCGGCGGCGGCACGAGGCGCTGCGGCGCTTTTTCGGGGTGCTGGTCGAGGACGTGATCGCCACGACCCGGGCCAATCTCGAGGATCTGGCGCCGCGATCGGCCGAGGATATCCGCAGTGCGGGACGCATGATGGTGGAATTCTCGCCCGCGCTCTGGGCCGACCTGCAACAGGTGCGGCGGTTCCTGTTCACCCGAATGTACCGGGCCCCCAGCGTGGTCGAGATGCGCACCCAGGTCACGCAGGTGGTCGAAGATCTGTTTCCGCTCTTTCTGGCCGCGCCGGAGCATTTGCCGGCACAGTGGCAGGGTGACGTGGCCCGGGTGGCCGACAAGGCCGCGTTGGCGCGCATCGTGGCCGACTACATCGCCGGGATGACCGATCGGTTCGCGCTGAAGACCCATGCGGCCCTCACCGGGCGGCGCATTGCCATTGCCGGCGAGTTCGCCAACGGGAGCTGAGCCCGCCACCGCCGCGCCCCCCGTTGCGCGTTGACCTCTGGCGCGCAAATGCTAAACCGCCAGCGATCTCCAAGAGGACGCGCAAATGAACCTGTTCGCCGATATCCGGTCGCTCGTGATCGGTTGTCTTGATGCCCTGACCGCCGAGGGACAGCTGCCCGCGGGCCTGTCTCATGACAATGTGACGGTCGAACCGCCGCGCGACCCGGCCCACGGCGACATGGCCACCAACGCGGCCATGGTGCTGGCCAAGCGGGCCGGGCTGAAACCCCGCGACATCGCCGAGGCGCTGGCCGGAAAGCTCGCCGCGGACGGTCGCATCGCCCGCGCCGAGGTGGCCGGGCCGGGCTTTCTGAACATGCGCCTTGCGACGGATGTCTGGCACGAGGTGATCCGCGCCGCGCTGACCGATCCCGGCTATGGCCGCTCCGCCATGGGGCAGGGGCAGAAGGTCAACGTGGAGTATGTCTCGGCCAATCCCACCGGCCCGCTGCATGTGGGCCATACGCGCGGCGCGGTCTTCGGCGACGCGCTGGCCAGCCTGCTGGATTATGCGGGCTACGACGTGACCCGCGAATACTACATCAACGACGGCGGCGCGCAGGTCGACGTGTTGGCCCGGTCTGTCTACCTGCGCTATCTTGAGGCGCACGGGCAGGAGGTCGCCTTCGAGGACGGCACCTATCCCGGCGACTACCTGATCGAGGTGGGGCAGGCGCTGCGCGACACGGTCGGCGATGCCTTTCTGGACAAGGGCGAACAGGTCTGGCTGGACGAGGTCCGCACCTTCGCCACCGAAAAGATGATGGAGATGATCCGCGCCGATCTCGCCGCGCTGGGCGTCGAGATGGATGTCTTCTATTCCGAGAAATCGCTTTACGGCACCGGCCGGATCGAGGCGGCCATCGAAGACCTGCGCGGCAAGGGCCTGATCTATCGCGGCACGCTGGAGCCGCCCAAGGGCAAGCTGCCCGAGGACTGGGAGCCGCGCGAACAGACCCTGTTCAAATCCACCGACTACGGCGACGACGTGGACCGGCCGATCATGAAATCCGATGGCGGCTGGACCTATTTCGCCCCGGACATCGCCTATCACTACGACAAGGTCTCGCGCGGTTTCGACGCGCTGATCGACGTCTTCGGCGCCGACCACGGCGGCTATGTCAAGCGGATGAAGGCCGCTGTCGCCGCCCTGTCCGAGGGGGCGGTGCCACTGGACATAAAGCTGACGCAGCTGGTCAAGCTCTACCGCAACGGCGAACCCTTCAAGATGTCCAAGCGGGCGGGCACCTTCGTGACGCTGCGCGACGTGGTCGATGCCGTGGGCCGCGACGTCACCCGCTTTCACATGCTCACGCGCAAGAACGACGCGCCGCTGGATTTCGATTTCGACAAGGTGACGGAACAGTCCAAGGACAATCCCGTCTTCTATGTGCAATACGCCCACGCGCGGGTGCATTCGGTGCTGCGCAAGGCCGATGTCGATGTTTCGGATGCCACGCTGGCGCGGGCCGACCTGTCGGGCCTGACCCATCCGGCGGAACTGACGCTGGCGGCGAAACTGGCCGAATGGCCGCGCCTGGTCGAGATTTCCGCGCGCACCCACGAGCCGCACCGGATCGCCTTTTACCTTTATGATCTCGCCTCGGAGGTGCACGCCCTGTGGAACCGGGGCAACGAGGATGCCAGCCTGCGCTTTCTGCAAGAGGGTGATTCTGCAGCAACACAAGCGAAAATCGCCCTGATCCGGGCCGTTTCCGTTGTCATTTCGCACGGGCTTGGTATCCTTGGTGTCACCCCGGTCGAAGAGATGCGCTAAAGCGCACGTGCCCGGGGCCTTTGAGGCGACGCGGTAAACCGGCGCTCAAGCCGGGCGAAGAGGCGTATATGGCAGAGATGACGGCAGGGTCGCAGGCGGCCCAGCACACGAGTCACACCCCCCACGGTCACGATGATCCGGCTTCTGGCCGTCAGGCGGGCAATATCGTCGCGCTGGCTGGTGCGGCGCTGTCGCTGGCGCTGGTGATCGGCGTCGGCGTCTGGGGCTACAAGATCGTGATGCGCGACGTCACCGGTGTTCCGGTCGTGCGCGCCATGCAGGGCGAGATGCGCGTGGCTCCCGACAATCCCGGCGGCGAGATCGCAGCCCATACGGGGCTGTCGGTCAACGCGGTTCTCGCCGAGGGCGGGGCCGCCGCCCCCGAGGACCGGCTGGTCCTGGCCCCGGCCAAGGCCCGGTTGCAGGACGAGGATCTGGACGTCACCCCTGCCGCCGCCGAAGACACCCCCGAGGAGGCCGTGGTGCAGACCACGGGAGACAGCGCGCAGACCACCGGAGACAGCGCGCAGGCTGCCGGGGCCGCGCCTGCCCCGCGCCCGGAGACCGACACGCCGACCGAGTTCATGACCGCCTCGGCCGGGGGCGAGGACACCGCGCCGGGCGAGTCGTCGCTGAGTGCCGACGAGGTTCTGGCCCTGGCCGACCAGGTTGCTGCCGATGTCGAACCGCTGTCCGAGCTTCCCGAGGGCGAGAACGCCCCGGTCCAGCTGTCGGTCAACGCTGTCGGTCCCGATGATATTCTGGACCCCGGTGTGCCCGGTGTGGCGGAATCGCTGCGGCCACAGGTGCGCCCGGCCAGCCTGCGCGTGGACCCGCAGCGCGCCGGGACCAGCGAGGCGGCCGCCGCACCAGAAACATCCGAAGCGGCCGCCCCGACCCTGACCGGGCCGCTGCCAGCGGGCACCAAGTTGGTGCAGCTCGGGGCCTTCGACAGCCCCGAGATCGCCGCGCGGGAATGGACCCGCGTCGCGGACCGCTTCGGCGATTTCATGGGCGGCAAGTCCCGCGTCATCCAGGAGGCCCAGTCTGGTGGTCGCACCTTGTACCGGCTGCGCGCGCAGGGCTTCGAGGATCTGAGCGATGCGCGCCGTTTCTGCGCCGCGCTGGTTGCCGAGGACGCCCCCTGCATACCGGTCGTGGTGCGTTGAATGGCACCTTGCGCGGCCATCTTCGGGCCGGCGGGGACAGAGATATCAGACTGGGAGCGCGGGTTTTTCTCCGAAACGCGGCCCCTGGGCTTCATCCTGTTCGCGCGCAATGTCGAAAGCCCCGACCAACTGCGCCGCCTGACGGCGGATTTGCGCGCCGCCGCCGGGCATGACGCGCTGGTGCTGATCGACCAGGAGGGGGGGCGCGTGCAGCGGCTGCGGCCCCCGCACTGGCGCGACTGGCGCCCGCCGCTTGAGGATGCGGTTCGCGCCCGCGAGCCGGCCCGGGCTATGGCGCTGCGCTACAGGATCATCGGGCAAGACCTGCGCGCCCTGGGCATCGACGTCAACGCCGTGCCCTGCGCCGACCTGGCCCGGCCCGAAACCCATCCTTTCTTGCGCAACCGCTGCTATGGCGCGGCGGTCGCGGATGTCACCCGCATCGCCCGCGCGGTCGCCGACGGCTGCCTGGCCGGCGGGGTGCTGCCGGTGCTCAAGCACCTGCCGGGGCACGGGCGCGCGCAAGCCGACAGCCACCTCGACCTGCCCCGCGTGGCCGCCCCCGCCGCAGCCTTGACGGCCACGGATTTCGCGCCGTTCCGGGCACTGGCCGACCTCGCGCTGGGGATGACCGCCCATGTCGTTTTCGAAGGGCTGGGCCAGCAGGCCCCGGCCACCCAGTCGCCCGAGATGATCCGCCTGATCCGCCAGGACCTGGGCTTTGCCGGGCTGCTGATGAGTGACGATATCGGCATGGCGGCGCTCTCGGGTCCGGTGGAGATGCGCGCCGCCGCCGCCCTGGCCGCGGGCTGCGATGTCGTCCTGCATTGCAATGGCGAGCAGGCGGAGATCGCGCAGGTCGCCAAGGTCTGTGGCCCGCTTGACGGGGCGGCCGAGGCCCGCGCCCGGGCGGCACTGGACAGCCGCCCGGTGCCCGCGCCCGTTGACATTTCCGCCCTTGTTGCGGAATTTGAAGCCCTTGTCGGGCCGGCGCCCGGCCGAGGGGGCAGATGAGCGACGCCGAGTTCAACGCAAGCAATGTCACCAGCGTCAGCGAGCGGCAGGCCGCAGAGGCGCTGATCGTCGACGTGGAGGGTTTCGAGGGGCCGCTTGACCTGCTGCTGACCCTGTCGCGCACGCAAAAGGTGGACCTGCGCCAGATCAGCGTGCTGGCCCTGGCCGAGCAATACCTCGCCTTCATCGAGACCGCCCGCGATCTGCGCATCGAACTGGCCGCCGATTACCTGGTCATGGCCGCCTGGCTGGCCTTTCTCAAGTCGCGCCTGCTGCTGCCCCCCGACCCGGCCGAAGAGGGCCCCTCGGGCGAGGAACTGGCCGCGCACCTGGCCTTTCAGCTGGAACGGTTGCAGGCCATGCGCGAAAAGGCGGCAACGCTGATGGCGCGCGACAGGCTGGGCCGTGATTTCTTTGCCCGCGGCGTGACCGAGGATGTCACCCGCACCCGCCGCGTCACCTATACCGCGACCCTGCTGGACCTGATGCAGGCCTATGCCCGCCTGCGCACCCGCGACGAGTTCCGGCCCTATACCATGGACCGCGACTCGGTGCTGACCCTGGAAGAGGCCCTCGGCCGCCTGCGCCCGCTGATCGGGTTCGCCGGGGACTGGACGGATATCCTGTCCTATCTGCCCGAAGGCTGGCAGGAAGACCCGGCCCGGCGCCGCAGTGCGACGGCTTCGACCTTCGCGGCTTCGCTGGAACTGGTCAAGGAGGGCCGGATCGAGATGCGCCAGGGCGAGAGCTTTGCCCCGATCCAGATCAGAAGGACAGAGGATGGCTGATCCCGAGACCGCCGGAGAGGCGGGCGAGCAGACGCTCTTCGAGGCCCCGCCCATGGCCGAGCAAGAGCGCATGGTCGAGGCGGTGCTCTTTGCCAGTGCCGAGCCGGTGACCGTGCGCGACCTGGCCGCGCGGATGCCACATGGATCGGACCCGGCCGAGGCGCTGGAACACCTGCGCCGCCGCTACGAGGGGCGCGGCGTGCGCGTCGTCCGGGTGGGCGAGGCCTGGGCGCTGCGCACCGCCCCCGACCTGGGCTTTCTGATGCAGAAGGAAACCGTCGAGACGCGCAAACTGTCGCGGGCGGCGATGGAGACCCTGGCGATCATCGCCTATCACCAACCCGTCACCCGCGCCGAGATCGAGGAGATCCGAGGCGTTTCCGTCAGCCGGGGCACCATAGACCAGTTGATCGAGATGGGCTGGATCCGCTTCGGCCGCCGCCGCATGACGCCGGGGCGGCCCGTGACCTTTGTCGTCACCCAGGACTTTCTGGATCACTTCGGTTTGGAAAGCGCGCGCGACCTGCCGGGCCTCAAGGAGTTGCGCGCCGCCGGGCTGCTGGACAACCGGCCCGCGCCGGGGCGGGGCAGCGACGACGACGAAGAGGAGGAGGGCGACGAGGATCAGTCGGAGCTTTTCGAAGAGGACTGAGCCGCCGGTCAGCCTCGCCGTCAAATTCCCCTTGGACCGCGTGAAATTGCCCGGCGTTACTGCTATATGACTCGCGACATCACAGCGGAGATTACGCAATGAACGCCAATCGGCTGATGAACATGGTGATGCGCATCGTGATGCGCAAGATCATCGGGGGCGGGATCAACAAGGGCATGCAGGCGATAGGCAAGCGCCGCAAGGCCCAACCGCGCAAGCACGACGACACCCGGGACGGGTCCTGAACCGTTGTGCGGTCAATAGTTACCCGAAAACGGAGACATCCGAATGCCCGAGCTTGATCTTCAGTGCCTGCCAAGCGATGAGCGCATGGCGGCGGTCCGCGCCGCCATGCAAAACGCCGGCGACTCGACGCATTTCGTGCCGGTCGAGACCGGCTACCTGGAGGCGCCGGTGATCGAACTGGATCATCGGGTGCTCGTCTATCGTGCCGACAATGGCCGCGTGCTGTCGGAACTGGAACAAGAGGCGCGTGCCCGGGCCACGCCGGTTGAGCACCTCAAGGCAGACGCCGAGACGCCCCGGATGCAGTCCGTCCTGCACGACCTGCTGGTCGAGAAATCGCGCGATCCACGCGGGCCGGTCTATTCGGAGCTGGAGCGCTACGGACGCCAGACCGATCCGCTCCTGATCGGCGAGGACGGGATCGTTCTCAACGGCAACCGGCGCCTGGCCGCGATGCGCGATCTGATGGCGCGCGACAGCGCCGGGTACAGTCAGTTCGCCCACGTCCGAGCCGCTGTCCTGCCACCGGGGCTGAGCGCGGACGAGATCGAATTCATTGAGGCGGCGCTGCAGATGGCACCCGATCTCAAGCTGGATTACGGCTGGATCAACAGACGTTTGAAACTGCGCCAGCATCTGGCCGATATGGGCCGCGACCGCGTGATCGATGCTTACAGATTTCCCGGTGCGGCCGCGATCGACAACGAACTGGACGAACTGGCGCTGGCCGAGGAGTACCTCGCGTGGATCGAGCAGCCGCGCCGCTTTGACCTGGTCGCGGACCAGGAACAGGCCTTCGCCGCGCTGCGCCTGCATCTCGAGATGCTGGATGAGGCGCTGGCCAACACCAAGTTGCCGGCGGTCTGGCGGCGCATCGGCTTTGCCATGATCAAGGCCCGCCCCGAGCTGGACCGCAACATCCTGCACTACTTTCCCTTCACCGACCCGGTGCCGCCGGCGATGCGCAACTGGGTGCCGCGCTCGATGGCCGAAGACCACGGGCTGGTCGAGCGCCAGGCCCCGGGCGAGAACAAGAGGCTGGACGTTTCTGGGGTGGACCGGCTCATGCCGCTGCTGGACGACCCCCGCACGGCACGCACGACCGCAGCGGCGAGCATGTCCCTGATCGAAAAGCTAAAGGGCAGCCAGGACCGGCTGATCGGATTTGCCCGCCTTGTTTCGCTTTTGCAGAATGCGTCGCAGACCCTCGACCAGATCGACGTCGACGACCTGACCGACGAGCAGATGCGCCGCTTGCGCGCGAAACTGGCGTCCCTCCAGGAATACCTGTCGCGACCGGATTGAACCCGGACCCCCGAGGCCGCGCTACAGGCAGTCGGCCAACGATTGGGTCAGGTTGCGCAGCAGGTGCGGGTAAAGCTCCGGCCCCGGTGCCAGGTCCGATCCCAGCGGGTCGAGCACGCCGGTGCCCGCCTCGGTCCCTTCCATGACGGCTGTCACGATGCCGGGGTCGAACTGCGGCTCGGCCAGAACGCAGGTCACGCCCTGCTCGGCGACGCGGGACCGGACCTCGGCGACGCGCGCCGGGCTGGGGTCCGTCGCATCCGAGATCGAGATCGCCCCGGCGGCGGGCAGGTCGAAGGCCTCCTCGAAATACTGGTAGGCGTCGTGGAAGACGATGAAGCGGCCATCGCGCACCGGGTCGAGCGCGGCGTCGATCTCGTCCGAGAGGGTCTCGAGCTCGGCGCGGGCCTCTGTCGCATTGGCGTAATAGGCCCCGGCGTTGTCGGGGTCCGCTTGCGAGAGCCCTGCGGCAATGGTGGTCAGCCAGACGGCGGCATTGTCGGGCGAGAGCCAGGCATGCGGGTCATGCGCGCCGTGGTCATGATCATCATGGCCCGCTTCGTCGTGCGCATGATCCTCGTGCGCGTGGTCGTCATGCGCGTGGTCGTCGTGCCCTTCGCTGTCATGATCGCCATGCGCATGATCCTCGCCATGATCCTCGTGCGCGTCGTCATCATGGCCGTGGTCGTCATGCCCCGCGCTGTCATGACCCTCATGCGCGTGATCTTCGCCGTGATTGTCATGCGCATGGTCCTCCGCGTCATGCCCGTCCTGCGCCGCCTCGGCCGCGCCGTGGTCGTGGGCGTGCGCCTCGAACAGGGCGCCCTCGCGGATCGGCAGACGGGTCACGCCCTCGACCTCCAGAAGCGCGGTGGCCTGGGCCCCTGCGGCCACGGTGCCGATGGCATCCTCCAGCCAGGGCGTCAGGTCGGGGCCGATCCAGAAGACCAGATCCGCCTCCTGCAGCGCGCTGGCCTCGGAGGGGCGCAGGCTGTATTCATGCGGGCTGGCCCCCGGCGCGACGATCAGGTCCGGGGTGCCGACACCCTCCATCACGCGCGCCACGAGCGAATGCACCGGCGCGATATCGACGGCCACGTCGGGCACATCGGCCATGGCTGGTCCGGCCATCAGCGTGGCCGCGACAGAGAGGGGCAGGCGGGTTCTGGACATCGGGGACTCCATGTGATTTTGTAACATTCGACGCGGAATAAATGATATAAGATAACATGACAAGCCCGGAAATGACTCAAGAGTCAGCTGCCGCCCATCCCGCCGAGCCGATCGGCTTCGAGCGGCACGACCACGCCAGCTGCATCGCCGACGGCCTCGCCGAGGCCGAGGCGCGCTGCGTGGCCAAGGGGCTGCGGCTCACGCCCGTGCGGCGCAAGGCACTGGAAATCCTGTTGCAGGAACATCGCGCGCTGGGCGCCTATGACATGCTGGACCGGCTGCGCGCGTCGGGCTTCGGGTCGCAACCGCCGGTGGCCTACCGGGCGCTGGACTTTCTGGTGGCGGGCGGCTTCGCGCACAAGATCGAATGCCTCAATGCCTTCATCGCCTGCGCCCATCCCGGCGCGCAACACACGCCCGCTTTCATGATCTGCCGCACCTGCGAGGCCGTGGCCGAGGCGCAGGCGGCCCCCGCCCGCGGCAGCCTGGGCAAGGCCGCGCGGGCCTCGGGCTTTGCCATCGAGCGCACGGTGGTCGAGGCCGAGGGCCTGTGCCCCGCCTGTCAGGACGGGGCCCAGGACGAGGCCGGGGCATGAGCCTTGTTTCCGCCGAGACCCTCAGCGCGGGCTACGGCACCGATGCGGTGCTGCGCGATGTTTCCTTCGCCATCGAGCCGGGCGAGATCGTCACGGTGGTCGGCCCCAATGGCTCGGGCAAGACGACGTTGCTGCGGGCGTTGATCGGGGCGCTGCGCCCTTCGGCGGGGCGCATCCGCCGCAAGCCGGGCCTCAAGATCGGCTATGTGCCGCAAAAACTGCACATCGACCCGACCCTGCCGATGACCGTCGAACGCTTCCTGCGGCTGCCGGGCCGCAGTGCCCGCGCCACCTGTGCCCGCGCGCTGGAGCGTGCGGGGGTGCCCGACCTGCTGGGCCGGCAGATGGCAGGGCTCTCGGGCGGGCAGTTCCAGCGCGTCCTGCTGGCGCGCGCCCTGATCGAGACGCCCGACCTTCTGCTGCTGGACGAGGCGACGCAGGGGCTGGACCAGCCCGGCTCAGCCGCCTTCTACACCCAGATCGACCGGGTGCGCCACGAAACCGGCTGCGCGGTGCTGATGATCAGCCACGAACTGCATGTCGTCATGAGCGCCTCGGACCGGGTGATCTGCCTCAACGGCCATGTCTGCTGCGAGGGGACGCCGGCGGTGGTCTCGGCGGCGCCGGAATACCGCGCCCTCTTCGGGACGGGCACCGGCGGCGCGCTGGCGCTTTACCGGCACGACCACGACCACGCGCACGACGGGGCCTGCGATCACGACCATGGCCCAAGCCCAGAGGCGGCCGAGTGATGCTGGACGATTTCATGACCCGCGCGGTGCTGGCCGGGGTCGGCGTGGCGCTGGCCGCGGCGCCGCTGGGCAGTTTCGTGGTCTGGCGCCGGATGGCCTATTTCGGCGATGCCACGGCCCATGCGGCGATTCTGGGCGTGGCGCTGTCGTTGGCGCTTCAGATGTCGATCTTCGCCGGGGCCATGGCGGTGGCCCTCGTCATGGCGCTGACGGTCACGGCCCTGTCGGGGCGCGGCTATGCCATGGACACGCTGCTGGGGGTGCTGGCCCATTCGGCGCTGGCCTTCGGGCTGGTCGCGGTTTCTTTCCTCTCGGGCATCCGGATCGACCTGATGGCCTACCTATTCGGCGATATCCTGGCCGTGTCGCGCGGCGATCTCGCGGTGATCTGGGCGGGCGCGGCGCTGGTGGTCGGGCTGATCGGCTGGCGCTGGTCGGCCCTGCTGACCGCCACGCTGAACGAGGAGCTGGCCCATGCCAGCGGCATCAACCCGCGCCGCGAGCAGCTGGTCCTGACCCTGGCGCTGGCCATCACCGTGGCGGTGGCCATCAAGGTGGTGGGCGTGCTGCTGATCGCTGCCATGCTGATCGTTCCCGCCGCCGCCGCGCGGCCGCTGGCGCGCACGCCCGAACAGATGGCCCTGACCGCGGCGGTGCTGGGCAGCGCCTCGGCGGTGGTGGGCCTGCGCGCGGCCTATGTTCTCGATACCCCGGCAGGGCCCTCGATCGTCTGTGTCGCGGCGCTTGTGTTCCTGGCCACCAGTCTGGTGCAGGGCCTCAAGGCGGGGCAAGGACGCTGACGCGCCGCGCCGCCCCGGTGTAAACCCGCTGTTAACCTTACCGCGGCAGGGTCTCGGTGAAGAATTCGGTTGAAATGTTCCTGTTTTGATCCCATAAGGTGGAACAAGGCGCGAACACAGCACCAATTGCTGCCCGGAGACGGGTATGGAATAAGGGTTTCAAACATGGCAACGGCAGATCTCCTCAATATGACAGACAAAGCATCCGCAGATAAGCAGAAGGCCCTCGATTCCGCGCTCGCGCAGATCGAACGGCAGTTCGGCAAGGGCTCCATCATGAAGATGGGCGGCGACAATGCCATGCGCGACATCGAGGCGACCTCGACGGGGTCGCTGGGCCTCGACATCGCGCTGGGCATCGGCGGTCTGCCCAAGGGCCGCATCATCGAGATTTACGGGCCCGAATCCTCGGGCAAGACGACGCTGACCCTGCACGCCGTGGCCGAGGAGCAGAAGAAGGGCGGCGTCTGCGCCTTCGTCGATGCCGAACACGCGCTGGACCCGCAATATGCCAAGAAGCTGGGCGTCGACCTCGACGAGTTGCTGATCTCGCAGCCCGACACCGGCGAACAGGCGCTCGAGATCACCGATACGCTGGTGCGGTCGGGCGCGGTCAACATGGTGGTGGTCGATTCGGTTGCCGCGCTCACCCCGAAGTCCGAGCTTGAGGGCGACATGGGCGACAGCAGCGTCGGCGTTCAGGCCCGCCTGATGAGCCAGGCGATGCGCAAGCTGACCGGCTCGATGAGCCGTTCCAACTGCATGGTCGTCTTCATCAACCAGATCCGCATGAAGATCGGCGTCATGTTCGGCAGCCCCGAGACGACGACCGGCGGCAATGCGCTGAAATTCTACTCCTCCGTGCGGCTCGACATCCGCCGGATCGGGGCGGTCAAGGACCGTGACGAGGTCGTGGGCAATGCCACCCGCGTCAAGGTGGTCAAAAACAAGGTCGCCCCGCCCTTCAAGCAGGTCGAATTCGATATCATGTATGGCGAGGGCATCTCGAAGACGGGCGAACTTCTGGACCTCGGCGTCAAGGCCGGCGTGGTCGAGAAATCCGGCGCCTGGTTCAGCTACCGGGATGAGCGCATCGGCCAGGGCCGCGAGAACGCCAAGACTTTCCTCAAGGAACACCCCGACATCACACATGCAATCGAGGACAAGATCCGCGCCGCCCACGGGCTGGAGTTCGACGCGCCGCCGGGCGGCGATGACGACGCCCTGGTCGAGGGCTGAGTCCCGCGCAACGGGACCGGACAAATTGACGGGGCATCGGCCGCACGGCCGGTGCCCCTTTCGCATCCGCGCCCTGTGGACAGTCGCGCGGCCCGGGGCTATTTCTGACCGGCCAGAAATCCCGGGATGCGATCATGACCAGCCTTGCCGATATCCGCAGCACCTTCCTCGACTATTTCAAGCGACAGGGCCACGAGATCGTGCCCAGTTCGCCATTGGTGCCGCGCAACGACCCGACGCTGATGTTCACCAATTCGGGGATGGTGCAGTTCAAGAATCTCTTCACCGGGCTGGAACACCGCGATTATCAGCGCGCTACCACCAGCCAGAAATGCGTCCGCGCCGGTGGCAAGCACAATGACCTAGACAATGTCGGCTACACCGCGCGGCACCATACCTTCTTTGAAATGCTGGGAAATTTCAGCTTTGGCGACTATTTCAAGGCCGAGGCGATCCGCTTTTCCTGGGAACTGCTGACCCGGGAATTCGGCATTGACCCCGCGCGCCTGCTGGCCACGATCTACCATACCGACGAAGAGGCCCATGCGCTGTGGCGCAAGATCGGCCTGCCCGAAGACCGGATCATCCGCATCGATACTGCCGACAATTTCTGGCAGATGGGGCCGACCGGCCCCTGCGGCCCCTGCACGGAGATCTTCTACGATCACGGCGATCATATCCCCGGCGGCCCGCCGGGCAGCCCGGACGAGGACGGCGACCGCTTCATCGAGATATGGAATGTGGTCTTCATGCAGAACGAGCAGTTCGCGGATGGCTCGATGACAGCGCTGGACATGCAGTCCATCGACACCGGCATGGGGCTGGAACGCATCGGCGCGCTGCTGCAGGGCAAGCACGACAACTACGACACGGACCTGATGCGCGCCCTGATCGAGGCCAGCGCCCATGCCACCAGCGCCGATCTCAACGGCGCGGGCAACGTCCATCACCGGGTGATCGCCGATCACCTGCGCTCGACCTCCTTCCTGATCGCCGAGGGCGTGTTGCCCGGCAACGAGGGGCGCGGCTATGTGCTGCGCCGGATCATGCGCCGGGCCATGCGCCACGCGCATCTGCTGGGCGCCAAGGACCCGGTCATGTACCGGCTGGTACCGGAACTGGTCAAGCAGATGGGCGGCCACTACCCCGAGCTGACCGAACGCCAGGCCACCATCGAGGAAACCCTCCTGGGCGAGGAGGAACGGTTCCGTCAGACGCTCGATCGTGGGCTGAAACTTCTGGCCGAGGAAACCAGCGACATGGAGGCGGGCCAGGCGCTGGCCGGTCAGACCGCCTTCAAGCTCTATGACACCTACGGCTTTCCGCTGGATCTCACCCAGGATGCCCTGCGCGACCGGGGCATCGGGGTCGACACCGAGGGCTTCGATACCGCGATGGCCGAACAGAAGGCCAAGGCGCGGGCCGCCTGGGCCGGCTCGGGCGAGGCCGCGGATGCCGCCGTCTGGTTCGACATCGCAGACGACCACGGCGCGACCGATTTCCTGGGCTATGACACCGAAAAGGCCGAGGGCCAGATCGTCGCCATCGTCCGCGGTTCGGACCGGGCCGATGCGGCCAAGGCGGGTGACACGGTGCAGGTGGTCTGCAACCAGACGCCCTTTTATGCCGAAAGCGGCGGCCAGGTGGGCGACAGCGGCACCCTGACCACCGACACCGGCGCGGCGCGGATCACCGACACGAAAAAGGCCGCGGGGGTCTTCATTCACTTTGCCGAGGTGACCGATGGCCAGATCGCCCCGGGCCAAGGCGCGGAACTGGAGGTTGACCATGCCCGGCGCACCACGATCCGGGCCAATCACTCGGCGACGCACCTGTTGCACGAAGCCCTGCGCGAGGCGCTGGGGGATCACGTCGCGCAGCGCGGCTCGCTCAACGCGCCCGACCGGCTGCGCTTCGATTTCAGCCACGGCAAACCGATCACGCAGGACGAGATCCGCGCGATCGAGCAGCGCGTCAACGCCATGATCCGCCAGAACAGCCCGGTAACGACCCGGATCATGACGCCTGACGATGCCCGGGCCCTGGGCGCGCAGGCGCTTTTCGGTGAGAAGTACGGCGACGAGGTGCGCGTGGTCTCCATGGGCAAGGCGGATACGGGCAAGGGGCTGGACGGGCAGACCTGGTCGATCGAGCTTTGCGGCGGCACCCATGTGCGCCAGACCGGCGACATCGGCGCCTTCGTCTGCCTCTCCGACAGCGCCTCGAGCGCCGGTGTCCGCCGGATCGAGGCGCTGACCGGGCAGGCGGCGCTGGACCATCTCGCCGATCAGGATCACCGGCTGGCCGCGGCCGCGCAGGTGCTCAAGGTCCAGCCCGGCGATGTCCCCGACCGCATCCGCACCGTGATGGAGGACCGCCGTGCCCTGCAGAACGAGGTCGCCCAGCTGCGCCGCGAGCTGGCCATGGGCGGCGGCGGCGCAACCGGGCCAGAGGCGAAAGATATCAACGGGGTTGCCTTCATGGCCCAGGTGCTCTCGGGCGTGACCGGCAAGGACCTGCCCGGCATCATCGACGAGATGAAGGGCCGGATGGGCAGCGGGGCCGTGCTGTTGATCGCGGATGCGGATGGCAAGGCGGCGGTGGCCGCGGGCGTGACACCGGACCTGACCGAGACCGTGAGCGCGGTGGACCTTGTGCGGGCGGCCGTGGCAGAGCTGGGCGGCAAGGGCGGCGGCGGACGGCCGGACATGGCCCAGGGCGGTGGCAAGGACGCCGGCAAGGCCGAGGCCGCGATCGCGGCGGCTGAAAAACTTCTGGGATAAGCGCCGGTTCGGCCGGGCAGATCCGACCGAATGGCGGGGCGCACGGGCTTTCGTGACAGCCCGTGCGGGCCGAACTTTCGCGAAGATGCGTCAGCCGGCCTGCTTGGCCCGGCGCTTGCGTTCGTTCGGGTCCAGGTGCCGCTTGCGCAGTCGGATGGCGTTGGGCGTGACCTCTACAAGTTCGTCGTCGTCGATATAGGCGATGGCCTCTTCCAGCGAGAGCGTGACCGGCGGCGTGAGCCGCACGGCGTCATCCGTACCCGAAGCACGCACGTTGGTCAGCTTCTTGCCCTTGAGCGGGTTGACCTCGAGGTCGTTGTCGCGGGCGTGTTCGCCGATGATCATGCCCTGGTAGACGTCCACCTGGGCCCCGATGAACATCTTGCCGCGGTCTTCCAGGTTCCATAGGGCGAAGGCCACGGACTGGCCGTTCTCCATCGAGATCAGCACCCCCTGGCGACGGCCGGGAATCTGGCCCTTGTGCGGGGCCCAGCCGTGGAACATGCGGTTGAGCACCCCGGTGCCGCGCGTGTCGGTCAGAAACTCGCCGTGATAGCCGATCAAGCCGCGGGCGGGCACGTGGGCTACGATGCGCGTTTTGCCGGCCCCGGCCGGTTTCATCTCGACCAGTTCCCCTTTGCGCGGGCCGGTCAGTTTCTCGATCACGGCACCGGAATGGTCGTCGTCCACGTCGATGGTGACTTCCTCGATGGGCTCCATGCGCTGGCCGCCCTCGTCCTGGAACAGCACCCGGGGGCGCGAGATCGACAGCTCGAAGCCCTCGCGGCGCATGTTCTCGATCAGCACGCCCATCTGCAATTCACCGCGGCCCGAGACGTCGAAAGCCTCGCCGCCGGGCGTGTCTTCCACCTTGATGGCGACGTTGGTCTCGGCCTCTTTCATCAGGCGCTCGCGGATGACGCGGGATTGCACCTTCTTGCCGTCGCGGCCCGCCAGCGGGCTGTCATTGATGCCAAAGGTGACCGAGATCGTCGGCGGGTCGATGGGCTGGGCGGGGATCGGCGCGGTCACTTCCGGGGCGCAGATCGTGTCGGCCACGGTGGCCTTGCCCATGCCGGCGATGCTGACGATGTCGCCGGCCTGGGCCGCGTCGATCGGCTGCTGGCCCAAGCCGCGAAAGGCCAGAACCTTGGAAACCCGGAAACTCTCGATCTTGTCGCCCTCGCGCGACAGCGCCTGGACATTGGCCCCGGCCCGGAGGGTGCCGCTTTCGACCCGCCCGGTCAGCAGGCGGCCGATGAAGGGATCGGCCCCCAGCGTGACCGCCAACATGGAGAACGGCGCGTCCTGCGCGGCGACCTGCTTGGGCGCGGGGACGCGATCGACGATCATCTCGAAAAGCGCGGTCAGGTCCGTGCGCGGGCCGTCCAGCGCGGCATCGGCCCAGCCGGCGCGCCCCGAGGCATAGAGATAGGGGAAATCCAGCTGATCCTCGTCGGCATCGAGCGCCGAGAAGAGGTCGAAGACCTCGTCGAGCGCGCGGTCGGGTTCGGCATCGGGCTTGTCGACCTTGTTGAGCACCACGATGGGGCGCAGCCCCAGCGCCAGCGCCTTGGAGGTGACGAACTTGGTCTGCGGCATCGGCCCCTCGGCGGCGTCGACCAGCAGGACCACCCCGTCGACCATGGACAGGATGCGCTCGACCTCGCCGCCGAAGTCGGCGTGGCCGGGGGTATCGACGATATTGATCCGTTTTTCGCCCCACTCGAGGCTTGTGGCCTTGGCCAGGATCGTGATCCCGCGTTCGCGCTCCAGGTCGTTGGAGTCCATGGCCCGTTCGGCCACGGCCTGGTTTTCGCGGAAAACCCCCGACTGCTTGAGCAGTTCGTCCACGAGCGTGGTCTTGCCGTGGTCGACGTGGGCGATGATGGCGATGTTGCGCAGGTCCATTCAAGTGTCCTCAGAAAACCGTTTTCCAGCCCATATCGCGGGGCCGGGCAAAAGGGTAGGGGGCGTTTACGAATTGTCTGCTGCGCAGACCGTATTCGGTTGATTGGGGTGATGGCCGTCGCTGTTTTCGCGCGAACGAATGGCGCAACACCAGCCATTCCGGTGATATTCGGAGCCGGGACAGGATGCCGGCACCGCGTTTGTGCGCGGTCTACTCTCCGACGCCGTCCGTTCCGCGCGCGGGTCGCATGGCGGTGGTCAGGGGCCGCGACGGGCGCGGCATGCCGCGCCCCGTGTCAGCAACGGGCGCGCGCCTTTGCAGCGAGACGCCTTAAGGGCCCCGACGGTGCCCCACGCCCCCCGGTCGTCCCGCTAACGCGGGCGCATTGCGATGCATCTGTCGCCGCCCGCCTGTCAGCCCTTGCTGTCGGCCTTCTGCGGCTGCTGGGCCTGGGCGGGCTTGGCGGCTTCGGCCTTGGCCGGCTGGGGTCCACTGGGGGCCGGGGCCGCCGTGCGGCTGCTGCCAGCGTTCAGCGGATCGTCCTGGCGCTGCACCGAGCCCTCGAAATGGGCGCCGGATTCGATGGCGATGGTTTTGTGGATGATGTCGCCCTCGACCCGCGCGGTCGAGGTCAGGCGCACCTTCAGCCCGCGCACCGTGCCCACCACGCGACCGTGGACCACCACGTCGTCGGCGATGCATTCGCCGTTGACGGTGGCCCCGTCGCCGATGGTCAGCAGGTGGGCGCGGATGTCGCCATCCACCGTGCCCTCGATGTTGATGTCACCGCTTGTCTTGAGGTTTCCGGTGATGTGCAGGTCGGCCGAGAGCGCCGAGGCCGGCGGTTTGGCCTTGCTGGCCGACTTTTGGTCGCTCCCGGCGTGCGCGGCGGGTTTGTTGGCAGCGGTGTCTGTCGTGCCGGTGCCGGTGTTGTCGTCGGCCGCGGGGCCGGGCTCGTTGATCTTGCTCTTAGAAAACATCTTGTCCAGCTCTTATGTAGGTCATGGGGTTCACGGCCGATCCGCTCTGACGGATCTCGTAGTGCAGGTGCGGGCCCGTGGATCGTCCTGAGTTGCCAATATCACCGATACGATCCCCGCGCGAGACCCTTTGTCCCTTCTCGACGCGGATCCGGCTCTGGTGGGCATAGCGAGTCTCGATCCCGAAATCGTGCTCGATCTTGACCATGCGGCCATAGCCCGAGGACCAGCCCGCGAAGGTCACCACCCCGTCGGCGGGGGCATGGATGGGCGTACCCACTGGCGCGGCGAAGTCGGTGCCTTCGTGCATCCGGCCCCAGCGCATCCCGTAGCCCGAGGTATAACGGAACCCGGATTTGACGGGAATGTCGAAGGGCACCTTTTCGGCGGCCAGGCGGTACAAGTTCAGCCTGTCCATGGCCCGCAGGATGGTGTTGGCACGCTCGGCCTGCGGATCGGATGGCCCACCGCGGGTGGAGAATTGCAGAGGCGTCATCGGCCCGCCGGTGCCCGAATAGCCGCTGCGCACGGTATCGAGTACCTGCTCGGGGTCCATTCCGGCGGCGCGGAACATCTTGTTGAGCGGCTCGACCGAGACGGTGAAGGCCTCTTCCAGTTGACTGAAGATGGCATCGTTCTTGTCGCGCAGCAGGCGCAGTTCCAGCTCCATTTCCGAGGCATGTTCAAGCGCGTATTCGGCGTCGGCGGCGATCTGGTCGCGCTCCTGCGCGGTCTGCGCCAGGGCATCGGCGAGCATGTCCACCGTTTGCGCCGAAGAGGTGCCGCTGTTGCTGCGGGACGGGGGGCCGGTCTCGCCGTCGAGCGCAGCCGTCAGCGCGCGGGCGCGGTCGCGGGCCGCCTCGCGCTCGGCCATGGTGCGGCGCAGCGCGGTTTGTATCACCTCGATACCGGTTTCCAGTTCGCGGCGGCGTTCCTCGGAGCGCAGCAATTCCGACTGCATCAGTGAAATCTGTTCCAGTGCGGCGCTGAAACGGTCCTGCGCGGCGCGGGCCTCGCTCGCGCGGCTGTCGCGTTCGCCCGAAAGCGCGTTGAGCCGCTCTTCATAGGTTGTCTGGTTCCGCTGGGCCTGGGCGCGGAAATTGCCCGCGCCGATGCTGTCCATGATCACGATGGCGGTGGCGACGATCGTCCAGGCCAGAACCAGCGTGGTGCCCGACCAGGCCATGAGCTGCGTCGCGGGGCCAAGCCGGATGAACCGGGTCTGCTCGTCCGAGCGCAGAAAGAGACGCTTTTCCGGAAAGCGGCGTTCGAGCATCGCGTGGAGCTTGTGTGTGAAGCCGGTCATCCCGTCCTGTTGTGTATCCTGGCGCGGTGCGTGGCCGGTCGGGTGACCCGACCGTGGCCCGCAGGCCGCAGGTTTGTTTGGCGGGATACAGCGCAGGGGGGAACGTCGCAAGGATTTTGAGCGCACAGGCGAGAGTTCTGCGCAATTCCCGCATTTTGGGCGATAATTTGCCGACGGCCTAGTCGCCCGGCGGCGGCGCGTCGGCCAGGGGCCAGTAGAAATCCGGCGGCAGGCCGGCTTCGGCGCGCTTCTCCTCGTTGAAGGGTGGCTTGAGCGGCCCATGGAAATAGTGCCGGACCAGATCGTGAAACGCCGCCTTGGGGTCGGTGTTCTCGCGTCCGCAGAGGAAATGGAACCACTTGGAGCCATAGGCGACGTGGTGGACTTCCTCGGCATAGATCAGCCGCATGGCCGTGACGGCGTCACTCTCTCCGGCCTTCTCGAAGACCTCGATCATGCCGGGGGTCACGTCGAGGCCGCGCGCCTCCAGGACCATGGGCACCACGGCGAGGCGGCCCATCAGGTCCTCGGCAGTGTCATGCGCCGCGCGCCACATGCCCGCATGTGCGGGCAGGGCGCCATAGTGACTGCCCAGCCCCTCAAGACAGTCGCAGATCAGGTTGAAATGCTTGGATTCCTCGTCGGCCGCCTTGACCCAGTCGTCGTAGAAGCCGGGCGGCATCGGTGTTTCGGCAAAGCGCGCGATGATGTCCCAGTGCAGGTCCACGGCGTTCAGCTCGATATGGGCGACCGCGTGCAGCATGGCGATGCGCCCGGCGGGCGAGCCGGGCCGGCGGCGCGGCACCTCGCGCGGGTCCAGCAGGTCGGGCCGGGCGGGCCGCGCCGGGGCCTCCGGCGGATCGGCCCGGCCGATCCGTGGCATGGCGCCCTCGGCGCGCGCCGCCTGCCAGGCGGCGGCATGGCGGCGTGACAGGGCGGTCTTTTCGCGGCCATCGGCGGTGCAAAGCACCTCTTCGGCCATCTGGGCGAGCGGTTTCATGGCGCGGGTTTCGCCCGGCGCCGCGGCAAGGTCAAGCCACGGCAGCCGGGCTCAAAGCGCGCGCACGGCCTCCAGCACCTCTTCGGCGTGGCCATCCACCTTGACCTTGGGCCAGACCCGGGCGATGCGCCCCTCGGCATCGATCAGGACCGTGGTGCGGGTGATCCCCTCGAATGTCTTGCCGTACATCTTCTTCTCGCCCCAGACGCCGTAGGTCTCGCAGACATCCGCTTCGGCGTCCGAAAGCAGGGCCACTTTCAGATCGTGCTTGGCGACGAAATTGTCGTGCTTTTTCACGCTGTCCTTGGAAATCCCCAGCACCGTCGCGCCCGAGGCGGCGAAGTCCTCCAGCAGGCCGGTGAAGGCCACGGCCTCCTTGGTGCAGCCGGGGGTGTTGTCCTTGGGATAGAAGAACAGCACCACCGGGCCACCGCGCAAATCGGACAGGGTCTGGGTACCGCCGCCGTCGCGGGGCAGGGTGAAATCAGGGGCTGGCTGGCCTTGTGCGAGGTCGTGCATCTGCTTTTGTCTCCTCTTGGCAGGTTATGCAGGGTTCTAGCCCGCGCAGCCCGAGAAGAAAGCCCCTTGCAGCGCCGCGGGGGCCCGCGGGAAACCCGCGCGACGGGCGCGACACGGCGCTGCCGGTTGGGGGGGGCTTGCGTTGTGGCGGGTGCCTTCCGGTGGTCGGCACAGCTTGACAGCCCGCGCGTTCTGATCGATCCGCTGTCGGCATTGACCCCCGGCATGGTCGGGAAGGTTTCCCACCGCCACGCCCTAGCCAGCAGATCCGCATGAAACTGTCCGATTTCGATTTTGACCTGCCGGAAGACCTGATCGCCACCCGGCCCGCGCGCCCGCGCACCGCGGCACGGCTTCTGGTGGCCGCGGGCGACCGGATCGCGGACCGCCAGGTGGGCGACTTGTGCGCGGTGCTGCGCAAGGGCGACCGGCTGGTGCTGAACGATACGCGGGTGATCCCGGCGCGGCTGTTCGGCACGCGCAATCGGGCCGGGGCGGTCGCCAACATCGAGGTCACCCTGCTGGAGCCGCGCCCGGATGGGACCTGGGCGGCGCTGGTCAAGCCCCTGCGCAAGCTCAAGGAGGGCGAGGTGGTTGTCTTCTCGCCCGATCTCTCGGCCACCATGGCGGGCCGCGCGGCGGGCCAGGCGCATTTGCGCTTCAACCTTGCGGGCGCGGATTTCGATGCCGCCCTGGAGGCCGCGGGCCAGATGCCCCTGCCGCCCTATATCGCTGCCAAGCGGTCTGCCGACGCCGCCGACCGGACCGACTACCAGACGATCTGGGCGCGCGAGAACGGGGCGGTGGCCGCGCCCACGGCCTCGCTGCATTTCGAGGACTGGCTGCTGGACGACCTCGCGGCCATGGGCGTTGATTTCAGCCATGTGACGCTGCATGTGGGCGCGGGCACCTTCCTGCCGGTCAAGACCGACGATATCTCGGAACACCGGATGCACGCCGAATGGGGCCGCGTCACACAGGCGGCGGCCGACGAGATCAACGCCACACGCGCCGCCGGGGGGCGGGTGATTCCCGTGGGCACCACCGCCCTGCGCCTGATCGAGAGCGCGGCCACGCAAAAGGGCCTCGTCCCCTGGGAGGGCAAGACCGACATCTTCATCACGCCGGGATTCCGGTTTCGCGTGACCGACGGGCTGATGACCAATTTCCACCTGCCCAAATCGACGCTGATGATGCTGGTCAGCGCCCTGATGGGGGTGGACCGGGTCCGCGCGATCTATGCCCATGCCATTGCCGAGCGCTACCGTTTCTTCAGCTACGGCGACAGTTCGATCCTGTTTCCGGGCCGCGACTGAGCGCCTGGGCGCCGGCGGCCGAACCGGGGAAAGATCACACATTGATTTGCCTTGTCGCTGGCATGATATGGCGAGACGCGAACGTCACCGACTCGGGCCCCGAGTCCCCCTAGGATATCCGACATGATACCCGTGCTGCGCACCTCCTGGCCCCTCTTTCTGGGCATGTTCATGCTGATGATGGGCAACGGCCTGCAATCCACCCTGCTGGGCATCCGCGGCGGGATCGAGAATTTCTCGACCCTGCAGATGTCTCTTGTCATGTCGGGGTATTTCGCGGGCTTCCTGCTGGGTTCGCGGATCACGCCCGAGCTGATCCGGCGGGTGGGGCACGTGCGTGTCTTTGCCGCGCTGGGCTCGACCGTTTCGGCGGTGCTGATCCTCTATCCCGTGCTGGTCGATGTCTGGGCTTGGTCGATCGGCCGGGTCATCATCGGCCTGTGCATCTCGGGCGTCTACATCACCGCCGAAAGCTGGCTGAACCACGCCTCGACCAACGAGACCCGCGGCCAGGCCCTGTCGGTCTACATGATCGTGCAGATGGGCGGGATCATCGTGGCGCAATACGTCATCAGCCTTGGCGATGCCTCGGGCTTCGTGCTTTTCATCATCCCCTCGGTGCTGGTGTCGCTGGCCTTTGCGCCGATCCTGCTGTCGGTCCAGCCCACCCCGACGACCGAGACCACCCGGCGCATGCGCCTGCGCGACCTGATCGAGGCCTCGCCGCTGGCCGCCGTGGGCATGGTCCTGCTGGGCGGGGTCTTTGCCGCGCAGTTCGGCATGGTCGCGGTCTACGGCTCCGAGGCGGGGCTGACCGCCGGGCAGATTTCGCTGCTGGTCTCGGTGATCTTCACCGCCTCGCTGGTGGCGCAGTTCCCCATCGGATGGCTGTCCGACCGGATGGACCGGCGGGTGCTGATCGTCGCGGCAGCCGCCATCGGGGGCCTCGGCGGGATGATCGCCGCCGTTTTTGGCGATACCTTCATCCTGCTGCTGGTCGGCGCGGCCATGGTCGGGGGTATGTCGAACCCGCTCTATGCGCTGCTTCTGGCCTATGCCAACGATTTCCTCGAACATGACGACATGGCCTCGGCCTCGGCCGGGTTCATCTTCATCAACGGCGTCGGCGCCATCCTCGGCCCCATCGTGATGGGCTATGCCATGGGCGCCATTGGCGTCTATGCCTTCTGGGTGCTCGTCGGGATGCTGATGCTGGGCATCTCGGCCTATGGTCTGCTGCGCATGGTGCAGCGCCCGACGGACGAGGACTTCAGCGTCGAGGACATGACCTCCTATGCGCCGGTCAGCCCGGCCGCCTCGCCCGTGGCGGTCGAGGTCGCACAGGAAGTCTACATCGAGACCGAGCTGGAAGAGCAACAGTCCGACGAGTCGGTATGAAGACGAGCGTTGCCAGGGGCCGGCCTTTCTGCAACGGTTTCATGACAGGCAGGAAAACGTCGAATGAGAGGACAGGCCATGGTCACCCCCGAGCAGATCGTCGCCTATTGGCTGGACGATGTCGGCCCACAGGGCTGGTATGCGGCGGACGAGGCGCGCGACGCTGAGATCCGCAAACGCTTTCAATCCACATGGGAAATGGCGCGCGAGGGGGCCTGCGGCCTCTGGCTGACCAATGCGGTTGGCACGCTGGGCTATATCATCCTGACCGACCAGTTTCCGCGCAACATGTTCCGCGAGGACCCGCGCGCCTTCGCCACCGATTGCTCGGCCCGGGCGGCCAGCAAGGTGGCCATCGACCGCGGCTGGGACACGCGCGTGGCCGAACCGGCGCGGCAGTTCTTCTACATGCCGCTGGTCCATTCGGAGAACCTCTGCGACCAGGAGCGCGCGGTGCGGCTCATGGCGCTGCGTATGCCCGAGACGGGGGCCTCGAACCTGCGCCACGCCAAGGCCCATCGCGAGGTGATCCGTGCCTTCGGGCGCTTTCCCTACCGCAACCCGGCGCTGGGGCGCGACACCAGCCCGGCCGAGTCGGCCTGGATCGACGACGGTGGCTACGGGGCCACGCTCTCGGCCATCGGCGCCGCCCCGCAGGAACATGCCACCGCCTGACGCGCATCTGCGGCGGTGCGCGAAATTGCATAGCGGCCATGACCGCCGCCCTCTGGATGGCCCCGTGCAATTCGTTTAAGGGTAAACCAATTCTGGATGAGGAGGCGCATCAATGGCAGCTCGCAACTTCGACATGATCGTGATCGGGGCCGGACCGGGGGGCTACGTGGCCGCCATCCGTGGCGCCCAGCTCGGGCTTTCCGTGGCCATCGTGGAACGCGAACACCTGGGCGGCATCTGCCTGAACTGGGGCTGCATCCCGACCAAGGCCATGCTGCGCAGTGCCGAGGTCTTTCACCTGATGCACCGGGCCAAGGATTTCGGGTTGAGCGCGGGCCAGATCGACTATGACCTCGACGCGGTGGTCAAACGCTCGCGCGAGGTGGCCGGCCAGCTGACCAGCGGCATCGGCCACCTGATGAAGAAGAACAAGGTCACGGTCGTCATGGGCGAGGCGACGATCCCCGCCAAGGGGAAGGTCAGCGTCAAGACAGAGAAGGGCACGGAAGAGCTTGCGGCGCCGAACATCGTCCTGGCCACGGGCGCCCGCGCCCGCCAACTGCCCGGCCTCGAGGCCGACGGCGAGCGTGTCTGGACCTACAAGGACGCCCTGCAACCCAAGCACATGCCCAAGAAGCTCCTGGTCATCGGCTCGGGGGCCATCGGCATCGAATTCGCCAGTTTCTACAACACCCTGGGCGCCGAGACCATGGTGGTCGAGGTCATGGACCGCATCCTGCCGGTCGAGGACGCGGAGATTAGCGCGCTGGCGCAAAAGCAGTTCGAAAAGCAGGGCATGACCATCCGTGCCAAGTCCACCGTCAAGCAGCTCGACCGCGGCAAGGACAAGGTCACCGCCCACATCGAGACAGGCGGCAAGACCGAGAAGATCGAGGTCGACACCGTAATCTCGGCCGTCGGGATCACCGCCAACACCGAAGGTCTGGGGCTGGAGGAGCTCGGCGTCGCGTTCGACCGCTCTTTCGCGGTGACCGACGAATACTGCCGCACCGGGGTCGAGGGGCTCTACGTGATCGGAGACGCCACCAACGGGCCATGGCTGGCGCACAAGGCCAGCCACGAGGGTGTCATGGTCGCCGACCTGATCGGTGGCAAGCACGCCCATCCGGTCAAACCCGAGAGCATCGCCGGCTGCACCTACTGCCACCCCCAGGTGGCCAGCGTCGGCCTGACCGAGGCGCAGGCCGAGGAGCAGGGCTACAAGATCAAGGTGGGCCGCTTCCCCTTTATTGGCAACGGCAAGGCCATTGCCCTGGGCGAACCCGAGGGCCTGGTCAAGACCATCTTCGACGAGAAGACGGGCGAGCTTCTGGGCGCGCATATGGTCGGCGCCGAGGTGACGGAACTGATCCAGGGCTATGTCGTGGGCCGTCAGCTCGAAACCACCGAAGAAGACCTGATGAACACCGTCTTCCCGCATCCCACCCTGTCGGAGATGATGCACGAAAGCGTCCTCGACGCCTTCGACCGTGTCATTCACATGTAGGCCGAATTCCTTTGGAATTCGGCCAGTGCGGGTAAGCGATTGGCATCGCCAATTGCGGCCGCGCCCCGTCGATCTGCCGGGCGCGGGAATTCGGCCAGTGCGGGTAAGCGATTGGCATCGCCAATTGCGGCCGCGCCCCGTCGATCTGCCGGGTGCCAGTCCTAGGCCAGCGCGGACCCCGGGGCTAGGCCTCTAGCGTCCGCGCCAGGGCGCAGAAGCGTTCGACGTCGATCTGTTCCGCGCGGTCGGTGGGGGCGATGCCCGCGGCGACAAGTCGGTCCTCGATATCCGGCCGCAGGCCCTTGAGCGCGGCGCGCAGCATCTTGCGGCGCTGGTTGAAGGCGCGGGCGACGACCATTTCCAGCGTTTTCGGATCGGCCGGGAACCGGGGCGCGGGCAGGGCGGTCAGATGCACCACGGCACTGTGTACCTTGGGCGGCGGCGTGAAGGCCTGCGGCGGCAGGTCCATGACGATCCGCGCCCGCGTACGCCATTGCGCCAGAATCGCCAGCCGCCCATAGGCCTTTGACCCCGGCGTGGCGACGATGCGCTGCGCCACCTCCTTTTGGAACATCAGCGTCAGGCTGTCCCAGAAGGGCGGCCAGGCGGGCGGGGTCAGCCAGCGCACCAGAAGTTCGGTGCCCACGTTGTAGGGCAGGTTGGCGGCGACGCGCACCGACGGGGTCAGGTGCCGGCCCGTGTCCACATCCAGCGCGTCGGCGTTCAGCACCGCCAGCCGGCCGGGATATTGCTCGGCGATCTGCGCCAGCGCGGGCAGGCAGCGGCTGTCCTTTTCCACCGCCACGACCCGGCGCGCGCCCTCGGCCAGCAACCCGCGGGTCAGGCCGCCGGGGCCGGGGCCGATCTCCAGCACGTCGTGATCGACCAGTGACCCGGCCTGCCGCGCGATCCGGGCCGTCAGGTTCAGATCGAGCAGGAAGTTCTGGCCCATGGCCTTTTTCGGGGCCAGGCCGTGGTCGGCAATGACCTGGCGCAGGGGGGGCAGATCGTCCATGTTGTGTCCTTCATCTTGGCGCATAAACTCCCCCCGGAGGCTCGCTTACCGCCCCTCCCGTGCTTCGGCCATTTGCGCGGCCATGCGCAGGGCGGCCACCATCGACGCGGGGTTGGCCCGGCCCGTTCCCGCGATGTCCAGGGCCGTGCCGTGATCCGGCGAGGTCCGCACGAAAGGCAGGCCCAGCGTCACGTTGACCCCCTCGTCGAAGGCCAGGGTCTTGATCGGGATAAGCGCCTGGTCGTGATACATCGCCACGGCGGCATCGTAGCGGGCGCGGGCGGCGGCATGAAACATCGTGTCCGCGGAAAGCGGCCCGGCGATGTTCAGCCCCTCGGCGCGCAGGGTCTCCAGCACCGGGGCGATGACCTCGATCTCTTCCCGGCCGATCTTGCCGCCTTCGCCTGCATGGGGGTTGAGCCCGGCCACGGCAAGGCGCGGCGCGGCGATGCCGAAATCGCGGATCAGGCTGGCATGGGTGATGCGCAGCGTTTGCGCCAGCACTGTGGCGCTCAGCGCGCCGGGCACCTCGGCCAGCGGGATATGGATCGTGGCGGGCACCACCCGCAGCTGGTCGCTGGCCAGCATCATGACCACGCGGTCGACCCCGGCGAGACGCGCCAGGAATTCGGTATGGCCCGGAAAGCCGAAACCGGCCCCGTCGATCAGCGCCTGCTTGTGGATCGGCGCCGTGGTCATGGCGGCACACTCCCCGGCCTGGACCAGCCGCACGCAGGTCTCGATGGCGGCGATGACATGGGGCGCATGGGCCGGCTCGGGCGTGCCGGGGCGGCGCGGCGGCCCGAAATCCCGCACCAGCACGGGCAGGGCTGTCGCGGATACGGCGTCGCCCGCCGTCTCGACCGCCTGCCAGGGCGTGCTTTCGGGCAGGTGGCCCGGGTCGCCGATCCACAGCAGCGGCACGGCGTCCCCGAGAACCTGCCAGGCCGCTGCGGCGACCTCGGGGCCAATGCCGGCCGGGTCGCCGCAACTGACGGCGATGGGGCGCATCAGTTGCCGGTGATCCGGGCCGAGGCGCGCAATTCGGCCAGCAGCGCGTCGGCATAGCCCGACAGCCGCTGCGAGCGCAGCTGGTTGCGGATCGCATCACGGTCCTGCGTGCCTTCTTCGGACTGGCTGCGGCCGCAGAGCATCAGCAGGATCAGCGTCTCGCCATCGGCCCGGGTCAGGCCCCAGGCGGTCTCGCCGGGGTCCAGTTTGGCCAGTTCCGTCGCCACGTCCTGCGGGATCTCGGACGGTGGCAGCGCGTTGCGCTCCAGCACCCGGCGCGGCTGGTCCCTGGCGATGCCGTAGAGGTCGTCGCAGGTATCCACACGGCTGGCGACGCGCGCGGCGCGCTCCAGGTCGGCTTCGGACCGGCCGCCGTCGATGTAATAGGCGGCATAGTCGATCTCGGAGGGGGCGGGCCGGGACTGGGCGACCTCGCGCAGATCGCGCAGCTGGAACAGCGCGATGCCGTTCTCGATGGGCAGCGGATCGGTGACCTCGCCCGGGGCGAGGCTGAGGAAGATCGGCCGCAGGGCGGCGGGGAAATTGCTGATGGGCACCCAGTCGAGCCTGCCGCCACGCTCGCGCGAGGGCAGGGCCGAAACCCGGCTCGCCTCGGATTCGAAGGCGGCGAAGGAGGTCAGCTCGCTGATCTGCCGGGCCTGCTGCATGGCCGCCTCGGCGCGTTCGGGCGGCGCGGGAATGATGATCTCGTTCAGCAGCACCTGAAGGCCCGCGCCGGTTTCCGACTGGCCCAGGGCGCGGTCGACCTCGGCCTCGCCCACGCGGGCGCGCCGTTCATAGCGCTGGCGGATGTAGTCGCGCCAGGTTGCGTTGATCCGGACGAAGTCACGCAGGCTCTGTTCCTCGATCCCGTTCTGGCGCAGCCCGGCCAGGAACTGGTCCAGATCCTGGTCGGCGCGCGCGGCGAAATCCGTCATGGCCCGTTCCAGCCCCTCGGCGTTGAGGCGCAGCCCGGCGCGCTCCAGCTCCTGGGCCTTGAGACGTTCCTCGATCAACTGCTCGCGCGCCAGCTCGGGCAGGTTGCCGGGGGTGCCGAACAGCTCCAGCATCCGTTCGCGCTGTTCGATCTCGAAGGGGGTGATGGCCTTGTCGTTCACCGTGATCGCCGGCGAGAACTGCGCCTGGGCGGGCAGCGCGAGGGCGGCGAAAAGGGCGAACAGGGTCAGAACGGCACGCATCGGAACCTCTTGGCTTGGGTCGGTGTCTCAGTCCTGGCAGCGGCGGGCGGGGCTTGCCCCGGTTTGCCCCGAGGAAAAGCCGCTCAGCCCCACCACCAGGCCGAAGTCGGTTGTGGGTTGCACAGTAGTCGAAGACGTGAAGCGGCGCGACACCGAAAAATCCACTGTGACGCATTCGTTGCGCCAGCCCAGGTCCAGCCCGGCGGTCGAGGGCGCGCCCTCGGCCAGATCATAGCGCATGTCGAAGCCCGTCTCCCATCGGTCATTGATGCGATAGCGGCTGTCGAGGCTGATCTCGCGCACCGCCGTCGGCCGGTCCTCGTCGGGATCCGTCGGCAGAAAGATATAGCCCGCTTCAAGGTCCATCCGGTCGGTGCGCCAGTCCAGCAGCGCCTCGGCCCGGGTCACCTCCAGGGCGTCGTCCACCAGTGTCCGGCCCTGCAGGGCGAGGCCCGTGCCGGTATCGAGGCTGCCGTCGATCAACCAGTCCGAAGCGGTACCATCCAGCCCCGACGTATGCGTGAAGGCTGCGTTTTCCGCGCGCCACAGCACCCGCCCGAAGGTCAGGCGGCTGTTCCAGCCCTCGGCGCCGCGCCGGGACCAGCTCAGCCCGAGGGCGGCGCGGGGGCCGGTCTCGGTGGCGTCCTCGCCGGGAAAGCGCGACCACGCCAGCAGACCGGACGCATCGAATTCCGCGGTGACGCTGTCCTCGTTCGGCACGCTGCCGCCGGTGCTGTCCGACCAGGCCAGCTGCACCACCGGTTCGAGCACATGCGCGGCCCGCGCGCCTTGCCGGATCAGCGGATAACGCAGGGTCACGGCGGCCTGCCCCTGGGCGCGGGTGGTGTCCTGTGCGGTGGCGTCGGGCGAAAAGGCGTAGTGGTCGAGCCGCAGGCCCGTGCGGGTCTCGACCACCAGTCCGGGGCCGTTGACACGGGCGCGGTGCCAGTCCGCCCAGACCCCGGCGCGCAGGGCATCGCCCAGCCCGTCGCTCGGCAGCGCATCGAGCGTGCGCAGGTGGCCCTGCAGCCCGGCGCCATAGCTCAGCGTGCCGCCGATGGCCGGGGTCGTGCGGCGCTCCAGGCGGGCCTCGCCCACCACGGGGGGCAGGCGGTCGTTGTCCTCTGCGGCGCGCAGGCTCTGGTAGAGGGTCAGCCGCGCACGGCGCATCTCGCGGTCGGTGATGCGCGACAGGCTGATCTCGCTGTCGAGCCGGTCGGAGTCGTCGATGTCGTAGTCCAGCAGATAGGCGTCATCCGAGGCGGTCTCGACATCAAAGCGCAGCCGCGTGCCGTTGGACAGGTGGAAGGCCCCGTCGGCAAAGAAGTAGCCGCGGCCGCCGTCGATCAGGCTGTCACGGGTCACCGCGCCGCTGACCTCGATCTCGCCGCGCAGGGAGGCCTCGCGGTAGCGCGCCCCCAGAGTAGTGCTTTCGGGCGAGAAAAACGGCGTCACGGTCAGGTCGCGGTGATCGCCCAGGCGCACGAAATAGGGCAGCTTGAGCCCCGCGCCCAGCTGGTCGGTGGTGCGCAGTTCGGGGAGCAGCAGGCCGGTGGCGCGGGTGACGGTGGGATCGGGCAGGCGCAGGCGCGGCAGCCAAAGGATGGGCACACCATAGACCCGGAAGCGGGCATCGTCGAAATAGAGCTGGCGCGCCTCCTCGTCGCGGATGACCCGGGCCGCGCGAATCGCCCACAGGGGCGGGCGGCCATCCGCGCAAACCTTGCACGAGGTCGCGGCGGCGCGGCTGAGCTGCGTGTAACGCCCGCCGACCCGGTCGATGCGGTCGGCCGCCAGTTGCAGCCGTTCGTCGAGGATCAGCCGCGCCCCGCGCAGCAGCCCGTTTTCCAGCCGGGGGTCAAGACTGGCGCGGTCGGCGGTCAGGATCTCGCCCTCGGCGGTGCGGATGAAGATCGGGCCGGTGATGGTTAGCCGGTCGGTGCCGCGATCATAGGCGATGCGCGCGGCCGAAAGCCGCGTGCCCTCGAAGAAGACCTCGACATTGCCCTGCGCGATCAGCCTCTCGCTGCCGGGCGGGACGGTCACGCGGTCGGCCACCAGGCTGGCCGGGGCCTGCGCGGCGAGGGCCAGTGGCCAGAGCCAGAGCAGGCAGATCAGGATCAGCCGCCGCATCAGCCGTCCTCCAGGTGCAGCAACAGCCCCAGCGCGGCCGCGATCCCGGCAACGGGGGGCGCCCAGGCGGCCAGCGCGACCGGGATCTGCCCGTTGTCGCCGAGGATCTGCGCGAAGTTGCGCAGGAAATAGAGCCCGAAGCTGAGCACCACCGCCGTCAGCACCAGAAGCCCCACACGCCGCCCCCGCTGCGGGCGCATGGTGAACCCGGCCGCGATCAGCACCATGGCGCAGAGAAACAGCGGCTGGGCCAGTTCCATCTGGAACCAGACCCGGTGGCGCAGCGCCGAGAAGCCCGCCGATTCGAGCCGGTCGATGAAGGCGGGCAGATCCCAGACGGGGATCGAGCTGGGGGTGCCGAAACTGTCGCGGATCTGGTCCGCCGACAGCGACGAGGGGATGCGCAGGCTGTCATGTGTCGTGGCCCATTGTTCCGAGACACGGGCATCGGACAGCGGCCAGGATTTGGCGTCGGTCAGCACCCAGGCGCCCTCGGCCAGTTCGGCACGCGCGGCCTCGATCCGGCGCACCGGGCCTTGCTCGGCGGCGAAGGTGATGAAGGTGACCTGCCGCAGCACGGTGCCGTCCAGGTTCGTGGCCTCGGCCCGGATCACCGTCTGGCGCGCGGCGTCGCCCTGGCGCAGCCAGAGCCCGTCGTCGGAGATCGACAGGATGCTGGAGCGATTCTCGCGCAGGTTGGACGAGCGGGTCTCGTATTCCTTCAGCGTCGCGGCGACGATGGGGTTGAACAATGCCACCGCCACCAGACCGATCAGCAGGGTCATCAACAGCGGCCCGAGAAAGGCGCGCAGGGCCGACCGCCCGGCGGCCCGGGCCACCACCAGTTCCGAGGACCGCGACAGCGCGAGAAACAGTGCGATGGCGCTGAGCACGGTGACGAGCGGCAGCAGTTCGTAAAGCGCCTGCGGCAGGTTGAGCAGGGTCAGCGCGATGATCTGGGACGGGCCGGCGTCGGTGCCCGAGAACCGACGGCCCTGTTCGACCAGGTCGATGAACCCCTGCAGCAACAGGAACACGCCGAACATGCTGGCGAAACTCATCAGGAAGCGGCGCGAGAAATAGCGGTGCAGGATCATGCAGCCCCCCCGGCGGGCAGGGTCGGGCGACGGCGCAGCAGGTAGGGGCGGCTGCTGGCCATCGTCAGCGCCAGGCTGGCCAGAAGCCCGAACCCCACCCCTGCATAGGCGGCGGGCCATGCGGAGGCGGCCGCGCGGGCGGCGCCGATCCCGGCGCTTTCGACCGATTTCATCACCACCACGAGCGCCACCGCGCCCAGGATCTGCTGCCACAGCCCGAAGCGGCTGAACCCGCCCACCAGCAGCGCGGCAAAGCCCAGCAGCGCGCCGGTCAGCGCCGTCAGCGGCTGCACGAAACGGTCGTGGCCCGCGTGCAGCAGATAGGCGGCGCTTTTGCCTGTCTCGTCTTGCAGGGCAGGGCTGGGCGACAGAAGCTCGGCGGTGGTCAATTCGCGCGCTGAACGGCTGCGCTCGCCCATCTCTGGGATCAGGGCGCTCACGTCATAGGCGAAATCCTCGAAACTGGTCGTGAACAGGCGCTGATCCTCGTGGACAAGGGTCTGGGCCAGCCCGTCGATCATCACCAGTTGCGGCCCGGCCTCGGCGCGGACCAGAAAGGCGCGGCTGGCGGTATAGCCGATGTGGCGATCCGCGCGGCGGCTGTCGGACAGGAAGACATCGCGCAGCTCGCCCTCGGCCGTGACATCGCGCACGAAGAGCGTCACCCCCGCCGAGGGCGACATGAACTGCCCCTCGGTCAGCAGACGCGCCGACATGTTGCGCGAGATTTCGGCCTGCCGCTCGATCAGGCGGCCCTGGGACAGCGGCACCAGCACATGGGTCAGCACCATCATCAGCCCGGCCACGAAGGCCCCGAAGATCAGCACCGGCCGGGCCAGCCGATAGGCCGAAAAGCCGGTGGCCTGAACGACGACCAGCTCGCTTTCCGAGGCCATGCGGTTGGTCACGTAGACGGCCGAGGCGAAGGCCGCCAGCGGCAGCACGATCTGGACCAGCGCGGGCAGCGACAGCGCCGTCAGTTCCAGAAAGACCCAGGCCGATTGCCCGTCCGCGATGATCCGGTCGAAAAGCTGCACCGCCTGGTTGATCCAGTACATCAGAACCAGCACCAGCGAGAAAAAGCCGAAAACGGTGAGAAATTGCGACAGCATGTAGCGGTCGAATCGCGGCACCTGTTTTCCCCCGTATCCTTGGCCCCCGGGCCCCTTGGCAGTGGCGCGAGGCTATCCCAGTTTGCGGGGCAACCCAAGTGCTCTCTGGCCATCGGACGGGGGGCGGGCTACCTCTGGCCTGACCGCAAGACGGCAAGACACATGACAACAAGGAGCGTCCCATGTCCCAACCCGCCGAGATCCGCTTTCACGAGACCGACCTGGAGGGGCTGGCCGACCGGACGGGCCGCATCGCCGTGGTGGCCACCCCCGACGGCAAGCTCGACCAAGGCGCGCGCCGGGTGAACACCCTGACCCGCAAGGCGGTGGCCCGTCTCGCTGAAAGCGACCGTTTCGCGAAGGCGCGGGTGGGCGACGTGCTGGGGCTGGACTGGCCATTGGGCCTGGCCGCCGAGGCGGTGCTGGTGGTGAAACTGCCCCGCCGGCCGGGTGTGGAAGAGGCGCGCCGCGCAGGCGCCGAACTGGCCAAGGCTCGTGGCACCGGCGAGTTGCTGGTGCTGCTGGGGACCACCGGGCGCGGCGCCGAGCTCTCGCTCGGCCTCGCCCTGCGCGGCTATGGCTTCGAGACGCACAAGACCGACCCCGCCGCGGCCCCCGGCCCGGTGGACATCATGGCCGCCAAACCAGAAGAGCTGGCCCGCGCGGCCGCCCCCATGGCGGCCCTGGCCGAGGGCGTCTTTTTCACCCGTGACCTGGTGAACGAGCCGGCCAACGTGCTGACCACCGACGATTTCGCCGCGCGCCTGGCGGCGATGCAGGATCTGGGCCTCGAGGTCGAGATCCTGGAAGAGGCCGATCTGCAAAAGCTCGGCATGGGCGCGTTGCTGTCGGTGGGCCAGGGCAGCGCCAGCCCCTCGAAGGTGGTCGTCATGCAGTGGAAGGGCGGCGGCGACGCGCCGCCGCTGGCGCTGGTCGGCAAGGGCGTGGTCTTCGACACCGGCGGGATCAGCCTGAAACCGGCGGCGGGCATGGAGGACATGACCATGGACATGGGCGGCGCGGGCGTCGTCTCCGGCGTCATGCGCGCGCTGGCCCTGCGCGGGGCCAAGGCCAATGTCGTGGGCCTTGTCGGGCTTGTGGAAAACATGCCCTCTGGCACCGCCACGCGCCCCGGCGACGTGGTCAAGACGATGAAGGGCGACACCGTCGAGATCATCAACACCGACGCCGAGGGGCGCATGGTGCTGGCCGATGTGCTCTGGTACGCGCAGGACCGGTTCAAACCCGCCGGCCTGATCGACTTGGCCACCTTGACCGGGGCGATGATCGTCGCCCTGGGCCACGAGAACGCGGGCGTCTTCGCCAATGACGATGCGCTCGCCGGAGCCTTTCTCAAGGCCGCCGGGGCCGAGGGCGAGGGCGCCTGGCGCCTGCCCATGGGCCAGGCCTACGACGACCTGCTCAAAAGCCGCATCGCCGACATGAAGCACGTCGGCGGCCGCACCGCGGGGTCGATCACCGCGGCGCAGTTCCTGGGCCGTTTCGTGCAGGAGGGGGTGCCCTGGTGCCACCTCGATATCGCCGGCGTGACCGTGCAGACCAAGGAGACCGAGCTGGCCCCCAAGGGCGCGACGGGCTGGGGGGTCATGGCGCTCAACCGGCTGATCGCGGACCGCTACGAGGGCTAGGGTCATGGGCGCGGCCTTCTTCTATCACATGACGAGCCAACCGCTCGAACGGGTCCTGCCCATGCTGCTGGGCAAGGCCCGTGGCGCGGGTTGGCGCGTCGAGGTGCGCGGCCGCGACGCCGGCAGGATGGCGGCGCTCGATGCCGCGCTCTGGCTGGGCCCCGAAGAAGGATTCCTGCCGCACGGGCTGGCGGGCGGCGCCCATGACGCGGACCAGCCGATCCTGCTGACCACCGGGGGCGGGGCGGACAACGCGCCCGCCTGCATCATGTCCGTGGACGGGGCCGATGTCGCAGCGGCCGAGGTGCAGGCGATGGAGCGCGTCTGCGTGATCTTCGACGGCCATGATCGTGACGCGGTGCAACTGGCGCGGGGGCAGTGGAAGGCCCTGACGCAGGCCGGCTGCGCCGCGCAATACTGGGCGCAGGACAGCGGCCAGTGGGCCATGAAGGCCGAAGCCGGGGGCTGAGGCCTTTATCCCCGGCCCGGCGCGAGAGCGACCGCTTTGCGCAGGAAGCGGAGTTTGCAAAGTCGCGGGTTATGGTCGCGGTTCTCGACGTGACCGGCCCACAGCGGACCTTCATGCCTAGCTCTGGTGCCGCCTGCGGCGTCCCGAGAGCGGCCATTTATGCATTGTGCAGCATTTCGAGGGGCAACGATCTGGTGTGCGGGACCTTCCTGCCGTTCGCCGCGCGTGCTCGGTTTGTGCTGCGCCCGCGAAGGTCTTCGACAACTAATGGGAGGTATGAATGCGCCGAGGCCGAGAGCCCCACGGCAATGTTGACGGACCCCGAAATCTACATGACGCAACTTCCGCTCGCCCTCTGCTTTGCCGCATGAGTGCATCAATGCTGTTCAGTTCCGCTGGCATGCGTCTGCCAGCGCCCACTTCACGGAACACACCGTTCGTAAGTCAGATGACACGCTTGCGGATCGACGAGGACAGCTGCTCGAACCCGATGACGGCCACCAGCACCACGAGGATGATCGCGGCGGCATCGTCATAGCGGAACAGGCGCATGGCCGTGGACAGTTCCACCCCGATCCCGCCGGCCCCAACGAGGCCAAGCGTCACGGCGGAACGGATCGCCTTTTCCACGCTGAAGAGCGACGTCGCCGTCATCGACGCGAAGCTCTCGGGCAGGATCGCGCCCATGATGACCGAAAGCCGCCCCGCGCCGGTCGAGGTCAGCGCCTCGGAGGGGCCCTTTTGCACCTCTTCGAAACGCTCGGAATAGAACCGCGCGGCAAAGCCGATGGTGTCCATGATGATGGCCAGGATTCCGGCCAGCGGGCCGAGGCCCACCGCCACCACGAAGATGAGCGCCCAGATCAGGTCGGGGATGGTGCGGGACACGGCGATCACGAGGCGCGCGATGCTGCGCACAACCCGGTTGGGGCTGGTATTGCTGGCCGCCAGGATCGCCAGCGGGATCGAGAAGAGACAGCCGAAGGTGACGCCGACGATGGCGATGTTCAGCGTTTCCCACATGGCGTCGGCGATGCCGTACCAGTTGCTGAAATCCGGCGGCATCGCCTGGCCCAGGAACCGCCCGAGGTTCACTGCGCCTTGTTGCAGACGGTCGAGCGACATGTCCGCCGCCCAGAGCCCCTGCAGGAAGAAGGCGAGAAAGCCCACCGCGATGATCCAGGCCACGGGTGACGGGCTGCGAAAGCGCGGAATGGTCAGGGTCTGGTCGGACATCATGCTTCTCCTTGGTCAGACCGCGGCGATCTTGGTTTCGGTGGCGTCCTCGGGCCGGGTCGCGCCGTCGTAAAGCCCGTCGAGGCCTGCTGGGTCGATGCTGCCCGTGGCCGCATTCACCTGCACCTTGCCGGCTTTGAGGCCGATGACGCGGTCGGCGTATTCCCGGGCAAGGTCCAGCTGGTGCAGCGAACAAAGCATGCTCAGGCCTTCGTCATCGACGATCCGCCACAGCAGGTCCAGCACCTCGCGCCCGGCCTTGGGATCGAGGCTGGCAATCGGCTCGTCGGCCACCACCATGCTGGGCCGCTGCATCAGCATGCGCGCGATGGCGACCCTTTGCTGCTGGCCGCCGGAGAGTTCGGTCGGTCGGTGCCCGGCGCGGTCGGCAAGGCCGACGCGTTCGAGACAAGACAAGGCATGCTCGCGGTCTTCGGCGCGGGCGACGGCATTGAGGCAGTTCAGAATGCCCAGCGGGCGCTGCCCCATCACGCCGAAAAGCACGTTCTGAAAGGCGCTCAGCTGCGGCACGAGATTGAATTGCTGAAAGACGTAGCCCATGCGGCGGCGGGCCATGCGCAGCGCGGGGCGGCGCGCGCCGATGATCTGGGCACCGTCCAGCGCGACCCGCCCAGAGCTGGCCGGGGCCAGCCCGTTTATGGCGCGCATCAGCGTGGATTTGCCGCTGCCATTGGCCCCCAAAAGCACGACGCCTTCGCCACGCCCGACGGCGAATGTCACGCCACGCAATATCCTGAGGTCGCCATAGCTGACGTGAAGATCCCTGACATCGAGAACGGGGTCGGGCGGTGTCATGCAGCCTGTACTTCTAATGGCGATAGCCGCCCCGTCTGAAACCAGACGGGGCGGCGCGGTGTTCAGGGCGCAGGGCCTGCGTTAGCTGCCGAGTTCGATGCCGGCCGCTTCGTAGGCGTCCCGCACCACGTCGTAGATCGCCGGATCGGTCTCGAAGGACATGTAGGCGTCACGCTCGAGGAACTTGTCCTCGTTGCGCTCGGTCTCGATCAGCGACTCCCACATGGTGTCGGTCTGCTCGGACAGCGTGGCGCGCAGCGCATCGCGGCAGTCCTGCGGCAGCGAGGCGCGCATGACGACCGGGTCGCCGGGCAGGGTGTCAGTCTGGGCCAGAAGGCGGTATTCCGTGTCGGGGTCCTGTTCGCGCACGGCGTCCCAGTCCTTGTTGCCGCCGCCCATGGCGTCGACGTCATCGTTGATGAGCACCTGGATACGCGCGTCACCGGCCATGATGATGTCGAGGTCACGGTCGAGATCCAGCCCGGCCTCGGCCAGCATCATCGAGGGGAAGATGTGGCCCGAGGTGGAGCCCGCATCCTTCAGCGCCACGCGGCGGCCTTCGAGATCGGCGAGCGACTGGATGTCGCTGTCGGCCTTGACCACGAAGCTAGAGCCGTAATTGGGGCGCACGATGGAGAACAGGATGTCCATCTCCGCAAGCTGCTGGAACAGCACGAATTCCGACGGACCGGCAAAGACCAGGTCAACCTCGTCGTACTGCAGCGCGTTGCCCGCCGCGGTGCGGTTGGACAGCGAGTAAAGCTCCAGTTCGACGCCGGAGACCTCTTCGAAGGTTTCGGCGAAGGGCGCGAAAGCCTCGGACAGCGTCGTCATGCCCTCGATGCCGGTATCGGCCATCTTCAGCGGGTTGGGGCAGACTTCGGCGGGCGAAGTTTGCGCCGCGAGTGGGCCTGCAAGAAGGGCTGCCGTCGCTGCGGACAGGGCCAAACCATGAAATTTCGTCATCGTCTTGTCTCCTTTCGGTTTCGTTCCCGGGCCGGATAACAAGCCCACATGACGTCGGGGTGACACTGACCAAAGAAGGCGCATGTCGGAACAACGCCACTCCCGTGCCGATTGGGGATCGCCAAGGCCAAGGGGTCCAGTAGCTCAACCGCGCCTTTCAGCGAGACGCGCGGCCTCCTACACCATGCGTCGGGCCACTGCCCGGCTGGGCCGTCTTCACGGACGGCCCATTGCGGGCCCTCGTCGTCAGGTTGGACGTCGCAACGCAGCATCACTGGACCGTCCATTCATGCAGGGTGCAGCATTTGGATCAGGTCCGGGATAGCCATGCGGGGCGACATGACCCTGTTCCGCGGACGCGGGACCATCGCTGCGCCTTTTGCAGGACAGACACTATTCTGGCATAGAACAGGCAGGTTCCGGGGCCGGGCCGCCGCTGATAGGTTCCGGGAAAAGACCATGATGCGCCGATAGCACCGAAAACCATTATCGGGCCAACGGGCCGTAGCGAGGTTCTGATCGCAGGCTACTCCCTGTTGGATCCGGAAAGGCGAAACGAACGTTGAAACATCTCATCAAGGATTTCCGCGAGACGATGAACCCACCGGTCTTCCTGGGGTCAGCTGGGTTGATCGTGCTTTTCGTGCTTTATGGTGTCTTCTTCAGTGGTCAGGCGGAGACCCAGTTCTCGCGCGCGCAGGGCTGGCTCATCGACAGCTTTGGCTGGTTCTATGTGCTCGCGGCCAGTGGCATGCTTGGCTTCGTCATATGGCTGGGCCTGAGCCGCTTCGGCGAGATCCGGCTGGGCGGCGATAGCGCCAAACCCGAATTTGGGCGTTTGACCTGGTTCACAATGTTGATGGCCGCGGGCATGGGGATCGGGCTGGTGTTTTTCGGCGTGGCCGAGCCGATCCTGCACTACACCTCACCGCTGGACGCGGAACCGCGCAGCGAAGAAGCCGTACGCGAGGCGCTGTTCCACAGCTACTTCCACTGGGGGCTGCACCCCTGGGCCATCTATATCTGCATGGCGCTGCCGCTGGCCTATTTCCACTTTCGTCACGACCTGCCGCTGGCGCCCCGGTCGCTGCTCTATCCGCTGATCGGCGAACGCATACACGGCTGGATCGGCCATATCGTGGACATCATCGCGACTGTCGGCACGCTTTTTGGCGTCGGCACATCGCTGGGGCTTGGCGCGATGCAGATCAATGCCGGGCTGGGCGCTCTGACCGGGCTGGGCATGTCGCTGCCGGTGCAACTGGTGATCATCGCGATCATTACCGGCGTCGCCACGATCTCAGTGGTCAGCGGCTTGCACGTCGGCATTCGCCGGTTGAGCGAGTTCAACATTGGTGTCGGAGCCGTCCTGCTGGCCTTTGTTCTGGTAGCCGGACCGACGATCCATATCCTCGAGACCTTCACGGCCGGAATCGGCACCTATCTCTCGGACGTGGTCAACGCGAGCTTTCGCGTCGGGCCCGCCTCCGATCCCGACTGGCAGGCCGACTGGACGCTGTTCTACTGGGTCTGGTGGATATCGTGGTCGCCCTTCGTGGGCATATTCGCAGCGCGCATCTCGCGCGGGCGCACCATCCGTGAGATGATCGCGGGAATGCTGCTGGCGCCGACACTGCTGGGGTTCTTCTGGTTCGCGGCTTTCGGCGGCACGGCCCTTTCGCTGGAATCGGCAGGCGCCGGCCGTATCGCCGAGATGTCGATGGAGGACGAGGCGCTGTCGCTCTACGCAATGCTCGCGGAAATGCCCCTGTTCATGGTGACCTCGGCACTGGCAACACTGGCCATTGTCGTGTTCTTCATCACGTCGTCGGATTCCGGGTCTCTGGTGGACGTCATGGTCACCTCGGGCGGGCACCCGAACCCGCCTGCCCCCTACCGTGTCTTCTGGTGTGTCACCGAAGGCGTCGTGGCGATGAGCCTCTTGTCTGCCGGCGGGCTGATCGCGATGCGCACCGCCTCGCTCACCTCCGCGCTGCCTTTGACAGTCTTCCTGCTCGTGGCCTGTATCGGGCTGGTCCGCGCGCTTCGGATTGATGCCGAAATGTCAGGGCCTCCACATCGCGCGGAGATTGCCCCTGATTGACCCGGAAAGTGACTTGCCCGTTCGGCTTCCACACCCGTGGTGCAGCATGATCTCCGATCAGCGTCCCGGCCATCACTTGAAGGCCTTGTTGAAGCACGATCGGACAACGCCCTGCGTGTAGTCGAGAACGTCGGGCCAACCGGTGCTCGAGATCTCGTTTTGGGCGGCCTCGGTCGAACAACGCTTGTTGATCTCGGCCTTGAGCAGCCTTTCGTTGATTGCTCCAGATGCTGCGACCGCATCCCGCTTTGCGGACATTGGCTTCTGTGATCAGTGCCTCTATTATCTACCGCAGATCAACGAGGTATTCAGATGGAACGCGAACCTAACCTTGTCATTTCCAGCGCCTCGCAGCATATCGTTGAGGATGGGATGTCATTCAAGGTGGACATCTACAAACTCGAAGGCGGGGACGGTTGGTCGCTGGAAGTTGTGACCGAAGACGGGACATTCATCGTACGGGATGATCTCTTTGAAGACGACCGAGCCGCATTTGAAGAGGCAGTCAGCACCATTCGCAACGAAGGCGCAGTCGCTTTCGCCAACGGTGATTCAAACGTCGTCCCGTTTAAGTAGTAGGCGAACGGCCCTGAGCCGACCTTGGCCGGCCATTCGGGATTCCGCGGCGCGGCCCGTCGAAGCAGACATTCGCCGCGCGTGCAAACCGAGCGGCATCTCAGATTTCAGGAGCCAGACTTTTGTGCCAGTCGTTCAGCGGATGTCAGTGTCTGCTCCGATCTGCTTCGCGAGAGGACTGACTCTACGGTCAAGCGCCTGATCGAGCTGGAGGTTGGCGCTGTGACAAACGCAGCCCATGGCGAGACGGGCCCACCCCGGCGGGCGCCGCACATGGGCAGAATTCCGTGGCTAACTTGATCACACGCTCAGTGGGATGACGTGGTCCCCGTCTGTTCACCGTGGTCCACGCGTGTTGCAGCCGGTCCAATGTCGCTGGAGACGATACGGCCATCCTCCAGCGTGAGGATCCGGTCGGCACGGTCGAGGATGCGGTTGTCGTGCGTGACCAGAAGGGTCGTTGTTCCGCGCGCCGCGCCGAGGCGCTTGAGCAGGTCGATCACATCGGCGGCGCTGTCCTTGTCCAACGCGGCTGTCGGCTCGTCCGCAAGTACCATCGCTGGATTGCCGACCAGCGCGCGCGCGACCGCCACGCGTTGCTTCTGCCCGCCCGACAGGTTTGCAGGACGGTAATTCATCCGGTCGGACAGCCCCACCAGATCGAGAGCACGGGCCGCTGCTAGCCGGGCCAAGCCATCTGGCACGCCGGGGCGTACCTGTACCCCCATGACGACGTTCTGCAGCGCCGTCAGGCTTTCATGCAGATTGTGCGCCTGGAAGATGAACCCCAGCCGCCGGCGAAGCAGGGTCAGCTCCGCCTCGGGCGCATCGCGCAACTCGTGCCCCAGCAGACGCACCGACCCTTCTTCCACGCCGCGCAGACACCCGGCCAGTGTCAGCAGCGTGGTCTTGCCCGAGCCCGATGGCCCCATCAGCACGGTGAAACTGCCGCGCTCCAGCGTCATGTCGATGTCGAACAAGGCCTGTTTGCGCGCGCCGCCGCTGCCGAACCAATGGTTCAGCACGCGTATGTCGAGGACGGTCTCGTTGCTCATGACAGGGCCTCTCAGAACAGGTCGGCCGGGTCGGCGGCGGACAGCCTGCGCGTGGCAATCACCCCCGAGAGCACCGAGAAGACGACCGTACCAATAAAGACCATGAGCGCCATGGCCGGCGTCATCGACAATGGCAGCGTCGTGATCGCGCCCATGAGCGTCAGGATCGCCGTGCCCACCGCAAGCCCCGGCAGAAAGCCCAGAAGACCGAGTACCAGCGCTTCCTCGACGACGATGCCAAGGAAAAAACGCGGCCCGTAGCCCATGGCCTTGAAGGTCGCGTATTCGCGCAGGTGGTCGGCCACGTCCGCCGACAGGACCTGGTAGACGATCACGAGCCCGACAAGAACGCCGATCAGCACGCCGAAGCCGAAGATCACGCCCGTGGGCCGCTGCGTCTGCTGGTAGCGCAGATCCTCCTGCGCGGCCGCGTCGTAGCTGCGGATGCGCAGATCGTCGGCGGAAATCAGCGTGCCGAGCCGCGCGATGGTGGCGTCCGCGTCCGCACCGGGGCGCAGGCGCAGCAGGATATGATCGGGCGCGGCCGAGCTGCGCGCCGGGAAGAGCGACAGGAAGGTCTGGTCCGACACAAACATGTAGCCGTCACCGCCGAAGCCGCCGCCGCCCGCGAAGGTGTCGAGCGCAGTGAGCGTGCGGCCTTGCGTCTCGAAGGACAGGGGCGTCTGCGGGCGGATCGCGGCGGCCTCGTCGCGCGGCAGGCCGCGCGCCAGCCGGTCGATGATCGCCACGTCCTGCACCTGCAACAGCGCAAGATCGCCGGCGATCGCGGGCGCGACGAACCCCGGCTGGCCGGGGTCGATCCCGAAGGTGGTGAAGGTAATGTCGGTATCGCCGCGATCCCAGGGCGCGTTGCCCACGAACAGCCCCATGCCGGCAACCACGTCCGGGTCCGCGAAGGCCTGCAACATCCATTGCCGCGCCACGTTGCTGCCCTCGGCCAGCGCGTTGGCATCGGCGGCGGAGATCATGATGTCGGCCTCGAACAACTCATAGGGTTTCAGCGTCGCCGTCGCCATCGAGTTCATGATGCCCAGCTGCACGAACACCAGGACATTGGCGAAAGCGACGCCCGACAGGGCCGCCAAGAACCGCCCCCGCTTGTGGGTCAGTTGCAGCCAACCGATCGGCAGCCGCCCGAAGATCCATTGCAGAAGACGCCTCATTGACCGACGCGCCCGGGCGCGCCCGTGTCGATGCGGGCCACGGCCTCCAGACCGACATAGCGCGCGGCAAGGCGCGATGACGCGGGGTCGAGCGCCACGAGAACCCGGATCACGCGCGCGTCGGAGTTCGCCGCCGCATCGTCCGAGATCAGCCCCTGCCGCCCGACGGTCAGGCCGATGCTTTCGACCGTGCCGCGCACGCCTTGCCCCAACGCTGGTGCCGCCAGCTCGACCGGCTGGCCCGTGGCGACCGAGGCGACGCGATCTTGCCAGACCTCGACCTCGGCCATCATGGCACGGGTGTCGCCCATCTCCATGATGCCCTCGGCGGGCGGGCGCTGGCCGGGGGTCGCGTTGACCTCGAGGATCGTGCCGTCGATGGGCGCGCGCACCTCGGCCCTGGCCATGTCGGCACGGGCGCGGGCAAGCTCGGCCCGGGCCGCATCCACGTTGCGCGCGGCCACGACGACATCGGGCTGGTCGTCCAGCGCCGTGCCGGTAAAGCGCGCCAGCGTCGCCTCGGCCCGTGCGACGGCCAGCCGGGCCTCGTCGGCGGCGGTGCGGGCCGCATCGCGCGTGGCATCGGTGGCGACACCGCGTTCGGCCAGCCCCTCGGTCCGGGCGAGGTTGGCTTGTGCCTCTCGCGATGCCGCCCTTGCCTGATCCAGCGTAGCCTGCGCCTCGGCCCGGCTCGCGGCGACGGCGCTGCGCGTCTGGGCAAGCGTCGCCTGCCGGATGGCGAGCGTCGCCTCTGCCGTCAGGACGGCGCTCTCCAGGGCCTGCATGTTGTCAAGCCGGGCCAGCGTGTCGCCCCGGGACACGCGGTCGCCGACCGCGACGAGGATCTCGGCAACCCGTGCATCGCCCGCGCCGTAGGGGGCCGCGACGAGGGCGACGTCGCCACGGGGCATGATGCGCGCCAAGCCCACCACGTCCGACGGCAACAGGGTCTCTGCCATCTCTTCGGGCAGGTCGATCTCGGGGGGCAGCGCGATGGGGTCGTCGGCGCCGCCGCCCGGTTGCAGGCCCGTCATGGCGTAGAATCCCTGCAGACCCGGTGGCTGGTAATAGAGCCCGATCACCGCCCCGGAAAACATGAAGACCGGGATCAGCAGGACCAACAGATACCGCTTGCGGAACCAGCGCCGGCGCCCCGACGGGGCGGCGGTGTCGCCTGTGTCCCGGCCCAGGTCGAGCGGCAGGTCGGGGGTGTCAGGGGTGGTCATCTGTCTGATCCTTCCGGGTTTTGCACGGGGGCGCGCAGCGGCACCCCCGAGGGCTCACATCGCGAAATCGTCAAGCGTGATGACACCATCGCCGTTGGTGTCGAGATCGGCGAACCAGCCCTCCGTGCCGGCGAGGAATTCTTCGCGCCCGACGACACCGTCACCGTTTGTATCGCTTGCGGTCAGACTCATGCCATCGGCGACGGCCTGCATCTGGTCGCGCTGTTCTGCTTCGTAATTGGCCACGTCATTGGCGCGCGCCTCGTCGAAATAGACATATTCCTCGGCGTCGAGGATGTCATTCTGATCGGCATCGAAGGCCATGAACACGTTGCCGCGCATTTCGCGCAATTCTTCCAGTGTTGCCGCACCGTTTCCATCAAGATCCCAGCTTTGCATGAACTGGTCTCCGGGCGTGGTCTGGGCGAGGGCAGCGGTGGCGGTGGCGGTGAGGACAAGGACGGCGGGGAAGAGGTGGCGTTTCATGCGTGGTTTCCTTTTTTCCGGGTTTGGGGGTGCCCGATCCGGCTGTGCGCATCGGGCGGGAGGTTCAGGCAGACGGGCGGATCATGCGCCGCATCACGTTGTTCTTCAGAGCGAGGCGGTGGAACGGCACCGCGAGCACGTGCAGCGCGATCAGGGCCAGCAGCACGACCTTGAGCACGTTATGCGCCTGTGCGGCTTGCGTCACATCACCGAACCAAGCCAGCGAGCCGGTGACGGCCATCGCCGCGAGCACGGCGTAAAACGCCCAGTGCGCGATGTGGCTCAGAGTCTTGAGCGGCGCGGGCTCGTTCTCGGGGGCCGCAGGCACACCGCGGGTCAGGCGCAGCGCGAGGCGCCAGACGACAAAGGCGAAGATCAATGCGCCGCCCGCCACATGGGCAAGGATCAGCGGATCAAAGGCAAAGGTCTCGCCCGCGCGGATCGCATCCCAGGCGCCGGAGATGGCGTCCTTGAAGATGTACTGCCCGGCGACGAGCACGGCGACGGCCCAGTGCAGGGCGATCTGGGTCGCGGAATATCCTTGTGGAGCGTTGGTCTTGGCGGTGTTGGGGGCGGTCATGGCTCAGGTCCCTCGTCTTACGTGGCAGGCCGGCGCTGTTGCGACGCCGACTGCACGCTTGTGTCATTGCTGGTCTGTATCGGTGCCGTGCATGCGCTGCATGCGGGCCATCATCTGCGCCGGGAAGGCCATCTCCTCGGCGCTGATCTCGCCGTCATCGTCGGCATCGAGCATGGTGAAGGGCCGCTCGGCCATGCCGCGGGTGACCTCGGCGAAGAGGGTCGCGAACTCGTCCGAGGACAGCGCGCCATTCCCGTCAGCATCGTGCTCGGTGTGCAGGAGACTGTGCGGAATTTTGTGCCCTGACGCTTTTTTTACGTCATTGGGAAGCGGT
>JAVLCA010000097.1:0-1910 GCA_031581025.1 Salibaculum sp. | reverse complement strand
CCAACCGCAAGCCGTGGAAACGGATCACCTGGCACCACGGCATCAGTCGGGCCACGGCAAACCGCCGACACGACTATGGGCTGGCTGTGATTGTTTGGAAGGTGAATGGACGGACCGTGCCGCGCAAACGATCGATGGCGTATGTGATCTCAAAGACGCGTGGGTCTTGAATAGGGAGGAATTTCTATTCAAGTTTAGAGCGTGATAGTTTAATAAGGCGCGGTGGTTATTAAAGGTTCGCACCATGACGGCAGAGCGCAATCAAAGACTGGGCACGTTCGTTGAAACAAGCGCAGGCGGTGAACGCGTCCGTGCCTATGTGCCTGCGCCGCTGCCGCCGACGCCGCCGATGGACCTGCCGCAACTCATGAGCCTCTATGAGCGGGCGATTGCTGCCGTGGGGCGGCTGGATGGTGTTACGACAATCCTGCCATCGACGCCGCTCTTTCTTTACATGTACGTCCGCAAGGAGGCGTTGCTGTCGTCCCAGATCGAAGGCACGCAGTCCTCGCTGTCGGATCTGCTGCTCTACGAGAACGACGAGGCACCGTCGGTTGAACTCGACGATGTCACCGAGGTGTCCAACTATGTTGCCGCGGTCGAGCATGGTGTCGCGCGCATCCGCGACGGTTTCCCGCTTTCGCTGCGTCTAATACGCGAGATGCACGAGGTTATCCTACGATCTGGGCGCGGTGCTACGAAACAGCCGGGAGAATTCCGGCGCTCGCAGAACTGGATTGGGGGCACCCGTCCGGGCAACGCGCTGTTCGTGCCACCGCCGCCAAACCACCTCGAAGATTGCCTTGATGCCTTCGAGCGGTTTCTGCACGACGACGATGTCGGCCTGCCACCGCTCATTCGCGCGGGGCTCGCCCATGTCCAGTTCGAGACAATCCATCCCTTCCTCGACGGCAATGGCAGGCTCGGGCGGTTGTTTATCACGCTGATCCTGGTCGAAGCTGGCGTGCTGCGCGAACCGATCCTCTATCTCAGCCTGTATCTGAAGTCGCGGCGGGACGACTACTACCGGCTCCTACAGGAAGTCCGTCAGGCCGGCGCCTGGGAAGCCTGGATGGAATTCTTCCTCACTGGTGTCGCGGAGACAGCCGAACAGGCAGCAGAGACCGCGCGCGAGCTGATCGCGATGTTCGAGGGGCATCGCCAGCAGATTTCCACGCTTGGCCGCTCGGCGCCTTCGGCGCTGCGCGTGCACGAATTCATGCAGGCCCGGCCGATCGTCACGATCCAGACAGTCGCGAACGGTCTGAATACCTCTTTTCCAACGGCCAGCGGGGCGCTCGAGAAACTGGCAGATCTGGGCATCGTGCGTGAAACGACCGGTAAGCGGCGCGGCCGCATCTATGCATATTCCGATTACGTAGCTCTGCTGGACCGAGGAACCGAACCATTGCCGGTCTGAGGTCACCGCCGCCTGTCAACCCCTCCCGTGCCGGCGGGACGCTTTTTGGTGAGACACGGAAACCTGTGACAGATCCCGCTCGAGGGGCTATAACAGCGATAAGATGATCGCAGTGCGGCTGAACGGACCGCGTCGGTTTGAACGGATTTACCGGGTGTGACTGTGGACCAGTTTGGAGGGTGCAACTGTCTCTGGTCGATTTTGTGAGACATCTAACCCATTGATATTGAACGGGTCCTTCCTGTTCGCAGACGTATATGGGGGGGCTCAGCGCGAGGCTTTCCCAGTCACATCCGCAAAAACACCCGTTTCGTTTCGCTTTGCGCGCAACCCCAAAGAAACAAGGGCCTGACGGCCTGACAAACCCCGCCTGAACCGAAACGGGGGTCTGACCCCATTTCGCTTCGCGCAGCAGACCCATTTCGCTTTCGGGCCTCCCCAAGGACATCGCCATGGACGTCACCGACCTGCCGCTCGAGCAGATCATCCC
>JAVLCA010000056.1:0-13171 GCA_031581025.1 Salibaculum sp. | reverse complement strand
CACCATCCTGGCACATTGCGATGCCGTCTGGGGAGGGCGGCAACCATCCCATCTCAGAATGATAGAGTGATTATCGGATCGACAGTATCCTGCTGGCAAAGCTGCGCGCGGGCTACGACGCTGGCACCTGGCTGCCCTACCTGACTGCGGGCGCGGCGCAGATGACATTCAGCGGATTGATTGACGATAGTGACACCGGGTCGTTCTACGGCGTGAGTGTCGATTACCGCGTGGGTAACGACATCCGGGTCGGCGCGGAGGTGCTGGACCACCAGTTCGATGACTTCGCGAGCAGCGGTTTCGACTTTGATGTCACGACCGTGGCCGCCCGGGTGTCCTTCGAATTCTGATCGCCCGCGTTCAAGCCATGCTCTGATGACCAAAAGCGGCTCTTGCGGTGGGCCGCTTTTTCTTTTGTTCCTGGCTGCCACGGCCGGGCCGCGACCCGCGAATTTGCCGGGGCGACGCCGTCCGGGGTTGCCACCGCCCGTGGCGACGGTCTATCAGGACAGCATGAAGAGCATCTGCACCCTCTGCTGCATCATTCCCTGCTGACACCAGTCGCGCGGGCCGCTCTTTCACGTTTCCCTTGATCCAGAAAGTCGCTAGGCCCGCGGGCGCAAACCGCTGCGAGGCCGCATCGTGACGATCGAACTCTACAACACCCGGACGAAGACCAAGGCCCCCTTCGTCCCGCTCGATCCGCAGAACGTGCGGATGTACGTCTGCGGGCCGACGGTCTATGACCGCGCGCACCTGGGCAACGCGCGGCCGGCCATCGTCTTCGACGTGCTCTACCGGCTGCTGCGGCACGAATACGGGGCCGATCACGTCACCTACGTGCGCAATTTCACGGACGTGGACGACAAGATCAACGCGCGGGCGGCCGAGACCGGGCGCGAAATTTCAGACATCACCGCCGAGACGACACAGTGGTATCTGGACGACATGGCCGAGATCGGCGTGCTGGAGCCCGACAAGATGCCCCGCGCCACGGACTATATCGCGCAAATGGTCGCGATGATCGAGGACCTGATCGCCAGGGGCCATGCCTACGCGGCCGAGGGGCACGTCCTGTTCGCCGTGGACAGCTGGAAAGAGGCCTACGGCCGGCTGTCGGGGCGCACGTTGGACGACATGATCGCCGGCGCCCGCGTCGAGGTCGCCCCCTACAAGCGCAACCCGATGGATTTCGTGCTCTGGAAACCCTCGGAGGCGGGCGAGCCGGGCTGGGACGGGCCGGTGTGGGAAGGCAGGAAAGTTGGCGTCGGGCGGCCCGGCTGGCACATCGAGTGTTCGGCCATGGCCAAGGCGCTTCTGGGCGAGGTCTTCGACATCCACGGCGGCGGCAACGACCTGATGTTCCCCCACCACGAGAACGAGATCGCCCAAAGCTGCTGTGCCAACGGCACCGAGGAGATGGCCCGCGTCTGGATGCACAACGAGATGCTGCAGGTCGAGGGCCGGAAGATGTCCAAGTCCCTGGGCAATTTCTTCACCGTGCGGGACCTTCTGGACCAGGGCGTGCCGGGCGAAGTGATCCGGTTTGTCATGCTGTCGACGCACTACCGCAAGCCGATGGACTGGACTCAGAAGAAGCGGGAAGAGGCGGAGCGAGCCTTGCGCCGTTGGCGGGATATGCTCGCGGATGTCGAACCGGGGAAACCGGCGAGTGAGATCGTCGAGTTTCTGCGCGATGACCTGAATACGGCCGGAGCAATAAATTTCCTGCAACATATGGGGCAGGCGCTCTTCCAAAAGTCCGTCCGAACATGGAGCGAGCGACAGAAAGGCGCGACATCCTTGGACTGGTATGCAGACGCTTCGGAATTCGTTGCGTCTGCTCAACTCCTTGGCTTACTGCAAGCTGAAGCCGGAACATGGGTCGAGACCCCTGATCTTCATCCACTCGCGCGATACTTGGCGGATGTTCGTAACATCGCCATGCAAACTAAGGATTTCTCCCAAGTTGACCGCTTGAAATCCGCCCTCATTGACGCGGGCGTCGAGGTGCGCATGTCGAAGGATGGGGTCGACCTCATCCCCGGACCGGGGTTCGACCCCGCCAAGCTGGAGGGCCTGAAATGATGCCTGTCACCAAAACCGAGGCCGGCGCCCGGCCCGCACGGGGCGCCCTGCCGCAAACACTGTCATCACCGCCGCGCGCCCCGGTGCCGCTCGGCAAGACCTCACCCAAGCGCCCGCCCCGTGGGGGGGCGGGTCGGGCGCTGGCCGGCGGTGCCGGCCCGGTGCCCCAAGGGAGCCATGCGCCATGACAAAGCATCGCCTCTACCTCTACGACACCACCCTGCGCGACGGGCAGCAAACGCAGGGCGTGCAGTTCTCTACCGCCGACAAGCAGGCCATCGCCGAGGTGCTCGACGAATTGGGTCTCGACTACATCGAGGGCGGCTGGCCCGGCGCCAATCCCACCGACAACGATTTCTTCGCTGCCGCGCCGCAGACCCGCGCGACCCTGACGGCCTTTGGCATGACCAAGCGCGCGGGGCGTTCGGCGGCCAATGACGATGTCCTTGCCGCGGTCATGAACGCAAAGACGCCCGCCGTCTGCATCGTCGGCAAGACCCATGATTTCCACGTGGAAAAGGCCCTCGGCATCACGCTGGAGGAAAATCGCGACAATATCCACGACAGCATCGCCCATATCGCCGCCCAGGGGCGCGAGGCGCTGTTCGACGCGGAACATTTCTTCGACGGCTGGAAGGCCAACCCGGCCTATGCGCTGGATGCCTGCGTGGCCGCCTACAAGGCCGGGGCGCGCTGGGTGGTGCTCTGCGATACCAATGGCGGGACACTGCCCGCCGAGGTCGCCGAGGCCACGGCGGCGGTGATCGCGGCGGGGGTGCCGGGCAGCCATGTCGGCATCCACACCCACAACGATACCGAGAACGCGTTGGCCAATACGCTGGCCGCGGTGGACGCGGGCGCGCGCCAGATCCAGGGCACGCTCAACGGGCTGGGCGAGCGCTGCGGCAATGCCAACCTTACCACGCTGATTCCGACGCTGATGCTCAAGGCGCCCTATGCCGGCCGCTTCGAGACGGGCGTGACCGCGCAGGCCCTGACCGGCCTGTCCCGGGCCTCGCGGCTGCTTGACGACATCCTCAACCGCGTGCCGATGAAGCAGGCGGCCTATGTCGGCAGCTCGGCCTTCGCGCACAAGGCCGGGCTGCATGCCAGCGCCATCGCCAAGGACCCCACCACCTACGAACACATCGACCCCGCCCTGGTGGGCAACACCCGCATCATCCCGATGTCGAACCAGGCCGGACAGTCGAACCTGCGCGAACGCCTGACCGGCGCCGGGATCGAGGTGGAGAAGGGTGATCCGGCGCTGGCCCGCATCCTCGACCGGATCAAGGCGCAGGAATCGGCCGGCTTTGCCTATGACACGGCGCAGGCCAGTTTCGAACTGCTGGCCCGCGACGAACTGGGAACGCTGCCCGATTTCTTTGACGTGGAACGCTACCGGGTGATCTCCGAGCGCCGCCGCAATGCCCGCGGCGAGATCGTGGTGGAATCCGAGGCCGTGGTGACGGTCAGCATCCGCGGCGCGTCGCGCACCAGTTATTTCAAGAACGAACATGCGCAGGACATGTCCGACGAGGGGCCGGTCAACGCGCTCTGGCAGGCGCTCAAGTCCGATCTCGGCCCCTACCAGGCGATGATCGACGACATGAAGCTGGTCGACTTCAAGGTGCGCATCACCAATGGCGGGACCGAGGCGGTGACACGCGTCATCATCGACTACCAGGACGGCACCGGGCAGCGCTGGGCCACGGTGGGCGTCAGCGCCAATATCGTCGATGCGGCTTTTGACGCGCTGCTCGAGGGGATCATCTGGAAGCTCATGCGCGACGCGGCGGTGGCATGACCAAATGTCCAGAAATTCGGTGGCGGGCCCAAAATTCTGGAATTTTGGGGCGGGCATGAGTTTCGAGGCCTGCGCGCAGATCGTCGAGAAGGGCGACCCGGACCGGTTTCTCGCCACCATGGCCGCGCCACCTGCGGCGCGTGGGGTGCTGTTCCCGCTCTATGCCTTCAACATCGAGGTCAGCCGCGCGCCCTGGGTGACCGAAGAGCCGATGATCGCCGAGATGCGCCTGCAATGGTGGCGCGACGCGCTGGAAGAGATCGCCGCGGGCGGCCCGGTGCGCAGCCACGAGGTAACGCAGCAACTGGCCGCGGTGCTGGATGCGCAGGCCGCAAAGGCGCTGGATCGGACGGTCGCCGTCCGACGCTGGGACATCTACAAGGACCCCTTCGAGGATGCGGCGCATTTCGCGGAATATCTCGACGCCACGGCGGCAGAGCTGATGTGGCAGGCCGTGCGGCTGCTGGGCGGCGGGGCCGGCATCCAGGCGGAGGTGCGCGCGCTGGGTCATGGCGCGGGACTGGTGCGGTTCCTGCAGGCGGTGCCGGAGCTTGAGGCGCGCGGACGCGTTCCGCTGGTCGATGGCCGGGCCGGCGCGATCCGCGATCTGGCCCGGGCCGCCGGGCGGGCCATGCTCCGCTGGGGTGCGCTGCGTCGCAGGGTGCCGCCGCAGGCGCGCGCCGGCATGTTCGAGGCCTGGCAGGCGGCTGTGCTGCTGCGGCAGATCGCCGCCGATCCGGGGCGGGTGGCCGAGGGCCGCGTCGCGCTCAGCCCGTTCCGCAAGAAGCTGCGCCTCATGCGCTGGGCCTGACCCGCTCAGGCCGTCCGGGCGTCCTGCGGCCGCAGCCACAGCCAGATCAGCGCGCCGCCCGCCAGTGCCAGGAAGGGCACCATGGCCAGGTTCACCGCCGTCCAGCCGGCCTCGGCCGTGCCGCCCGAGCAGTTCATCAACCCGCCTGAGGCCAGCGAGGCCAGCGTCACGCAGCCGAAGACGATGGTGTCGTTGAGGCCTTGGACCATGCCGCGATCCTGCGGCCCGTGCGAGGCGGCCAGCAACGTGGTGGCCCCAATGAAGCCGAAGTTCCATCCCACGCCCAGCAGGACCAGCGCGACGAAGAAATGCTCGAGGTTCACGCCGATCAGGGCCACGCCCCCGGCGCCGGCCAGAATCAGTAGCCCCAGCGCCATGATCGAGCGCACCCCGAAGCGCGCGATCAGGTGGCCGGTGAAGAAGCTGGGCACATACATGGCCAAAACATGGGCCGAGACGATGTCATTGGCCCGGGCCTCGGAATAGCCGCAGCCGACCACCGCCAGCGGCGTCGAGGTCATCACCAGGTTCATCAGCGCATAGGCGACCATGCCGACGATGATCGCCACCAGGATATGCGGGTCGGTGAGCAGGGCGCGGCGGCTGCGCGGTGGCGGGCCGGTCAGTTTCTCGGGGCCGGTGGCGCGGGTGCCCTTGGACAGGTCCAGCCAGAAGAACACGGCCATGCCACCCAGGTTGAGCGCGGCCACGGCAAGATAGCTGCCCACGAAGGGCACCACGCTGGCATCCATGACCAGCTTGTTGAACTGGGGGCCGATGATCGCGGCCAGCAGCCCGCCGGCCATGACGTAGGAAATCGCCTTGGGCCGGAAGGCATCCGAGGCGCGGTCGCTTGCGGCAAAACGGTAGAACCCCTGCGCGGACATGTAGATGCCCGTCATGTAAGAGCCTACCAGCATCAGCCAGAACTGCGAGGTCCACAGGCCCCAGGCCGCGACCAGGGCGCCCGTTGCCCCCGCGATGGCGCCGATCAGGAAGCCGAAGCGCCGCCCGCGCGCCTGCATCAGCGGCGAAATCCAGGGCGCCGTGGTCATGGACCCGAAGACGATCAGCGAGATCGGCAGCGTCGCAAGGCAGGGATTCGGCGCGAGCATCTGCCCCGCCAGCCCGCCCACGGCAAAGATCATCGGCATCTGCGCGCCAAGGATGGCCTGGGCGAGGATCAGCACGATCACGTTGCGCCGGGCGGCGGCGTCGTTCACGTTCGGGTTCTGGGCGGCGATATCGGTCATGTGGTCCGATTAGCCCCGCCACGCCCCGAGGTCCAGCACTGGAATGGTCGCACGTATGAGAAAAATGGCATGAATGTGGGCCGCATCATCTACGGCCCCGCCCGCGTCGAAGAGGGGATGGCCGCGCTCTCGGCCCGCTGTCCGCGGATGGCGGCGGCGTATCGGCAAACCGGTGCGCTGCCGCTGCGCCGCAAACCGGAAGGGTTCGCGCAGCTTTTCGCGGCCATCGTCAGCCAGCAGGTCAGCGTGGCCAGCGCGCAGGCCATCTGGGGCCGGGTCGAGGCCGCGGGGCTGGCAGCGCCCGAGGCCATCCTGTCGGCAACGGACGACGACCTGCGCGCTGTCGGCCTGTCACGCCCCAAACAGCGCTACGCCCGGGCGCTGGCCGCGGCGGGAATCGACTATGATGGCCTGCGCGCCATGAGTGATGAGCAAGTGATCGCGACCCTTGTCGCGGTGCCCGGCATCGGCCGCTGGACAGCCGAGATCTACGCCACCTTCAGCCTGGGCCGCGCGGATATCCTTGCCGCCGGGGACCTGGCGCTGCAGGAATCGACTCGGGCGCTTTACGACTTGCCCGAGCGGCCCACAGAGGCGCAGCTGCGGCGCATGGCCGAGGCCTGGTCGCCCTGGCGGGCGGTTGCGGCGCGGCTGCTCTGGGCCTACTACCGGGTGGAGAAGGACAGAGAGGGCATCGCATGACACGGGTATTGCAAGCGGGGCGGGTGGCACCAGCATCAGGCGAAATGCGCTCGGCGGTGGTCTTTCTGCATGGCTATGGCGCCAACGGGCAGGATCTGCTGGGCTTGGCCGAACCGCTGGGCGAACATCTGCCCGACACGGCCTTCTTCGCCCCGGATGCCCCCGAGGCCTGCGCCGGGGCGCCGATGGGCTATCAATGGTTCCCGATCCCCTGGATCGACGGTGCGTCCGAGGAAGAGGCCAAGGCTGGCATGGCGCGGGCCGCCGCCGACCTGGACGCCTTTCTCGACGGGTTGATGGTCGACGAGGACCTGATGCCCGAACAGGTGCTGGTCTTCGGCTTTTCCCAGGGCACGATGCTGGCCCTGCACGTTTTGCCCCGCCGCGAGGATGCGGTGGCGGGCCTCTGCGCCTTCTCGGGGCGCCTGCTGGAGCCCGAACTGCTGGCAGACGAGGTCGTGGTGCGCCCGCCGGTCCTGCTGGTGCATGGCGATCAGGACGATGTGGTGCCGGTGCAATCCATGCCCGAGGCGGCCGAGGCGCTCGAGGCGGCAGGATGGCAGGACGTCTATGCCCATATCCAGAAGGGCACCGGCCACGGCATCGCCAATGACGGGCTGTCGGTGGCGCTGGCCTTCATGCGCGATCGGCTTGGCTATGCCTGAGGGCGCTGACCCGCGTCCACTCGCCCTGGTCGCGCGCCCTTGTCACCCTACCGTTACGGAATCGCCCTACCAGACAGGGTGTGATCGTGACCACATATGGGACTTGCCTGGCAAGGATGACCATATATAGTCAGGATACGGCAGGAGCGGGGCTCCCGCTCTGGTGCCAGACAAAAGGGGCAGACAGGGCGAGGACGGAGTCACCAATGGACGGCGATTTCAGAAGCGAATTTGTCAGGGAGCCGGCGGCACTGAAGCAGCATCCGGCGCTGGTGCTCAACGCCGATTACCGGCCGTTGTCTTATTATCCGCTCTCGCTCTGGCCCTGGCAGGACGCGGTCAAGGCGGCCTTTCTGGACCGGGTGGATATCATCGCGGAATACGACGAGGTGGCCCGCAGCCCCTCGATGCGGATCCGGATCCCGTCGGTGGTCGTTCTCAAGGATTACGTCAAACCGCAAAAGCGCGTGGCCTTCACGCGCTTCAACCTGTTTCTGAGGGACGAGTTCTGCTGTCAGTACTGCGGCGCCAAGGGCGATCTGACCTTTGACCATGTGGTGCCGCGCGCCGCGGGCGGCGTGACAAGCTGGGAAAACGTCGTCGCCGCCTGTTCGAGATGCAACCTCAGGAAGGGCAGCAAGTCGTTGCGCCGCTCGGGGCTGTCCCTGCGCAAGGCCCCCCGGCGCCCCGGTGCCGAGGAACTGCGCAACATGGGCCGCCGCTTCCCGCCCGGCCATCTGCACGAGACCTGGCTCGACTTCCTCTATTGGGACAGCGAACTTGAGGCCTGAGCCCGCCTTGCGACAGCATGTCACCGGGCAACGATTTTTCCTTGCGCCACGCGCTTGTGGCGATATCTAGAGTGTAAGAGTCGGGAAAAGGGGGCGGGCATGATCGTCTGCCAGTGTCAGAACATCACGCAGAAGGACATCCACTCGGCGATCGACTGGATGCGGCGCTCGGACCCCGAGACGCTGATCACGCCGGGCAAGGTGTATCGCGCCCTCGGCAAGGCCGCAGATTGCGGTGGCTGCATGCCGCTGTTCCTAGACACCATGCGGCGCAGCCCCGCGCTGGAGGTGCCCGTCGAACTGACGGGTCTGCGTGCATCGAATGAGGATGGCGAAGCCGCCGAAGAAACCGCCGTCAAAGGCTAGGATCTTTCCTGTCGGTCTTTAGGTCGTTAGGTTGTGGGTAGACCAGAACGAAAGGATCAGGCCATGACGGGCGACGAAAAAGTCATTGAATACCTTAACCGCGCGCTGCGCAGCGAGTTGACAGCGATCAGCCAATACTGGCTGCACTACCGCCTGCAGGAAGACTGGGGCGTGTCGCACATGGCCGCCAAAAGCCGCGAGGAAAGCATCGAGGAGATGCACCACGCCGACAAGCTGGTGGATCGGATCATCTTTCTGGGCGGCCACCCCAACCTGCAAAAGCTGGACCCGCTGCGTATCGGCCAGACCCCGCGCGAGACGCTGGACTGCGACCTGGCCGCCGAGCACGAGGCGCGCGCCCTCTACAAAGAGGCCCGCGAGCACTGCAATACCGTGGGCGACTACGTGACCATGAAGCTCTTCGAGGAACTGATGGCCGACGAAGAGGGGCATATCGACTTCCTTGAAACCCAGATCGACCTCTATGACCGCCTGGGCGAGGCCGGCTACATGCAGGTCAACGCCGTCAAGATGGACGAGGCGTAACCGCGGCGCCCCGTTCCGGCGCCTGCTTCGGCGGCCGAGGCACGCGCCCGGCCGCCGATTTTCGTTGGGGGCCCGGTCATGGGGTTGTGTTTTGCCGGTACCGGAAACAGGCTCGCATCACACGGCCCGCGCTGGACTTCCCGGCGGCATGGGGGTAGGAAATTGGCGTTAGCGCTAACCCCGTTGCGCTGCACAACCTGCCCGCCGCAGAACATGAAGGAGAGCCCATGGTTTCGCGCGTCATCCCGGTCGATGATTTCGACCTCGTGATTTTCGGCGGCACGGGTGATCTTGCCCGGCGCAAGATCCTGCCGGGCCTCTACCGGCGCTGCATGTCCGGACAGGTGCCCGACGCGGCCCGGATCATCGGCGCGGCCCGCTCGGATACCGATACCGAAGGGTATCGCCAGATGATCCGCGAGGCCATCGCCGAGTTCGGCGGCCCCGAGTCCCGCGACCATGAGGCGGTCGAGCGGTTCCTGACCCGCCTGCACTACGTGCCCGTGGATGCCCGCGGCGATGGCGGCTGGCAGGCCCTGCATGACCTCCTGCGCCAAGGCGTGATCAAGGCCTTCTACTTCTCGGTGGGGCCGGGGCTGTTCGGCGACCTGGCCGAGAGGCTGCTGACCTACGGCATTGCCGATGCCAGCAGCCGGGTGGTGGTCGAGAAACCCTTCGGCCGCGATCTGGAGACGGCGCGCGCGCTCAATGCCACGCTGGCGCGGCATTTCAACGAGGACCAGATCTACCGGATTGACCATTACCTGGGCAAGGAAACCGTCCAGAACCTGATGGCCGTCCGTTTCGGCAATGTGCTGTTCGAACCGCTGTGGAACAATCACTACGTCGATCACATCCAGATTACCGTGGCCGAGACCGTGGGCGTCGAAGGACGCGGCGCCTATTACGACAAGTCCGGCGCGATGCGGGATATGGTGCAGAACCACCTGATGCAGCTTCTGTGCCTGATCGCCATGGAGCCGCCGAGCATGTTCGACGCCGACGCGGTGCGCGACGAAAAGCTCAAGGTGATCCGCGCGCTTCAGCCGGTCGATTATCACCATATCGTGCGCGGGCAATATGACGCTGGCAAGGACAGCCCCGGCTATCGGGCCGATGCCGAGGACCCGCGCAGCCACACCGAGAGCTTCGTGGCGCTCAAGGCGCATATCAACAACTGGCGCTGGGCCGGGGTGCCCTTCTACATGCGCACCGGAAAGAAGCTCAAGGCGCGCTCCTCCGAGATCGCCGTGGTCTTCAAGGACCTGGGGCACTCCATCTTTCCCGGCGACGAGGCGCGCCACCGCAACATCCTGTCGATCCAGCTTCAGCCCAATGAAGGCATCAAGCTGCAGGTGACGATCAAGGAACCCGGGCCGGGCGGCATGCGCCTGGTCGACGTGCCGCTGGACATGACCTTCGCCGAGGCGCTGGGGCCCGAGGCCGAGGGGGTGCCGGATGCCTATGAACGGCTGATCATGGACGTGATCCGGGGCAACCAGACGCTGTTCATGCGCGGCGACGAGGTCGAGGCCGCCTGGGCCTGGACCGACCCGATCATCGAGGGCTGGGTGGCGCGCAACGACGTGCCCAAGCTCTACGAGCAGGGGACATCCGGGCCCGAGGATGCGCTGATGCTGCTGCACCGCGATGGCCGGAAATGGCGTGAAATCAAGGAGTAGTCTTATGGAGCTCAAGGAATATCCCGACTCCGAGATGATGATGATGAACCTCGCCAACCGGATCGCGGGCGATCTGGAGAACGTGCTGTTCCAGAACGACAGGGCCTCGCTGGCGGTGCCAGGCGGCACCACGCCGGGGCCGGTCTTCGATGCGCTCTGCGGGGCCGGGCGGATCGACTGGGCGCGGGTCAACGTCATGCTGACAGATGAACGCTGGGTGCCCGAGACAAGCCCGCGGTCCAACACGCGGCTGCTGCGCGACAGGCTGCTGATCGACAAGGCCGCCGCCGCCACCCATGTGCCGCTCCATGCCGAGGCTGCGGCCCCCGAGGACAAGCTGGACGAGCTGGCGCAGGGCGTGGCCGCGTGCCTGCCGCTGTCGGTCTGCCTGCTGGGCATGGGGGCGGACATGCACACGGCCTCGCTCTTTCCCGGGGCCGATCAGTTGCAGGCGGCGCTTCAGGGGGACGAGGTTCTCTATGCCATGCGCGCGCCGGGCGCGCCCGAACCGCGCGTCACGCTCTCGGCCCGGGTCCTTAAGGACGCCATGACCTGCCATGTGGTCATCACCGGCCACGAGAAACGCGAAGCCCTGGAAAAAGCCCGCAGCCTGCCCCCCGAGGAGGCGCCGATCGCGGCGGTCCTGCCGGGGGCCACGGTGCACTGGGCGGAAAGCTGACGGATGTTTGACGACCTGAAACGCCATGCCGAAAAAGTGGCCGATCGCCGTATCGACAGCCTCTTGGAGGCGCGGGACCGAGCCGGGGATTTCTCGATCCGTCTGGGCGATATGCTCTTCGACTACGCCAAGACCAATATCGACGCCGCGGGGCGGGGGCTGCTGATCGACCTGCTGGACCGGGCCGAGGTGGCCGTCAAGCGCGACGAGATGTTCAACGGCCAGACCATCAACGAAACCGAGGGCCGCGCCGTGCTGCATACCGCGCTGCGCAACCTCGACGGCGGGCCGGTCCTGATCGAGGGCTATGACATCATGCCCGGTGTGCTGGAGACCCTGGCACGGATGGAGGATTTCGCCCAGGCTGTGCGCGACGGCAGCTTTGCCGGGCAGGGCGGACGGATCACCGACGTGATCAATATCGGCATCGGCGGCTCGGACCTCGGCCCGGCCATGGCGGTGCAGGCGCTGGCCCCCTATCACGACGGGCCGCGCTGTCACTTCGTGTCGAACGTGGACCCGGCCGATATCGCCGACGCCCTGCGCGCCTGCGACCCGGAAACCACGCTGGTGATCGTCGCCTCCAAGACCTTCACCACGATCGAGACCATGACCAACGCCCGCACCGCCAAGGCCTGGATGGGCGAGGCGGTGGCCGATCCGGCGGCGCAGTTCGCCGCGCTCAGCACCGCGCAGGACAAGACCGGCGATTTCGGCATCAATCCGGCGCGGGTCTTCGGCTTTGCCGACTGGGTCGGCGGGCGCTATTCCGTCTGGGGGCCGATCGGGCTGTCGCTGATGATCGCCGTGGGGCCTGCGGCCTTCCGCGCCTTCCTGCGCGGGGGGCAGGCGATGGACCGGCATTTTGTCACCGCCGATTGGCCCGAGAACATGCCGGCGATGCTGGCCCTGGTGGGGCTGTGGCACAACCAGGTGCTGGGCCATGCGACCCGCGCGGTGCTGCCCTACGACGACCGGCTGGCACGGTTGCCGGCCTATCTTCAGCAACTCGAAATGGAGAGTAACGGCAAGGGTGTCAGCATGGACGGCGCCGATCTGGCGGCCGACAGCGGCCCGGTCGTCTGGGGCGCGCCCGGCACCAATGGCCAACACGCCTTCTACCAGTTGATCCACCAGGGCACGCGGGTGGTGCCCTGCGAATTTCTCGTGGCCGCGCAGGGCCATGAGGACGAGCTGCACCATCAGCACCAACTTCTGGTGGCCAATTGCCTGGCCCAGTCCGAGGCCCTGATGCGGGGCCGGAACCTGGACGAGGCGCGTGCCAAGGTGGCGGACAGTTTCGAGGGCGCCGAACTGGAACGGCAGGCCAGGCACCGGGTGTTTCCCGGCAACCGCCCCTCGACCACGCTGGCCTATCCCCGGCTGACCCCCGAGGTGCTGGGCCAGATCATCGCGCTTTACGAAAATCGGGTTTTCGTCGAGGGCGCGGTGCTGGGCATCAACTCCTACGATCAATGGGGGGTTGAACTGGGCAAGGACCTGGCCACGGCGCTGCAACCCATCGTCGAAGGCGGCGATGCGGCCGGCAAGGACGGGTCGACCGCCGGTCTCGTGGACTTCCTGCGGCGCAACGGGCTGTAGCCGGGCGGGCGGCCGGTCGGCCGGCCGCGCCCGCGCTTCGTCAACGGAGCGCGGGGGCGATTGCGAAGTCGCGTGCCGCCGCAGCGTCGGCGCTGCGGCCACCAGTCCGAACGGTGTTGAAACCTGGAGCGGGTAACGGGAATCGAACCCGTAACTTAAGCTTGGGAAGCTCGCGTGAT
>JAVLCA010000014.1:0-58373 GCA_031581025.1 Salibaculum sp. | reverse complement strand
TGTCGGGCGGTCGCTCTGGCGGCAACCTTCATGGGGCCGAAGATGTCTGGTAGGTCTTCATCCAATTGTTTGTCCGCCCACTTCCAGATCGTCTGTAGTCGTCCGAGTCCCTTGTTCACAGTGGTGGTGGAGATGACGGCAAGGCCGTGCTGCTTGCCTGCGTTTACGGCTTCGCGTGGACCTAGCCCCTCTGTCGCAGCGTACTTGGTTCGGTTTGCGGGGAGTTCTTGCAAGACATCCTTGAACGCTCGGGCATCAGCTTTCCGGTAGGTTGAGATCGGCCGATCCCCGGCCAACTCAATAAAGAGCCCCACCCAGACCCAATAGTCCGCGCCTAACTTGGCTGACCACTCCGAGCTACGGTTTGCTTCGGCCTGACGGGCGGCAAAGATATCGGATAGCATCGGGTCAGACGCCCAATTTGCGGGCCGCTGAGAGCCCTTATCGTTTCCTACCCCGTAGGTGGCCGCCGGAGGTGGAACCCTCGCCTGTCCGGCGCTCTGAGGCCCTGAGAAATCGTAGGCATCCAGCGTCTCGGCGAAGGCCAAGATTTCGTTGCCCGCTCCGATCTTGGCCTTCCTGATCTCGTTCAGAACTTCAATGGCATGAGGCCAGTAGACATCACGCGACAGCCCGGAAAAGTCAAAGAACCGGCCCAACTCTTGCTCTGCGAAGTCGCGCCCCACAAGCCGCCAGTAGTCACCATTGCCCGCTTCTAGCAGAGCGACGCTGTTCTGCACCTGCTCGCGTTCCTCTGAAGTATACGGCCCAAGTGATGCACGGCGCGCTTTTGCTTCGGCAAGTTGCGTGCGGAAGTAGTCTGTGATCGCTGCCCGGAGTGCTGCGTGGTCCATGCGTGCTTCTTGTAGTTGTTGCTTCAACGCGAACCCGCAACTTGCGAGATGCCGAGCCAACATGCCAGCCTCTTCTGGACATCTTGTTCCAAGGGATAGCCTGACAGTCTTGCGTGTCGGATTTCGGCCCGATGTCAGTATCGGCCAACGGAAGTAGAATATCCCGTGTCGTGATTTACTCACATACCCATGTAGCTTCATCTTGTGTCACACCTTTGTGTCACACCAGTCTAATGTCGAGCTATCATGTTGAACTTTAAGGAAATGGTGGAGCCTAGGGGGATCGAACCCCTGACCTCTTGCATGCCATGCAAGCGCTCTCCCAGCTGAGCTAAGGCCCCGATATTGTTGTCACCTTGTGGCGACGTGTTGCTCTCTAAGCACGGGCGCGGGCGAGATCAAGCGAAAAGTCCCGCCTGCGCCAATTTCCTTCGTGGCTTCAGGTATCGTCGTTGGGCGCGGCCACGTCTGTCAGATCGTCGAGCGAGACATTGTCGTCGCCGTCGTCATCCTCCAGCACATCGTCGCCCAGGCTGGCGCCGGACTCTTCCTCGCTGTCGTCGAGGACGATTTCCTCGTCGTCCGAGGTCTTTTCCTCGGCTTTCTTCGACTGGGCGTCCGCGGCATCGGCAACCATGGTGCGGGTCTTGCCTGTCTCGACCTGGACCACCTCGCCCGTATAGGGGCTGACGATGGGATTGGCGTTCAGGTCATAGAACCGTTTCCCGGTGGTCGGGCACACCCGCTTGGTTCCCCATTCTTCCTTGGGCATCTTTGATTCCTCTGTGCGATATGGCAGCACTTGGCGTTATCGCCGTCCCCTGCCATAAGCTATCTGGCGTGTCAAAGGCTAACACGCGGGCATTTCGTGAAGGGCGCATATGGGCCGTCTTGTGCTTGAAGGCAACCCCTCGGTCGAGGTCGTCGTGCGGCGCAACGCGCGAGCGCGGCGGCTGACATTGCGCGTATCGCGGCTGGACGGGCGCGCGACGCTGACCGTGCCGGCGCGGGTGCGCGAGCGAGAGGCGCGCGCCTTCTTGCAGGACCGCGCGGGCTGGCTGCGCGCGCAACTGGCCGCCGTGATCCCCGAGCAGCGCCCGGCCTTCGGGCAGGCACTGCCCTACCGCGGTGAGTCGCTGATCCTTGCGCCGGGCACGGGGCGCGGCGTGCTGCAGGACGGCGAGAGGCTGCTTGCCCCGCCGGATGCCGACCGGCTGGGCCCGCGGCTGGCGGGGTTTTTCAAGACCCGCGCGCGGGACGCGCTGGTCGCGGCCTGTGATCGGCATGCCGCTGCGTTGGGCCGCGATTACGGCCGGATCACCCTGCGCGACACGCGCTCGCGCTGGGGGTCCTGTTCGCCCCGCGGGGATCTGATGTTTTCTTGGCGTCTGATCATGGCACCTGACGCGGTGTTGGACTATGTCGCGGCCCACGAGGTGGCGCATCTGGCGCATATGGACCATTCACCGGCCTTCTGGGCGGTGGTGGACCGGCTCTTTCCCGGCCACGCCGGCCCCCGGCGGTGGCTGCGAGACGAGGGCGCGTCGCTGCACCGTATCCGTTTCGAGTAACGGGGCCGGTTGACCGCATCCGGATTTGTGATCACATGGGCGCATGCTCATTCACTCCAAGGCCACCGAACCCACCGGCGCCGCCCATGACAGGGTCTACCGGGCGCTGCGGTTGCGCATCCTGCATGGCGAGATGCACCCGGGCCAGCACCTGACCCTGCGCGGCATCGGCAAGGATTTCGGCGTCTCTATGACGCCTGCGCGCGAGGCGGTGCGCCGTCTGGTGGCCGAAGGCGCGCTGTCGCTGTCCTCTTCGGGGCGGGTCTTCACGCCCGAGTTGTCGAACGAACGGATCGAGGAACTGGCCGCCCTGCGGGCCCTGCTGGAGCCGGAACTGGCCAGCCGCGCCCTGCCGCGGGCCCATCTGGCGCTGATCGAGCGGCTGGAAGAGATCAACCACCGTGTCCGGCAGATGATCGCCCGGCACGATGCCAGCGGTTACATTCGCCTCAACCTCGAGTTCCATCGCACACTATACCTGCGGTCGCAGGCCCCGGCCATGCTGGCCATCGCCGAGACCGTCTGGCTGCAACTGGGCCCGACCATGTCCAAGCTCTATGGCCAGCTGCGCCGGACCGAACCACCGCATAACCACAAGCTGATCCTGGCCGCGCTCAAGGCCGGGGATGAACCCGGCCTGCGCCTGGCCGTGCGCAGCGATGCCACGCAGGGCCTGCGGATGCTCAAGGTCTGATCAGACCGCGCGGGCGTCCTCGTTCAGGGTCGCGGAGACCGTTTCAAGGGCGTCGCGAAAGTCTGCCCCACCGATGCGCAACCAGTGCGCGATCTGACTGACCCGCCGGTAGGCCCCGGGGCGGATCTGACCATCGGCCACGGCAAGGCGCAGCGCGGATTCCAGAACGATCCGGCTCTCGGCCTCGGTCAGGCCCGCGCCCAGGGCATCAACGTCGGCGATATGCGCCTGCACCTGCTCGATCATGTCGCGCACCCGGCTCGGCGCGTAGGCCCGCCCGGTCAGACGCGCCAGGATTGCCGCGATACGGCTGATCGCGCGGTCATCCATATTGCCATCGGAAATCGCGACATGGGTCATCGCCGCCAGCGCATTGAGCGCCAGCGCGTCCGAGACCCTGCGCTGCCGCCGCTTGCGGCCTGTGCGGATCCGCCAAGCCAGCAGTGCGACAAGGCCGCCGAGGCCCACAAGGACCGGCCCCGTGTGATCGACGATGACAGCCCGCGCAAGGGGGGCAGGCCCTTGCGCCCAGAGGTCAGCGAGGCCCGCCTCGGCCGGGGGCGCCAGAGCCAGCACCAGGGCCAAGGCGGGGAAAAAACGGACGATGGCTGCTGGCATAGGTCTTTCCCCGCTTCGCACACAACGTCCAAACAGATGAACCCCCATTGGGGCAGGTTTTTGGCCCCGAGGCGGCGATTTGTGGGGCCGATGCGCCCCGGCTGCAAGAGCAGGGCAGGGGACCGTGCGGCAAAGGAAAAAGGGCCCCGGCACACTGCGGAGCCCCGTTGGCGCGCGACAGTCAGCCCTAGCTGTGGATCGGCCCGTCGCCGCAGGCCAGGGCCGCCTCGCGCACGGCTTCGGAGTATGTCGGATGGGCGTGGCTGGTGCGTGCCAGGTCCTCGGCCGCCGCGCCGAATTCCATGGCCACGCAGACCTCGTGGATCAGGTCGCCCGCCATGGGGCCGATGATGTGGCAGCCCAGGATGCGGTCGGTTTCCGTGTCGGCCAGGATCTTCACGAAGCCGTCGGCGACGAAATTCGCCTTGGCCCGGCCATTGCCCATGAAGTTGAACTTGCCGACCTTGTAGGCGCGGCCGGCCTCCTTGAGTTGTGCCTCGGTCTGCCCGACGTTGGCCACCTCGGGGTGGGTGTAGATCACGCCCGGCACAAGGTTGTAGTCCACGTGCCCGACCTGGCCGGCGAGGGTCTCGGCGCAGGCCATGCCGTCATCCTCGGCCTTGTGGGCCAGCATGGGCCCGGCGATGGCATCGCCGATGGCATAGATGCCCGAGACGTTCGTGGCGAAATGCGCGTCGGTCTTGATTTGGCCGCGATCGCTCATCTCGACGCCCAACGCCTCCAGCCCCAGCCCGTCAGTATAGGGCTTGCGGCCCGTGGCGACCAGAACGGTATCGGCGTCCAGCACATGCTTGCTGTCGTCCTTGCGCAGCTTGTAAGTCACCTTGGCCTTGGTCTTGAGCGTCTCGACCCCCTGCACGGCGGCGCCCATGATGAAGTCCATCCCCTGCTTCTTCAGCAGTTTCTGAAACCCCTTCTGCACTTCGGCGTCCATGCCCGGTGTGATGGTGTCGAGGTATTCGATCACCGTCACCTCGGCGCCGAGTCGCTGGTAGACGCTGCCCAGTTCCAGCCCGATGACACCGGCGCCGATCACCACCAGTTTCTTTGGTGGCTTCTTGAGGCTCAGCGCCCCGGTCGAGGAGACCACGGTGTCCTCGTCGATCTTGACACCGGGCAGGCTGGCCACGTCGGAGCCGCTGGCGATGATGATGTTCTTGGCCTCATGGGTGTCGTCGCCGACCTTGACCTTGCCGGCCTCGGGGATCGACCCCCAGCCCTTGAGCCAGTCGATCTTGTTCTTCTTGAACAGGTATTCGATGCCCTGGGTGTTCTGGCCGATGGTCTTTTCCTTGTAGGCCATCATCTGTGTCCAGTCGACGGAGGGGCTTTTGCCCTTCAGGCCCATCTCGGTAAAGTTGTGCTCGGCCTCGTGCAGCATGTGCGTGGCGTGCAGCAGCGCCTTGGAGGGGATGCAGCCCACGTTCAGGCAGGTGCCGCCCAGCGTCTCGCGCCCCTCGACCACAGCCGTTTTCAGGCCCAGTTGCGCACAGCGGATCGCGCAGACATAGCCGCCGGGGCCGGAGCCGATGATTATGACGTCATAGGATGCCATGAGGGGTGTTCCTTTGTTATTGGTGCGGGCTGCGCCGCGATCAGATCAAGGCTGCCAGAAGCAGGGCCATGGTTGCAAGAAAACCCAAGGCCCAGATGAGGCTGCGCCACGGGACCCAGCCCAGCAGATAGGCGGGCACGTAAAGGACGCGCGCCGCCAGGTAGACCCAGGCGCAGGCCGCGGTGAAAGCGGTGCTCTGGTCGGCGAGGGTTATCACCAGAACCGCAGGCGTAAAGAGGGCAAGACTCTCAAAATGGTTATTCAGCGCCCGCTGCGCGCGGCCCGCCGTGCCGGTCAGCTGACGCGGCACGTCGCGGGGCGAGGCGGCATAGTCACTGCCCACCTGTTTCTGCGCCAGCGCCGAGTAGAGCGTGAATTGCACCGCCTGCAGCAGAACGGCGAGGGTGAGGGCGAGGAGTTCGGGGGTCATTGCTGTGCCTCTTGGGTCATCGTCGGACTTGATCCGACGATCTCTGGCCACAAATCACGCCACGCGGCATTGGACGATTCGATCAGGTCCACTTTCCACGCCCGGTTCCAACGCTTGAGGGATTTTTCACGCTGAATGGCCGCCGTTGGTTCCGCGTGCGGCTCGAACCAGACAAGGCGTTCAAGGTTATACCGATCCGTAAAGCCCTTGACCGCGTGTGTCCGATGTTCGTGGACACGGCGGATCAGATCATTCGTGACGCCGATGTATAGTGTTCCATTGGGTTTGTTCGTCATCATGTACACGAACATGGGGGGAGCCGGGATGCATGAAACCCTCGGGTCGAGCCCGAGGGTGACGGGGAAAGGAAGGCGCGTTCGGGGGTCATGGTAGCCTAGCAGTGGCGCCTGCTTGCTCCTCAAGCAGGCGCGCCTTTTCCCGCCAGGCTTTAGGGTTTCTAGGGTTCACGAGATGTAGTTTAACCCATTCGTTTTCTGCATCTGGAATTCGTTTTCCAACTACTGCGGCAGCGTCAAGCGCGCCTTTGCTGAGAAGCGAGTTATATGTCACGTATGCCAAATAGAGCGCAGCTTCCTGAGGACTAAAGCCCTTTGGATACACGAGGTCCAAAGACTCGAGAGCTGACATCACACCCATTTGCTGAATGTCTAGGCCGAATGTCGGCATCAAAGACGCAACTTGAGAGTTCCATTTCTTACGCTTGTTGAAGAACATGAAATCAGTCCCCGTACAGTGCTTCCCCATTCCGTGGCTTTCGCAACCGGTTAGCAATTCCATATCCAGAATTACAGATCCATCAGCAACCGCCGCGGGTCTTCCAGGGCCTCTTTGACGCGCACCAGGAAGGTCACGGCGCCCTTGCCGTCGACGATGCGGTGGTCGTAGCTCAACGCCAGGTACATCATCGGGCGGATTTCCACCTGGCCCTTCACGGCCATGGGCCGCTCCTGGATCTTGTGCATCCCCAGGATACCCGATTGCGGCGGGTTGAGGATGGGCGAGGACATGAGCGAGCCGTAGACCCCGCCGTTGGAGACGGTGAAAGAGCCGCCCTGCATGTCGCCCATGCCCAGCTTGCCGTCGCGGGCCTTGGTGCCCAGGTCGGCGATCTCCTGCTCGATGGCGGCAAAGCTCTTCAGGTGTGCGTCGCGCAGCACCGGCACGACCAGCCCGTTGGGCGTGCCCACGGCGACGCCCATGTGCACGTAGTCCTTGTAGACGACGTGATCGCCGTCGATCTCGGCGTTGACGTCGGGCACCTCGCGCAGGGCATGGCAGCAGGCCTTCACGAAGAACGACATGAAGCCCAGCTTCACGCCGTGTTTCTTCAGGAACAGGTCCTTGTATTCGTTGCGCAGGTCCATGACGGGGCCCATGTCGGCCTCGTTGTAGGTGGTCAGCATCGCCGCGGTGTCCTGCGCCTCTTTCAGGCGGCGGGCGATGGTCTGGCGCAGGCGGGTCATCTTGACCCGTTCCTCGCGGCTGGCGTCGTCGGCGGGGACCGGCGCGCGGGCCGGGGCCTTGGCGGCGGGCGCCTCCTGCGCCTTGGGCTCGGACAGGGCCTTGAGCACGTCCTCTTTCATGACGCGGCCGTCCTTGCCGGTGCCCTTGACGTCGGCGAGGTCGTTCTCGGCCATCATCTTGCGGGCCGAGGGGGCGTTCTCGACATCCTTGCCGGTGCTGCTTTCAGACCCGGTGGCGGCGGGGGCCGACTCCTGTTCCTTGGGCGCGCTGTCTTTTGGGGCGGCGTCCCCCTGGGTGGACATCACGGCCAGCTTGCCGCCGGCCTCAACGGTGCTGCCCTCCTCGGCCAGCACCTGCGTCAGGACACCGGCGGCGGGGGCGGGTACCTCGACCGAGACCTTGTCGGTCTCCAGTTCGCAGAGCATCTCGTCGGCGTCGAAGGCCTCGCCCGGGTTCTTGAACCAGGTCGAGACGGTCGCCTCGGTGACGCTCTCGCCCAGGGTGGGCACCATGACGTCCATCTTGCCGCCGCCCGACTCGGGCGCCTCTTGCGCGGCCTCGGGTGCGGCATCGTCCTTGGCCGCCGGGGTCTCCTCGGTCTGGGTGCCGCCCTCGCTGATCTGGGCCAGCAGCGCATCGACGCCCACAGTCTCGCCCTCGCCGGCGACGATCTCGGACAGGGTTCCGGCGGCGGGCGCGGGCACCTCGACCGTCACCTTGTCGGTCTCCAGCTCGCAGAGCATCTCGTCGGCGGCGACATTGTCGCCGGGCTTCTTGAACCATGTGGCCACCGTGGCTTCGGTGACGCTTTCGCCCAGGGTGGGAACACGGACTTCGGTCATTGGATCATTTCCCTTCGATGGTCAGCGCGTCGTTCACGAGCGCCTCTTGTTCGGACTTGTGGCGCGAGGCGAGGCCCGTGGCGGGCGACGCGGCGGCGGGGCGGCCCGCGTAGACCGGGCGGGTGTGCCTGGCCTTGATGCGGGTCAGGACCCATTCGAGGTTGGGTTCCATGAAGAGCCAGGCCCCCTGGTTCTTGGGTTCCTCCTGGCACCAGACCATGTCGGCGTTGGGAAAGCGCTGAAGCTCTTTCACCGCCGACTGGGCCGGGAAGGGGTAGAACTGCTCGAACCGCATCAGGTAGACATCGTCGATGCCGCGGTGATCGCGTTCTTCCAGCAGGTCGTAGTAGACCTTGCCCGAACACATGACAACGCGCTTGATCTTGTCATCCGCCACGAGCTTGGTGTCCGACACGCCGTATTGCGCATCGTCCCAGAGGACGCGGTGGAAACTGCTGCCTGTCTGGAACTCCTTGGCGGTGCTGACGGCCAGCTTGTGGCGCAGCAGGGATTTCGGGGTCATCAGGATCAGCGGCTTGCGATAGGTGCGGTGCAACTGCCGGCGCAGGATATGGAAGTAGTTGGCCGGCGTGGTGCAGTTGGCCACGATCCAGTTGTCGCCGCCGCACATCTGCAGGAAGCGTTCAAGCCGGGCCGAACTGTGCTCGGGGCCCTGGCCCTCCCAGCCGTGGGGCAGCAGACAGACCAGGCCCGACATGCGCAGCCACTTGCTCTCGCCCGAACTGATGAACTGGTCGAACATGATCTGCGCCCCGTTGGCGAAATCGCCGAACTGCGCCTCCCACAGGGTCAGCGCATTGGGCTCGGCCAGCGAATAGCCATACTCGAAGCCCAGCACCGCGTATTCCGACAACATCGAGTCGATGGCCTCATAGCGGGCCTGCCCCTCGCGGATGTGGTTGAGCGGCAAGTAGCGGTCCTCGGTCTCTTGGCTGACCAGGGCCGAATGCCGCTGGCTGAAGGTGCCGCGCGTGCTGTCCTGCCCGGACAACCGGACCGGGTACCCCTCAACCATCAGGCTGCCGAAGGCCAGTGCCTCGGCGGTGGCCCAGTCGAAGCCTTCGCCGGTGTCGAACATCTTGCGCTTGGTCTCGAGCAGGCGCGCCACCGTCTTGTGGGTCGTGAAATCCTCGGGCGCCGTGGTCAGGGCGCGTCCGATCTCGTCGAAGGTCGCTTTCTTGATCGCCGTTTCGCCGCGCTGGTAATTCTCGTCCTTCTGGTCCATTTCGGACCACTTGCCATCCAGCCAGTCGGCCTTGTTGGGCCGATAGTCCTTGCCGGCCTCGAACTCGTCGCTCAGGTAGCTCTGGAACTTGGTCTTCTGCTCGTCGATCTCCCCTTCGGGGATCAGCCCGTCCTTGACCAGCCGATCGGTGTACAGGGTCAGCGTGGTCTTCTGCTGCTTGATCTTCTTGTACATGATCGGGTTGGTGAACATCGGCTCGTCGCCCTCATTGTGACCGAAGCGGCGATAGCAGATGATGTCGATGACCACGTCCTTGTGGAATTTCTGGCGGAATTCCGTGGCGACCTTGGCGGCATGAACCACGGCCTCGGGGTCGTCCCCGTTCACATGGAAGATCGGCGCCTCGACCATCAGCGCGATGTCCGTGGGATAGGGTGACGAGCGCGAGAAATGCGGCGCGGTGGTAAAGCCGATCTGGTTGTTCACGACAAGGTGCATGGTGCCGCCCGTCCGATGGCCGCGCAGACCCGAAAGGCCAAAGCCTTCGGCCACGACGCCCTGGCCCGCGAAGGCTGCGTCGCCGTGCAGCAGGATGCCCATGACGGCCGTGCGGTCGGTGTCGTTCAACTGGTCCTGCTTGGCACGTACCTTGCCCAGGACAACCGGGTTCACGGCCTCGAGGTGCGAGGGGTTCGCGGTCAGCGACAGGTGCACCGAATTGCCGTCGAATTCCCGGTCCGAAGAGGCCCCGAGATGGTATTTCACGTCGCCCGATCCGTCTACGTCCTCGGGCTTGAAGCTGCCGCCCTGGAATTCGTGGAAGATGGCGCGGTAAGGCTTGGCCATGACGTTGGCCAGGATGTTCAGCCGGCCGCGGTGCGGCATGCCGATCACGATGTCCTTGAGCCCCAGGCTGCCGCCGCGCTTGATGATCTGTTCCATGGCCGGGATCAGGCTTTCGGCCCCGTCCAGGCCGAACCGCTTGGTGCCCATGTACTTGACGTGCAGGAATTTCTCGAAGCCCTCGGCCTGGACCATCTTGTTGAGGATCGCCTTGCGGCCGTTCTGGGTAAAGGCGATCTCCTTGCCCAGCCCCTCGATCCGTTCCTTCAGCCAGCTCGACTGCTCGGGGTCGGAAATGTGCATGTATTGCAGGGCGAAGGTGCCGCAATAGGTGCGCTGGACGATGGCCAGGATCTCGCGCATCGAGGCCACTTCCAGCCCCAGCACGTTGTCGATGAAGATGGGCCGGTCCATATCCTTGTCCTCGAACCCGTAGGATTTGGGGTCGAGTTCCGGATGCGGGGTCTGGTCGCGCATGCCCAGCGGGTCGAGATCGGCCACAAGGTGTCCGCGGATGCGGTAGGCCCGGATGATCATCAGCGCGCGGATGCTGTCGAGCACTGCATGGCGGACCTGCTCTTCGGACAGGCCGACGCCCTTTTCCTCGGCCTTGGCCTTGATCTTGTCCCCGGCGGCCTTGGCCTCCTTGGGGTCGGCGGGCCACTGTCCGTCCAGTGCCGCGGTCAGGTCGTCATTGGGCTGCGGCGGCCAATCGGGGCGCGACCAGCTGGGGCCCGCGGCCTCGGCCTTGGCGTCGGCCGGTGTGTCGCCCAGGGCCTTGAAGAACGCGCGCCAGCTTTCGTCGACGGCGCCCGGGTTGGCGGCGTATTTGGCGTAGAGCTGTTCGATGTATTCCGCATTGTGCCCCTGCATGAAGCTGGAGGCATGGAAGACGTCGTTGGGGGATTGGTCGGTCATGGCGCGACTACCTTTTGATGCAGCAGGGGTTGGCGCCCCCCGGATGCGCAACGGGCCCGGGCGTGGCGGCCCGGGCCTGCGCGGCCAGAACGATCAGACCCAGACACAGGCACAACGCGACGAAAAGGGCCGAGGCAAGGGCCTCTTTCCGCGTCCGGGCCTGGTGTTTGTCAGGGTCTCTCATATCCTTGTCTTTCGGGTTCAGCCCTTCTTGATGGCTTCCATCACCGCTTCGCCGAGCGTGGCAGGGCTGTCCGCGACGACGATCCCGGCGGATTTCATCGCCTCGATCTTGCTTTCGGCGTCGCCCTTGCCGCCGGCGACGATGGCACCGGCATGGCCCATGCGGCGGCCCGGAGGTGCGGTGCGCCCGGCGATGAAGCCGGCGATGGGCTTCCAGCGGCCCTTCTTCTTCTGTTCGGCCAGGAATTCGGCGGCGTCCTCCTCGGCCGAGCCGCCGATCTCGCCGATCATGATCATCGACTGGGTCTCGTCGTCGTTCAGGAACATGTCCAGCACGTCGATGTGTTCGGTTCCCTTGATCGGGTCGCCGCCGATGCCCACGGCGGTGGACTGGCCCAGTCCCATGTCCGAGGTCTGCTTGACCGCCTCATAGGTGAGCGTGCCCGAGCGCGAGACAACGCCGACCGACCCGCGCTTGTGGATGTGGCCCGGCATGATGCCGATCTTGCAGGCGTCGGGCGTAATGACGCCGGGGCAGTTCGGCCCGACAAGGCGACTGCTGGAGCCCTCCAGCGCGCGCTGCACCTTGACCATGTCCTGCACCGGGATGCCTTCGGTGATGCAGACGATCAGTTCGATCCCGGCGTCGATCGCCTCGAGGATCGAGTCGGCGGCAAAAGGCGGCGGCACGTAGATGACGGAGGCATTGGCCTGCGTCTCGAACATCGCCTCGTGGACCGAGTTGAAGACCGGCAGGTCCAGGTGCGTGGTGCCGCCCTTGCCGGGGGTGACGCCGCCGACCATCCGCGTGCCATAGGCGACGGCCTGTTCGGTGTGGAAGGTGCCCTGCGACCCGGTCAGGCCCTGACAGATGACTTTGGTGTTTTCGTCGATGAGGATTGCCATCTGGGTTAGCCTTTCACTGCCTTGACGATTTTCTGCGCGCCGTCTTTCAGGTCATCGGCGGCAATGACGTTGAGCCCGGAATTGCGGAGGATTTCCTTGCCCTTTTCGACATTGGTGCCCTCGAGGCGCACCACCAGCGGCACGGTCAGACCCACGTCCTTGACGGCCGCGACCACGCCCTCGGCGATGACGTCGCAGCGCATGATGCCGCCGAAGATGTTGACCAGGATGCCTTTGACGTTGTCATCCGAGGTGATGATCTTGAACGCCTCGGTGACCTTTTCCTTGGTCGCGCCGCCGCCCACGTCGAGGAAGTTGGCCGGTTCCGCGCCATAGAGCTTGATGATGTCCATGGTCGCCATGGCCAGGCCCGCGCCGTTGACCATGCAGCCGATCTCGCCGTCGAGCGCGATATAGTTGAGGTCGTACTTGGAGGCTTCCAGTTCCTTGGAGTCCTCTTCGGTGGTGTCGCGCAGCTCGCCGATGTCGGACTGGCGGTAGATGGCGTTTCCGTCAAAGCCCATCTTGGCGTCCAGGCATTTCAGGTCGCCCTTGTCGGTCACGATCAGCGGGTTGATCTCCAGCTGTTCCATGTCCTTTTCGACGAACATCTTGTAGAGCGTGCCCATGAGCGCGACGCACTGCTTGACCTGCGGGCCTTCCAGCCCGAGGGCGAAGGCGATGCGGCGGCCGTGGAAGGGCTGATAGCCGGTGGCCGGGTCCACCGAGAAGGACAGGATTTTCTCGGGGGTGCTCTCGGCGACCTCCTCGATGTCGGTGCCGCCCTCGGTCGAGGCCACGAAGGACACGCGGCTGGTCACGCGATCGATCAGCAGGGCCAGGTAAAGCTCGGTTTCGATGCCCGAGCCATCCTCGATGTAGATGCGGTTGACCTGTTTGCCGATGGGGCCGGTCTGCTTGGTCACCAGGGTGCGGCCCAGCATCTTGCGCGCCTCGTCGGCGGCCTCTTCCACCGATTTGGCCAGGCGTACGCCGCCCGCCTCGCCGGCGCTGTCCTCCTTGAAGGACCCCTTGCCGCGGCCACCTGCGTGGATCTGTGCCTTGACCACCCAGAGCGGGCCGTCCAGTTCCCCCGCCTTGGTCTTGGCCTCTTCCGCCTTCAGGACAACACGCCCGTCGCTGACAGGCGCCCCGTAGGAGCGCAGCAGAGCCTTTGCCTGATATTCGTGGATGTTCATGGTTGTCCCTCGATCAGATGGATTTACCGGAGATCAAACATAGCGGACCCGGCGGCCAAAAGGACTATCTTTCTGATGGCCGGGAAAAAGCGACATTTGTGATCACACCTCATTTGCTGTGATCACAAAATTGGGTATACAACGGTATCCTGAAACTATGGCCCGGCGGGCTGCGACAGAATCACCCACACCGCCTGTGACGGTGCCGGGGTTTCGGCTGCGCAGCAAAAAGGGGCACCCGCAGGGGCGCCCCTTCAAGGCTCTGTCCGGCGGGTCTCAGGCCAGGGACTCGTCGATGCCCTTGCAGGCGCTGACAAGGTCTTTGACCGCGTCGACCGAGTGGTTGAACATGGCCTGCTCGTCCTTGTTCATATTGATCTCGACCACGCGCTCGATGCCGCCCGCGCCGATCACGGTGGGTACGCCCACGTAGAAGCCGTTGAGCCCGTAGGCGCCGTCGACATGGGCCGCGCAGGGCAGCAGCCGCTTCTGGTCCTTGAGATAGGCCTCGGCCATCTCGATGGCGGCAGTCGCGGGCGCATAGAAGGCCGAGCCGGTCTTGAGCAGGCCGACGATCTCGGCCCCGCCGTCGCGGGTGCGCTGCACGATCGCGTCGAGCTGGTCCTGCGTGGTCCAGCCCATCTTTACGAGGTCGGGCAGGGGAATGCCGGCCACCGTTGAATAGCGCGTCAGCGGCACCATGGTGTCGCCGTGCCCGCCCAGCACGAAGGCGCTGACATCCTTCATAGAGACGTTGAATTCCTCGGCCAGGAAATGCCGGAAGCGGGCGCTGTCCAGCACCCCTGCCATGCCGCAGACCTTTTCGCGGGGCAGGCCCGAAAACTCGCGCAGCGCCCAGACCATGGCGTCCAGTGGGTTTGTGATGCAGATGACAAAGGCATCGGGGGCATGCTTGCCGATGCCCTCGCCGACGGCGTTCATGACCTTGAGGTTGATGCCAAGCAGGTCGTCACGGCTCATGCCCGGCTTGCGCGGCACGCCGGCGGTGACGATGCAGACATCGGCCCCGGCGATATCGGCATAGTCTTGTGTGCCCTTGAGCGTGGCGTCGAACCCTTCGGCAGGGCCGGACTCCGCAATGTCGAGGGCCTTGCCCTCGGGGGTGCCCTCGGCGATGTCGAAAAGCACAACGTCGCCGAGTTCCTTGATCGCCGCGAGATGGGCGAGCGTGCCGCCGATCTGACCGGCGCCGATAAGGGCAATTTTGGGTCTGGCCATGGTGAAGGGATCCTCTGTCCGTTCCGTGTATTGTGACCGCTTGGGTAGTCCTTTGCACACCGCCGCGCAAGCCTGACCGGGCAGGGTGCTGTTGCCGCGCGATTGTTTGCGCTAAAGCGGGCGCGCGGCGGCGCGACCCCGCGCCGGCAAACGCCCCGGCGGCGGCGCTGATTCCCGCAAAGGCCCGGAGGATGGACACGCGATGGAAGGACCCCTGTTCTGGACGCTGGCGCTGCTGGCCGCGGTCAGCGTGGGGCTCAGCAAGGGTGGCCTGCCCGCGGTCGCGATGCTGTCGGTGCCGCTGCTGTCGCTGGTCATCAATCCGGTGACGGCCGCCGGGCTAATGCTGCCCGTCTTCATCGTGTCCGATGTCTTCGGGGTCTGGGCCTATCGCCATGCCTTCGACCGGCGCGTCCTGGCCATCGGCGTAGTGGGGCTGACCATCGGAACCGGGATTGGCTGGGCCACCGCAGAAATCGTGCCCGAATGGATGGTGCGGCTGATCATCGGCGGGATCGGCGCGAGTTTCGCCGCCAGCCGTTTGCTGGGTCGCGGGCGCGATACCCCCGCCCGCCCCGCGAACAAGGCGTCCGGACTGTTCTGGACCTCGGTGTCCGGCTTCACCAGTTTCGTGAGCCATTCCGGCGCCCCGCCCTGGCAGGTCTGGGTGTTGCCGATGCGCCTGTCCAAGCTGGCCTTTGCCGGCACCACGACGATCGCCTTTGCCTATGTCAACGCGCTCAAGCTGGTACCCTATGCTGCCCTGGGCCAGTTGGGCCTGGATAACCTGCGCGTCGCCGCGATGCTGACCCCGGCAGCGGTCTTGGCGGTCTTTGTGGGGTTCCGGCTGGTAAGGGTTCTGCCCGAGGCGCTGTTCTTCCGCTTCGTGACCTGGGCGCTTCTGGGCATTTCCATCAAGCTGATCTGGGACGGTCTGAGCGGTGGCCTTGCGGGGTAGGTCTTGCTGCAATGCCGCATTTTCGGCTTGCATGATCGCAACGAATGTGGCCCTTTCCGCGCAATATTGTTACCTGGAGGCCAGACCATGACCCGACCTCACCGCTCGGCCCTGTATATTCCCGGCTCCAAGGCTCGTGCGCTGGACAAGGCCCGCGAGCTGGCGGCCGATGTGATCCTCTTCGATCTTGAGGATGCCGTCGCCCCGGACGAGAAGCCCGCCGCCCGCGCCACGCTGGCCGAGGAACTGGGCAAGGGCGGCTATGGGCCCCGGCTGCGCGTGGTACGGATCAACGCGCTGGACACCGACTGGGGGGGCGAGGATGCCCGCGCGGTGGCCGCGATGGAGTGTGACGCGGTGCTGCTGCCCAAGGTAAGCAGCCCCCAGGACATCGACGCCGTCGCAGCCTTGGTGCCGAACACGCCGGTCTGGGCCATGATTGAATCCCCGTCGGGCATCCTGAATGCCGCCGCCATCGCCGCGCATCCCGCGCTTGCGGGGTTCGTGATCGGCACAAATGACCTGGCCAAGGACCTGGGCACCCGCAGCACAGCCGACCGCGCCGCGCTCTGGACCGCGTTGCAGACCTGCGTTCTGGCGGCCCGTGCCCATGATGTCGTGGTGCTAGACGGGGTCTACAATGCCTTCAAGGATGACGAGGGCCTGCGCGCCGAATGCGAGCAGGGCCGCGATTTCGGCATGGACGGCAAGACCCTGATCCACCCGGCGCAACTGGAGATCGCCAATGCCGTCTTCGCCCCCACGGAAGCCGAGATCGAAACCGCCCGCCGCCAGATCGCGGCCTACGACGCGGCCATCGCCGAGGGGCAGGCGGTTGCCGTCGTGGACGGAAAGATCGTCGAGAACTTGCATGTCGAGACCGCCCGCGCGACCCTGACCAAGGCAGAGGCAATCTCGGAACTGGAATCGGCATGACACTACTTATCCTTGGCATCCTTCTCTGGGTGGGCGCCCACCTTTTCAAACGCCTGGCACCGGAGCCGCGCGCCCGCATGGGCGACAAGGGCAAGGGCCTGTTGGCGCTGGTCCTTGTGGTCAGTCTGGTGCTGATGGTGATCGGCTATCGGGGCGCGGCGTTCGTCAACATCTGGTATCCGCCCAGTTTCATGGTGCACATCAACAACCTGTTGATGCTCATTGCCTTTTTCGTGTTCGGGCTGTCCGCCACCACCGGCAGCCTGCGGGGCAGACTGCGTCATCCGCAACTGCTCGCGGTCAAGATCTGGGCCGTGGCGCACCTGCTGGTCAACGGCGACCTGGCGTCGATCGTGCTCTTCGGGTCGATGCTGCTCTGGGCCGGGGCCGAGGTCGCGGTGATCAACCGGGCCGAGGCCTGGGACCGCCCCGCGCCGGGGGACCCCAAGCGCAATGTTCTGCTGGTCGTCATCACGGTCGTGGCCTTCACGGTGACCGCCGCCATCCACGCCTGGCTGGGCGTCTGGCCCTTCTCGCGGTGAGGCCATGACGCTTTACCGTTTCCTTACGGCCGATGATACATCGGCCTTTTGCCACAAGGTGTCCGAGGCCCTGTCCAAGGGATGGGAGCTCCATGGCGATCCGCAATACACCTATGACCAGGCCAACGGCGTGCTGCGCTGTGGCCAGGCAGTGACCAAGGAAATCGAGGGGGACTATCACCCCGACATGAAGCTGGGGCAGCAATGACGACCAAGACCAATCCGGGCCGCTTCTTCGAGGATTATACCCCGGGCCAAGTGATCGAGCACGCAGTGCCGCGCACCGTCGGGGCCGGGGAACGGGCGCTGTACCATGCGCTCTATCCGGCGCGGCAGGCGCTGTTTTCGTCCGATGCGTTCGCCCGCGCCTGCGGGCTGCCCGAAAGCCCGCTGGATGACCTGGCCGCCTTTCACGTCGTATTTGGCAAGACCGTGCCTGACATTTCGCTCAACGCTGTTGCGAACCTTGGTTATGCCGAAGGGCGCTGGCTGCGGCCCGTCTATGCGGGTGACACGCTGCGCGCGTCCTCCGAGGTTATCGGCCTCAAGCAGAATTCCAACGGCAAGACCGGCGTGGTCTGGGTGCGCACCACCGGCAGCAACCAGCGCGGCGCGGCGGTGATGGACTACGTCCGTTGGGTCATGGTGCGCAAGCGCGACCCGGAGGCGCCCGCGCCCGAAACCATCGTGCCCGAGTTGAAGACCGCCCTGGCGGTCGAGGATCTGACGATCCCCGCGGGACTGGATTTCACGGGTTACGATTTCACCCTGGCCGGGGAGCCGCATCGCTGGGCCGACTACGCGGTGGGCGAGGTGATCGACCATGTGGACGGCGTCACCGTCGAAGAGGCCGAGCACATGATGGCCACGCGGCTGTGGCAGAATACCGCCAAGGTGCATTTTGACCTGACCACCCGCCCCGAGGGCCGGCTGATCTACGGCGGGCACGTGATCTCCATGGCGCGGGCCCTGTCCTTCAACGGGCTGGCCAATGCGCAGATGATCGTGGGGTTGAACGGCGGCGCGCATGCCAATCCATGTTTCGCGGGCGACACGATCAAGGCTTGGTCCGAGGTTCTGGACAAGGCCGAGACCGCTTCGCCGGGCGTTGGCGCGCTGCGCCTGCGGCTGGTGGCGACGAAGGACGGGCAGGTGGGCCACGCCCATGGCGAGGACGGCAGATACCTGCCGGGCGTGTTGCTGGATCTCGACTACTGGGCGCTTGTCCCGGTGTGAGGGGGGCGGTGACAGGACCTGCGTGCGTGATCACACGCCCAAGTCTAGTGATCACAAATGTGGAAAAATGCTGTCCTGCGGCAAGATTACCCCTAATGTCCCCTGTGCAAGCGCGTGACTCTTCTGCCAAGATGGCTACAAAGAGTTTGATATGCCATTGTATACCGTCGCCCGGCGGAGGGGCGCAATGGACCCGATGACAGAAGGGAGCCTTACATGGCCGACGTGAACCGCGGGAACCGCCCGCTTTCGCCTCACTTGCAGATCTACCGTCCGCAGTGGACCTCGATGACCTCGATCTTCGTGCGCATCACGGGCAATGCCCTGTTGATCTCGGCACTGCTCGTCGTCTGGTGGCTGGCCGCGCTGGCCCGCGGCCCCGAGGCCTATGCCCTCGCCAACGGCGTCCTGACCAGCTGGTTCGGCGACCTTGTCATGTTTCTCAGTGTCGGCGGGATCTGGTATCACCTGCTGGGTGGTCTGCGGCACCTGATCTGGGACAGCGGCCACATGCTTGATGTCGAGCGGTCCGAGATGTTCGGGCAGGGCATGGTGATCGTTGCCGTGCTCCTGACGATTTTCACCGCAGTTATCCTGTAAGGAGGGTCCGATGCGTTACATGACCGACCGCAAGCGCGCCGCGGGTCTTGGCACCGCCAAGTCGGGCACAGAGCACCACTGGAGCATGATGGTCACTTCGGTGGCCCTTCTCGGGCTCGTGCCGCTTTTCGTCTTCACGTTCGGGCGGGCGCTGGGCATGGGCTATGACGAGGCGCTGGCCTACTACGGCCGCCCCACGCCCGCGATCATCGGCATCCTGACACTGCTGGTGGGCTTCTATCACTTAAAGGGTGGTGTGCAGACTCTGATCGAGGACTACGTCCATGGTCTGGCCGGCAAGGCCCTGATCATCGGCATGACCTGCCTTTCCTACGCGGCGGCTGCGATCGGCGTTTTCGCCATCGTGCGCATTGCCCTTTGACCCGGGACGACTGAGACATGGCTGAATACGAATACGAAACACATGAATATGACGTGGTCGTGGTGGGCGCCGGCGGGGCCGGGTTGCGGGCCACGCTGGGCATGGCCGAACAGGGGCTGCGCACCGCCTGCATTTCCAAGGTGTTCCCGACCCGCTCGCACACCGTGGCCGCACAGGGCGGCATCGCCGCGTCGCTGTCGAACATGGGGCCGGACCACTGGCAGTGGCACATGTACGACACGGTGAAGGGCTCGGACTGGCTGGGCGATACCGACGCCATGGAATACCTCGCCAAGGAGGCGCCCAAGGCCGTCTACGAGCTGGAGCACTACGGCGTGCCCTTCAGCCGCACCGAAGAGGGCACGATCTACCAGCGCCCCTTTGGCGGCCATACGACCGAGTTCGGCGAGGGTCCCCCGGTGCAGCGCACCTGTGCCGCTGCCGACCGCACCGGCCACGCCATCCTGCACACGCTTTACGGCCAGTCGCTCAAGCAGAAGGCCGAATTCTACATCGAGTATTTCGCTATCGATCTGCTGATGTCCGAGGACGGCCAGTGCGAGGGCGTGCTGTGCTGGAAACTGGACGACGGCACCATGCATGTCTTCGCCGCCAAGATGGTCGTGCTGGCCACCGGCGGCTATGGCCGGGCCTATTTCAGCGCCACCAGCGCCCACACCTGCACCGGCGACGGGGGTGGCATGGTGGCCCGTGCGGGCCTGCCGCTTCAGGACATGGAATTCGTGCAGTTCCACCCCACCGGCATCTATGGCGCCGGCTGCCTGATCACCGAGGGCGCACGGGGTGAGGGCGGCTATCTGACCAACTCCGAGGGCGAGCGCTTCATGGAACGCTATGCCCCCAACTACAAGGACCTGGCGCCGCGCGACTACGTCAGCCGTTGCATGACCATGGAGATCCGAGAAGGGCGGGGTGTCGGGCCCAAGGGCGACCACATCCACCTGAACCTGAACCACCTGCCCGCCGAGGCGCTGAACCTGCGCCTGCCGGGCATCTCGGAAAGCGCCAAGATCTTTGCCGGGGTGGATGTCACCAAGGAGCCGATCCCGGTGCTGCCGACGGTGCATTACAACATGGGGGGCATCCCCACCAATTACTTCGGCGAGGTGCTCAACCCCACCGACAAGGACCCCAACGCAGTGGTACCGGGCCTGATGGCCGTGGGCGAAGCGGGCTGTGCCTCGGTCCACGGGGCCAACCGGCTGGGGTCGAACTCGTTGATCGACCTTGTGGTCTTCGGGCGTGCCGCGGCGATCCGCGCGGGCGATGTGGTGGACCGCGACAGCGCCGTGCCGACGCCGAGGAAAGCCGAGATCGACAAGGCCTTCGACCGCTTCGACAGCCTGCGTCACGCCGATGGCGGCACTCCGACCGCCGAACTGCGCCTCGAGATGCAGCAGACCATGCAGGAGGACGCCGCCGTCTTCCGCGCCAGCGACACGCTCAAGAACGGCGTCGAAAAGATGACTGCGGTGGCCACGAAGATGGCGGATATCAAGGTGACCGACCGCAGCCTTGTCTGGAACAGTGACCTGATGGAAACGCTGGAGCTGACCAACCTGATGCCCAATGCGCTGGCGACCGTCTGCGGCGCCGAGGCGCGCACCGAAAGCCGAGGCGCCCATGCCCATGAGGATCATGGCGAGCGCGACGACAAGACCTGGCGCGTCCACACCATCGCGCGGGTCGCCGACGAGAAGGTCGATCTGTCCTATCGCCCGGTGATCGAGTCGCCCCTGACCGAAGAGAAGGCGGGCGGCATCAACCTCAAGAAGATCGCGCCGAAGGAACGGACCTTCTGATGCTGCGCCACGCGCCCGTCATGCTGGCCCTGGCGGCCTGCGCCCCGCAGCCGATCAGCCCGGACCGGGCGGCGGAAATCTGCGAGGAACGGGCGCGCGCCGCGCAGGGGCCGACAGGCCGGGTGAGCATCGGGGCCAATAGCAACGACGGCCCCTTTGCCGGGGCGCAAATCGGGGTGACGGCCGATTACCTGGTCGGGCGTGAGCCGGTCGAGGTCTATCGCCAATGCGTCTATTCCCGCACCGGCGCGGCCCCGATCCGACCGCCACGCCTGCGCTGAAGACCAAGGAGTGAGAAGAGATGAAGAAGATCGTCCTGTCCCTGATCGCCGCCACCGGATTGGCGGCCTGTGACATGCCTGGCATGACCGCGAGTTCGCCGTCCGACGAGGCGGCATCCCTGCTGACCTCGGCCATGGTCGGCACTGAATTGTCCGGTGGCATCGTCGTGACCGATCGCGTGGCCCGCCCGCTGGCCGACTGCGTCGTGGCCAATGCCACCGATGCCGAACTGGCACAGATCGTCGCCGCCGATGATGACGCCTCGCGCAACACCATCACCAGCACGGTGCTGGCGCGGCCCGAGGCCATAAGCTGTGCAACCGAAGCCCTGACCGCCTGACCTGAAAGGAGCCAGACCGCCATGGTCCAGCTGACCCTTCCCAAGAACAGCCGGATGACCACCGGCAAGACATGGCCCAAGCCCGAGGGCGCCACGAACCTGCGCAAGGTGCAGATCTATCGCTGGAACCCCGACGACGGCCAGAACCCCCGCCTGGACACCTACTGGGTGGACATGGAGGATTGCGGGCCGATGGTTCTGGACATCCTCATCAAGATCAAGAACGAGATCGACCCGACCCTGACCTTCCGCCGGTCCTGCCGCGAGGGGATCTGCGGGTCCTGTGCGATGAACATCGACGGGATCAACACGCTGGCCTGCATTTACGGGGCCGACGAGGTGAAGGGTGATATCAAGGTCTACCCGCTGCCCCACATGCCGGTGGTCAAGGACCTGATCCCGGACCTGACCCATTTCTACGCCCAGCACGCCAGCATCATGCCCTGGCTGGAGACCAAGACGAACCGGCCCGCCAAGGAGTGGAAGCAGTCCATCGAGGACCGCGAGAAACTGGATGGGCTCTATGAATGCGTGATGTGCGCCTGCTGTTCGACCGCCTGCCCGTCTTACTGGTGGAACGGCGACCGCTACCTCGGGCCGGCGGCCCTGCTGCATGCCTACCGCTGGATCATCGACAGCCGCGACGAGGCCACGGGCGAGCGCCTCGACCAGTTGGAAGACCCCTTCAAGCTGTATCGCTGTCACACGATCATGAACTGCGCGAAGACCTGCCCCAAGGGTCTGAACCCGGCCAAGGCCATCGCGGAGACGAAGAAACTGATGGTCGAACGCAAGGTCTGAGATGCGCGGGCCGCGGCGTGACAGGTCTGTGCTCAAGCAGCGTTGGCGTAGCCAGGCCAGTGGTAGCGCAACGAACCGGAGCGCTACCGCGCACTCTCGTTTGGACAGCGGCAAGGCGACGCTCTGACCCGGGCGTCGCCTCGTCTTTGGCGGGGGCCTCCGGCGGCGGTATTTTTGACCCAAAGAAGCCCGATTGCCAAATCTCGAGCGTTGGTGTTTGCTTCGCCCATGGAACCTGATGATGCCGATGCGCGCCGGGCCGTGGCCCCGGTGATCTGCTATCCGACAGCGGGTCTGCCGCACCCCGACCTGGCGCTCTATCAGGCGGCCAGTAGCTTGGCGGAGGTCGTGGAGGTCGCCACGGTCGCCCCGCGTGCGGCGGCGGCGATCGAGGTGCCGGCCGGGTCCCTGTTGCGGATCATGTCGGTGGAGGGGCCGCAGGTCGGCGATTTGAACCTGTTCAACGCGCATGACCTTGCCGAGCGCTTCTATTCCGGCAAGACGCGCGCTCTGCATGGCACCCATGTGACGACGGGCGATCGGCTGTGGTCGTCGTTTCCGACGCTGCGGCCCATGGCGACGGTGGTTTGGGATACATTGGCCTGGTACGGGATCGACCAGCATGGCGGTGCCGTGCATGACGTGATCGGGACGCGCTGTGATCCATACACTGGCAATTTGCTTTCGGGCAGCCAATATCACCACTGTTGCCATTCCAATTTGACACGCGCTCTGGCCGAAGCGCGCGGGCTGACGCTGCAGGAGGCCGAACGCCATGTCCATGACGTGCTCAACGTCTTCATGTGCACCGGTTTCACCCGCGACACGGGCCAGTATTTCATGAAGGCCAGCCCGGTTCGGCCGGGCGACCACATCGAATTGCTGGCCGAGGTGGATTTACTGGCGGTGCTGAGCGCCTGCCCGGGCGGCGACTGCGGCGCCGAGCATTCCAGCGACGCCGCGGCCTGCTATCCCCTGCGCATGGAGCGCCGCCAGCCGGCAGCCGGGGCGCTTCGGGGCTGGGCGTCGCCGCCTGTCAACGGCTATGATGGCAGTCACGGGGCCTAGCGCCTGTCGCGCCCGTTCGTATTCAGGCGACCCACTCTAGCTTTATGACACTGGACCTCTGTCCGGGTCGTGAAAAATCGGTGCCCCCTTTTCTGCGACGTGCTTTAGGCAAAGGCCGCCTGCAAGGCAATCTCGATCATATCGGAAAAGCTGCGCTCGCGGTCCTCGGCGGGCAGTGCCGCGCCGGTGTCGAGGTGGTCGCTGACGGTCAGCACGGCCAGCGCGCGCCGGTCATGACGCGCGGCCAGGGTGTAGAGTTCGGCCGCCTCCATCTCGACGCCCAGGATGCCGTGCCGGCGCATCTGTTCATCCAGATCGGGGCGTTCGTCATAGAAGGTGTCCGAGGAATAGATGCCGCCGACATGGGTGTCGATGGACCGGGCGCGCGCCGCCCGCTCGGCCGCCGCGAGAAGCCCGTAGTCGGCGCAGGGGGCGAAGCTGAATTCGCGAAAGATGGTAGAGGAAGGGGTGGCAACCGAGGAGGCGGTCATTGCCAGGATCACGTCGCGCAGCCTGACATGCGGTTGCATGCCCCCGCAGGAGCCGACCCGGATCAGGGTCTGCACGTCGAAGTCGCGGATCAACTCGTTGGCATAGATCGACATCGAGGGCATGCCCATGCCCGAACCCTGGATCGTCACGCGGTTGTCTTGCCATGTGCCGGTAAATCCCAGCATTCCTCGGGTTTCGTTGATGCAGGCCACATCCGACAGAAACGTCTCGGCCGCCCATTTCGCGCGATACGGGTCGCCGGGCATGAGAACCGTTTCCGCGACCTGGTCCTTGTCGGCGCCAATATGAATGGTCATCCTGTGCCCCCTTGGTCTTCTGCGTCAGGCTGCAAAGTTTGGCGGCCGGTGGCCGTTTGCCAACAAGTCTTTCTCGAACGGAATGACCATCGGGCTGGCGAAAAGGCTCAGGACAGCCTTGGCCGGATCGTTATACCCGGTCGGGGCTGCCAGCGAAAACGGTGATCCGCGACCCGAAAAACGGGGCCCAGGCACCGCGGTTTTTCAGATTTCCATGCTTTCGGGCGACTTGCCGGCTTCGATGGCGTCCTTGAACCATTTCGGCTGGCGGCCCTTGCCCGTCCAGGTCTGCGACGGGTTGTCCGGATTGACGTATTTCGGCGTTCCGGCCGATTTCCGGCTCGTCCCGGACCCGCGCGTCTTCCTTTTGCCCGAGGGGCCGACGACGTCGTCGAGCGAAAACCCCATCGAGGCGACGGCCTTTTCAGCAGCTTCGCGCGCCTTCTTGAGGTCCTGCTGCGTGAGCTGTTCGATCTGTTTGTCGATTTCGCCGCGGAGTTTTTCAAGCTCCTTGCGGGTCATGCTTTTCAAGTCGAGTGACATTTGCTTATCCCAGATTTGCCAGTTTTCATTATACCAATTAGGCACCACAGCCTGAAATGTGAAGCAGTTTTATAGCAAGCCTGAACAAAAGGCTACAATTTTTGCTCAAGGGTGGAATTAGGCGTTATTCCGCGGCGATCGGTCCCGGGTCCGCCAATTCGATGATGTCGCGCATGATGGTATTGAGCTCGAAATCCTTGGGCGTATAGACGCGGGAAACGCCCATGGTGCGCAACCGCTCGGCGTCTTCGTCGGGAATGATTCCGCCCGCAACAACCGGTACATGGCCGAGGCCATTCGCGCGCATTTTTTCCATGAAATCCGCCACCAATGGCACATGCGAGCCGCTGAGAATGGACAGTCCCACGACATGGGCATCGTTGCGTTGCACCGCCGCGATGATCTCGTCCGGGGTCAGGCGGATGCCGTCGTAGGTGATGTCCATGCCGCAATCGCGGGCGCGGGCGGCGATCTGCTCGGCACCGTTCGAATGGCCGTCCAGCCCCGGTTTGCCCATGATGAACTTGAGTCGGCGGCCAAGCTTGTCCGAGACCGCATCGACCATGTCGCGCAGATCCTCGAGCCCCTCGGTCCGGTTCGAGGGGTTGGACGAGACGCCGGTGGGCCCCCGGTACTGTCCGAAAGCATCGCGCACCACGTTGGCCCATTCGCCGGTGGTGACACCGGCCCTCGCGCAGGCGATGGAGGCGGGCATGATATTGCTGCCCGATGTCGCGGCTGCGCGCAGGTCTGCCAGCGCCCCATTGACGGCGGCGCTGTCACGGCTGGCGCGCCAGGCGTTCAGCCGGTCGATCTGGTCGGCCTCGACCTGCGGATCGACCGTCATGATCGAGCCTTCGCCGCTGGTCAGCGGAGACGGCTCGCCGCTCTCGTATCGGTTGACGCCGACCACGACGGTCTCGCCGCCCTCGATGCCCGAGATGCGTGCGCCGTTGGATTCGACCAGACGCGATTTCATGTAGTCGATGGCGCCGACGGCCCCGCCCATGCTGTCGATCTGGGCCAGTTCGGCGCGTGCGCCGTCCTTGAGCGCGGCGACCTTGGCCTCGACCGCCGGATTGCCCTCGAACAGATCGTCGTATTCCAGAAGGTCGGTTTCAAAGGCGAGGATCTGCTGCATCCGCAGGGACCATTGTTGATCCCAGGGGCGCGGCAGACCCAATGCCTCGTTCCAGGCCGGCAATTGCACCGCCCGCGCGCGGGCCTTTTTCGACAGGGTCACGGCCAGCATCTCGATCAGGATGCGGTAGACGTTGTTTTCGGGCTGCTGCTCGGTCAGACCCAGGGAATTGACCTGCACGCCATAGCGGAAACGGCGGAATTTCGGATCCTCGACGCCGTAACGCTCGCGACAGATTTCGTCCCACAGGTCCACGAAGGCGCGCATCTTGCACATCTCGGTGACAAAGCGGATGCCCGCGTTCACGAAGAAGCTGATGCGCCCGACCATGGCCGGGAAATCCTCTTCGCTGACCTTGGTCTTGAGGTCGTCCAGCACGGCGGTGGCCGTGGCCAGCGCGAAGGACAATTCCTGTTCCGGCGTCGCCCCGGCCTCTTGCAGGTGGTAGGAACAGACGTTCATCGGGTTCCATTTGGGCAGGTGTTCGCGGGTGTAGGCCGCGACATCCGTGATCATCCGCAGGGAGGGCTCGGGCGGGCAGATGTAGGTGCCCCGGCTGAGGTATTCCTTGATCAGGTCGTTCTGCACCGTGCCTTGCAGTTTCGACACATCCGCGCCCTGCTGCTCGGCCACGGCGATATAGAGCGCCAGCAGCCAGGGGGCCGTGGCGTTAATCGTCATCGAGGTGTTCATCTGGTCCAGCGGAATTTTGTCGAAGAGCGTCGCCATATCACCCAGATGGCAGATCGGCACGCCGACCTTGCCAACCTCGCCGCGGGCCAGTTCGTGATCGCTGTCATAGCCCGTCTGGGTGGGCAGATCGAAGGCCACTGACAGCCCGGTCTGCCCCTTGGCCAGGTTCGACCGATAGAGCGCATTCGACGCCGTCGCCGTGGAGTGGCCGGCATAGGTGCGGAACAGCCAGGGGCGATCCTTGGGGGCATCTTGCGGCGTTTGCGACATGTTGGTCCTCGCGATTTCGGTCCGGTGACACAGGGGTGTGAATCAATCCGGGTAATTTTCTTACGTCGAAAGCCGGTTTACCGGACATTTTATGGCGCTGTCAATTCGCTGCATCGCGGCATGTGCGCATTTACCCCTCGCCGGTTTCCTGCCACCGTGGCGAACATGTTCCAAATGGTCACCCTGCCGCTCTGGCTTTTCCTGCTGATCCTGCTGTTCGCGGCGGTGACCTTCGCGTCGCATTTCCTGTTTCCCTCGGTGCGCTGGTTCTTTCGCCGGCGCGCGGAAAAGGTCGTCGCGCAGTTGAACGAACGCCTGCAGAAGCCGATCGAGCCATTCAAGCTGGCCCGGCGCTATGACATGATCCAGCGGCTGGTCTATGATCCGCAGGTGGCCGAGGCGATCAACGATCACGCGCGCCGCAACGGCGTGCCGGAAAACGTCGCTTTCGAACGCGCCCGCCGCTATGCCCGCGAGATTGTGCCCTCTTTCTCGGCAACGCTTTATTTCACGTTCGGAGCGCGGCTGGCGAAATGGTTGTCGCAGTCAATGTATCATGTGCGGGTCGGCCGGTTCGAGCGTGAGCTCTATGACGGCATCGACCCAGAGGCGACGGTGATCTTCGTCATGAACCACCGCTCGAACATGGATTATGTCCTGGTCACCCATCTGGTCAGCCAGACCTCGGCCCTGTCCTATGCCGTCGGGGAATGGGCGCGGGTCTGGCCGCTTTCGTCGCTGATCCGGATGATGGGGGCCTATTTCATCCGGCGCAGGTCCCGCGGTGATCTCTATCGGCGCGTACTGGCGCGTTATGTGCAACTGGCGACCAAAGGCGGCGTGACACAGGCCGTGTTCCCCGAAGGCGGGCTGAGCCTGACCGGGGGCTTGGGCCCGGCGCGTCTTGGTATCCTGTCCTATATCACCTCGACCTACGAGCCCCAGGGGCGCGATATTGTCTTTGTCCCGGTCGGCCTGAATTATGATCGGGTTCTGGAGGATCAGATCCTTCTGGACGCCGGAAAGACCGGCAAGCGGCGGTTCCGTCCGCCGCTGCTGCCCGCCGCGTCGCGGCTTCTGCGCCACCTGGGCCTGCGGATCACGCGCCGCTTCCGCCGCTTCGGTACGGCCACGGTCAGTTTCGGCGCGCCCCTGTCGCTGCGCGAGATGGCCGATCCTTCGGATGTGCAGGCCCTGGCCCGGACCCTGATGGACCGCATCGCCGAGGTCGTGCCGCTTCTGCCCGTGCCCCTTGTGGCCCATGCACTGCTGGACGGGGCTGCATCGCGGGCCGAGGTGCATGCGCATCTCGACCGGCTGGTCGGCGGTCTGGAAAACGCCGGCGCGGTTATGCCGCGCCGGCCGGTGGACGAGGTTGTCGCGGACGGGATCGAAATTCTGGCCTGTCGCGGGCTGGTTTCCGCGGGTGCGGAGGGCGCGCTGACCATGGACGAAGGCCGCACCGATATCCTGGGGTTCTACGCCCGTTCGATCGCGCATCATTTCCCCGACGACCCGGACCGCGGCCGCGCCGCGCCCAAAATCGCGGAAACAGAAAAGACATAAAGTTTCAAAAAATGTTCTGCTTTGGTTGCAATGTTTCGCGCACGCCGTTATCCCTCCGATAACGCGCCGATTCTGCGGCGCGGCGAACCGTGATGACAGCCGACGGAGACACCCATGGCCCTCGATCAGACGCCCCCGGTCAACTATGATGCCCCGGAAAAGGACCTTTACGAAATCGGTCAGATCCCGCCCATGGGCTACGTGCCCAAGAAGATGTACGCTTGGGCCATTCGCCGCGACCGGCACGGCGAGCCCGAACACTCCTTCCAGCAAGAAGTGGTCGACACCTGGCAGATCGACAGCCACGAGGTGCTGGTGCTGGTGATGGCGGCGGGCGTGAACTACAACGGTGTCTGGGCGGGTCTGGGCCAGCCCATCAGCCCCTTCGACGGACATGGGGCCGACTACCATGTCGCCGGTTCCGACGCAGCAGGCATCGTCTGGGCCGTGGGTGACAAGGTGAAAACCTGGAAGGTCGGCGACGAGGTCGTGGTTCACTGCAACCAGGACGATGGCGACGACGAGGAATGCAACGGCGGCGACCCGATGTTCTCGCCCACGCAGCGCATCTGGGGCTATGAAACCCCAGACGGGTCCTTTTCGCAGTTCACGCGCGTGCAGGCCCAGCAGCTGATGCCGCGCCCCCGGCACCTGACCTGGGAGGAAAGCGCCTGCTATACGCTGACGCTGGCAACGGCCTATCGAATGCTTTTCGGCCATCACCCACATGAATTGAAGCCCGGGCAGAACGTGCTGGTCTGGGGCGCCTCGGGCGGGCTGGGGTCTTACGCGATCCAGCTGGCCAATACCGCCGGTGCCAATGCCATCGGCGTGATATCAGACGAAAACAAGCGCCAGTTCGTCATGGACCAGGGTGCCAAGGGCGTCGTCAACCGAAAGGAGTTCGATTGCTGGGGCCAGATGCCCACGGTCAACACGCCGGAATACAATGCGTGGCTGAAAGAAGCGCGCAAGTTTGGCAAGGCCATCTGGGACATCACCGGCAAGGGCGTGAACGTCGACATGGTTTTCGAACACCCGGGCGAGTCGACCTTTCCGGTCTCGACCCTGGTGGTCAAGAAGGGCGGCATGGTGGTGATCTGCGCGGGCACGACCGGGTTCAACTGCACCTTCGACGTGCGCTACATGTGGATGCACCAGAAGCGCCTGCAGGGCAGCCATTTTGCCAATCTCAAGCAGGCCGCGGGGGCCAACCGCCTGATGTGCGAGCGCCGCCTCGATCCTTGCATGTCCGAGGTCTTTCCCTGGGCCGAGATCCCGCAGGCCCATACCAAGATGCTGCGCAACGCACACAAGCCGGGCAACATGGCCGTGCTGGTCCAGGCCCCGCGCACCGGCCTGCGCACCTTCGAGGACGTGCTGGAGGGCTGATCCGGCCGGGGCATGACGAGCGGGCGCGGTCAGCTGGCCGCGCCCGTTTTCGTTTCCCATGCCGGCGCGCGACTTTTGTCGCAGCGCCGTGAGGTCCTATCTGGCCTTTCCAAACCGGCCCGGACTGTCTATCTGGCCCCCTGACGCCCGAAAGGACCACAGCCATGACACAAAGCTTCGAAGCCCCCGGACCGGTCGAACAGGATTGGGGGGATGCCATTTCCCCGATCGAGGAGATCATCGACGACGCCCGCAACGGGCGCATGTTCATCCTCGTCGACCACGAAGACCGCGAGAACGAGGGCGATCTGGTGATCCCGGCCCAGATGGCGACCCCGGACGCGATCAACTTCATGGCGACCCATGGGCGCGGGCTGATCTGTCTGTCCTTGCCGGGCACACGGATCGACGCTCTTGGGCTTGAGCTGATGTCGACCAATAACAGCAGCCGCCACGAGACCGCCTTCACCATCTCCATCGAGGCGCGCGAGGGGGTGACCACCGGCATTTCCGCCGCCGACCGCGCGCGCACCGTGGCCGTGGCCATCGACCCGTCGAACGGGCCGCAGGACATCGCCACGCCGGGCCATGTCTTTCCGCTGCGCGCCCAGGAGGGCGGTGTTCTTGTCCGGGCGGGCCATACCGAGGCGGCGGTGGACATCAGTCGTCTGGCCGGGCTGAACGCCAGCGGCGTGATCTGCGAGATCATGAACGAGGATGGCTCCATGGCGCGGCTGCCCGACCTTGTGGCCTTCGCCCAGCGGCACGGTCTCAAGATCGGCACCATCTCCGATCTGATCTCCTATCGCCGCCGCAACGACAATCTCGTGCGGGTCTGCAAGGAAGAGGTGATCGAAAGCGAATTCGGGGGTCAGTGGCAGATGCGCGTCTACACCGACGAAACCCATGGTGACGAACATATCGTGCTGACCAAGGGCGATATCTCGGGTGATGCCCCGGTCCTGGTGCGCATGCACGCGATGGACCCGATGCTCGACGTGGTCGGCACCGGCCCCAAGGGGCGTGCGGATGAGTTCGGCGATGCCATGCGCACGGTCGCCGAAGAAGGGCGCGGCGTTGTCGTTTTGCTGCGCGACACCTCGATGAAGATGGATGCGGGCGACGAGGTCAGCCCCAGGACGCTGCGCCAATACGGGCTTGGCGCACAGATCCTGTCCTCGCTGGGGCTGTCGGATATCGTCCTGCTGACCAATTCGCCCAAGCCCAAGGTCGTCGGGCTGGAGGCCTACGGGCTGGAAATCGTCGGAACCCGCAAGATATCGGAGCTTGGCTAATGGCTGCCACATCGCATCATGGTCTCGACCTTCCGACCTTTGACGAGGCGCCGAAGCTGCTGATCGTCATCGCGCCCTATTACAAGGACATCGCCGACGATCTTCTGGCCGGCGCCCGCACCGAGATCGAGAAGGTCGGCGGAACCCATGAAACCGTCGAGGTGCCCGGTGCGCTCGAGATCGCGCCGGCCGTCGGCATCGCCGAGCGGATGAGCGATTTCGACGGCTACGTCGCGCTGGGTTGCGTCATCCGCGGCGAGACCACGCATTATGAGACCGTCTGCAACGACAGTTCGCGCGCCCTGCAATTGCTGGGGCTTCAGGGGCTGTGCATCGGCAACGGCATCCTGACGGTGGAAAACCATGGCCAGGCTGCGGTGCGCGCCGATCCCGATGACCAGAACAAGGGCGGCGGGGCCGCCGGGGCGGCCTTGCACCTGATCGCGCTTGCCCGTAAGTGGGGCCGCGCCGAGACGGGGGTGGGCTTCACACGCGATATCCTCTTGGCCGGTTCCACCGATCCAGACAGCACGGGCTGACATGATCCTGTCCAACAATCAGAAACGCCGGATGCGGTCCGCCGCGCGGCTCTACGCCGTGCAGGCGCTGTTCCAGATGGAAAGCAGCGGCCAGACTGTCGAGGGGATCACCCGTGAGTTCGAGGCCCATCGCTTTGGCGCAACCTACGAAGGTGTCGAGATGGCCGAGGGCGATCTGGACCTGTTCCGCGCGATCCTCGATGGGGCTATCAACCTGCAGGCCCGGATCGACCAAGCCACCGACCGTGCGCTTGTCGCCAAGTGGCCCATCGCGCGGATCGACCCCACCCTGCGCGCCCTGTTTCGCGCGGCGGGTGCCGAATTGACCGGCGAGGATGCCCCGCCAAGGGTCGTCATAACCGAATACGTTGACGTCGCGCGGGCCTTCTTCCCCGAGGGCGATGAGCCGAAGTTCGTCAATGCCGTGCTCGACCACATGGCCCGCGCGGCCTGGCCCGAGGCGTTCTGACCGCCTGTCGAAGGGCCGGCGTCACAAAACTGAATCCGACTCACCCCAATATCTCAGCTCGGATCATCGGCCTGTCCCGCGGTGATCCGGGGCCCGGCGACACCTGCCCGCTTCGTTCGGCCCGGGTCGGCCCCACCGGCCCCCTCCGAGTGCGCCCGGGTCCCCCGGCCCGGGCGCATTTTCGATGGACCTGGTGCAGGGGGCCGCCTACCGTCGCCGCGACCGCATAACCGAAGGGCAGCACATGGCGACGGGCACCAACATCCGCACTTATTTCGATGGCACCTGGCACGAGGGCGACATCCCGGTCATCAACGGGGCCGATCACGGCGCCTGGCTGGGGTCGAACGTCTTTGACGGGGCGCGGTTCGTGAATGGCCTGACGCCGGACCTCGACAAGCACTGCGCGCGGGTCAACCACTCGGCCGAGGCGCTGATGCTCGCTCCGCATGTCTCGACCCGTCAGATGGTCGAGATCATCCACGAGGGGCTTGCGGCCTATCCTCCGGGGGCGGCTGTCTATATCCGGCCCATGTACTGGGGCCGGGCCTGCGGCATGGCCGCCATCGTGCCGGGCGAGGGGACGCCGGGCTTTGCCATCTGCCTTGAAGAGATTCCAATGCCGCCGGCCGACCATACCATCGGTGTCACAACCACGCGGTTTCGCCGCCCGGTGCTTGAGGATGCAGTCGTCAACGCCAAGGCGGCCTGCCTCTATCCCAACAATGCCCGCATGCTGGCCGAGGCCCGCAGCCGGGGGTTTCAGAACGCCCTGGTCGCCGATGCCATGGGCAACCTGGCCGAAAGCGCCACCGCCAATGTCTTCCTCGTCAAGGATGGCGAGGTCTTCACCCCCATCCCCAACGGCACCTTCCTGGCCGGGATCACCCGTGCCCGCCATATCGCCAACCTGCGCGCCGACGGGCTCACGGTGCACGAAAGCGTGCTGACCTTCGAGGACGCGCGGCAGGCCGACGAGGTCTTCCTGTCGGGCAACATGCAGAAGGTGACCCCGGTGACGGCCTTCGATGACCGCCAATACCAGGTCGGCCCCGTCACCCGCCATGCGCGCGACCTCTACTGGGACTGGGCCGCCAGTGGTTGAAGACCTTGCGCCAACCCGCGGCCTCGGCCAAACTCAACCGGCTAAGGGAGAGTCACAATGCGCAAGTTCCTCGTAATCCTCGATGACAGCCGCGAATGCCTCAACGCCATGCGTTTTGCCGCCATGCGCGCGGCCAAGTCGGGCGGCGGGGTCGAGATCCTCTCGATCATCCCGCCGGACGAATTCAACCACTGGATCGGCGTGGGCGAGGTCATGCGCGCCGAGGCCCGCGAGCGTATCGAGGTGCATTTCGAGGTCTTCGCGAAGTGGATGCGTGACAAGCAGGGGCTGGACCCGGAACTGGTGATCCGCGAGGGTGAGGCGGTGGCCGAGATCCTGGACCAGGTCAAGGAGGACCCCGAGATCGGCGTGCTGGTCCTGGGGGCGGGCACTGACAAGAAGGGCCCCGGGCCGCTGGTCACGCAACTGACCAAGAGTGCCGGGTCGCTGCCGGTGCCCATCACCATCGTGCCGGGCGACATGTCCAAGGAACGCCTCGAAGCGATCACCTGAGCGGGCGGGTCGGACACGCGGCGCGACACAGGCCTGTGTCGCGACGAGCCTGTGACCACCGCCAGGCGATAAACCTTGGTTGGTGAATACTTTCAAGCATTGCTTGGTCAAATCCGGATGAACACTTCGTGACTGCACGCCCCCTTTTCGAGCCGCTGACAGGCGGCCACCTACTCGGCGAGCCGCAACGAAAGAGTGCGGTTGTTTCGAACTCCAATCCGCCCGCAACGGGCAGAAAGGACCTCAAGATGTTCACCAGAAAATGGCTCCCTGCCACCGCCGCTGCACTGATGACCACCGCTGGCGTGGTAACCGCCGACAGCTACTTCGGCGTCACCGGCGAGATGGAGGAAGGCACGACGCTGACGATCGACAATGTGACAGCCGAGAGCGCCGGAACGCTGGACGTCTATGACTATCACACCGGCGAGCGGGGTGAGCTTTTGGCGTCCGTGGACCTGAACGCGGGCGCCAATTCCGATGTACGCGTCGATCTGGATCAGGAACCGCGCAGCGACGTGATGGCCGTGGTCATGATTGACGGCGAGATGGCCGCCATGACCGAGATCGAGGACGACGCCATGTAAGGGCGTGGGACCAGACAGGTCATGCGGGGCCGGTCCAGCGGGGCCGGCCCCTGTCTTTCGCACTCTGAAAGCGCCCTTGCGGGTCCAATCAGATTGGAACCGTTCTAAATCACCTTGACTTCGCGCGTGCAGGGTCGCATATCTGACCAACGCGATAAGGAATGGCCCCATGTTCATACAGACCGAATCCACACCTAACCCTGCCACCTTGAAGTTCCTGCCCGGGCAGGCCGTCCTGGACAATGGAACGGCCGATTTTCCCAGCCCCGAGGCCGCGGGGCCCAGCCCGCTGGCCCGCCGCATCTTTGCGGTCGAGGGTGTGACGGGCGTGTTCTTCGGCACGGATTTCGTGACCGTGACCAAGCAGGACGCGGTCGAATGGGACCATGTGAAGCCTGCCATCCTCGGCGCGATCATGGAACATTACCAGTCGGGTGCCCCGGTGATCGAGGGGGAACGCGCCGCCTCGGCCCATGCCGAGCACGAGGGCGAGGACGGCCAGATCGTCGACCAGATCAAGGATCTTCTGGACACCCGCGTGCGCCCCGCCGTGGCCCAGGATGGCGGCGACATCACCTTTCACGGCTTTGATCGCGGCATCGTTTACCTGCACATGCAGGGGGCCTGCGCGGGCTGTCCGTCTTCGACACTGACGCTGAAGATGGGCATCGAGAACCTGCTGCGCCACTACATTCCCGAGGTGATCGAAGTCCGGCCCATCGCGGCCTGATCCGAGCCGCGTATCATCGATGCAGGCCGCCCCGAACATTCTTGTCTTCGACACATCGGCGGCGCATTGCGCCGCCGCCTTGCTGTGCGGCGATGACATCACCGATCTGCGGATCGAAGAGATGGCGCGTGGGCAGGGCGAGCGGCTCATGGATCTGCTGGGTGCGGTGCTGGCCGACGCCGTCCTTGACTGGTCCGACCTGTCCGCGTTGGCCGTGGGCACTGGACCCGGCAATTTCACCGGCATCCGCATTTCCGTCAGCGCCGTGCGTGGGCTTGCGCTGGGGCTGGGCATTCCGGCCATCGGGGTCACGACGCTGGAGGCGCTGGCCCGCGACAGGCCCCGACCTGTTGAGGTGGTGCTTCCGGCCCCGCGCGACCGCGTCTACCGCCAGCGTTTCGAGGCCACCCGGCCGCAGGCCGTGCGGCTGGAACCCGGCGCGGCACCCGCCCCCGACTGGCCGGCCACCCTTGCAGCCATGGCACGCATCGCGGCCTGCCGCCTTGCGCGCGGCGGCGCGATTGCCCGCCCGGCCCCGTGCTATGCGCGGCCTGCCGATGCCGCGCCGTCGCGTGATCCCGGGCCGGTGATCCTGTCATGACACCCGATCAGATGGCCGGCCTGATGGCCCGGGCCATGCCCGGCGCGCGCCTGTGGTCCGCGGCCGAGTTCGCCGCGCTTGTCGCGCGTCCCGGTGCGCTGGTTTTCGGGGACGGGCAGGCCTGCGTTATCGGGCAGGTCGTGGCCGATGAGGCCGAGATATTTCTGGTGCTCACCGACCCCGAACACCGGCGCCAGGGATTGGCCAGGGCCCGGCTGGCCGACTTCGAAGGCAGTGCGCGCGGGGCAGGGGCCGGCCGCGTCATCCTCGAGGTGGCCGCCGACAATGCCGCGGCGCTGGGACTTTACACCGCTCAGGGCTATCGCGCTTTCGCCGCGCGGTCGGGCTATTATCCCCGCCCGACGGGTGACGCGGTGGACGCCCTCATGCTTGAAAGGTGCCTCTGACCCTAGGTCAGGCCGTGCTCCGCGCTGCTGCGGCGCAAAAACCGGTTGACCGCCGCCCGCGCCCGTTGCCTAAATTGCGCATGACAGCGATCGGCTCGCTTCACTGCGGCGCAGGCCGTCCAGGCCGCGCCGGACAACGACAAACCGGGAGAGACACATGACCCTCATGACGAAATTCCTTGGCGCAAGCGCCGCGCTGGCCCTGTCGGCCGGTGCCGCCCTGGCCGAGCCTGCCCTGATCTTCGACCTCGGCGGGAAGTTCGACAAGTCCTTCAACGAATCTGCGCACAACGGTGCACAGCGCTGGGCCGAGGAAACCGGTGACTCCTACGACGAGTTCGAGATCCAGTCCGACGCGCAGCGCGAACAGGCGATCCGCCGGTTTGCCGAGAATGGCAACAACCCCATCGTCATGCCCGGCTTCTCCTGGGCGACCCCGCTGTCGGATATCGCGCCCGAGTATCCCGGCACCAGTTTCGTGATCATCGACGGTGTGGTCGAGGCCGAGAACGTGCAATCGGTTCTATTTGCCGAGGAGCAGGGATCGTACCTGGTGGGCATGATGGCGGCCATGGCCTCGGAGACTGATACCGTCGGCTTCGTTGGCGGCATGGACATCCCGTTGATCCGCAACTTCGCCTGTGGCTATGCCCAGGGCGTCAAGGCTGTGGACGAGGACGCCGAGGTCATCGCCAACATGACCGGCACCACCCCCGCCGCCTGGAACGATCCGGTGAAGGGGTCCGAACTGACCCTGGCGCAGATCAGCCAGGGTGCCGACGTGGTCTATGCCGCCGCAGGCGGTACGGGCGTCGGTGTGCTTCAGACGGCAGCGGACGAGGACATCCTGTCCATCGGTGTCGACAGCAACCAGAACTACCTTCACCCCGGCCAGGTCCTGACCTCGATGCTCAAGCGCGTGGATAATGTGATCTACCAGAGCTTCATGGCCGGCGACGACATCGAGACCGGCGAGATGAAGATCATGACGCTGGACAACGGCGGGGTGGGCTATGCGCTCGACGACAACAACGCCGAGCTGGTCACGGAAGATATGCAGGCAGCGGTCGACGAGGCCGCTGACCGGATCGCGGCGGGCGAGATCGAGGTTCACAACTACAACAGCAATGAAAGCTGCCCGGTTCTGAACTTCTGAAGGTTGGCCACGGGGTAGGATTGCCGGGGCCGCGCTGAGAGATCGGCGCGGCCCCGCGCGCTGGGGCCAGACAGCGCCCGGGGGAAGGAGTGTCATGACCGAGACCGCACCCGCCATCGAACTGAAGGGCATCTCGAAGTCCTTCGGCTCGGTGCAGGCGAACAAGGACATCTCGATCCGGGTGATGCCCGGCACGATTCACGGCATCATCGGCGAGAACGGCGCGGGCAAATCCACGCTGATGTCGATCCTCTACGGCTTTTACAAGGCCGATGCGGGCGAGATCTTCATCAATGGCCGGAAGACCGAGATCCCCGACAGCCAGGCCGCCATCCGCGCCGGGATCGGCATGGTGTTCCAGCACTTCAAGCTGGTGAAGGTCTTCACCGTGCTGGAAAATGTCGTGCTGGGTGCAGAGGAGGGCGAGATGCTGATGCCCTCGCTGGTCAAGGCGCGGGACGAATTGACCAACCTTGCCCGGGAATACGGTTTGAACGTGGACCCTGACGCCCTGATCGAGGAAATCGGCGTGGGCATGCAGCAACGGGTGGAGATCCTCAAGGCGCTCTACCGCCAGGCCGACATCCTGATCCTGGACGAGCCCACGGGCGTGCTGACCCCGGCCGAGGCCGATCAGCTGTTCCGGATTCTTGCCCGGCTCAAGGAAGAGGGCAAGACGATCATCCTGATCACGCACAAGCTGCGCGAGATCATGGAGACCACCGATACCGTCAGCGTCATGCGCCGCGGCGAGATGACCGCGACCGTCAAGACCGCAGAGACCGACCCGGCCCGACTGGCCGAACTGATGGTCGGCCGCAAGGTCCTGCTGCGCGTAGACAAGACCCCGGCAAAGCCGCGCGAGAGCATCGTGCAGGTGCGTGATCTGAACGTCACCGACAGCGCGGGCGTGCACCGGATCAAGGATGTCAGCTTTGATATCCGCGCCGGCGAGATTCTCGGAATCGCGGGGGTGGCCGGCAATGGCCAGTCGGAACTGCTCGAGGTTCTGGGCGGCTACGAGACGGCCACCGGCGAAGTCCGGGTCAACGGCAGCCCCATCGACCTGACCGGCGCGCAGTCCGACGGCCAGAGCCGCCGCGCCGATGGCATCGCCCATGTGCCCGAGGATCGCCAGAACGAGGGCCTGATTATGAACTTCCGGGCCTGGGAAAACATCGCCCTCGGCTATCATCACGACCCGACCTACCAGACGAACGCCCTGCTGATGGACAACCGCGTAATCCGTGCCGAGACCCAGGCCAAGATGGACAGGTTCGATGTGCGCCCGCCAGACCCGGACCTGGCCGCCAAGAGCTTTTCGGGCGGCAACCAGCAGAAACTGGTGCTGGCCCGCGAGATCGAGCGCAACCCCGACCTGTTGCTGGTCGGTCAGCCGACCCGTGGCGTAGACATCGGCGCCATCGAGTTCATCCACCAGCGTATCATCGAGCTGCGCGATGAGGGCAATGCGATCCTGCTGGTCTCGGTCGAGCTGGACGAGATCCTGGGGCTGTCGGATCGCATTGCCGTCATCTTTGACGGGCGCATCATGGGCGAGCGCCTGCCCGATGCGACGGATGAAAAGGAACTGGGTCTGCTGATGGCCGGGATCACCGACACCGAGGGCGAGCATTCGGTCGCCGAGGTCGAGGCGCGTTTGGCCGGGGCTAGCGGCGCGGCGCGCAAGGAGGGCTGAGTATGACCGAACTTCCCCGCTGGGCGGACGTTGTCCTGGTGCCGCTGATCAACATCGCCCTGGCATTTATCGTTGCTGGCCTCGTGGTTCTGGCGATCGGGCAGAACCCCTTCGACATGATCTATTTCATGGTCAAGGGCGCCCTGGGCTCGACCAGCGGCATCGGCTACACGCTGTATTACACGACCAATTTCATCTTTACCGGGCTGGCCTTCGCCGTGGCCATGAACGCCAAGCTGTTCAACATCGGGGCCGAAGGGCAGGCGGCGCTGGGCGGCCTTGGCGCCGCGCTGGTGTTGCTGGCGGTGGACTGGCCGCACTGGACGCTGGCCTTGCCCGTCGCGGTGATCGGCGCCGCGGCCTTCGGCGCGGGCTGGGCGGCGATCCCGGCCTACCTGCAGGCCAAGCGCGGCAGCCATATCGTAATCACGACGATCATGTTCAATTTCATCGGAGCCGCGATCATCGGTTTCCTTCTGAACGGCGCGCTCAAGAAGCCGGGCCAGCAGGTGCCGGAGTCGCGCAGCTTCAGCGACGGTGCGAGTCTGCCGACCTTCCACGAGATGCTCCAGCCCTTCGGTATCGCCTTCAACAAGTCCGCCCCGGCCAACATCAGTTTCCTTCTGGCCATCGCGGCGGCGGTGCTCGTCTGGTTGCTGATCTGGCGGTCGCGCATCGGCTACGAGATCCGCGCCTTCGGCAATTCCCCCGGCGCCACGCGCTACGCCGGGATTTCGTCGGTGCGGGTGACGATCATCGCCATGCTGATCTCGGGCGCGCTGGCGGGCATGATGGCGATCAACGCGGTGATGGGCCAGCAGGAACGGCTGATCAAGGACTTCGTCGAGGGCGCGGGCTTTCTCGGGATCGCCGTCTCCCTGATGGGGCGCAACCATCCCTTCGGCATCGTTCTGGCGGCGTTCCTGTTCGGGATTCTGAACCAGGGCGGGTTCGAACTGATGTGGGAAATGCCGCAGATCAGCCGCGAGATGGTGCTGGTGATCCAGGCGCTCATCATCATCTTCACCGGGGCGCTGGTGAACATGACCCGTGATCCGATCGAACGCATTTTCCTGCGCCTTTACGCGAAGAGGTCCGACTGATGGATTTCCTGCAATTCCTCCTGACGCTCGATTCCACTCTGCGGCTGTCCACGGTCCTGCTGCTGGCCTGCCTGGCGGGGCTGTTTTCCGAACGCTCGGGCATTGTCGACATCGGGCTGGAGGGCAAGATGCTGATCTCGGCCTTCGTGGCCGCCGCCATCGCCTACGAAACTGGCTCGGTCTATGTGGGGCTGGCCGCGGGCATGGCCGCCTCTCTGGTCTTCGCCATGATCCACGGCGTGGCGTCGATCCTGTATCGCGGGGACCAGATCATTTCCGGCGTGGCGCTCAACTTCCTCGCCTCGGGCCTGACGGTGGTGGTGGGCGATGCGATCTACGGGCAGGGCGGGCAGACCCCGGTGCTGGCAGGCGGCGCCCGCTTCGGCGAGATCACGCTGCCCCTCGCCGACGCGCTGAGCGGCGTGCCGGTGCTGGGGCCGATCTATTCCGAGCTGATCTCGGGGCACAAGCCGCTGGTCTACGTCGCCTTCCTGGCCGTGCCGCTGGTCTGGTGGGTGCTGTTCCGCACCCGATTCGGGTTGCGCCTGCGCGCGGTGGGCGAGAACCCGTCGTCGGTGGACACCGCCGGGATCTCGGTGGTGGGCATGCGGTTCAAGGCGCTGCTGATCACCGGGTTGCTCTGCGGGATCGCCGGGGCCTACCTGTCTACGTCGCAGGCCGCGGGCTTTGGCAAGGAGATGACCGCGGGGCGCGGCTACATCGCGCTGGCCGCCCTGATCTTTGCCAAGTGGCGCCCCATCCACGCCATGGGGGCCTGTCTTCTGTTCGGCCTGCTCGAGGCTGTCGCGAACCTCTATCCCGACATTGACGTCTTCGGTCTGTTCACCATTCCCGTGCAATTCACGCAGACGCTGCCCTACATCCTGACCGTCATCATCCTGGGCGGTTTCATTGGCCGGGCGATGCCGCCGGCCTCGATCGCGCAGCCCTATGTCAAGGAACGCTGAGGCCCTTGCCGCGACCATCCGCGAGGTCGCGGGCGATGCCCCGGTGCGGCTGGGGCTGATCCTGGGCTCGGGGCTTGGGCACTTGTCCGGCGCGGTCGATGGCGTCTCGATCCCCTATGACGAGCTTGAGGGCTTTCCCGCGGCGGGCGTCTCGGGCCATGTCCCGCAGCTGGTGATCGGCCAGCTGGAAGGCCAGCGCGTTGCCGTCTTCGGCGGCCGCGCGCACTACTACGAGACCGGCCGCGGCGACATCATGCGCCTGCCGCTCGAGGTGCTCAAGGCCCTGGGCGCCGAGGCCATGATCGCCACCAATGCCGCCGGGTCGCTGGACCCGGACATGCCCACGGGCGAGATCATGTGCCTGTCCGACCACATCAATTTCTCGGGCCTCAATCCGCTGATCGGCGAGCCGAGCGAGGCGCGCTTCGTTCCCATGACGGCAGCCTATGATCCCGACCTGCGCGTCGCTTTGCAAAATGCCGCGAAGGCGGGGGGCGTCAGGCTGCACGACGGCGTCTATGCCTGGTATTCTGGTCCCTCCTTCGAGACCCCGGCCGAGATCCGTGCGATTCGCGGCATGGGCGCCGACGCGGTGGGCATGTCCACTGTGCCCGAGGTGATCCTCGGCCGCTTCCTGGGCCTGCGCTGCGCTGCCATCTCGACCATCACCAACATGGCTGCCGGGATGAGCGACGAGGCGATCAGCCATGCCCATACCAAGGCCATGGCGCCGCTGGGGGCGGCCAAGCTGGAAAAGGTGTTGCGGGGGCTTCTGCGGGCGCTGTAGGGCGCGGTTTTTCCGACCTTTGAGTTGCGCTCGCCCCCGTGGCATGGCTATTTGGGATATGTTGATCTACCTCCCGATAGCCGAGGTCTCGGTGAACGCCTTTCTCCTTTTGGGACTGGGCGGAATGGTGGGTGTCCTTTCGGGCATGTTCGGCGTGGGCGGCGGCTTTCTGATGACGCCGCTACTGTTCTTCATCGGCATCCCCCCGGCGGTGGCCGTGGCGACCGAGGCCAATCAGATCGTCGCCTCGTCCTTCTCCGGCGTGTTGGCGCACCTGCGGCGCAAGACCGTGGACCTGAAGATGGGCACCGTGCTCCTTGTGGGTGGTCTGGTGGGGGCTGCGCTGGGCGTGCTGCTGTTCAACTATCTCAAGGCGCAGGGCCAGGTCGATTTGCTGGTGCGGCTGTCCTATGTGGTCTTCCTGGGCGTGGTCGGCGGGCTGATGTTCCTCGAAAGCCTGCGCGCGCTGCTGCGCACCCGCAGTGCCGGGGGCGTCTCGCGGGGCGAACGGCGGCGCCACACCTGGATCCACAACCTGCCCTTCAAGATGAAGTTCCGGGTCTCGGGGCTTTATATCTCGGTGATCCCGCCGCTGATCGTGGGGGTCTTCGTGGGCGTCCTGGCGGCCATCATGGGGGTGGGGGGCGGCTTTATCATGGTGCCCGCGATGATCTACCTGTTGGGGATGCCGACCAAGGTGGTTGTCGGAACCTCGCTGTTCCAGATCATCTTCGTGACCGCCTTCACCACCCTGCTGCATGCCACCACGAATTTCACGGTGGATATCGTGCTGGCGGTGCTGCTGCTGGTCGGCGGGGTGATCGGTGCGCAGATCGGCACCCGGATCGGTACGCGCATGAAGGCCGAGCAATTGCGCATCCTGCTGGCGGCCATGGTTCTTGTGGTCTGCGGCAAGCTCGCGCTCGATCTGCTGCTGACTCCCTCGGAAATCTATTCGCTCGGCTCGTCGGGGGGAGGGCACTGATGCTGCGCTGGCTGGTCCTGTTCGTGGTTCTGGCCGCGCCGCTGCGGGCGGAAGAGGTGGTGCTGGGGCTGTCGCGTGACGAGGTGGCGATCACCGCCACCTTCGACGGGTCCGAAATCCTTGTCTTCGGCGCCATCAAGCGCGAGGCGCCGATTCCCGACCAGACCGAACTGGAGGTCATCATGACCCTGGCCGGCCCTTCGGAACGCGTCACTGTGCGCCGCAAGGACCGGGTCGCGGGCATCTGGGCCAATGTCGATGCCGTCGAGGTGGACGCGGCCCCGTCCTTCTACGCGGTGCTCAGTTCCGCGCCGCTGGATGCGGCCCTGCGCGAGGTGGAGGACCTGCGCTACGATATCAGCATGCCGCGCGCCATCCGGTCCGTCGGTGCCCCAATGACGGTAGCGGATGCCACGGCCTTCACCGACGCGCTCATTCGCATCCGCGAACGTGCGGGTCTTTACCAGGTGCTGGAGGCCGCCGTGGATCTGGAGGAGGACACACTCTTTCGCGGGCAGGTCACGCTGCCCGCGAACCTGACCGAAGGTCCCTACCGGACACGTATCTTCCTGACCCGCGACGGCACGGTTGTGGATGTCTACGAGAGCACCATCGCGGTCAACAAGGTGGGGTTGGAACGCTGGCTCTACGAGATGTCGCGCAACCAACCGCTACTTTACGGGTTGATGTCACTGGCCATCGCCATTGCCGCGGGCTGGAGCGCCTCGACAGCCTTCCGGATGTTGCAGCGGTAGGACCGACACCGCGGTCACGGCGTCTCGGCGTCCAGTTCAAACGGCGTTGCTGGGGCCTCCAGATCGTTGGTGGTCAGGGGCGCGTCGGGACGGGCCAGCCGATTGCGCACCACCCAGTGCAGGCGCTCCTCGGCGCGGGTGATGGCGACATAGGCAAGCCGTTTCCACAGCGGCTGGCCGGCCTCGACGCGGCCCATGCGGCTGGCCACCTCGATGTCGGGGGCAAAAACCTGCACGGCGGGCCACTGCGATCCTTGCGCCTTGTGGATGGTCACCGCCGCCCCGTGCAGGAAGGTGGCCCCCATGCGGGCGGCGAAGGGGATGAAGGGTTCCTCATCGGCGACCTGGCTTTCGATCTTGACGATCGAGGCGGCGCTGACCTGCGGGTCTTCGGCGCCGATGACGTGCAGGCGGCTGAACCCCGGCTTGCGCCCCGGCCCCTTGTAGATCACCTGCGCGCCCTTGATCAGGCCGCGTGCCTCCAGGTCGAGCCGTTTCTTGCGATGTTTCAGCGGCAGTTCGATGCCGTCGCAGATCAGCGGTTCGCCGGGCAGCAGCGAATCCTCGGGGGCGCCATGAGCGGCACGAAAGGCGTGGATCAGCCGGATGCGCGTCGCGTTGCGCCAGACCAGCACCGGAGAGCGGGCCATCAGGTCGGTTTCGACCCGCTGGGCCAGAACCACGCGGTCGTCGCGCGCCGCGATTTCCTCGACCATGCGCTCGAAGCCGTAGAAATCCAGCATCGGGTCGGCCAGCGCGTGGGCCAGGTCCAGGATCGGGTTGTCCGCCGTCTGTCTGTGGATGCGGTGAAGCGCGCGCTTGTCCTTGTCCGGCAGCCCGTCGAAGACCATGCCCCCGCCTTCTGATTTCACGGGGGGCAGCTGGGCCGGATCCCCGAAGAGGATCAGGGTGGGAAAGATCTCTTGCAGGTCCTCCAGTTGCCGGGCGTCCAGCATCGAGCTTTCGTCGACGAAGCCGATATCGAGCGGGTCGTCGCGCCGCTTCCAGCCGGTGATGAAATCCGAGCCGCGCAGCCCGGCGGCAGCCAGTGCGGCGGGCACGGAGTTGTGCCCCTGGTAGGACTCCCAGGCGCGATCCAGGGCCGTGTCCGACAGCCCCTCGATCTCGGGGCGATCGCCCTCGCCGGCCAGCCAGGCGGCGACCTTTTCGTATTCCGGGTCATAGACCGGGGTATAGAGGATACGGTGAATCGTGGTGGCGGGCACGCCGCGATTGCGCAGCACGCTGGCGGCCTTGTTGGTGGGGGCCAGAATGGCCAGCGTGCGCTGATCCTTGCGCCGGCGGCCTTCCCAGTCGCCCGAAACCACGCGCACCCCGGCCTGCTTCAGGTTGCTGTAGAGGCTGGCCAGCAGCATGGTCTTGCCGCTGCCCGCCTTGCCCAGAACCGCCAGCATGCGCCCCGCGTCGCCCTCACGCGGCGGGGTCGTCTTGCCCGCCGTGAGGTCCACGCCTGCCGTGCGCAGCGCGCCGGAGATCGCATCCCAGGCCTCGGCCTGGTCGTCCGAAAATGTAAGGGCATCGCGCGACATGGCGCGACACTAGGCAGGCGGCCGGGGAATGCCAAGCCGTTGGCCGCGGGGCCACGGCAAATCGCCGCCGCCGCCAGCAGCGGCACTGGACAGGTGTCCGCGTGATGTTACGTTGTTTCACGAAAGGAGGTCTGTCATGCAAAAGCACAAGACGCCCGACCTGATCAAACTCTACATCAAAAGTTGCGCCATCGGCTTTGGTGCCTCGGCCGTGTTCGTCAGCCTGTTGCTGGCCTTCGATGTTGTGGGCCTTCGCGGGCTTGTCACAGGGTCCTCGATGGGCATCGTCGCGGTGCTGATGATGTGGATCTTCAACGGCATCGTCTTTGCCGGGGTCCAGTTTGGGATCTCGATCATGTCGATGGCCGATGATGACGACGACGACCAGGGCGGTCGGCCCCTGCCGGTCCGTCTGGCCGAGCCGATCCGGGTCCGCAGCACGGACCAGCGCGGTTGAACCCTGCCCATCCCCATGACGCCACGGGGGCACCATGTCCGACCCGATGAACCGGATGCCGAATGACCTGCTTGAACAGCTGCGCGAGAACCGCGGGCGCGTGTTCTGGCTGGGGATTGTCCTTTGCGTCATCGGCGCGCTGATGGTCGTCTTCCCGGTCATCGGCTCCATCGTCACGAAGGTGATGATCGGTTGGGCGATCCTCGTGGCCGGGGCAGTGACGCTCTGGCAAGCCTTCCAGGCGCGCAGCTGGAACGCCGCACTCTGGGCCGGGCTTGTGGCAGTGCTGCACCTGGCGCTGGGGGTCTACCTGGCTTTCTTTCCGATGACGGGCCTCGTTGGGCTGACAGTGCTGCTGGCCGTGCTTTTCTCGATCCAAGGGGTCATTGAGCTGCGCATGGGGCTGACCCACCGCGCGGCGCGCGGCTGGGTCTGGATGGTGCTGTCCGGGGTGGCCTCGCTCGTGTTGGCCCTGCTGTTGGTCATCGGCCTGCCCGGCACTGCCATGTGGGCCCTGGGCCTGCTTGTGGGGCTGAATTTCCTGACCAGCGGAATCGGGTTCGCGGCGCTGTCGCGCTCTGTCTGATCCGAGTCGCGATGGGTGAAGGTGGCGGGCACCGCAACGACCGTATGGGTGTGCGATTCCCGAGGACCTGTGTGAACAGGTGGGCGCCAGGTAATCAGACCACGGCCTGAACAGAGCCAGCTCCCTCGGATTTGAGTAAGGTCACTGGAACGAACCCGTATAACGCGAAGCGCAGTAACCCGCCGCTACATCAGATAGGGCGCGCTGGTCCGGCCGACAAGGGGCGAGCCCGCTTCGGCGCGTCAAAGTGCGGCACCGGGGTCGCGGCCAGGATGTTTGGAGTCCCGCATTTCGGACAGGCGGGGGCCGATCGGGCTTGCATCGTGTTCATGGATTGTTCATCTTCGCCCCATGCCCGAGGAGCGACCTGTCAGTGTCATGATGCCCGGCCAGTTGCTGGCCCGCGGGGTGTGCCGCCATTTGCGACAGGCGCAGGGTTTTGCCTGCCTGGAGGAACTGGTGCCCACGCGGGGCCTGCGCGTCGATGTGATGGCGCTGGGCGCGGCGGGCGAGGTCTGGGTGGTCGAATGCAAATCCTCGCGCGCGGACTTCCTGTCGGACAGGAAGTGGACCGGCTATCTGGATTGGTGCGACCGGTTCTTCTGGGCGGTCGATGCCGATTTCCCGATCGATCTCTTGCCCGACGAGACCGGCCTGATCGTGGCCGATGCCTACGATGCCGAGATCGTTCGCATGGGACCCGAGGCGCCGCTGGCCGGGGCCCGCCGCAAGGTCGTGACCCGGACATTCGCGCGCCACGCCGCGCTGCGCTTGCAGGGCCTGCGCGATCCGGGCGGGCAGGATCGGCCGGGGTAGTCAGGACCTGAGGAACCCGACGATTTCGCAGGTGCGGTCGAGGATCGGCGCGGCGATGGCGCGGGCCTTCTCGGCGCCTTCGGCCAGGGTGCGGTCGATCTCGGCAGGGTCATCGAGCAGGCGCTTCATCTCGTCCGACACGGGCGCCAGTTTCGAGACCGCAAGCTCGGCGAGCGCCGGCTTGAACAGGCCCCAGCCCGCACCCGCATACTCCGCGATGACCGCCTCGGCGGTTTGGTCCGTCAGGCCCGCGTAGATGTCGACAAGGTTCTTGGCCTCGGGCCGGCCGACAAGACCCTCCACGGTTTCGGGCAGCGGTTGGGGGTCGGTCTTGGCCTTCTTGAACTTTTTCGCGAGCGTGTTCGCGTCATCGAGCATGTTGATCCGCTCCATGTCGCTGTCACCCGATTTGGACATTTTCTTTGATCCGTCGCGCAGGTTCATGACGCGGGTGCCCGGCCCCTCGATCACCGGCTGTGTGAGGGGGAAGAAGTCCACCGCGTAGTCGTGGTTGAACTTGGCGGCGATGTCGCGGGTCAGTTCCACGTGCTGTTTCTGATCCTCGCCCACGGGCACATGGGTGCCATGGTACAGCAGGATATCGGCGGCCATGAGCGACGGGTAGGCATAGAGCCCGAGCGAGGCCTTTTCCGAATTGGCGCCCGCCTTGTCCTTGAACTGGGTCATGCGGTTCATCCAGCCGACACGGGCCACGCAGTTGAAAACCCAGGCCAGTTCGGCGTGCTGGTGCACCCGGGACTGGTTGAACAGGATCGAGCGGGCCGGATCAATCCCCGCGGCCAGAAGTCCCGCGGCGATCTCGCGCGTGCCCTGGCGCAGCGCGGCGGGGTCCTGCCAGACGGTCACCGCGTGCATGTCCACGGCGCAATAGATGTTCTCGCTCGCCTCGTCCTGCATGGCGACCCAGCGCTTGATCGCGCCGAGGTAGTTGCCAAGGGTCAGCCCGCCCGAGGGCTTGATCCCGGAAAAGACGCGCGGGGTGAACTGGACATCTGTCATGGTTGGGTCGCCATATGCGTTGCGGGGGGCTGGAAATGCGGGTCGCACTCGCTTACCCATGAGGGCAAGTCCCGTCAACCGAAGGACAGCCGAGCAGTGGACAACCAGAGCCCTTTCAACGCCATCCCCCCGGTGCCCCTGGCGCTGGTGCTGATCATCGCCGGTGTCGAGCTTGTCCTTTCGTCCGGCGCGGCCGGTTTTGTCGGCGGCCCCGCGGCCATCGGCTGGCGTGCAGGCGCGATGCAGGACTATGCCTTCGCCCCGGCGGTGCTGGATCAGGTGATGGTCCAGGGCAACCTGTCGCTCGACATGTTGATGCGGCCGGTCAGCTACATCTTCCTGCACAGTTCCTTCACGCATACGCTCTGGGCCTGTGTGCTGCTGCTGGCGCTGGGCAAGTTCGTCGGTGACGCCTATCGCCCGGTGCCCTTCGCGCTTCTGTTTTTCGGGTCGGCCATTGTCGGCGCGCTGATCTACGGGCTGGCCAGCCCGCGCAACATGGGATTGATCGGGGCTTACCCGGGCATCTACGGGCTTATCGGGGCCTATACCTACATGATGTGGCTGACCCTGGGGCGGCTGGGCGAGAACCAGTATCGCGCCTTCACGCTGATCGGTATCCTCATGGGGCTGATGCTGATCTGGTCCATGCTGTTCGGGCCGACGCCCTGGTGGATCGCAGAGCTTTCGGGCTTTGTCACCGGGCTGCTGCTGGCGCCCATGGTCGCCCCCGGCGGCTGGCGGCGGTTTCTTGAACGGGTGCGCCAGCGTTAGCCGCGCCGCATCGCCGCCTTGAACTCACCCAGTCGGAAGGCCCCCAACAGCTGGCCGATCCCGAAATAGCCCGCGATGCCGGTCCCGATGATCAGGGCGAGGGCCGCATAGCGCAGCATCGGCACGCCCAACCAGGGCCCGACCATCAGGACCGCGCCCCAAAGCAGCCCCCCCATCAGAAGCGCGGCCAGCACGATGCGCCACAGCCGCCGCTTGAACCGCGCGTCCAGACCCGCGGCATCTCCCATGCCCCGGCTGCCGCGCCACAGCAGCCAGACCATGGCCCAGCCCGCCAGCGTGGTTCCGAAGGCGGCGGCGATATAGCCGATGACAGGGGCCAGCCCGATGGCGACCACGGCATTCACCACCATCGAGACGAGGGCGTAGTTGAAGGGCCGCCGCGTATCCTCGCGCGCGAAGTACAGCGGTTGCAGGGTCTTCTGCATAACGAAGGCGGGCAGGCCCAGCCCGTAGACTGCGACCGCCAGCGCCGTGGCGGCGGTGTCATCCGAGGCGAAGGCGCCGCGTTCGAACAGCACACTGACCAGTGGCACCGGGATCACCACGAGCGCGACGGCCGCCGGGACGGTGAGCGCCAGCGAAAACTCGGCCGCGCGGTTGAAGGCATGGGCGCCGCCCTCGGTGTCGCCCGCGCGCAACCGGCGCGAAAGGTCGGGCAGCAGCACGACGCCCACGGCGATGCCGACCACGCCCAGCGGCAGTTGATAGAGACGGTCCGCGTAGGACAGCCAGGCGATCGCGCCCTCGAAGAAGCTTGCCACCTGCCGCCCGATCAGCAGGTTCACCTGCACCACCCCACCGGCCAGCGCGGCCGGGGCGGCAATCACGGCAAGGCGCTTGAGTTCCGGGGTCAGGCGCGGGCGGCGCGGCGTCAGGTGGTATCCGGCGCGTTTCGCCGCCCCCCAGACCAGCGCAAGTTGCGCCATCCCGGCCAGCGGAACGGTCCAGACCAGGGCATCGCCCACGTTCCAGCCCACTTGCACCGCCAAGGTCATCGCCCCGATGAACAGCATGTTGAGCAGGACCGGGGCGGCGGCGGCGGCCACGAAGCGGCCCACTGCGTTGAGCACGCCCGACAAAAGTGCGGCCAGTGAGATGAACAGGATGTAGGGAAAGGCGATCCGGCCATAGAGCACGGCCAGGTCGAAGCGCGCGTCCCCGATGAAACCGCCCGCCATGGCGACGACCAGCCAGGGCATCGCCAGGATGGCCAGCGCGCTGAAGACGATCAGGAGCGTGGCCAGCCCCGCGAAGGCATCCCTGGCAAAGCCCAGGGCGTCGTCGCCGCCCTCGACCTTCTTGGAGAACATCGGCACGAAGGCCATGTTGAAGGCGCCCTCGGCGAAGAAGCGGCGGAACATGTTGGGTAGGGCAAAGGCGATCAGGAAGGCCTCGGCCACCGGACCCGTCCCCAGGAAGGCCGCGATCAGGATGTCGCGCACGAATCCCAGGATGCGGCTCAGCAGGGTCCAGACGCCGACGGTCAGAAAGCCGGATACAAGGCGGATGGGTTTCAACGGAGACAGTCCTTCGGCGGCGGTGGCTGGTCTTGCCTTCCCACGCTCTCGTGGGCCGGCGCAAGCGCGGCGGGTGTCTTTTTCCCCCCACCGTTGCCGCGCTGCGGCCGACACATGAGGCGCGCGACCCGGTGGCCCCCTCAGGAGCGCGCGCGTTCCGACCCCTTGGCGATCGCCTCGCGCAGTTTCTTTTCCAGCGCGCGGCGCTTGGTTTCGGAGTGGAACTTCAGCCCGAACATGTCCTTGACGTAGAAGGCATCCACGACCTGCTCGCCGTAGGTGGCGATGACCGCGCTGGAAATATAGACGTTCTGCGCGGCCAGCGTGCGCGTCAGATCGTACAGCAGGCCGGGTCGGTCGCGGGTGTCCACCTCGATGATCGTGTAGATCTCGGACCCTTCGTTGTCGAAGGTGATCGAGGTGGGCACGCGAAAGGCCTTTTCGCGCTTTTTCATCTTGTCGCGGTCGGCCAGCGCCTCGCTGGGGACGACCTCGCCCTTGAGTGTGCGCTCGATCATGGAGCGCAGGCGCGGCAGGCGGTCCTCGTCGTAGGGGTGGCCCTCGGCGTCCTGGATCCAGAAGGCAGCGGTGGCGAAACCATCCTTGGTGGTGAAGGTGCGCGCGTCCACCACGTTGGCTCCGACAAGCGAAAGCGCCCCGCACATGCGGCTGAAGATGCCAGGGTGATCGGCCATGGCAAAGCAGGCGCGGGTGGCGTCGCGGTCGGCGTCCGGGGTGAGGCGGATGCGGATCTGGTCGGTCTCGATGTCGTGCAGAAGCTCGGCGAAATCGCTATGCGCGGTGACATGCAGCCCCTGCCAGTAGGGCGGGTAATGCCGGGCCAGTTCGCGCCGGATCGCCTTGTCCGACCAGCCCGTGAGCGCCGCGCGCAGGTTCTTGCGCGCCTCCGAGCCGCGTTCCTCGCGGTTGAGCGCCTCCATGCCGTCCTGCAGCGCCGTCCGGGTCTGGCGGTAGAGCGCGCGCAGCAGCGCCGCCTTCCAGTTGTTCCAGGTGCCCGGGCCGACGCCGCGAATGTCGCAGACCGTCAGCACACAGAGCAGGTCAAGCCGCTCCTGGGTTTTCACCGCCTTGGCGAAATCGCGCACCGTGCGCGGATCGGCGATGTCGCGTTTCTGGGCCATGTCGGACATCAGCAGGTGATACCGCACCAGCCATTCCACCGTGGCGCTTTCCCTTTTGGACAGCCCCAGCCGCGGGGCCACCCGGCGGGCGATCCGGGCACCAAGAACCGAATGATCCTCGTCGCGGCCCTTTCCGATGTCGTGCAGCAAAAGCGCCACGTAAAGCACCCGCCGGTTGATGCCGCCCCGGATGATGTCGGTGGAGACGGGCAGTTCCTCGTCCAGCTCTTCGCGCTCGATCCGGGCCAGGTGGCTGATGCACTGGATGGTGTGTTCGTCCACCGTGTAGGCGTGATACATGTTGAACTGCATCATGGCGACGATGGGTTCGAACTCGGGTATGAAACTGCCCAGAAGGCCGATTTCGTTCATCCGGCGCAGGGCGCGTTCGGGGTTGCCCTGCTTGAGCATCAGATCGAGGAAGATGCGCTTGGCCTCGGGGGCCGCGCGCATGTCTTCGTCGATGCAGTCCAGGTTGGCCTTGATCAGGCGCAGGGCATCCGGGTGCAGCAAGGTGCCGGTGCGCAGGGCCTCCTCGAAGATGCGCAGCAGGTTCAGCTTGTCGGCAAGAAAGGCCTCGGGGTCGGCCACGGTCAGCCGGTTCTGCTTGATCGCGTAGGGCGGCCTGGCCCGGCGGCGACGCTTGAGCAGGCGTTGCAGCATGGGCTCGGTCTTGAGGTGCGCGGCCTCCTGCGCGGTCAGGAAGATGCGCGTCAACTCGCCCACCTCGGTGGCCTGGCGGAAGTAATCCTGCATGAAAACCTCGACCGCGCGGCGGGCCCGCGTGTCGCGATACCCCATGGCCGCGGCGACCTCGACCTGCATGTCGAAGGTCAACTGGTCCGTGGCCCGCCCGGACAGCAGGTGGATGTGACAGCGTACGGCCCAGAGAAACGCGTGCGCAGCGCGGAAACTGTCGTATTCTTCCTGGGTGAAGACCCCGTGGCGGACCAGTTCCCAGGCGTCGTGGACGCCGTGGATATACTTGCCGATCCAGTAGAGCGATTGAAGGTCGCGTAGGCCCCCCTTGCCCTCTTTCACGTTGGGCTCGACCATGTAGCGCTGGCCGCCCTGCTTGCGGTGGCGGGCGTCGCGTTCCTCCAGCTTGGCCTCGATGAACTCGGGGACGGTGTCGGCGAAAAGCTCGTTCTGCAGCTTTTCGGACAGTAGGTCGGACAATTCGGCATCGCCGGCGATGTAGCGGCGCTCGACAAGCGAGGTCCGAATGGTGAAGTCTTCTCGTGCCAGGCGCAGGCAGTCCTTGACCGTTCGGCTGGCGTGGCCGACCTTCATCTTCAGGTCCCAAAGAACGTAGAGCATGGACTCGATGACCGTCTCGGCCCAGGGCGTGAGCTTGTAGGGGGCCAGAAACAGCAGGTCGACATCCGAATAGGGGGCCATTTCTCCACGCCCGTACCCGCCCACCGCGACCAGGCATAGCCGTTCCTGGGCGGTCGGCGCGGGGGCGGGGTGCAGCACCTCGCAGGCGAGATCGAAGGTGGCCCCGACCAGTTGATCCGTCAGCCAGGCATAGGCGCGAGTGGTGGGGCTGGCGGCAAAGGGATTGGCCCGGAACGCCGCGGCGATCGCCGCGCGCCCCTGGGCCTGGGCGTCGCGCAGAACAGCTACGGCCGCCTTTCGGCGTTCCATGGCATCGCTGCCGGCCGCCTCCACTGCCGCGCGCAGCCGCTGGCGCAGGACCGCTGGATCGACGATCTCGGCGGCCGGTCGGACCAGGGTGTCGGACAGCGCGGCGGGCGCTGCGGCGTCAGGAGCCGCCGATGCCGAAACGGTTTGGAGCTGGGTCAACGACCACCACCTGATTGTCCTGGATGCGGGCCACGGCCAGGGCGCGCTCATTCGTGCCGTTGGGGTTCAGCCGGAAGATGCCAGTGGCCCCGACAAACCCCGAGCGCCGCGTCAAGCTGCTCGCGGTCAGCGCCTCGGGGTCACCACTGGCCACCAGCGATCCGATGGCGGCGATCCCGTCATGCGCCAGCGCGCCCAGCCGGTGCGGCGGAGAACCGTAGGCGTCTGCATAGCGTTGCTCGAATTGCGCAGCGAGGCTGGCATCGGGCCGCGCGAAATAGCCGTTCTGGAGCGGTGGCAGCGTCGCGGCCTGGCCGGTCACGCCCCAGTCGGTCAGCCCGATGAAGGGTGTCTCGGCGGGGTCTATTCCCCGATCCACCATCGAGGTTGCCATGAGCGACAGCCCGCCCTGGACCGTATCGGTCACGAAGACCGCCCCGGCGCCGGAGCCGCGCACGGCGTTCGCGATTTCCGGGGCCGCCTCGAAGATGCCGGACTGCGAGAAGGTATAGGACTGGACCGTGCTCACCGTGCCGCCGCTGGCCCGCACCGAGCTGGCTATGGCATCGCGCCCGGTCTGCCCGGCGATGTCGTCCTGGTGGACAACGGCGTAGTCACTTATACCGTCGCGCATGGTGTGGCTTACCAGCCGTTGGGCGGTATTGGCAAAGGTGCGGCCCAGGATAAAGGTGTTGGACCCGGTGGTCTCGGTAACCACCGGGTTGTTGGAAAAGGCCAGCACGTTCACGTTGGCCCCGGCCACGGCGTTGCCTGCGGAAATCGCGCTCTGGGCATCCAGCGGGCCAAGGATGATGCTGGCCCCGTCACGCACGGCGCGATTGGCCATGGCCGCCGCCGTTTCCGGGTCGCGGTTGGTGGTGTAGACGTTCAGGTCGACCCGTGCGCCATCCAGTTCCGAGATCGCCATGCGGGCGGAATTCTCGAGGCTGGACGAGATGCGCGCCATCTCGCTGCTGTCGCCGCCGGGCACCAGCATGGCCACCTGCACCGTCGCGCCGGGGTCGATCCTCTGGCCGCCGCCAGGTCCCGAGGCCGGCATGGTCGGCACGTCACAGGCGGCCAGCCAGGCCAAGGATACCAGGGCGGTCAGCCGCGCGGCCAGGCGGCGTGGAAAGAGGGGCGCGGGCGTGATAGGGGCAGCCATGGACAGATACTCCTTTGCATTCGGCGACGCGCGGGCGGTCGCGGAGCGGCAACTTCAGACTTGCATCATACGGACCACGCCGAAAGTTTCGAGTCATGAATCACCGAGAAATTGCCCTGGACGCCGGTCTGTACCTCGTCTCCACACCCATCGGGAACGCGCGCGACATCACGCTTCGGGCGCTCGATGTGCTGGCCTGCGCCGGGTTGATCGCGGCCGAGGACACGCGCACCGCGCGAAAACTCATGGAAATCCATGGGCTTGAAACGCGCGGCCGGACCATGCTGGCCTATCACGACCACTCCGGGGTCGGGGCGCGGGACAAGGTTGTCGCGGCGATCGCGGCCGGGCAGGCTGTCGCCTATGTCTCGGAGGCGGGCACGCCGCTTCTTGCCGATCCGGGGTTCCAGCTGGCTCGCGCGGTGCGTGCGGCCGGGCATCCCGTGCTGGCGGTGCCGGGGGCCTCGGCGCTGCTGGCCGCGGTGGCGGTGGCGGGCCTGCCCACGGACCGGTTCCATTTCGCCGGGTTCCTGCCCAATGCGCAGGCGGCGCGGCGCGCGGCCCTGTCCGACCTGCGCGATCAGCGCGGAACGGTGGTGCTCTACGAATCGCCGCGGCGGCTTGCGGCGCTGGTCTCGGACATTGCCGAGACCCTCGGCGCGGCGCGCGAGGTCGTCGTCTGTCGCGAGCTGACCAAGCGCTTCGAAGAGCGTCTTGCCGGCCCGGCCGAAGAGCTGGCCCGCCGCCTTGGCGACCACCCGGTCAAGGGCGAATGCGTCGTGCTGATCGCCCCGGGCACCGAGGAGGCGGTGGGCGACGAGGCCGTGCGGGCCGCGCTTGTTAACGCGATGGAAACCATGCGGGTCAAGGATGCAGCCAATGCCGTGGCCGGGGCCATGGGCCGCCCCCGGCGCGAGGTCTACCAGATCGCATTGGCCCTGAAGGACAAGACATGACGCAGGACAGGATGCGCGGGCTGACCGCCTTTCATTCAGGCATCGCCGCGGAGCATTGCGTCGAGCGCCACTATGAACGGCGGGGCTGCGAGGTGCTGGCCCGCCGCTGGCGTTCTGCATCGGGCGAGGTCGACCTGATCGCGCGGTCGGGGCCGCAGACTGTCTTCATCGAGGTCGAGAAGGCGCGCGACCATGCGCAGGCCGCGGCGCGGATCGCCCCGGCGCAGGCCCGGCGGATCATGGACGCCGCACTCGAATACCTCGATCAGGCCGGGGCGGGGGCCGATTCGGACATGCGCTTCGACGTGGCGCTGGTGGACGGAACGGGCCGGGTCCGGGTGGTGGAAAACGCCTTCCTCGTCTGACCGCCCCGGTCTTGCCGTTGCCCAAGCCCGGCCGATGGGCCATGTAGGGGGCGACATCAACTGACCCGGACCCCCCAATGCCCCTTTCCGTCGCCCTCCAGATGGACCCGATTGGCGCCATCGACATCAAGGCAGACAGCACCTTCCGCATCGGGCTCGAGGCCCGGGCGCGGGGTCACAGCCTGTTCTTCTACACGCCCGACCGGCTGTCCTACCAGGAGGGCCGGATCATGGCCCGCGGCTGGGATCTGGAACTGCGCGCGCTCGAGGGCAACCATTTCAGCCTCGGCCCGGAACGCGAGGTCGACCTGTCCGAAATGGACGTGGTCTGGCTGCGCCAGGACCCGCCCTTCGACATGAGCTATATCACCAACACCCACCTGTTGGAGCGCATCCACCCCGAGACATTGGTGGTCAACGATCCCTTCTGGGTGCGCAACTACCCTGAAAAGCTGCTGGTGCTGGATTTCCCGGACCTGACGCCGCCCACGGCCATCGCGCGCGATCTGGAGACGCTCAAGGCGTTCCGCGCGCGCCACTGCGACATCATCCTCAAGCCGCTCTACGGCAACGGCGGGGCCGGGGTGTTCCGCCTGCCCGAAGGCGACCGCAACCTCGTTTCGCTGCACGAGCTGTTTTCCGGCATCAACCGCGAGCCGCTGATCGTGCAGAAATTCCTGCCCGCCGTCGCCAAGGGCGACAAGCGGGTGATCCTGGTCGACGGTGAACCCGTGGGCGCGATCAACCGCGTTCCGGCCGCGGGCGAGACCCGGTCGAACATGCATGTCGGCGGCCGCCCCGAGAAAGTGGCGATGACCGAGCGGGATCACGAGATCTGCGCCCGCATCGGCCCGCTTTTGCGCGAAAGGGGCCAGATTTTCGTGGGCATCGACGTGATCGGTGACTGGCTGACCGAGATCAACGTGACCTCGCCCACCGGCATCCAGGAACTCGAGCGTTTTGACGGCACCAACGTGGCCGGGCTGATCTGGGACGCGATCGAGGCCAAACGGTGAGCCTGCGGGCGCGGATGCTCAACACCTGGCTGCGGCGGTTTGAGCGGCCCATGCTGGCGCGGATGCCCGCGCAACCGGCCTCGAAAATGCGCGCACGTTTCGAAACGCAGGCCCGGATGTTCTTTGCGCCGCCGCGCAGCACCCGCGTCATGCTGACAACAGTTGCGGGCCTACCCGCGCTCGATATCGGCCCCGAGGGCGCGCCCCCGATCCTCTACCTGCACGGCGGGGCCTATGTCTTCGGCAGCCCGCGGACCCACGCGGGGCTGCTGGGGCGGCTCGTGGCGCGTTGCGATGCCCGCGCGGTGTTGCCGGATTACCCGCTTGCCCCGGAACACCCCTTTCCCGCCGCGCCCGAGGCGGTGCTGGCCGCCTATCGCGACCTTGCGGCGCAGGGCCCGGTGATCCTGAGCGGCGACAGCGCCGGCGGCGGTCTTGCGTTGGCCCTGCTGGCGCTGATCTGCCGCGAGGGGCTGCCGCAGCCGCTGATGACCTTCGCCCTGTCGCCCTGGACCGACCTGACCCTGTTGGGCGACAGCATGACGGCTAATGCCGACACGGACGTCCTGCTACCGCCTCGGCGCATTGCCGAGGCGCGCGATATCTACCTGGACGGGGCCGATCCCACCGACCCCCGCGCCTCGCCGCTTTTCGCCGATTTCAAGGGGGCCACGCCGGTACACATCTGGGCGGGTGAGACCGAGATCCTGCGCGACGACGCCCGGCGCATGGCCGAGCGCCTGCGCGGGCAGGGGGTCGCGGTGACGCTGACCCGTGAACAGGACCTGCCCCATGTCTGGCCGATCTTCCCGGCCTGGCAACTGCCCGAATCCGCGACCACGCTGGACCAGGTCGCGCAGGCCGTTCAGACCTCGCTGGACAGGGCCAGTCGATAGCCCACAGCCTCGGCCACATGCGCGCGGCGCAGGTCCTCGGCCCCGTCGAGGTCCGCGATGGTGCGCGCCACCCGCAGCACCCGGTGATAGCTCCGCGCCGAGAGGCCGAAGCGTTCGGCGATCTTCAGCAAAAGCGCCTTTCCCTCGGCATCCGGCGCGGCCACCTCTTCAAGCGCACTGCCCTCGAGATCGGCGTTCACACGCGCCTGCGTGCGCGCGAAGCGCCCGGTCTGGATGTCGCGCGCCGCCATGACCCGCCCGGCCACATGGGCCGAGGTTTCCGAACCGGCGGGCAGGTCGAGATCGGCGAAGGCCACCGGCGGCACCTCGACCCGCAGATCGAAGCGGTCCATCAGCGGCCCGCTGATCCGGCCCAGGTAGTCCTCGCCGCATTGCGGGACACGGGCGCAGGCGCGGGACGGGTCGCTCAGGTAGCCGCACTTGCAGGGGTTTGCGGCGGCGAGCAGCATGAAGCGGCAGGGATACTTGATATGGGCATTGGCCCGGGCCACCATGACTTCGCCCGTTTCGATGGGCTGTCGCAGGGTTTCCAGCACTGTGCGCGGGAACTCGGGAGTATCCGTCTTCCGTAATGGGGCGTTTTCTGTCAAGCGGTTTTCAAGTTGATAAAACAGTC
>JAVLCA010000096.1:0-1950 GCA_031581025.1 Salibaculum sp. | reverse complement strand
GCTATGAAGTCGAAGGTCTCAAGTGTCTTTCCGGGCAGCAGTCTGGCTTGCGCCAGGTGTCGTTGGATCCGGCGGCGATCACGTTCAGCCAGTTCATGTTCCACCAAGGTGCTGAGCAAGCGCGCGGCAGGCCATCCTTCCTTATCGGCCTGCTCCGCGAAGCGTGGCCAGAGGGCTTTGATGGCGGGCAAGCGCAACTCGGTCAGGGCAAGGTTCAGGCGGGCGGCATCTGTCTGGGGCGATGTCATGCTGTCACCTCCAGATCGGATGCCTGGGTGCTGGCCAACCGATCATAGGACTTCAGATCGGCCAGCTGCACCTTGACGGTCGGAAGCGTATCTTCTGATGGGCCAAACAGCGCCCGCAGCGTTGGTATGTCTGGTGTGCGGTGCTGTGAAAGATCTTGTTCGAGGTGCGCGGCCAGTTCGGCTTCACACCCCCGATCGTGGGCCAGCGCCAGAAGATCGACCGTCACGCGGCACGCAGCCCTCTCGCCGGCTTTCTCCAAGAGAGCTTCGAACACGTCGCGGAATGCCTGCCGCGGAAAGAGCAGGTCACGGTAGACCAACCCCATCAGGGCCATTGGTTTTTTGCGCAGCGAATGGATGACGTGGTGATAGTTGACCACATGGCCATGGCTGCCATCCCGGAAGGCACGACCGCGCGGCAGCGTCATCAAGAGCGTGCTCCCTAGAAACATCTCGAGCCGATCGTCGTAGAGGCGGACCCGAAGCTGGTGGCCAATCAACCGTGATGGCACGGTGTAGAACACCTTGCGCAAGGTGAACCCTCCGGAAGAGGTGACGCGCAGGGTGATCTCTTCGTAATCGGTGGTCCGCCGGGCCGGTAATGGCTGGAGGGTCTCGCGTTCAGCGTCAATCCGCTTGGCGTTGCGCGCATTGGTCCGGCCGACAATCTCGTCGATGAAGCGCCGGTAAGCTGGCAGGTCTTCGAAATCGCGTGAGCCTCGCATGAGCAGCGCGTCCTCGATGGCGCGCTTGAGATGCCCATTGGGGCTCTCAATGGAGCCGTTCTCATGGGCGACACCTTTGGTGTTGCGTGTCGGCGTCATGCGGTAGTGCTGGCACAGGGCGTCAAAGCGGTCGGTCAGATCGTCTCTAGCGGCCTGGTCGAGGTTCTTGAAGGCGGCTGACAAGCTGTCGGTGCGATGGATCGCAGGGACCCCACCGAGCATCCAGAGGGCATTCTGCAGGCCCTCGGCCAAGGCCACATAGCTCTCGCCGCCCAGAACTACATGGGCGTGCTGGAAGCCGCTATAGGCGAGCCGGAAATGATACAGGCGATGATCAAGAGGTTCGCCGGCGATGGTCACGCCCAATTTGCCCATGGCCGTGAAATCTGACAGCCCCATCTTGCCCGGTTCGTGGATTTGCCGGAACATCACCTCCTGCTCAGGGCCATGCTCGGCGTTCCAGGCCCGTATCCGTCGTTCCAGAGTGCGGCGGATACCGGGATCAAGCTTGGGATGGTTGCGCATGACCTCTTCGTAAACGGCAACGGGCCGGATCCCCGGGGAAGACTGCAACATCGGCACAACCTCGGTGTCGAAAATCTCTGCCAGTGGATCAGGGCGGCGCCGACCGCGGGGCTTCTTCTTTTGGGATAGCAAGGTCGGGTCGGCTTGGATCCGATAGCCCGTGGCTTGGCTGATACCCGCCTTCGCGGCGGCCACGGGAACGGTATGGGTCTGTCTGAGCGTCATGAATAGCCTCATTTGTTGGTCAGTGACATGACGGCCCGGCATGAACGATCCTCCCTGAATGGAAGATCAATCCCTATCCGAGCCGGTCACGACCGTCAGACCCGCCCAAGTGGGGCGAAACGCTGGGGTGGTATCTCTCCGGTCGGGCTACGCCCTCCCTACGAAACACCACCCCAGCGTTCTCATCCTGATTGACGCTCGACTCTCACCTTGTTTGTCGCGCGGCA
>JAVLCA010000013.1:0-59581 GCA_031581025.1 Salibaculum sp. | reverse complement strand
CGCGACTGGGCCGGGATCACCGCCCTTGCCGCCGAGGCGGCGGCGCTGCCGCGCTACAGTTAGGGGCCGGTGAGGGTTCCTGCATCGGCATTGCGCCGAGAGCAGAGTTTGCAGAATCGCTGGTCGCGAACCGCCCGGCCCGATGGTCTGCACCATCCTCGCCGCCATTCGCCGACTGCGAACGACACCGCTGTGCGCGTGACCGCACTCCAGACCCAAACTGAACGAAACAGCCGCAACAGGTCTGTCCGAGGCGCTGAAAACGCCTCAAAACGAAGACGATAACCCCCTCGCATGGCCTGAAACACCTACAACCGAAGGTCTGCGCCAGCCCGAGAGAGGTCCGGCGAGTGGAAATGCTTGACTGTACGGCCTCGTCCGGCGATCTCTCCGTCGTGCCGCAGGCCAATTGGAGATGTCGATTGGGAAGTGTTGGCTTAAGGGGGAAACGGATGTCTATAGTCACCGGGGCAACGCTTCGCCTTCCACCCGAGGTTGGACGCCGTGATTTCAATGTCCCCGAAGCGGCGCGTTCCGCTGCGTTTGCTGCGGCCTACGATCGAGAAACGCTCTTCTATGACGCCTTCGCCACGGGGCGGGGCGTAATGCTGGTTGGCCCGTCACTACGCAACTTGTGCCCGGCACTTAAGGCTGCGGCAATTGCGTGCGACGGTATCCCCAGCAAAATCCGCAAGATCACCTCTCGGCGGCGGTCAGATGAGGTTCTGCTCAGCGCGCCTAAAGACCCCAAAATCCTCTCTCTAAAAATGGATAAGTTCACTGCAGACCTTTCGCTGAGTGCTTGCGAAGAAAGCACTTTCGCAGGTCTCAATTGCAGCGTGATCTTCAACAAGAACAACGACCCAGCCTGGATCGGTGACTTTGCGCGGTTTCACAAACGGCACCAAGATCTTGAGGGGTTGCTTGTCGTCGACAATGGATCAGACGCCTATCCGTTGGAGGCCATCGCGTCAGAGCTTGACACCGCCGGCCTGACGGCCTTCAGGGTTCTTTCCATTCCAGCAAAGTGGGGCGGTCTTGCCATCGGGTCGCATAAAAATGATGCCCTCTTTTTCCAGACCGCCGCTCTTAATATTGCCCGCATGCGATTTTTGTCTCGCGCGCGCGCAGTCCTTGTATGTGACCTGGATGAACTGGTGCTTCCAAATACGAGGGGTCGTAATGTCTTCGACCTCGCGCGGAGAAGATTTTGGGGGTTTACGCCAATTCGGGGGCGCAATTGCTACCCGGTGAACGGTACGGAAGAGCGTCGGCGCCATGGTGATCGCAGGCTCCGGGACCCGAAACAGGGTCTCGACTCAACAAAGTACTGCATTAATCCGCGCGGCATCCTCCGCGGTGTCGGTTGGGATATCCACAAACCCGACTTCGTCTCTGTCGACAAGGCGATGGATCACCGCGGTATGGAGTTTGCACACTGCGTCGCAATTACGAACGGATGGAAGCGGGATGGCAGCATTGGCCACAGGGAACTCGTAGAAGACCCCGCCCTTACAAACGCAATGGCCGACGCGTTTGGCGAGACTTTACCGCAATAGTTTCCACCTAAGTCGCCCGCAGCGCCGTCTCACGCTACATCTTCGTCGGCGCGCAGGCCCTGGTTATTGAAAGCGCTTCCAGGCCTTCTGAAACGAGTCCGAGATATTTTCCCAAGCGTCCTGAATGCCCTTTTGCATGTCATCCCATGCCGCGTCTGTCGCGGACTGAGCTTCCTTCATCTTGGCATGGGCCTCGTCGCGCTGCTTGCGCATTTCGGCCAGCTGCGCCTCGTATTTCGCCTTGGTCTCCTCCTCGGCGTCCTTGGCTTGGGCCTGAAGTTTGTCGATTTCGGCGTTCCACTCGTCGAGCTTTGCCTTCATCTTTTCCACGTAATCGTCACGGTTCATCTGCCTATGCACCTTTTCTGCAAGCGATTGGTTGTGCCCTTCCCATCAACAATGTGATCAGTCGCGGACGCCGATTCAAGGCCTCAGACAGACAGACGCCCTGTCGCCCGTGCAACGACTCAGCTCAACCGCGCCTTGCGGCCGCCGCGGCGCCTGACCCCCTCGGCACTGCTCAGCCCCTCGCGCAGGACGTCCGTCATTGGGTGGCCCTCTTGCCCGTGGCGCGACAGCAGCACGGGGATCGCCGTGCCCGGCGCCACCTCGCCAAGGCTCAGCGCCCAGTCGAGAAAGATCGTCCGGCATTCCTCGGCGCTGATCCCCTTGATCCGGTAGGCCTCGTAGATCAGCCCCTTGGGGTCATTTTCGTCAACGGGTCTCATGGCCCTCTCCCAGTGTCTCGGTGATGGTCTTGGCAGCGGCCTCTGCCGCCGCGCGGATCTGCCTGGCCAGCGCCGCCACGCTCTCCGCCCCGGTTTCGCGCAGGATCATGGCGCGGCCACCTGCGCCCAGGGCATCGGGGTCGGTCGCGCCCCCGCCCAGCAGTTTGCCGCTGGCCTGCAAGGCCCAGAACAGATCGGCGGCCCTGGCCAGACAGGCGGCGGGATCAGCCCCGATCACCCCCGCCGAGACGGCCTCGTCCAACTGCTCGGTCGTGGCATGGGCGGTGCTGCCCGCCAGTAACGCCAGTGCCTGGCCGGCCAGTTCCACGTCCTGCAAGCGGCCCGGGCCGATCTTGGCGTCCCAGGGCCCCTCGGGCGGCTTGGCCGCGGCGATCCTGTCACGCATGTGGGCCACCTCGCCGCGCACCGCGTCGCCGCCGGCCTTGGCCGCCAGCACCCGGGCCCGGCTGGCCTCGACATCGGCGCCAAGGTCGGGCGGCCCCGCCACCACCCGCGCGCGGGTCAGCGCCAGGTGCTCCCAGGTCCAAGCCTCGTCCATCTGGTAGCGCTCGAAGGCGGCAAAGGCCGTGGCCACCGGCCCCTGCCGGCCCGAAGGGCGCAGGCGCATGTCCACCTCGTAGAGCTTGCCCTCGGCCATCGGCGCCGACAGGGCCGTCACCAGCGCCTGGGTCAGCCGCGCGTAATAAGCCCGCACCGAGAGCGGCTTGCACCCCTCCGAAGCCTCCTGCCCCGCGCCGTCGTAGATCACGATCAGGTCCAGGTCCGATTGCGCATGAATGCGCCCGGCCCCCAGCGAGCCCATGCCCAGCACCACCGCCCCACGCCCCGGCGGGGGCCCGTGTTTCTCGGCGAACTGCGCCGCCACGCGCGGGTAAAGCCCGGCGATCACCGCCTCGGCAAGATCGGCGTATTGCCGCCCGGCCTCGCCCGCGTCGATCAGCCCGCGCAGATGATGCACGCCGATGCGGAAATGCCATTCCTTGGCCCAGCGGCGGGTCGCGTCCAGCTGCGCCTCGTAGTCGTCGGCCCGGTCGAGGGTCTTTTCCAGCCCCTCGGTCAGCGCCGCGCAGCCCGGCCAGGCCTCGAAGAAGGTGCCGCCGATCACCGCGTCCAGCACGCTTGAATTGCGACCCAGGTACTGCGCCAGCGCCGGGGCGGTCGCGGCGATGTCCACGATCAGCCGGGTCAGCTGGGGATTGGCCTCGAAGAGCGAAAACAGCTGCACACCCGCCGGCAGCCCCCGCAGGAAGCCATCGAAGGCCAGCAGCGCCTCCTCGGGTTTGGCGGCCTCTTGCAGGCGGGCCAGCAGCATCGGTTTCAACCGGTTGAAGATCTCCACCGCCCGGTCCGAACGCAGCGCGGGATAGGTCAGCCAGCGTTCGGTGATCTCTTCGCCGAACTCGGGCGCGGCGGCGGTGGGTTCCGTGGGCGCGAAAAAGCCCTCGGTCATCTCGTGGACCTCTTCCAGCCGGTCGGTGAGCGTCGCTCTCAGGCTGTCGCTATCGGTGCCGCAGAAAGCGGCGAGGCGGTCGAACTCGTCGTCCGTCTGCGGCAGGTCATGGGTCTGGGCGTCGCGCAGCATCTGCACGCGATGCTCGATCTCGCGATGGGCGCGATAATGGGCGGTCAGCGTCTGTGCATCGGCCTCGGGCACCCAGCCCGCACGCGCCAGCGCCGCCAGCCCCTCGCCCGTGCCGCGCAGCCGCAGGCTCTCGTCGCGGCCCCCGGCGATCAGCTGGCGGGTCTGGGTGAAGAACTCGATCTCGCGGATACCGCCCCGGCCCAGCTTCATGTTGTGCCCCGGCAGGGTGATCGGCCCGCCCAGCCCCTTGTGGGCGCGGATGCGCAGACGCATGTCGTGGGCATCCTGGATGGCGGCGAAATCCAGGTGCTTGCGCCATACGAAGGGGCGCAGCGTGTCGAGGAACCGCGCGCCCGCCGCGATGTCGCCCGCCGCCGCGCGCGCCTTGATATAGGCGGCGCGTTCCCAGGTGCGCCCGACGCTTTCGTAATAGCGTTCGGCGGCTTCCATGGACAGGCAGACCGGCGTGACGCTGGCATCGGGCCGCAGGCGCAGGTCGGTGCGAAAGACATAGCCCTCGGCGGTGGTCTCGCCGATGAGCGCGCACATGCGGCGCGTCACCTTGATGAAGCCCGCGCGCGCCTCGTGGTAGGCATCCGGGTCGAAGCGGGTCTCGTCGAACAGGCAGATCAGGTCGATGTCGCTGGAATAGTTCAGCTCATGGGCGCCGCCCTTGCCCATGGCCAGGGCAACCATGCCGCCGGCCGTCCCGGCATCCTCGGGCCCAAGCCCCGGCAGCTTGCCGCGCGCGATCTCGGCGGCGACCAGCCGCTTGAGCGCGGTGTCCACCGCCATGTCGGCCAGCCGCGTCAGCGCGCCGGTCACATCCTCCAGCGCCCAGACCCCGGCAAGGTCGGCCAGCCCCGCCAGCAGGGCGACGCGCCGCTTGGCCTGGCGCAGTCCACTGCCCAGTTTCGGCAAGTCCAGCGCAGCTTTTTCGGCGAGTTCGGCCTCCAGCGCCGCCTCGGGGTCGGCCAGCGCGGGCGCCAGCCAGTCGGCCTCCTTGCGCATGAGGTCCAGCAGGTAGGGGCTGCACCCGGCCGCCCCGTCGATCACCTCGGCCACCTCGGGCGGCTGATCGGGGAACAGGGCACGGCCGTCGGCGCCGTGGTCGGCCTCGAAGGGGCGCGGGGCCCGGGTGATGCGCGCGGCAAAGCTCATGGCACCGGCGGCCCCTCGGGCGTGTCCTGGCTGAAGGTGTTTTCCCAGCCCGTCCCCGCGCGCCGCCAGATCGAGGAGACGCGCATCGCCTCCCAACCGGTCTGCCCGGCCCGTCGGAACCGGGCATGATAGGTCAGCAGCGCGTGGTCGTCGCCCATGGGCCGCGCCCGCTCTTGCGACAGTTCATAGGCGGCGACGGTCGGGCCGGTGGCCAGCCCGGCGATCAGATCCTCGCGCCCGGCGCCACCGTCGGGGTAGAGGCCCTCGAAATCCTCGGCCAGGGCGGCGCGCAGGGTCCGCGCATCGCCCGCCGCCAGCGCCGCCCAGACGCCGCGCTCCATGGCCATCACCTCGTCGAACAGATCAGACATGCCCTTGCGCTCCGCCTCCGGATTGCTAGCCTCGCTGCGACGCTAGAGAGGGTGCACGACATGAGCAAGAGCCTGAACCGCGTGAAAGCCGCCCTGCAGGCGGCGGGACTGGACGCCGACCCGCTGGAGATGGCCGAAGGCACCCGCACCGCGGAACAGGCCGCCGCGGCGGCGGGCTGCGCGCTCGATCAGATCTGCAAGTCGATCATCTTTCAGGGCCACGAGAGCGGCGATTGCATCCTGTTCCTGACCGGCGGCGGCAACCGGGTGGCGGCGGGCAAGGCCGCCCGGGTGGCGGGCGAGGCGCTGGACCGCGCCGACGCCGCGGCGGTGCGCGCCCAGACGGGCTTTGCCATCGGCGGCGTGGCCCCCATCGGGCACCTGCACCCGATCCGCGCCTTCTGGGACCCTCGCCTGTCGGATTTTGCAGAAATCTGGGCCGCCGCGGGCACGCCGCGGCATGTCTTTGCGATCGCACCCGACCGGCTGCGCCCCCTGGCACAGGCGCAAGTCGCTGATTTCACGGCCTGAAACGCGCTCGGCAGGAAAAATGTAAAAAACCTTCACATTCCCTCTTGCAGCGGGGTGGTGCCCTGCCCATCTGTTGTAATGTGAAAATCCTTCATATGCCATAGACCAACCCTTGGAGCAGATATGTCCACCTCGACCACCAATCTTGACGACGCCGCGCCCCAGCCACATGCAATACGGGCAGGCAACTGGTTCACCCGGGCCGAGGCCTGGCTCGATAACCGGGGCAAGGGCGCCTGGATCGCCGCCATGGTGCTGGGCTTCATCTTTGCCTGGCCCCTCGGCCTCGCCCTTCTTGCCTACATGATATGGAGCAAACGCATGTTTTCCGGAAACTGCGCCACCCGGCGCACCCGCCAAAGCTATCGCGCCGCCACCACGTCCAGCGGCAACGCGGCCTTCGACGCCTACAAGCAGGACACGCTGCGCCGCCTGGAAGAGGAACAGCAACAGTTCGAGCACTTCCTCCAGCGCCTGCGCGAGGCCAAGGACAAGGCCGAGTTCGACCAGTTCATGCAAGACCGCAGCAAGCGCCGCGACGACACACCCGGCGAAGACGCCGCCGCGATCTGATCGCCCGCGCCCCGGCCGCCCGGAAATCCCCTCGGGCGGCCGCCCCACCCCGCACGGAGACCCCATGACACGGACCCTTGCCCATAGCCCCGGCCATCCCGACCCGGACCGCCTGCCCGAATTCTATCGCGGCGTGCCCGGCAAGCGCGTGATCGCCTGGCTGCTCGACTGGGTCGTCGCCAGCGTGATCTCGGCGCTGCTGCTGCCGCTGACCTTCTTTCTGGGGCTCTTCGTCTTTCCCGTCATGGTCGCGGTGGTCGGTTTCTTCTACCGCTGGTCCACGCTGGCGGGCGGATCGGCCACCTGGGGGATGCGCCTCATGGCGGCCGAGCTGCGCGACACCGAGGGCCTGCGCCTGGACGGGCGCACCGCCTTCTTGCATGTCGCCTTGCACTACGGGCTGCTGATCGTCTGGCCGGGGCTTCTGGGCTCGGGCGTCGTCACGCTGATGACGCCCAAGCGCCAGGGGCTGCACGACCTCGTGCTGGGCACAGTGGCGCTCAACCGCACGCTGTGACAAAGGCTGCAACACGGGCTTGGCGTCCCGGCCCGGCGTTGCTAGGCTCTGCCAAGGATCTTGCCCACCGTTGCACGAGAAAGCCCGATGCGCCACTCGCTTCCCATTGCGCCGCAGTTCTACGTGACCGCCCCGCAACCCTGCCCCTATCTGCCGGGCCGGATGGAGCGCAAGCTGTTCACGGCGCTGCAGGGCGAGAACGCGGAAAAGCTGAACAACACGCTGTCCAAACAGGGCTTTCGCCGCTCGCAGAACGTGCTGTATCGCCCTTCCTGCGCGGAATGCACCGCCTGCATGTCGGCGCGTATCCGCGTGGCCGACTTCCGCCCCTCGCGCAGCCAGCGCCGGGTCTGGAACCGCAATACCCACCTGCGGCGCCGCGCCTCCTCGCCCTGGGCGACCGAGGATCAATACGCGCTCTTCCGCCGCTACCTCGACAGCCGCCACGCCGACGGCGGCATGGCGGACATGGACCTGTTCGAGTTCGCGGCCATGATCGAGGAAACGCCGGTCCGCACCCGGCTGATCGAATACACCGACCGCACCGCGGCGCGCGATCCCGACGACAGCGGTCTGCGCGCGGTCAGCCTGACCGACATGCTCGATGACGGGCTGAGCATGGTCTATTCCTTTTTCGAGCCCGCCCTGGCGCGGCAGTCGTTGGGCACGCATCTGATCCTTGACCATGTCCAGATCGCCCGTGAACTGGGCCTGCCCTATGTCTACCTTGGCTATTGGGTGCCCGGCTCCGACAAGATGGGCTACAAGGCGCGCTTCTCGGCGGTGGAAATCCATCGCCAGGGCCAGTGGGAAGACCTGGGCAACCCCGAGGACTACGTCTCGGAGACGCATCCGCTGGAGGTCGACCCCATTGCCGAACAGGTGGCCCGGATCACCCTGCCGGACGGCGAACGCTGAAACCCCGACATCGCGGTCAGGGCACGCCTGCCTGGCCCCAGATGCGAAAGGGGCGCCCGCAGGCGCCCCTTCGTTGTCGTCCCCCCGGGCCTTAGCCCAGCAGGTTCGGCACGATGGTGACCACCTGCGGGAACCACCACAGCAGCAGCAGCCCGACCACCTGGATCAGCACGAAGGGAATGATGCCGCGGTAGATGTGCATGGTCGTCACCTCCTTTGGTGCTACCCCGCGCAGGTAGAACAGCGCAAAGCCGAATGGCGGCGTCAGGAAGGAGGTCTGCAGGTTCACCGCGATCATGATCGTCACCCACTTGGGGTCGAAATACGAGCCGTAGATCACCGGCCCGACGATGGGGATCACGATGTAGATGATTTCCAGGAAATCCAGCACGAAGCCCAGCACGAAGAGCACCAGCATCACGATCAGGAAAGCCGTCGCCGGGTTGTCGAAGCTGCGCAGGAACTGCTGGATGTAGTGTTCCCCGCCGAAGGAAATGACCACCAGGTTGAGCAGCTGCGACCCGATCAGGATGGTGAAGACCATCGAAGTGACCTTGGCGGTCTCGCGCACCACGGGGCTGAGCACCCTGGACCGTAGCAGCACCCAGCAGGCGTAAAGCAGCCCGAAGAGCGCGAACAGGAAGGCCGCCATGGCCACGAAGAAGGCGATCCAGTTTTCCAGCGACAGGTCGGCCTGGCCGATGCGCATGTCGAAGTTGACCCCAACCAGCAGCATCAGAATCACCGCCCCCGTGGTCAGCAGGATCAGCCGGCCGGAGCGCTCCTGTTCCTGCAGCTTGCGATAGGCGGCCAGCATGATCGCCCCGGCCGCGCCCAGCCCAGCGGCGGGGGTCGGGTTGGTGACGCCGCCCAGGATCGAGCCCAGAACGGCGATGATCAACACCAGCGGCGGAAAGACCACGCGCAGCAGCTCGTTGCGCGACAACCGGGCGAAGGCATGCCAGAGCCCGTACCCCGCCAGCAGCAGCGGCAAGGCGATGATCAGCGTGGTGGTGCCCGGCGTGGTCGTCGGCCCGATCAGCAGGATGTCGGCCAGCAGCATCAGCCCCAGACCGGCCCCACCGGCGATCAGCGGCCTTGCATCGGCCGACGGGGCAACGCCCCGTGCCGTCGTCAGTATCAGCGCCAGCAGCAGCGCACCGACGGCGATCCCTGTGCCGATGGGCGGTGCATCGGCGATGGCCTGGTCCACGCGCGCGGCGCGCTCGGCGTCGCTCAGCTCGCGCGCCTCGGCCACGCCGCCGCTTTCCTCGATGGCCTTCTGTTCGGCCACGGCCGCATCCCAGGCCTCTTGCCCGTGCAGCTCGATCATCGAGGCCTGGCATTCCTCAGAGACGTTGGTACGCAGGCTCGCAGTCTGGCCGGCGTCGGTGAAACTGTCCACGACCACCGACTGGCCGCCCACGACACTGAGGTTCATCAGGAACACGAAGGCGACGATCAGCCCGCCGGGCACCGCCAGGAACCAGGTCAGCCCCTCGTTGCGGGTGATGATCTCGTGGCTGGAGTGGCCCAGTTCGACGGGCGGCGCGTTGCGCGGGTTGAGCAGGGCATAGCCAAAGGCATAGGCGGCATAGAGAAAGGCCAGCATGATGCCCGGCAGCAGCGCCGCCTGGAACAGCGTGCCGACCGAGACCACCGCCGGTTCGCCCAGGTAGGTCAGCGCGTCGGTGCAGCCGGCCAGTTGCGCCCGTTCTTCCTGCGCGGCCGAATAAAGGTCGCCGGCCAGCGTGCCCAGCAGGACGATCACGATCGAGGGCGGGATGATCTGGCCCAGCGTCCCGCTGGCCGAGATCACGCCCGTGGCCAGCTCCTTGGAATAGCCCGCGCGCAGCATCGTCGGCAGCGACAGCAGGCCCATGGTGACGACCGTCGCGCCGACGATGCCGGTGGAGGCGGCCAGGAAGGCCCCCACGACCACCACCGAAACCGCCAGCCCACCGGGCAGCGGGCCGAAGACGCGGCTCATGGTGCGCAGCAGGTCGTCGGCGATCTTGGACCGTTCGAGCGTGATCCCCATCATCACGAACATCACGACCGCCAGCAGCGTCTCGATGGACTGTCCCGCCAGAACCCGCTCGTTCATGCGGTTGACCACAAAGGAAATGTTGCGGTCCAGCGCCCGTTCCCAGCCGCCTGGAAACAGGCTTTCGGCAACCCGCGGCAGGTCCGGATATCGGAAGATCGAGATCGAATCGGGCCGCACTCCTTCGGAGATCAGGGCCGCGTAGGCTTGGGACCCGGTGTCGATCGCCTGATGGATCAGCAGGCCGCCCGAATCCAGCGCCGCGATGATCGCGAAGGACACCACCCCCGAACCGCCGATCGCGAAAGCCACCGGGAACCCGGAAAGAATGCCTGCAAAGAGGCAAAGAAAGACGATGATCAGGCCGATCTCGACGCCATCAAGTCCGAAAAGCATGTGTTCCTGCCCCTATTGCCTAGTGCGTGCCTTCATAGGCTTCTTCGCCCGCGCCAAGACTGTCCTTGTCGAGGTATTTCCCCGCGCTCTCCTCGCCCTCGACCCATTCCAGCCAGGACCGGTAGAAGAAGGCGACCGCCTGGATCAGCACCAGCGCCGTGAAGGCCACCAGCAGCACCTTGAACAGGAAGTAGGCGTTGAAACCGTTGGGCGAGAAGCTGATCGTCTCGACGTTCCAGCGCACCGCCCTGGCCTTGAGCAGCGTCCGGTCCAGCGTGTCGCCGGCATTGGGCTTGGGCGTGATCAGGTGACGCCAGAGGAAATACCAGCCGTACATCCAGATCAGCACCGCGGCGGGCACCATGAAGATCAGCGACCCGAACATGTCGATGATGCGCTTGGCGCGGTGGCCGACGGCGGCATAGATCAGATCCACCCGAACGTGGCCGCCCTGCACGAAGGTGTAGGTGACACAAAGCGTGACGATCATGGCGTTGTAAAGCTTGAGGCTTTCGGCCCACCAGCTCACGTCGAAGCTGGGCAGGCCGAAGCCGGGAATTTCGGCGACCGCGAAGACCCGCTGCATGAAGATGATGACCACCTGGATCAGCACCATGAGCAGACCCGCCCAGGCGAAAGTCCGGCCCACCTTGTTGGCGAAGCCTTCCAGCACGCGCACAGTGGCCCACATGAATCCGCGGCGGGTGAAGCCGACGGCGGTGAGGATCAGGAACAGCGTGAAGACCGCGAAGAAGAACTCGGTCGAGCCGCCGTAATAGACGACACGCATCAACGCCTCTTTGTCCTCGGTGGTGTTGGTCCAGGTCAGCCAGTCCAGCCAGACCCCGGGATGCGTGACCGCAAAGAGGATATTGTAGATCGATTCCAGGATGTTGCCGATGACCCAGAGCAGGGCATCGACCAGGGCGCCCAGCGTGGTCTCGGCCGGGGCGATCGGATCGGCCCCTTCGGCGGCGTTGCCCTGCAACCGTTCCACCCAGCGTGTGAACCCGTTATCATAGGATGACCAGAACCCGGCCTGCGCGGCGTCCTCTTCCATGTCCCCTGCCCTCGGTTGTCAGATCTGGGACCTCCGCCCGGCACAGCGGGCGAAGGCCGGACCCCGCGCGTACGGCGGGGTCCGGTGCGCACGCCCCGCAGGGCGATGCTCTTAGATGCCCATGATGCGGTTACGTTGCTCGGCGTAGGCAGCCTCGGACCGGCTGATCCACTCGGCCGAGCTTTCCAACGAAGCATAGTAGCTCTCGTGGCACTCGGCGTAGAGGTCGTCGTCCATGTTCTCGGCGACAACTTCCTCGGCGGCCGCGCCGAAGGCATCCCAGATGCTGTCAGGGAATTCCAGAATCTGGACCCCGCCGGACTGCAGACGCTGCAGCGCCGCCGAGTTGTTCGCCATGAACAGCGACATGGTCCAGAGGTTGCTGGCCGCCGTGGCGTTCTCGATGACGGCCTGCTGGGCCGGGGTCAGGCTTTCGTAGACCTCGAGGTTCATGGTCAGGTTCAGGTTCGGGCCGGGCTCGTGGAAACCGGCGGTGTAGTAGAACTTGGTGATTTCCTGGAAACCGGCCTTTTCGTCGGCCCAGGGGCCGATCCACTCGGTGCCGTCGATGGCCCCCGAGGCCAGTGCCTGGTAAACTTCGGCACCCGGCAGGTTCTGAACCGAGGCCCCCAGCTTGCCCAGCACCTGGCCACCCTGGCCCGGCATGCGGAACTTGAGGCCCTGGAAATCCTCGGGGCCGTTCATTTCCTTGGCGAACCAGCCCCCGGACTGCGGGCCGGTGTTGCCCGCCGGGAAGGCCTTCAGGCCAAAGATCGGATAAAGCTGGTCGGCCAGTTCACGACCGCCGTCGTGATAGAACCAGTTCGAGTATTCCATGAAGTTCATGCCGAACGGGATCTGCGAGAAGAACGACAGCGCCGGGTGCTGGCCCAGGAAGTAGTAGTCGACGCCGTGATACATGTCGGCCTGACCGGCCGAGACCGCGTCGAAAACCTCGAAGGCGCCAACCAATTCGCCCGCGGCCTGGAGCTCGACAGTCAGCTGGCCGTCGCTCATCGCGGTGATCGCGTCGGCGCAATACTGGGCACTGTCATGCACCCCCGCTAGGCCGCGGCCCCAGGTGGTCACGAGCGTGAGCGTGCGCTTGCCCTGCGCATAGGCCGGTGCGGCCAGCGTGCCGGTCGCAGCCGCAGCGGCACCGCCAACGGCCCCCTTTGTCAGAAAAGAACGACGATCCATGTTGGTCCTCCCAAGTTTGTTCACCCAGCCCTCTCCCGGGGCCTGGGCAGATCGTTTGACGTTCCAGAACACTAGCCACAGGACGCGCTTGGCGAAACACCCAATGCCACGGAGCAAAGCCATTTTGTAAGAAAATCTTACCGGAGATAGCGCTAAACACGACCCAGACCCCTCTCCCGGTCCCACCCTGACACCCTGGCAGCGCCGCGAATCTGACGTATCGAATCGCCAGGTCGAGATGGGCAATGACGATGCGGCTACGGCTGAGCTGCGGGCACAAGCTGGTCCTGCGGGCCAAGGTGCCGCTCGTGATCTCGGTGGCGGTGATTTTGGTCGTCGTGGCAAACCAGTCGCGCCCGACGACGAAAGAGCTGGAGGTCACGCGCATCTTCGCGGCGACGCTTTATGGCCGGGACAGCTATTGCTTCGACAACGACGGCACCACCTTGTCGCGCCACGCCCGCGCCGGGTCGGTCTCGGTGCAGTTGCGCGGCCACCGTTAAGGGGTCACCATGCGCGTCGCCGACCGGCACAGGACAAGTCCCCGAACATCCCGGTGCGCAGGGTGGAACCCCACAGCACGGCCCCCAAGCGCAAGCTGCGACCCACCCCGCCGGGCTGAGCCGCTAGGCGGTGGAACACGGCGTCCTGCAGGCACGGACCGCGTTACCGGTGGAAACGGGGGCCGCCCGCGCGGACGGCCCCTCTCAAATCAGGTGGCAGCGCCTCAGAGGCCCGCCGCCGCGCGGATCTGCTCGATCACGTCCGGAACCATGTCCGGATCCTCGGCCGCCTGCTCGACAGCGGAGGTCAGCGTCTGCTTGACCGCGGGGTCGAGATCGGATGTCTCGACCCACTCGGTGACCGCCTCGGCATCGAAGCTCTCGGCGTCCAGCAGGCTGGCGATATCGCCGCCCTCTGCCGCCTCGGCCGCGGTGTCCGCGTCCCCGGTCACGCCGTCGGTTGCCTCGGCCGTGGTTTCGCCAGCCTCATCCGTCGCGGCCTCGGTGCCATCGGACGCGCCATCTGCGGTCTCGGTCGCGCCGTCCGTGGCCCCGTCAACGGCGCCAGCGGTCGATTCGGCGGCGTCATCGGCCATGTCCGTGGCGCTTTCGACGGTGTCTTCGGCTGTCTCGGCCGCGTCATCGGCCACATCGGTGGCGGCCGCGGTGCCGTCCTCGGCCATCTCGGTGGCGGTCTCGGTCGCCTCGCCGGCCGTATCCGCGGCGTCCCCGGCCACGTCGCCGGCGGCTCCCGTGGCCCCCTCGACGGCATCGGAGACCGCCGCGCCCGCGTCCTCAGCGGCGCCGCTCACGGTATCCGCGGCCCCCTTTGCCGCGTCGGCGACCCCTTCTGCAGCCTCGGACGCGCCATCAGTGACATCCTGCACGGCCTCGTCCACGGCCGTCGCGGCATCCTCGGCCATGTCCGACGCGCCCTCGGCGGTGCCGTCAGCGGTTTCCGCAGCACTCTCGGCCATGTCGTTGGCCGCCGTCGCGGCCTCTTCGGCCTGACCCGTCAGGACGGCATAGGCCTCGGCAGGGGTCCGGTCGTTGGCCGCATACTGGTAGCCGAAGAAGCCCAGCCCGGCGACAACGACGATGATGATGATCGCACGCATTGTGTCAGTCCTTTCAGAAAACAGTGCATCGGCCCCAAAAGCGGACCTCCGGTCGGTATATCCCACGCCCGGAGCGTCTTGGAAAGCCGTAAGCGCAGTGGCCGCGTGCCGGTGTAAAAAACAACGCGGTCATCGGGCGAATGGGGCCTTGAACGCCGGCAGGGGCGCGTTTACCGTGCAGAACCGAAAGTTAGTGACACAAGGACAAGACCCATAGCTCGCAGACCTCACAACGCGCCGCCCACGCGCGACACCGGCCCCCGCGTCAACGATCGCATCCGGGCTCCTGAAATTCGGCTGATCGGCCCCAACGGCGAGAATGTCGGCGTCGTCAGCCCCGACCGGGCCATGACCCTGGCCGGCGAGGTCGGCCTCGACCTTGTCGAGATCTCGCCCAATGCCACGCCCCCGGTCTGCAAGATCATGGACTTCGGCAAGTACAAGTACGAACAGCAGAAGCGGGAATCCGAGGCCAAGAAGAAACAGAAGGTTATCGAGGTCAAAGAGGTCAAGTTCCGGCCCAATACCGACGAACATGACTATACCGTCAAGATGAAGAACGTGACCCGGTTCCTCGACAATGGCGACAAGGTCAAGGTGACGCTGCGGTTTCGTGGCCGCGAGATGGCCCACCAGAACCTGGGCCGCGAACTGCTGGAACGGGTGGCCGAGGACGTCAAGGACCTGGGCAAGGTCGAGAACATGCCCAAGATGGAAGGCCGCCAGATGGTCATGATGATCGGGCCGCTGCCCCAGAAGGGGTGAGGCCCGGACAGCCACGACTTCAGGGAATGGGCCTCTCCGCAGTGGGGAGGCCCTTGTCATGTCAGCGGCGCGTCGTCACCCCGTTTTCGGCTCTTCACCGCTGCCGCTGTCCTCATCCGGCGCGAAGACCTTGCGGCTCAACTCGACCATCTTGCCGGTCTCCTTGGTGTAGTCCTCGACGGCGGCCTGCAGGAATTCCGACTGGATCTTCTGCACGTCCTGCGGGGATTTCGCCTGCAGCATCTGCTGCTGAAACGCCACGTCGCGGGCCACGCGCTCGGACACGAACTGCAGCCATTCGCGGCCCATCTCCGACATGGCCTCCATCCAGCCCGTGCCCATGGCGTTCATCCCGCCAAGGCCCATGGTCTGCCACTGGGCCATCATCGCTTGCATCTGACCCATTGGATCATCCGTGTCCTGGGCCTTCGATGTGTCTTTCTTCTTGGTCATGGTGCACCTCCTTTGGGCCGAGTCTGGCATATCTGCCCGCCAGGGTCATTGATTCCGCTCAAACCGTCACGCAGCCGTGACGGCCCGTCCGGTCAGCACCTTCGCCAAGTGCGCGCGATAGTCGCCCGACCCGTGCAGATCGCTGATCATGCCATCGCCCGACAGGCTCAGCCCCGAGATCGCCTCGGCCGAGAAGTTGTCCGACAGCGCCGCTTCCGCCTCGGTCCAGCGGAACACGCCGCCTTCCGAGGCCCCGGTCACGGCGACGCGCACGCCATCGGCGTATTTCGCCACGAAAACGCCGGTCAGCGCGAAACGCGAGGCCGGTTGGTCGAACTTCTCGTAATGGGCCTTCTCGGGCACCGGGAAACGCACTTCGGTGATGATCTCGCCATCGTCGAGGGCGGTGGTGAACATGCCCTGGAAATAGTCGTCCGCCGCGATCTCGCGCGCGTTGGTGATGATCCGCGCCCCCGAGCCCAGCGCCGCCGCCGGATAGCAGGCCGAGGGATCGTTGTTGGCCAGGCTGCCGCCGATCGTGCCGCGATTGCGCACCGCCGGGTCGCCGATGTTCGCCGCAAGCGCGGCCAGCGCCGGGTAGTCCCCCGCCTGGGCCGCCACGATCGCATGGGTCGTCGCCCCGCCGATGCAGAGCGCGCCATCGTCGGATGTGCAGACCCCCTGCATCTCGGGGATCGCGGTCAGACTCACCAGCCGTTCGGGCATGGCCAGCCGCTGTTTCAGCGTCGGGATCAGGGTCTGGCCGCCGCCCAGCGGCTGGCTTTCCTCCGTCTCCGACAGCAGCTTGACCGCATCGGCGATCCGCTTGGGCCGTTCAAGGTCGAATGCATACATCGGGGGCCTCCTCAGGTGTTGATGGCCGACCAGACGCGCGCGGGCGTCAGCGGCATGTCGATATGGGTCACATGGGCATGGCCGCCCGCGTGCAGCGCGTCGATCACGGCATTGACGACCGAGGGCGGGCTGCCGATGGCACCCGCCTCGCCGCAGCCCTTCACGCCCAACGGGTTGTGGGTGCAGGGCGTCTGACAGGAATGATCGACGCTGTAGAAGGGCACGTCATCGGCGCGCGGCATGGCGTAATCCATGTAGCTGGCCGAGATCAGCTGCCCGTCGGCGTCGTAGGTCGTCTGTTCCAGCAGCGCCTGCCCGATCCCCTGCGCCAGCCCGCCATGGACCTGGCCCGTCACGATCATCGGGTTGATGACATTGCCGAAATCATCCGCGGCGGCGAACCGCTCGATCGTCACCTTGCCGGTCTCGGGGTCCACCTCGACCTCGCAGGCATAGGCCCCCGAGGGGTAGGTGAAGTTCGCCGGATCGTAAAAGGCGGTTTCCTCCAGCCCCGGCTCGACCTCCTCCAGCGGGAAATCATGCGGGATATAGGCCTTGAGCGCCACGTCGCCGAAGCCAACGGATTTGTCCGTGCCCGCCACGCTGAACTGCCCGTCGGTGAACTCGATATCCGCCTCCGAGGCCTCCAGCATATGCGCCGCGATCTTCTTGCCCTTGTTGATGATCTTGTCCGTGGCGCGCACCACAGCCGAGCCGCAGACCGCCAGAGAGCGCGACCCGTAGGTGCCCATTCCGAAGGGAATTTTCGACGTGTCCCCATGGACGATCTCGATGCTGTTCTCGTCAACGCCCAGCATGTCGGCCACCACCTGCGGAAAGGCGGTCTCGTGCCCCTGCCCGTGGCTGTGCGCGCCGACCATGACGGCGATATTGCCGGTGGCGTTCACCCGCACGGTGGCGGCATCGTAAAGCCCCACGCGCGCCCCCAGCACACCGACAAGGTTCGAGGGCGCGATGCCGCAGGCCTCGATATAGGTGTTCACGCCCAGCCCGCGCAGCTTGCCGCGTGCTGCACTGTCGCGGCGGCGCGCCTCGAAGCCGTCACGGTCGATCATCTCTTCAAGCTTGTCGACCAGCGCGCCGTAATCGCCGGTATCGTATTCGAGACCGGCGGCGCTGGTGAAGGGGAACTGGTCGGGCTTTACGAAGTTGCGGCGGCGGATTTCCAGCGGGTCGATCCCCAGTTCGCGGGCGGCCATGTCGATGACGCGTTCCAGCGAATATGTCGCCTCGGGCCGGCCGGCCCCGCGATAGGCATCCACCGGCGCGGTATTGGTAAAGACCGCCCTGACGTTCACATAGACATTCGGGACGGCATAGTTGCCCGCCATCAGCGTACCATGCAGGAAGGTCGGCGTCGCGGTCGAGAAGTTCGACAGATAGGCGCCGACATTGGCCATGGTCTCGGTGCGGAAGGCCAGGAAGGTGCCGTCCGTGTCGCAGGCCAGTTCGATCCTGGTGACGTGGTCGCGGCCATGGGCATCGCTCAGGAAACTCTCGGAGCGGCTCGCCGTCCAGCGCACGGGGCGGCCGATCCTCTTGGCGGCGGCCAGCACCAGCGCCTCTTCGCCGTAGTGATAGATCTTCGAGCCGAAGCCCCCGCCCACATCCGGGGCAACCACCTTGAGCTTGTTCTCCGGGATGCCCAGCACGAAGGCCGAGATCAGCAGCCGCGTCAGGTGCGGGTTCTGCGACGTGGTGTAAAGCGTGTAATCCCCTGTTCCGGGGTCGTAATCGGCCATCGAGGCGCGCGGTTCCATGGCGTTGGGCACCAGCCGGTTGTTGACCAGTTCCAGCGTGGTGACATGCGGCGCGTTCTTGATCGCCGCGTCGGTGGCGGCGCGGTTATCCTCGATCCAACCCCAGTCGAAGCACTGGTTGGTGCCGATCTCGTCATGAACCAGAGGCGAACCGTCCTCCAGCGCCTGGCCCATGTCCACGACGGCGGGTTCCTCGTCGATCTCGGCGACGATGGCCTCGGCAGCGTCGCGGGCCTGCTCCTCGGTCTCGGCCACCACGGCGGCATAGGCATCGCCCACGTGGCGCACCTTGCCATGGGCCAGGACCGGGCGCTTTGGTTCCTTCATCGGTTCGCCATCGCGGCTGTTGATCTGCCAGCCGGCGGGATTGCCGCCCACATCGACGAAATCCGCCCCGGTGAAGACGGCCAGAACACCGGGCATCGCCGCGGCCTCGGTGGTGTCGATGGACCGGATGACCCCGTTGGCCACCTGGCTGCGGACAAAGACCGCGTGGGTCTGGCCCTGCAGGACGATATCGTCGGTATACTTGCCGCCTCCGGTCAGGAACCGGATGTCTTCGCGGCGCGCCGAACTGGCGCCAACTCCATGATCTTTGGGCATCTCTATCTCCTCCCTCACGGCGCAGGCGCCTCTCCTCAAACCCCTGCGCCAATGACCCGTCCAGAAAATTCCTATTCGGCGGCCACGGCGCTCACGTCCTGGCCGGACGCGGCCATGATCGCCTTGACTATGTTGTGGTACCCAGTGCAGCGGCAGATATTGCCCTCCAGATGGTCGCGGATCTCGGCCTCGGTGGGCTTGGGCGTCTCCTCCAGAAGCGCTGCCGCCGTCATCACCATGCCCGGCGTGCAAAAGCCGCATTGCAGCCCGTGATGATCCTGAAAGGCCTGCTGGATCACCGTCAGCCCGCCGTCGGCGGTGCCCATGCCCTCGATCGTGGTCACCTCGGCGCCCTCGGCCTCGGCGGCGAACATGGTGCAGGATTTCACCGCCTTGCCGTCGACATGCACCACGCAGGCGCCGCACTGGCTGGTGTCGCAGCCGATATGCGTGCCCGTCAGGCGCAGGTCCTCGCGCAGGTAATCCGACAGCAGGGTCCGCCCCTCGACCTCTCCGGTCACGGGTTTTCCGTTCACCGTCATCGTGACCTGTGTCATGCCAATCCTCCCTTGGTCAGTCTGGCACCAGTCAAGCACGATGGCCCTGCCCTTGGGAAGCCCGAGTTTGCCGGTCCACCCGGATCGGTCGCTTATCGCCCGGCGCGCCTCAGCCCGCCCGGGGGCGGCCACGGTCCGGGCTTTCCTTGAGCAGGCCGCCCAGGCCCATCTCCGCGATCTCGTCCGGGCCCACGGACAGCCCGCAGGCCACCCGGTCCAGCACCCAGTCTGCCCCGTTCATCGCCGGGCTGCGCGCGCATCCGGGCAGGCCGATCACCGGGCGGTCGTCCAGCGCGCCCAGAAACAGCAGGTTGCCGGGGTCCACCGGCATGCCGAAATGCGTGACCGTTCCGCCCGCACGGCACAGCCCCTCGGGCGCGGTGTCGCGGATATCCGAGGTGGCCGAGGCTGTCAGGATCAGCACCAGCTGCCCCGGTGCGGCGGCGATGGCGCGGGCGATCTCACCGGCCTCGTGGGCCACCACGACCCGCGGCGACAGCGCCAGGCCCAGCGCATCGAGCCGGGCGCGCATGGCCCGGCGACCCTTGTCGGGCGGGGCGGCGGCCCCCACGCGAGTCTCGATCAGTGTGGCGGTCTCGATCACCGGGCGCGCCAGACGCAGCGCGCTTCGCCCGGCGGCTTCGGCGCGGGCCACGGCGGCCTCGGCCACCCCGTAGGAGATGACCTTGACCGTGGCGACCATGTCTCCGGCCACCAGTCGGCGGAAGGGCGGCAGGGTGGCCAGCGTCAGCATGGGATCAATCCGGTTGAGCGCGCCGACCCGCGCCGCATCGGCCAGCAGCACGCCACGCCCGGTGGCGCGCAGGTTGACACGGCCCGTCGCCGCCGGACCCTGCGGCGCGATGCCGTCGCCACAAAGCGCGGCGGCCAGCCGGTCTGCGGCCATGTCCTCGTGCAAATCGCCATCGTCCAGCCGGGCAACGACGACCGCCTCGCGCCCAGCGGCGGCCAGGGCGGCGATGTCGGCGTCGCTCAGCCAGCGGCCCTTGCGCAGGCGCCGCCCGCCCAGATCCTCGGAATGCGCCAGGATGGCCCCTCGGGCGGCGCTCAGCGGGACCGGGCCGAATCTCATGGGCGCCGCAGGCGCTCGGTCACCTGCGCCATGATGCTGACGGCGATCTCGGCGGGGCTGCGCGCCCCGATATCAAGGCCCACGGGGGCGTGGATGCGCGCGATCTCGTCTTCGGTGAAACCGGCCTCGGTCAGCCGCGCTAGCCGCTTGGCATGGGTCCGGGTCGAGCCGAGACACCCGAGGTAGAAGACCTCCGAGCGCAGCGCCGCCATGATCGCCGGATCGTCCAGCTTGGGGTCATGGGTCAGGGTCACGACGCAGGCGCGGGCATCCAGGCCGATCTGCGCCAGCGCCGCGTCGGGCCAGTCCTCGCGGATGGTCTCGCCCGGAAAGCGGGCCCCGGCGCCGAAGGCCGGCCGCGGGTCCACCAGCAAGGGGTCATAGCCGCAGGCCCGCGCCATGGGCAGCAGCATTTGCGCGATATGCACGGCCCCCACCACGATCATGCGCAGCGGCGGGTTGTGGACGGCCACGAAACTGCGCCCGTCCTCCGCGACGCCGGAGCGGTCCATGCGGAACCGGTCGGGATGGTCGGCGGCAGGGGCCAGCCGGCGCGCCCCGCTTTCAAGGTCCGCCACCAGCGCCACCGGCGCGCGGGCGGCGCGTTTCTTAACAAGCTCGGCCAGCAGGGCCTCGGGCAGGGCCCCGCCCACGGGATCGACCAGAACGCGGATGCGCCCGCCGCAGGCCAGCCCCACGGCGAAGGCATCGTCGTCGCTGACGCCGAAGTCCAGCAGGCGTGGCGTGCCATCCTCCAGCGCCTCCAGCGCCTCGGTGACCACGGCCCCCTCGACACAGCCGCCCGAGACCGAACCTTCCATGGCCGCCTGCGCGTCCACCACCAACTGGCCGCCTACGGGCCGGGGCGCCGACCCCCAGGTCTCGACCACGGTGGCCAGCGCCGCGCCCCGCCCGGACCGGTGCCAGTCAAGCGCCAGTGCGGGGATATCCTCGGTCATTGCGCGACCTCGGGCAGGGTGAAGACCTGGCCGGGATAGATCAGGTCCGGATCGCGGATGCGGTCACGGTTGGCCTCGAAGACCTCGACGTAGAGGATGCCCGCGCCGTAGCGGTCCTCGGCAAAGGCCCAGAGCGTGTTGCCCGGCTGGACCGTGCGGGTGGCGACGGCGAAATCAGGATCGGCGGTCTCCTCGGCCATGGCCTCGGCAACCTGTTCCGGGTCTTCGCGGCGGAAGGGCGATTCGATACGCGAGACGACCTCGCCCGAGGGGTCCACCTCGTCGATGCGCAGGGTATAGACGCCGGTGTCGACCTGCGGCAGGTCGGTGCGCCAACTGCCGTCCTCCTCGACGGTCAGGGTCCCGACCGGCTGGTTGTCGAGGTAGACCCGGACGAAGCCGGGGTTATCCGCGCGGCCCGAAAGCACGACATCGCCCTCGGGATCATAGGTGATCGTGTCCAGCGCGACCGAGTCCATGACCTCGGGCGGGGTGCCGTCGGGCAGGTTGGGCTGCATCACGCGCGCCCCGTCCTGGCCCAGGGCGAGAACGGGGCCGGGCGCGGTGGGTCTGTCCTCGGCGGGCGCCGCGGCATCCGGGGCATCGGGGGCCGGGGCGGGGTCCTCCGGCGCGGCCGGGGGTGTGCTGGCCACTCCGGGCGCGGGGGCGGCGGTGACAGGGGCCTCTTGCGGTGCGGCCTCGGGTGGCGTCGCCTCGGCACCGCCGGTACTTGGGGCGGGACGGCTCTCGCCCTCTGGCGCCGCCATGTCGGCAACCTCCACCGGTGCGGTCGGGGCCGGATACTGCGCCTCCTCCGCCCCGTCGCGGGCGCGGTCCGACACCGGGGCCGGATCATGAGCGTCGCCGGATACCCCGGCTGCGCTATCCGGGGTGGCCGCGTCGGGCGCATCGCCGGCGCGCGCCGCCTGCGCGGGGGCCTCGGCAGGCGCGGTCTGAATGCCGGGCGCCTCGGCGTCCGGAGCATCCGCGTCCTGCAGCGGGCCGGGCGGCACAGGGTCCGGCACGGCTGCGGCGGCGCTCTCGGGCGCGGCGCTGGCCAGGTCGGGCGCCTCGGCCCCGGCATCGGGCGCCGGCGCGGGGTTGGCCCCGATGACATAGCTTTCGGGCGAGGGCCGCGCCGCGCCCTCGGGATCGCCCAGGAAGGCCAGCATCCGGGGGCTGTCGGAATAGCCCAACGCGGGGAAGGACTGGAAACTGCCCGAGGGATCGGCCGTCGTCCGGTCCACCTCGGCGCCGTCCACCAGCACGGACACCTCGGCCCCCGGTTCGGCCCGGCCAAAGATCAGCGCCATGCCGTCGGCCTCGACCGCGAGCTGGGCCAGGCGCGGGCCGTCCGGTATCGCGGCCGCCTCGCCGGGATCGCCTTGCGGCGCCGCCTGTTCAACGGCGCTTGCAAGGGGCGCATCGCCCGGCTCGGCCTCGGGCAGCGGGCGCAGCACGAAGGCAGCGGCCACGGCGCCGACTGCGACCCCACCGCCCAGCAGTATCAATAGCTTGTCGTTCACCTGGTTCCCATCCGCGCGGCACATCCCCTGGCCACCGTCCCTATCCATTGGCAAACCCTATCAAGCCGCTTAACAGGGGTCAAAGCAATCCCCCCCTGACCCAAAGGTGCCCCATGTCCCCTGCCCCCGTTTCCGTCTGCGTCTACTGCGGGTCCCGCGACGGGGCCGACCCGGCCTATGCCCAGGCCGCCGAACAGACCGGAACCACGATCGCCGCGCGCGGCTGGCGGCTGGTCTACGGGGCGGGTGACATCGGCCTGATGGGGCGCGTGGCGCGGGCCGCCCAGGCCCGGGGCGGGCAGACGCTGGGCGTGATCCCCACACATCTGCTGGCGCGCGAGGTCGGCAAGCGCGACCTGACGACGCTGATCGTCACCGAGACCATGCACGAGCGCAAGAAGGTCATGCTGATGAACGCCGAGGCAGTCGTGGTCCTGCCCGGCGGCGCGGGCAGCCTGGACGAATTCTTCGAAGTGCTGACCTGGGCGCAGCTCGGGCTGCACGCCAAACCGATCTTCCTGCTCAACACCGGCGGCTACTGGGACCCGCTGCTCGTGCTGGCCGAGCGGATCGTGGCGCAGGGCTTTGCCGATGCCAGCCTGCTGGCGCTGTTCACGGTGGTTGCGGATGTCCCCGCGCTGGAGGCCGGTCTGGCCGCCGCGCTGGACACCGCCTGAGGCCCCCGGTTCACGGTTGCGCGATGCGGGCTGGCACCCCGGCCCGCCGCACGGCAAGCTGCGCGCCATGACACGTCGTATCATCAAGGCCGTGGCGGGGCTGATGCTGGTCACGCTGTTGCTGGCCTGCGGGGCGCATATCATCAACTCCGGCGACGCGGAGCTGCCGGCCAGGCCACCCGGCGCCCTGCGGGTGGCGACGCTCAACGTGCATTACATCGACCAGAGCGCCCGCGACGGGCCCTGGTCCCTGCCCGGCTGGGAGCGGCGCAAGCGCCCGATGGATGCCGCAGTCAAAGCCATCGGGCCGGATATCCTCGCCTTGCAGGAATCCGAGACCTTTCCGGCGACGAACCGCAACGGCACCAACCTGACGCTCGATTTCCTGCTGGAGCGCAACCCCGGCCATGCGGCGGCGGCCACGGGCGACCCGGCGGCGTTCCCCTCGACCCAGCCGATCCTTTACCGCACCGACCGGCTGACGCTGCTGGACCAGGGCTGGTTCTTCTTTTCCGACACCCCGGACGTGATCTATTCGCCCACCTTCGACGGCTCCTGCCCCGCCTTCGCCAGCTGGGCCGAGTTCCGCGCGCCCTCGGGGCAGGTGTTTCGCGTGGTCAACGTGCACTTCGAATACCGCAGCGGGTCGAACCGGCTGTTGTCGGCGGCCCTCGTGCGCGACCGCATTGCCCCGGTGATCGCGGGCGGCACCCCGGTGCTGCTGATGGGCGACATCAACGCGCTGCACGGCTCAAGGACCATGGCGCGGCTTGAACGGGCGGGGCTGGACTTCCTTCCGGTGGACGGGGCGACCTACCACTTCATCCGCGGGATCAACCTTTTCGGCGCCATCGACCACATCGCCCGTTCCGGCGGGATCGGCCCGGCGGGCGACCCTGTCGTGCTGCGCCGCCGGTTCGGCGCGACTTGGCCCACTGACCATTATCCGGTGGTGGCCGACCTGCGCATGACCGAGCAATCAAAAAGGGGCCCGCAGTTGCCCTGCCAGCCCCCTTCGTATCCCTGTCGCGCGCCGGTCACATGCGGCTGGCGACGTTTTCCCAGTTCACGAGGTTGTCCAGGAAGTTCTGCAGGTAGGCCGGGCGCTTGTTGCGGAAGTCGATGTAGTAGGAGTGTTCCCACACGTCGCAGCCCAGCAGCGCGGTCTGGCCGAAGCACAGCGGGTTCACGCCGTTCTCGGTCTTGGTGATCTTGAGGCTGCCGTCGGCGTCCTTGACCAGCCAGGCCCAGCCCGAGCCGAACTGGCCGGCCCCGGCGGCGGCGAACTGCGACTTGAAGTCGTCGACCGAGCCAAAGGTCTCGACCAGCGCCTTTTCCAACTCGCCGGGCATCTTGCTTTCGCCCGGGGTCATCATTTCCCAGAACTGGTTGTGGTTCCAGTATTGCGAGGCGTTGTTGAAGATGCCCGATTGCGCCACCGCCGTCGGGTCATAGGTGCCCTTGATGATTTCCTCGACGGACTTGCCCTCCCACTCGGTGCCGGCGATGGCCTTGTTGCCATTGTCGACATAGGCCTTGTGGTGGATGTCGTGGTGATATTCCAGCGTCTGGGCGGACATGCCCTTGGACGCCAGCGCATCGTGGGCGTAGGGAAGATCGGGAAGGTCGAATGCCATGGTAGTCCCCTTTTCAGGTCAATTTGCGTTACCTTACCTAACAAAGCCTTGTCTGCCCTCAGGTCAAGCACCAAGCATCGCAAAACCCGCTCCGGCCCGCCGGCCCGCCTTATCCTCCGCCGGTGCCGCCGCGGTATCCGACCGGCCCGGCCATTGCGGCTGTCGTCAACAAGTCGCGGGCATAGCGGTCGACGGAGCGAAAGCAGATCAGCCGCAGCGACTGGTCCGGTTCCATCCAGAACGCCGCCGGGATCTGCGCCATGCGGGTGCGGCGGAAATTGCCCGGCGCGAAGGCCGCGGGCGCCATGTCCACCGGGCAAAGCTTGGCGATGACCTCGCGCGCGGCGGGGCCCTCGACGGCAAAGAGGCTGCGCGCGTCCGAGACATCGACGGCCAGGTGGTGCTGGCCGGCCAGATCGGTGTCAATCCGTTCGATCGCCTCGCCGACCTGCGCCTGCGGGACCAGCACCAGCAGCTCGTCCGGCGACATCCAGGCCAGGCCGGTGTCGCCGTCCACCTGCGCCTGCCCCGCCTCGGGCATCACCGCACCGGTGATCTGCGTGCAGACATCGCGCAGGCTGTCCGAGGCCAGATCGCCGCGCAGGGTGATCATCCCTTGCGGCCCCAGGGCGCGCACCGTGGTCGCGATTGCGGCTGTCTCAGACATTCTGCTTCTCCCCCTCCGGATCATAAAAGACCGTGCTGACGATCCTGGCGGGCACCTCCGTGCCGTCGGTGCGCACGAAGGTCACCGTCTCGCCCATGCGCTCGGGGCCCTTGTGGACCAGCCCCATGGCGATGCCCCGGCCCAGGGTCGGCGAATGGTAGGTCGAGGTCACGCGCCCTTCGGTGTTGCGCTGGCCATTGGCATTGGTACCCGGCGCAGCGGCATAGGCCCCGTCGGGCAGGACCGACCCGTCGAGCGTTTCCAGCCCCACAAGCTGCCAGCGATCGGGGTCGGTCATGTGGCTGCGGGCCTGCGCGCGCTTGCCGACATAGTCGTCCTTCTTCTTGGAGATCGCCCAGTGCAACCCGAGGTCCTGCGGGATCACCGTGCCGTCGGTCTCGTCGCCGATCATGATGAAGCCCTTCTCGGCGCGCATGATGTGCAGGCATTCGGTGCCATAGGGCATGACGCCGAACTCCTGCCCGGCCGCGTGCAGCGCCTCCCACAGGGCCAGGCCCTGCCCGGCGGGCACGGCGATTTCATAGGACAACTCGCCCGAGAAGGAGATCCGGAAGACCCGCGCGTCGACCCCGCCGATCTTGCCTTGCGTCCAGCCCATGAAGGTCAGCGCCTCGGGCGACAGGTCGATGTCGGTGCCCAGCGTTTCCAGCACCTTGCGGGCATTGGGGCCGACCACGGCGATCTGGGCATACTGCTCAGTCAGGTTGGCGACGTGGACCTGCCAGTCCCACCACTCGGTCTGGAGCCATTCCTCCATATGGGCATGGACGCTGTCCGCCCCGCCCGAGGTGGTGTGGCACAGGAAGGTCTCGTCATCCAGGCGCGCCACCACGCCGTCGTCGGTGAGAAAGCCGTTTTCCGAACACATCAGGCCATAGCGGCAACGCCCCACCTTCAGGGTGCTCATCATGTTGGTGTAGAGCATGTCCATGAAGCGCGCGGCGTCCGGCCCCTTGACCAGGATCTTGCCCAGGGTCGAGGCATCCAGAACCCCGAGGTTTGTGCGCGCATTGGTCACCTCGCGCATGACGGCGTCGTGCTTGCTCTCGCCGGCCCGCGGATAGCAATAAGGCCGCCGCCAATGGCCCACCGGCTCCCAAGCCGCGCCGTTCTCGGCGTGCCAGTCGTGCATGGGGGTGCGCCGGATCGGCTGGAAGATCTCGCCGCGCGCCTCGCCCGCGATGGCCCCCATGGAAATGGGCGTGTAGGGCGGGCGGAAGGTGGTCGTTCCCGTGGCCGGAATCGGTTGACCCAGTGCATCGGACAGCACAGCGAGGCCGTTGATATTGCTGAGCTTGCCCTGATCCGTCGCCATGCCCAGCGTGGTGTAGCGCTTGGTGTGTTCGACTGATTCATAGCCCTCTTGCGCGGCCAGCTGCACGTCGGCGACCTTCACGTCGTTCTGATAATCCAGCCACATCTTGGCGCGCAGCTTGTAGCTGGCCCCCTGGGGCATCATCCAGACCGGTTGCATCGGGCTTTCCTCGGGCGCATCGCCCTGCGGGGCCGCCCCTGCATCGCCCCCGACCCCGGCGGCCTGTGCGGCGGTGGCCCCCGTCTCGTGGGCATTGGACAGCACCGCGCGGGTGGACATGGCGCCATCGGCGGCCCCGGCGGCGCGCACGACCACCTCGCCCTGCGCGCCGGTGGGGGCGCGGTCGGGATCGGGGCGGAAATGGGCCTGCGCCTCGTCCCAGATCAGCTTGCCGCCGCAGTGCGACCACAGGTGGACCACGGGCGACCAGCCACCGGACATGGCCACCGCCTCGCAGGCGATCTCGTCCAGCACGGCGCCCTCGCCCGCCTGGGCGCAGAGGGCCACGCCCGCGACACGCTTGCCGCCCTTGACCGATGCGATGCCCGTGCCGGTCAGCACCCTGATCCCCTCGGCCTCGGCCCGCTTGGCCATGGCCCCGGCCTCGGGGCGGGCATCCACGATGGCAGGCACCTCAAGGCCGGCAGCCCTGAGGGCGAAAGCCGTCCGGTAGGCGTCGTCATTGTTGGTCACGACAACGGTACGGTCGCCGGGGCTGACCGCATGATTGACCACGTAGTCGCGCACCGCGCTGGCCAGCATGACACCGGGCAGGTCGTTGCCTGCAAAGGACAGGGGCCGTTCGATGGCGCCCGTGGCCGTGACAACCTGCGCCGCCCGGATCCGCCACAGGCGGTGGCGCGGGCCGTCCAGATCGGGGGCATGGTCGGTCAGGCGTTCGTAGGCCAGCACATAGCCGTGGTCGTAGACCCCGGCGCCCATCAGGCGGGTACGGACCTCGACATTCTCCATGCCCGCAAGCTCTTGCAGGGCGTCTTTAATCCAGTCGTCGGCCGGCTTGCCGTCGATCTCGGCCCCGTCCACCGGCGCGCGGCCGCCCCAATGGGCGGTCTGTTCCACCAGCAGCACCCTGGCCCCGGCGCGCCCCGCGGCCAGCGCCGCCGACAGGCCGGCCACGCCGCCGCCCACCACCAGCACATCCACGAAGGCGTAGAAATGTTCGTAGGTATCCGCGTCGCGCGTCTCGGCGTCGGGCGCCTTTCCCAGCCCCGCCGAGCGGCGGATGAAGGGCTCGTAGACGTGTTTCCACAGCGGACGCGGGTGGATGAACATCTTGTAGTAGAAGCCCGCGGGCAGGAACCGCGCCAGCGCGGTGTTCACCGCCCCGATGTCGAACTCCAGGCTGGGAAAGTGGTTCTGCGAGGCGGCGCGCAGCCCCTCGAAAAGCTCGGTGGTCGTGGCGCGCTGGTTCGGCTCGAACCGGTTGCCCTCGCCAAGGTTGACCAGCGCATTGGGTTCCTCGGCGCCCGAGGCCACGACGCCGCGCGGACGGTGATACTTGAAGGACCGGCCCACCAGCATCTGGTCATTGGCCAGAAGCCCGGCGGCCAGGGTATCCCCGGCAAAGCCCGTCATCTGCTTGCCGTCGAAGGTGAAATGCTGCTTTTGCGACCGGTCGATCAGCCGGCCACCCGTTGCCAGACGTGTGCTCACTTGAAGTCCCTCCAGGACCAGCCGGGGCGCTTGGCGCTGACGGCCTCCTTGATCTCTTGCGGCGGCTCGGTGGTCTGGGCGGAATAGGTGCCGAAGACCTCAAGCGTGGCGGTGTCGCGGGCGGCGTGGAACCACTTGCCGCAGCCGTGGGCGTGGCGCCAGCGTTCGAAATGCACCCCGCGGGGGTTTTCGCGCAAAAAAAGGTAGCCCTCGAAATCGTCATCCGAGGACCCGGGACCGTGGCGCGTGAGGTGCGCCTCGCCGCCGCCGTGAAACTCGGTTTCCTCGGCGGTGACGCCGCAGTTGGGGCAGGTGAGGATCAGCATGCCATTTTCCCTTTCGCAGTCACGGGCCGATTGGTCGGGGCCTCCGCGCCCGGCCTGGGGGCGGGGGCGATGATATCGCGCCCGCCCTGGGCGGCGGGTCGGGCGCGATCGGCGATGCGTGCATCGCCGATGGACAGGCGAACCGCGCCCGTCAATGCGCCACCCCCGCGGCCACCGATTCATCAATGAACTTGCCCTCGCGGTAGCGCCACATGCTGAACGCGTCGGTCAGGGGCGAGCGGCCCTTGGCCATCAGCTCGGCCATGGCAAAACCCGACCCGGGCGTGGCCTTGAAACCGCCGGTGCCCCAGCCGCAGTTGACGAAGATGCCCTCGACCGGCGTTTTCGACAGGATCGGCGAGCGGTCGCCGGTGACATCCACGATGCCGCCCCATTGCCGCAGCATCTTGAGGCGCGAAATCATCGGAAAGGTCTCGACCAGCGCGCGCACGGTTTCCTCGGCATGGTGGAAGGCGCCGCGCTGGGTGTAGTTGATATAGCCGTCGGTGCCGCCGCCGATCACCATCTCGCCCTTGTCGGACTGCGACATGTAGCCATGCACCGTGTTGGCCATGACGACCACGTCCATGCAGGGCTTGATCGGCTCGCTGACCAGCGCCTGCAATGACACGCTCTCGATCGGCAGGCGGAAGCCCGCCTTCTCGGCCAGAACGCCCGAGTGCCCGGCCACGACGATGCCCAGCTTCGAACAGCCGATATCGCCCTTGGTGGTCTGCACGCCCGTCACCTTGTCGCCGGCGCGGGTGATGCCGGTGACCTCGCATTTCTGGATGATGTCCATGCCCATGTCGGAACAGGCACGGGCATAGCCCCAGGCCACGGCATCGTGGCGCGCGGTGCCCGCCCGCGCCTGCCAAAGGCCGCCGAGGACCGGGTAGCGCGGGCCATCCAGGTTGATGATCGGCACCAGTTCCTTGACCCGCTCGGGGCTGATGAATTCCGTTTGCACCCCCTGCAGGCCGTTGGCGTGGGCCGTGCGCAGGTAGCCGCGGACCTCGTGCTCGGTCTGGGCCAGCATGATGACGCCGCGCGGGCTGTACATCACGTTGTAGTTCAGGTCTTGGCTCATGCTCTCGTAAAGGCTGCGCGACTTCTCGTAGATCGCCGCCGAGGGGTCCTGCAGGTAGTTCGAGCGGATGATCGTCGTGTTGCGGCCGGTGTTGCCGCCGCCCAGCCAGCCCTTTTCAAGGACGGCGACATTGGTGATGCCATGTTCGCGGCCCAGAAAATAGGCCGTGGCCAGCCCATGGCCCCCGGCGCCGATGATGATGGCGTCGTAGTGCTTTTTCGGCGTCGGCGAGCGCCAGTGCCGGGACCAGCCGCTGTGCTGGCGCATGGCCTCGCGGGCGATGGCAAAGGCGGAAAAGCGTCTCATGGGCTCACTTTCACGTGGGAACGTCCTCGGCCCTTTTTGTGACGCATGGCCCGGCGCCGAAGGAGACTCCGGGCGGCATTTGGCGGCGCGTTTCCGACAACAGCCATCCCAGCGGCCAATTTGCCGCAATCGGGGCGGTCGCGGGGTCTTTCGCCCGTGCGGGTCTCGGGCTAAACGGGGGCCACCATGCAAGAGAACATCTGGATATTCTGGGTCACAGCCGCCGCCCTGGTGGGCCTGACCGTCGCCGCCCTCGTGGCCCCGCTAGTCCGTGCCCGCCGCGCCGGGGACACCGAAGAGGGCACGGCCGAAGCCAGTGATGTGGACATCTACAAGTCGCAGCTGGCCGAGGTCGACCGCGACCTGGCGCGCGGAGTCCTCAACGCCGAAGAGGCCGAACGCACCCGCACCGAGATTGCCCGCCGCCTGCTGGCCGCGGACCGGGCCGGCACCGAGGCCGCGCCGCAGCGCGAGGCGCCCCGGCGGCTGAACATCGCCCTGGCGGTGGTGACAATGCTGGCCGTCGCGGGGGCCGCACTCTGGGGCTATGTGCAGCTTGGCGTGCCCGGCTACGGTGACCTGCCCCGGGCCGAGCGCCTGGCGCTCGCCGAAGAGATGCGCCGCAACCGGCCCAGCCAGAGCGAGGCCGAGGCGCGCGTCACCGACAAGATCGCCGCGACCCCGCAGGTCAATGACGATGTGCGCGACATGATCGAGCGGCTGCGCGAGATCGTGCCCACTCGCCCCGACGATCTGAACGGCTGGCAGTTGCTGGCCGACAACGAGGGGCGTCTGCTGAACTTCGACGCCGCCGCCGAAGCGCAATCGCGGGTGGTCGCACTCCGGGGCGACGCGGCCTCGGAAAGCGACCGCTACCGGCTGGCCTTGTACCGGTTCATCAGTGACGACGGCGGGGTCAACCCAGACTTGCAGGCCCAGATCAACGCCTTTGCAACCGGACGCGAGGCCCGGGCCGACCTGTGGCAGGCCATGGCGATCGACGCGCGCTCGATCGGGCATTTCCAGGCCGCCGCCCGCGCCAAGGAACGCAACATCGCCGCCCTGGGTGACACGGCCGAAACAGAGGATTACGCCGAACTGCTGGACTACCTTGTCAGCGCCGCCAACGGTGTCGTCTCGCCCGAGGCCGAGACCATCGCCGTGCGCCTGTTGCAGCGCGACGAGGGCAACGTGGCCGCGCTCTATTACGCCGGGCTCCTCTATTCCCAGACCGACCGGCCCGACCGGGCCTTCAACTTCTTGCGCCGGGTGATCGAGACCGGCGCGCCGGACAGCCTGCATTACACCATGGCCGCCAACCAGGTCGAGGCCGTGGCGCGCCGCGCGGGCGTGGACTACAGCCTGCCCGAGCGAGAGACCCGCGGCCCCTCGGCGGCCGACATGGAAGCGGCACAGGACATGTCTGAAGAGGACCGCGCCGCGATGATCGGTAACATGGTCTCGGGCCTGTCGGCACGGCTGGCCGAAGAAGGCGGTCCGCCCGCCGACTGGGCGCAATTGATCCAGGCCCTTGGCGTGATGGGCGACACCGAGCGCGCCGCGGCCATCTGGTCCGAGGCGCAGCAGGTCTTCGCCGCCTCGCCCGAGGCGGTGGACAGCATCCGCGAGGCTGCCCGCGCCGCCGGCGTCGCCGAATGATCCTCGACACCCCCGAGGCCTTTGCCGCCGCCCTGCCGCCCATGGTGCCGCTGGCGGGGCTGGATCTGGGCACCAAGACCATCGGCGTGGCCATCTCGGACCGGCTGCACAGGGTGGCCACGCCCACGCAAACGCTCAAGCGGCGCAAGTTCACCCTCGATGCCGAGGCGCTGCTGGCGCTGGTGGCCCGGCGCGAGGTCGGCGGGCTGGTGCTGGGGCTGCCGCGCAACATGGACGGCTCGGAAGGGCCGCGCGCGCAATCCACCCGGGCCTTCGCACGCAACCTGTCGCGGCTGACCGAGCTGCCCATCACCTTCTGGGATGAACGCCTGTCGACCGTGGCCGCCGAACGCGCCTTGCTCGAGGCGGATACGACACGAAAACGTCGCGCCGAGGTGATCGACCACGTCGCCGCCGGTGTTATCCTGCAAGGCATGCTGGATCGCATGCGCAACATCGGGGCGGCGGGATGACGAAACCGGAAGACAAGGCGGGCGTCTGGAGGCGGGACGAGGTCGAGAGCCCCTGCATCCAGGTCTGCGTGGTCCACCCCGAGGCCCGCATCTGCACCGGCTGCCACCGCAGCCTTGACGAGATCGCCACCTGGTCGCGCCTGAGCCCCGAGGCCCGCCGCGCCATAATGGCAGACCTGCCCGGCCGGGCCGACCTGCTGCGCGTGCGGCGCGGCGGCCGGGCCGCGCGGATCACGCGATAGTGCCCGCCCCGGAAGACCGCCCGGCGCATCCCGGGCCTTTTTGGCAGGCATAATCTGAAAGATAATTCCAAAAACCCGAGCCGGCGCGACACTTTCTCCGGATTCGCGGTTGACGCCCGGACGCACCCGTGCAAACTGCCCACACGCAAAATGGAAAGCCACTGGGAATGATCGAGAACCTGGTACTTGTAGGGGTGATGCGCATGGGCCGGTAACGGTTTTGCCATACTGGTAACCCATGCGCCCTCGGAGATCCCACCGAGGGCTTTTTTATGCCCACTGCAGAGACGTCACGAGATGAGGATAAGACGATGTCAGCACAGATGACCGGCGCGAAAATGGTGGTTCAGGCCCTGATCGATCAGGGTGTGGACACGGTATTCGGCTACCCCGGCGGCGCCGTCCTTCCCATCTATGACGAGGTCTTCCAGCAGAATTCGATCAAGCATGTCCTCGTGCGCCATGAACAGGGCGCCATCCACGCCGCCGAGGGCTATGCCCGCGCGACCGGCAAGGTCGGGGTCGCCCTGGTGACATCCGGCCCCGGGGCCACCAACGCGGTGACGGGCCTGACCGACGCGCTGATGGATTCGATCCCGCTGGTGGTCTTCTCGGGGCAGGTGCCGACCTTCATGATCGGGTCGGACGCCTTCCAGGAAGCCGATACCGTGGGCATCACCCGCCCCTGCACCAAGCACAACTGGCTGGTCAAGGACACCGCGAAACTGTCGAACACCATCCACGAGGCCTTTCACGTCGCCGCCAGCGGCCGCCCCGGGCCGGTGCTGGTCGATATTCCCAAGGACGTGCAGTTCGCCAGTGCCGACTATACGGCACCGCGCGCCATGGCCTCGCACTACAACCCTCAGGTCAAGGGCGACATCGCGGGCATCACCGACTTTGTCGCGGCGATCGAGAAGGCGAAGAAGCCGATCTTCTACACCGGCGGCGGCGTCATCAATTCCGGCCCGGCGGCCAGCCAGCTGCTGCGCGAGTTGGTCGATGCCACGGGCTTTCCCATCACCTCGACGCTGATGGGCCTTGGCGCCTACCCCGCCTCGGGTGACAGCTGGCTGGGGATGCTGGGGATGCACGGGCTCTACGAGTCCAACATGGCGATGCACGACTGCGACCTGATGATCAATATCGGCGCGCGCTTTGATGACCGGATTACCGGACGCATCGACGCCTTCAGCCCCAATTCCAAGAAGGTCCATATCGACATCGACCCCTCGTCGATCAACAAGGTGATCCGCACGGATATCGCCATCGTGGGCGATGTGGGCCATGTGCTGGAGGATGTGCTCAAGGTCTGGAAATCCCGCGGCCGCAAGACCGACCGCGCGGGGCTGGACGCCTGGTGGGCGCAGATCGGCGAGTGGCGGAAGGTCAACTGCCTGGCCTACACGCAAGAGGGCAAGACCATCCGCCCGCAATACGCGCTGGAACGGCTGGAGGCGCTGACCAAGGACCGCAAGGACAGATTCATCTGCACCGAGGTCGGCCAGCACCAGATGTGGGCGGCGCAGTACATGGGCTTTGATGATCCCAACCACTGGATGACCTCCGGCGGCCTGGGCACCATGGGTTACGGCTTTCCGGCCTCCATCGGCGTGCAGATGGGCCACCCCGAGGCGCTGGTCATCAATGTGGCGGGCGAGGCCAGTTGGCTGATGAACATGCAGGAACTGGGGACGGCGGTGCAATACCGCCTGCCGGTCAAGCAGTTCATCCTCAACAACGAGCGTCTGGGCATGGTGCGCCAGTGGCAGGAACTGCTGCACGGCGAGCGCTATTCGTCGAGTTGGTCCGAGGCCCTGCCCGATTTCGTGAAACTGGCCGAGGCCTTCGGCGCCAAGGGAATCCTGTGCAGCGATCCGGCCGACCTGGACGATGCGATCATGGAGATGCTGAACCACGACGGCCCGGTGATCTTCGACTGCCTGGTCGAGAAGCACGAGAACTGCTTCCCCATGATCCCCTCTGGCAAGGCCCACAACGAGATGCTGCTGGGCGAGGCCGAGACACAAGGCGTGATCGACGCGAAGGGATCGGTGCTGGTCTGACCCGAAAATTCCAGAATTTTCGGAAAGCCGCCAAGATTCTGGAATTTTGGCCCCGCGACAGGAAAGACAGGAACGAACATGTCCGCGCTCAACATCAAGAAGGGCTCCACGAGCCACTCCGCCTATAACCTGCGGCCCACCTTTTCGGACACCGAGGAACGCCACACCCTGGCCGTTCTGGTGGAAAACGAGCCGGGCGTGCTGGCCCGTGTCATCGGGCTGTTCTCGGGGCGGGGCTACAACATCGAGAGCCTGACCGTCGCCGAGGTGGACCATACCGGCCACCTGTCGCGCATCACCATCGTGACCACCGGCACCCCGCAGGTGATCAACCAGATCACCGCCCAGCTGGGCCGGATCGTGCCCGTTCACGAGGTCCACGACCTGACGGTCGAGGGCCGCAGCGTCGAGCGGGAACTGGCCCTGTTCAAGGTCGCGGGCAAGGGCGAGGACCGGGTCGAGGCACTGCGCCTGGCGGATGTCTTTCGCGCCAGCGTGGTGGACAGCACCCTGGAAAGCTTTGTCTTCGAGATCACCGGCACGCCCGAGAAGATCGACGCCTTCGCCGATCTGATGCGCCCCATCGGCCTGGTGGAAATGGCGCGCACGGGCGTCGCCGCGCTGGCCCGCGGCGCACAGTAACGGCCCGCGTTGGCCCGCGGCGCGCAACAGGCTCCGGCCACCCCCTGTCCGGCGGAAATCCGTCGCCCATGTCGCGGTGAGAAAACCGTATGTCGCTGCGATGGCGGCACGCGCCCCGGCGGCGCGGTAGGATGACGCACCCAGACGACAGGAGTGCGCCCGATGCCCAAGGATACCGAGCTCGACGCGCTGGCGGCGGTGCGCCGCCCGGTCGCCAGCGCCAATGGTCTGCCCAACGCCCATTACACCGACCCCGGGATGTTCCGGACCGAGGCCGAGGCCCTGCTCATGGCCACCTGGGCCGGGCTCGCCGTGACCGCCGATGTGCCCGAACCGGGTGACGCGGTGCCAATGGAGTTTCTGGGCATGCCGCTGCTGCTGATCCGCGACAAGCAGGGCGACGTGCGGGTGTTCCAGAACATCTGCCGTCACCGCGGCATGATCCTGGTGCCCGAGCCGCGCAAGATCGAGGGCGCGATCCGCTGCCCCTATCATTCCTGGTGCTATTCCACCGCCGGGCGGTTGGTCTCGACCCCCCATGTGGGCGGGCCGGGCCACAACACGCACGCGGCCATCGACAAGGATTCGCTGGGCCTGATCGAGGTGCCCAGCCACATCTGGCGCGAGGTGGTCTTCATCAACGTCGACGGCAGCGCCCCGCCCTTCGAGGAGGTCCACGCCGACCTGATCGCCCGCTGGGTCGAGCACGACAAGCCGCTCTATCACGGCGGGGCCGACAGCACCTTCGTGCTGGAGGTGCAGACCAACTGGAAGCTCGCGGTCGAGAACTACTGCGAGAGCTATCACCTGCCCTGGGTCCACCCGGGCCTGAACAGCTATTCCCGGCTCGAAGACCATTACAACATCGAGGCCCCGGGGCACTACTCCGGCCAAGGCACGCTGGTCTATCGCCAGTTGCGCGGCGTCAACGAGGAGGTCTTTCCCGATTTCGAGGGCCTGTCGGACAAGTGGGACGAGGGCGGCGAATACGTGGCCCTCTATCCCAATGTTCTGCTGGGCGTGCAGCGCGATCATGCCTTCGCGATCCTGCTGGATCCGATGGCCCACGACCGCACGCGCGAGCATGTCCACCTCTTCTATGCCACCCCCAGGACAGACGAGGGGATGCGCGCCAAGAACGCCACGCTCTGGAAGACGGTCTTCGAAGAGGACATCGGCGTTTGCGAGGGCATGCAGCGGGGCCGCAACGCACCGGGCTTCGACGGCGGCCGCTTCAGCCCGGCCATGGACAGCCCCACGCACTGTTTCCACGATTGGGTCGCGACCCGGATGCAGGCCCATGGCTGATCTCGCCCGCCGCCTGCTCGACGCCCATGCCCGCGACGACCGCACAGCCCTTGTCGCGCTCTATGAAGAGGCGGCAAACGGCGCCAACGACCTGGGCGCGGCCTGTTTCTACCTGACCCATGCCTGGGTCTTCGCGCTGGACGTGGGCCACTCGGCCGCCGATGCCCTCCATGACCGGCTGTACCGGCTGGGGCGGGCCTGATCGGCCCTTGCGCTGCGGCGGCACCGGGGCGACAAGGGCCGCATGACGCAAGCCCCACGCAAGATCATCATCGACACCGACCCCGGCCAGGACGATGCCGTGGCCATCCTGCTGGCCCTCGCCTCCCCCGAGCTGGAGCTTCTGGGACTGACGGCGGTGGCCGGCAATGTCCCGCTGGACCTGACCCAGACCAATGCACGCAAGGTCTGCGACCTGGCCGGGCGGCCCGATGTGCCGGTCTTCGCGGGCTGCGACCGGCCCTTGGCCCATTCCCTTGTCACCGCCGAACATGTCCACGGCAAGACGGGCCTCGACGGCCCCGACCTGCCCGATCCCGTCACGCCCCTGCAGGAGGCCCACGCGGTGGATTTCCTGATCGAGACCCTGCGCAGGGAACCGCCGGGCACGGTCACGCTCTGCCCCATCGGGCCGCTGACCAATATCGCCACGGCCTTTCGGCGCGCGCCCGATATCGTCGAGCGGGTGCAGGAGATCGTGCTCATGGGCGGGGCCTATTTCGAGGTGGGCAACATCACCCCGGCCGCCGAATTCAACATCTACGTGGACCCCGAGGCGGCCGCGATCGTCTTCGCATCGGGCGTGCCGCTGGTCGTCATGCCGCTGGACGTGACCCACAAGGCGCTGACCACGCCCGCCCATATCGCGGGGTTTCGCGAGATGGGCACGCCGGTGGGCGATGCCGTCGCCGCCTGGACGGACTTCTTCGAACGTTTCGACAAGGAGAAATACGGGCAAGAGGGCGCGCCGCTGCACGACCCCTGCACCATTGCCTGGCTGCTGGACCCGGGCATGTTCTCGGGGCGCCGCATCAACGTCGAGATCGAAACCCGAAGCCCCCTGACCCGCGGCATGACCGTGGCCGACTGGTGGCGCGTGACGGACCGTGCGCCCAACGCGCATTTCATCGGCGACGTGGAAGCCGACCGGTTCTTCGCGCTGCTGACCGACCGGATCGCGACGCTGTGAGCGGCGCGGGCGATCCGTCGACGGATCGCGCCCCGCTGCGCCCACGCAGCGGGCCCCCGCCCGGCCCGACCGGAGGATCGGCGTGACCCAGCTTCATCTTTGCGGCCCCGAGGACGCGGCCAGGCTGATGCCGCTTGTCGCGGCCTTTCACGGCGAATGCGGGCTGGAGCTTGACGACGCCCACCGTGCCCGCGCGGTGCGGCCCCTGCTGGAGGGCACGCCCCTGGGGGCGGTCTGGTTGCTCGGCCCGCGCCGGGCGCCGGTGGGCTGTGCCGTGGTCAGTTTCGGCTGGTCCATCGAGACCGGCGGCATCGACGCCTGTCTCGATACGCTGTACGTCCGCCCCGCCGTGCGCGGCCGCGGTCTGGCAAGCCAGGCGCTCACCGATCTCTCGGGCGCGCTGCGCGGCGCGGGCGTGACCCGGCTGCAACTGGAGGTCCTGCCCGGGGACGAAGCGGGGCACCGGTTCTTTGTCCGCGCCGGCTTCACCCCGCGTGAGGGCCATGCCCGAATGACGCGCTCCTTGTGAGCCGGGCCGGGCAGGCCCCGCTCAGGTGGCCGTGGCCACCACAAGCACCATGATGATGGAATAGAGCGCGATGCCGCCGCCGATCAGCCAGATGTGCCAGTTCTTGAGCACGCTGGCCTTGGCCATCTGTCGAGCCTGATAGACCAGATCCGGCCATGTGTAGCTGACGAAATCGCCCTGGGTGAAGATGGCCTTGATCCGCCCGTCCTCGTCCACCACCGGCAGGCGGCGGAACCGTTCGTTGGACATGATCCGCAGCCAGTCGACGACGTCGTCGGTGTCGCGGGCCACGCGCGGCTCGGATGTCATGATCTCGGATAGCGGTGTCTTGGCCGGGTCCAGCCCCCCGTTCACGATCTTCTTCATGATATCGCGTTCGGTCACGATGCCCGTGACCTTGTTGTCGGCGTCCACCACCACGACCGAACCGTAGCTCCGGTGCGCCATCTCGGCCACGGCATCGCTTACCTTGGTGTCGGCCGGAAAGGTCAGCGGCTTGGGCTTGCTGGCGTATTCGGGGCGGTCGCGCAGCGCCATCCGGGTTCGGCTCGATGCAGTCATTGCGGCACTCCTGTTACATCACGTCGCAGTTTGACCTAAGACGGGTCCGTCAGAAGGCAAGCAATCGGCCTGTGGGGGCTTTTCCCCGGCGTGTCATGATCCTATCTCGGGGGCATGGGCGTGCAGATTCCCTTCGACAACACCTATGCCACCCTGCCCGAGCGGTTCTACACCCGGCAGGGGGCAACGCCCGTGCGCGCGCCCGCGCTGTTCGCCTTCAACGCACCGCTGGCCCAATCGCTGGGCATTGCCGACGGCGCGGACCACAGCGCACTGGCGCAGGTCTTTTCCGGCAACGCGACGCCGCCGGGCGCCGCGCCGCTGGCCCAGGTCTACGCGGGCCACCAGTTCGGTGGCTTCTCGCCGCAGCTGGGCGATGGCCGGGCACTGCTGCTGGGCGAGGTGGCGACAGAGGCGGGCCGCGTCGACATCCAGCTCAAGGGCTCGGGGCCGACCCCCTATTCGCGCATGGGCGACGGGCGCGCCTGGGTCGGCCCGGTGATCCGCGAATACCTGATGTCCGAGGCCATGGCGGCGCTCGGCGTGCCCACCACGCGGGCGCTGGCGGCGGTGACCACGGGCGAACAGGTGCTGCGCGAGGATGGGCCGATGCCCGGCGCCATCCTGACCCGCGTGGCCGCCAGCCATATCCGCGTGGGCACCTTTCAGGTCTTTGCCGCCCGGGCCGACCGCGACGCGCTGCAACGGCTGACCGATTACACCCTCGCCCGGCATTTTCCGCAGGCCGAGGGCCCCATGGGCCTGCTCCAGGGGTTGATGGAGGTGCAGGCCGATCTCGTGGCGCGCTGGATGTCCATCGGCTTTATCCACGGGGTGATGAACACCGACAACATGGCGCTGTCGGGCGAGACGATCGACTATGGCCCCTGCGCCTTCATGGATGCCTATCACCCCGACACGGTGCTGTCCTCGATCGACCGACAGGGGCGCTATGCCTATTCCAACCAGCCGCCCATCGCCCATTGGAACATCGCGCAGTTCGCCAGCGCACTGGTGCCGATCATGGGCGACGAGGACAGGGCGGTCGAAGACCTGACCGAGGCGATCAAGGCCTTTCCGGCGCTCTACGAGGCGGCCTGGCTGCGCCATTTCGGGGCCAAGTTCGGACTGGCCGAGGCCACGCCGGACGACCGCCCGCTGATCGAGGCCTTCATGACGCACCTCGCCCGGCAGGGCCTGGATTTCACCAATACATTCGCGGCCCTGCCAAAGGTGCCCGCGGGGATGGAGGATTGGGCCCGGGACTGGCAAGCGCGCGGGCCGGACCTCGACCTGATGGCGCGATCCAACCCGAGGGTCATCCCGCGCCTGCACCGCATCGAAGCGGTGATCGCCGCGGCGGTGGCCGGCGATTTCGCCCCCTTCGACGAGATGCTGGCGGTTGTGACCAACCCCTTTTCCGAGGCCGGGGCCGAATTCAGCGCACCGCCCGCGCCGGATGAACGAGTCACGCGGACATTCTGCGGCACCTGAGCGCCCGCCGGCGGGCCGTCACTCGGCCAGCATCCAGTCGCCCTCGGGCCAGAAGGCGTGGAAGGCGAAGGCGAACATCACGTCATGGGCCACGTCATTGCCCTGCGCGTCGCGCACCCGCACGGTGCCCACGTCGCGCGCGTCTGCGATCCGGGCGGTGTCCAGCGCCGAGGCCTGCCCCGCCGACCAGGACAGCACATAGCCCGCCTCCGCGATCCGGCCCTCCTTGGCCAGGCGCGTCAGCGGCCAGGCCTGATCGTCTATCGCGACGACGCGGGCCAGCGGCGGAATATCATGTGGCGGATTTTCCCCACGATACAGAAATGGCCGCTGGGCACTGTCGTATTTGACGTAAGGGTTGCGGCCGTAGTCGCGCGGATGGGCCGGCTCTTGCATGACGAGGCCCTCGGGGTTGCGGGCGGTGAAGGCGTCCCAGCTTTCCATCCAGGTGGGCAGGCGCTCCAGCTCGGTGCCGGTCAGCTCGCCCACCACGGCCGCGCCGATGGCCTGTTGCCACCAGCTTTCGGTTTGGCGGTCGTACATGATCATGTCCGAGTGGCGCAGCTTGCCCGAGACGCCGAAGTCCAGAACCCGCCCCTCGACACGCCGGTCGAAGGTGATGCCGGAATTGCACAGCGGGCAGAAGGTGACGGCGATCGGCACACCACCGACCACGTCGTTGACGATCTCGTGCCAGGTCAGATAGCGGATCGGGTAGGCGCGCGGGGTCGCGCCCGCGATCTCGACGGTGATGACCGGCTCGCGCCCGTCGATGCGGTCTTCCTCGGACGCGGGCCGGAACTCGGGATCGCTCAGCGCCGGGATGCCGTCCCGGGGCGGCCCGCCCGAGATGATCTCGGACCAGTCGTCGATGGTCGTGGTCTGGAAATCCGTATCGGGCCATTCCCGCGCCCAGGCATCGGGATTGGCAAAAGCGGCACCGGCGAAAAGGGTCAGGGTCAGGGCAAGCATGATAGGGCGCATGGGGCAGGTCCTCCTGCGCCCATCCTGCCCGGGCCGGGCCGCGCGGCCCAGCCCCCCTGACCGGAACGTGACCGCGCGTCAGTCGGTGACGCGGACCTCGGCCATCCAGTCGGGTTCGCCGATCACGGCGCCATTGCCGCCCTCGCCGCGCTTGATGGCGTCCACGACATCCATGCCCGATGTCACCTCGCCGACGATGGTGTATTGCCCGTCCAGATGCGGGGCCGGGGCGAACATGATGAAGAACTGGCTGTCGGCACTGTCGGGATCGGCAGAGCGGGCCATGCCGACCATGCCACGATCAAAGGTCAACGCCTCCGAGAACTCGGCCGCGAGATTGCCCAGGTCCGAGCCGCCCGTCCCGGCCCGGCGCATGTCGAAATCCTCGGCCGTGCGGTCGCCGAATTGCACGTCGCCGGTCTGGGCCATGAAGCCGTCGATCACGCGGTGAAAGACGACACCGTCATAGGCGCCCTGCCCGGCCAGCGTGGTGATCCGCTGGGCATGGGCCGGGGCGGTGTCCTCGAACAGGTCGATGGCGATGGTGCCGTCAGCCTGGCCCGCGACGTTGATTTCCAGGCCCGTGGCGGCGGCGGGGCTGCCCATCAGGGCGAGGATCAGGGCAAGCTTACGCATCGGCGGCCACCTTCACGCTGATCATCCTGTCGGGGTCCTGGGGCGGCTCGCCCCGGGTGATGGCATCGACCAGGTCCATCCCCTCGATCACCCGGCCATAGACGGTGTATTGACCGTTGAGGAAGTGGTTGTCCTTGAAGCTGATGAAGAACTGCGAATTGGCCGAATTGGGATTGGCCGCGCGCGCCGCGCCGATGGTGCCCCGGTCGTGCGGCAGCTTGGAGAACTCCGCCGGCAGGTCGGGCTTGTCCGACCCGCCGGTGCCCGCGCGCGACGGGTTGAAACCCTCGGTCGTGTTGCCGAACTGCACATCGCCGGTCTGGGCCATGAAGCCGTCGATAACCCGGTGGAAGATCACCCCGTCATAGGCGCCCGCCCGGGCCAGCTCTTTCATGCGGTCGCAGTGTTTCGGGGCCACATCGGGCAGAAGCTCGACGGTGACTGTGCCGCCCTCCAGCGCGATGAGGATGGTGTTTTCGGGGTCCTTGATATCGGCCATGCCGGTCTCCTTGGCTGTCTGTCGGGCGCAACCTATGCCGCCCCCCGGTCCTTGCCAAGCGCGCGCTTGACCTGCGGGGAGGAAAAGCACAGACACTGGACCAACACAGGACAATCGGGAAAGGGACGGAATGCGCTGGAAGACCCTCGACGACATGGAGCTGGACGGCAAGACCGTGCTGACCCGGGTGGACATCAACGTGCCCGTCGAGGAGGGGCGGGTGACGGACGCCACCCGGATCGAACGCATCAAGCCCACCGTTGACGATATCCTCGCCCGGGGCGGCCAGCCCGTGCTGATGGCGCATTTCGGACGGCCCAAGGGCCAGCCCGACCCGGCGATGTCGCTGCGGCTGGTCCAGCCCGCCCTGCAGGATGTGCTGGGCCGCGACGTGACCTTCCTCGAACGCCCCGACCGCACCACGATCGACGCAATCGAAGGGGTGATCCTGCTGGAAAACACCCGCTTCACCCCGCAAGAGACGGACAATGCCCCGGAAATGGCGCGGTTTCTCGCCGGTCTGGGCGATGTCTATTGCAACGATGCCTTCTCGGCGGCACACCGCGCGCATGCCAGCACCGAGGGCGTCGCGCACCACCTGCCCAGCTGCGCGGGCCGCCTGATGGAGGCCGAGCTGAGCGCGCTGGAAAAGGCGCTTGGCCACCCTGACCGGCCGGTTGTGGCCGTGGTGGGCGGGGCCAAGGTCTCGACCAAGCTCGACCTGCTGGGCAACCTGATCGGGCGGGTGGACACGCTGGTGATCGGGGGCGGCATGGCCAATACCTTTCTTGCGGCCAAGGGCCTGGACGTGGGCAAATCGCTCTGTGAACACGACCTGGCCGAGACCGCGCGCGAGATCATGACCCGGGCCGAGGCCGGCGGCTGCACCATCCTGCTGCCGTCCGACGTGGTGGTCGCGCGGGACTTCAAGGCCGGTGCCCCGCATGAGGTCGTGCCTGCCGCGGCCTGCCCGGCGGATGCCATGATCCTGGATGCCGGGCCCGAGGCCGTAAAGGCCGTCATCGCCGCGCTGGAGGGGGCGAAAACGCTGGTCTGGAACGGCCCGCTGGGCGCCTTCGAGATCGCGCCCTTCGATGCCGCAACCAATGCCGCCGCCGCCCGCGCCGCCGAGCTGTCGCAGGCGGGCAAGCTGGTCTCGGTCGCCGGCGGCGGCGATACCGTTGCCGCACTGAACAAGGCCGGGGCGGCGGAGGGGTTCAGCTATATCTCCACCGCCGGGGGCGCGTTCCTGGAATGGATGGAGGGCAAGACCCTGCCCGGCGTCGCGGCCCTTGAAGGCGCGTGACACCGTTAGCGCGACCATGATTGCCCGAGGCCTGCCCCCGGCATAGAACCTTGATGAGTGCAGACAAGACGGAGCCGACCATGAAAGACCAAGCCCAAGCCGACCAGATGCGCAGCGCCAAAGGCTTCATCGCGGCGCTGGACCAGTCGGGCGGCTCCACCCCCAAGACACTGGCGCAATACGGGGTGGCGGAAACCGAATACACCGGCGAGGACGAGATGTTCGACATGATCCACGCGATGCGCGCGCGGATCGTCAAATCGCCCGCCTTCACCGGCAAGAAAGTGATCGGCGCGATCCTCTTCGAACAGACCATGGACCGCGAGATCGGCGGCAGTCCCACCGCGCAGTTTCTCTGGGAAGAGCGCCATGTCGTGCCCTTCCTGAAGGTCGACAAGGGGCTGGAGGAGCCCGGCCACGGCGTGCGCCTGATGAAGCCGATCCCGTCGCTGGACACCCTGTGCGAACGCGCTGTTAGCCACGGCATCTTCGGCACCAAGATGCGCTCGGTCATCGATGCGGCCGATGCCGAGGGCATCCGCGCCAACGTGGCCCAGCAATTCCAGCTGGCCGCGCAGATCCTGCGCCACGGTCTGATGCCGATCCTGGAACCCGAGGTGACGATCTCGATACCGGACAAGCCCGAGGCCGAAAAACTGCTCATGGCCGAGATCCTCTCCGGCCTCGATGCCCTGCCCGAGGGGCAGGAGGTCATGCTGAAACTCTCGCTGCCCAGCGAGGCGAACTTCTACAAGCCGCTGATCGATCATCCCAAGGTGATGCGGGTCGTGGCGCTCTCGGGCGGGCATGCCCGGGACGCGGCCAACGCGCTTCTGGAACAAAACCACGGCATGATCGCCAGCTTCAGCCGGGCCCTGGCCGAGGGGCTGTCGGCGCAACAGTCCGACGCGGAGTTCGACGCGACCCTGGCGGCCTCGATCGACAGCATCCACGCCGCCTCGCGCACCTGAGCGGGCAAGCCGCGTCGACGCGGCTTGTCGCCCGGCGGCTGGCTCCGGGCGCCACAGGGGCTTGCGCAAGCCCGTGGCCCGCCGCGACCGGCGGGCGGACGCGGTTTGCGAAACCGCGCGCAGGGCGCGTCGACGCGCCATGGCCCAGCCCGCCCGTGGCCCAAGCCGCAAAAAGGGGATTCCCAAAGCGAATCGACTGTGCGAGTCTATTGGCATGGCGGGGCGCAAAGACCCTGCGAGCACGAGGCAGGCATGACCACAGGCAGACGCGCGCCCCTGGGCGCCATCCTTTATTTCACCGGGCTGTTGCTGCTGGGGCTCTATTTCACCTTTGCCGCCGTGCAGGGCGATTACGGCATCTTCAAACGCGCCGAGATCGAGGCCGAGCGCGCCGAACTGACCGACCGCCTGGCGGGGCTGGAAGCCGAAGTCGCCCGGATGGAGAACCTCACCCGGCGGTTGTCGGACAGCTACCTCGACCTCGACCTGCTGGACGAACAGGCCCGCGAAGTGCTGGGGCTGGTTCGGGCCGACGAGATCGTGATCCGTTAGGGGCCAGCGCGGGCGCGACACCGCAGGCCGGGCCATGCGCGCTGCGCAAGGCGGGGTTTCGCACCCTGCCCCGGTGTCCGCATATTCGCGGTGGATTTTTCGCCAACCCTCTTGTAGGGGTCGTTTAATACTAAACGACCCGCTCTGCGAAGGGGAGGACCCATGCCCGCAAAGAAGACCGCCGCGAAACCGAATGTATCGGCCGAGGACCTCAAGGCCCATTACAAGGACATGCTGCTGATCCGCCGATTCGAGGAAAAGGCCGGCCAGCTTTACGGCATGGGGCTGATCGGCGGGTTCTGCCACCTCTACATCGGCCAGGAAGCCGTTGTCGTGGGCCTCGAGGCCGCCGCGGAAGAAGGCGACAAGCGTATCACAACCTACCGCGACCATGGCCACATGCTCGCCTGCGGGATGGACCCCAAAGGCGTCATGGCCGAGTTGACCGGCCGCGCGGATGGCTACTCGGGGGGCAAGGGCGGCTCGATGCACATGTTCTCCAAGGAAAAGGATTTCTACGGCGGCCACGGCATCGTCGGCGCCAACGTGCCGCTGGGCGCGGGGCTGGCCTTTGCCGACAGGTACAACGAGACCGACCGCGTGACCTTCACCTATTTCGGCGACGGTGCGGCCAACCAGGGCCAGGTCTACGAGACCTTCAACATGGCCGCCCTGTGGGACCTGCCGGTGGTCTTCGTGATCGAGAACAACCAGTATGCCATGGGCACGGCGCAGCAGCGCTCGACCTCCAGCCCTGACCTTTACAAGCGCGGCGAGGCCTTCGGCATCCCAGGCGAAATCGTCGATGGCATGGACGTTCTGGCGGTCAAGGCCGCGGGCGAGAAGGCCGTGGCGCACTGCCGGTCGGGCAAGGGGCCTTATATCCTCGAGGTCAAGACCTACCGCTACCGCGGCCATTCCATGTCGGACCCGGCGAAGTATCGCACCCGCGAGGAAGTCCAGAAGATGCGCGAGGAACGCGACCCCATCGAACACATCCGCACCATGCTGCTTGAGGGCGAGCACGCCAGCGAGGAAGATCTCAAGGCCATCGACAAGGAGACCAAGGAGATCATCAACGAAAGCGCCGAATTCGCCAAGGAAAGCCCCGAGCCCGATCTCGACGCGCTCTGGACGGATATCTACGCCGCGGAAGTGCCGCAGGAAGCCTGAGGGAGGATCACAGACATGGCTACCGAAATTCTCATGCCCGCCCTCTCGCCCACCATGGAGGAAGGCACGCTCGCCAAGTGGCTGGTCAAGGAAGGCGACACCGTCAACGCCGGCGACATCCTGGCCGAGATCGAAACCGACAAGGCCACGATGGAGTTCGAGGCCGTTGACGAAGGCGTCATCGGCAAGATCCTGATCGGTGAGGGCACCGAGGGCGTCAAGGTCAACACGCCCATCGCCCTGATCGGCGACGAGGGCGAGGACATGTCCGACGCCGAGGCCGCGGCCCCGTCGGCCCCCGCCGACGCGGGCAAGGAGGCGGCCCCCGACGGCGGCTCCGAGGCGCCCGCCGCCCCCGCCGAAGCCAAATCCGCCCCTGCGACGCCCAAGGCCGACCGCAGCCCGGACTGGCCCGAAGGCACGGAAATGACCACCATGACCGTACGCGAGGCGCTCAACACCGCCATGGCCGAAGAGATGGAGCGCGACGCCAGCGTCTTCCTCATGGGCGAGGAGGTTGCCGAATACGAAGGCGCCTACAAGATCACCCAGGGCCTGCTCGACCGTTTTGGCGCCAAGCGGATCGTCGACACCCCGATCACCGAGCACGGCTTCGCCGGCATCGCCGTGGGCGCGGCCTTCGGCGGGCTCAAGCCCATCGTCGAGTTCATGACCTTCAACTTCGCCATGCAGGCGATCGACCAGATCGTGAACTCCGCGGCCAAGACGCTCTACATGTCTGGCGGCCAGATGGGTGCCCCCATGGTGTTCCGCGGGCCCAACGGCGCCGCCGCCCGCGTCGGCGCCCAGCACAGCCAGGACTATTCCGCCTGGTATGCGCATATCCCGGGGCTGAAGGTGGCGATCCCCTATTCGGCAGCCGACGCCAGGGGCCTGCTGAAATCCGCCATCCGCGACCCCAACCCGGTGATCTTCCTGGAAAACGAGATCCTCTACGGCCGCTCTTTCGAGGTGCCGGTGCTGGACGATTTCACCCTGCCCTTCGGCAAGGCCCGCATCGAGCGCGCCGGATCGGACGTCACCATCGTCTCCTTCGGGATCGGCATGACCTACGCCATGGAGGCCGCCGAGCGCCTCGCCGAAGAGGGCGTGCAGGCCGAGGTCGTCAACCTGCGCACCCTGCGCCCGCTGGATTACGACACGGTGCTCGAGAGTGTGCGCAAGACCAACCGCATGGTCACCGTCGAAGAGGGCTGGCCCGTGGGCGCCATCGGCAACCACCTGTCGGCGCATGTCATGACCCATGCTTTCGATCATCTTGATGCGCCGGTCCTGAACCTCTGCGGCAAGGATGTGCCCATGCCCTATGCGGCCAATCTTGAACGCCACGCCCTGGTGACCACGGACGAGGTCATCGAGGCCGTGAACCAAGTCACCTACCGGTAAGGAGCGACAGACATGGCAACCGAAATACTCATGCCCGCCCTGTCCCCCACCATGGAGGAAGGCACGCTTGCCAAATGGCTGGTGAAAGAGGGCGACACGGTGAATGCCGGCGACCTGCTGGCCGAGATCGAGACTGACAAGGCCACGATGGAATTCGAGGCCGTTGACGAAGGCGTCATCGGCAAGATCCTGATCGGTGAGGGCACCGAGGGCGTCAAGGTCAACACGCCCATCGCCCTGATCGGCGACGAGGGCGAGGACATGTCCGACGCCGAGGCCGCGGCCCCGTCGACCCCCGCCGACGCGGGCAAGGAGGCGGCCGCCGACGGCGGCTCCGACGCCCCCGCCGCCCCTGCCCCGTCCGAGGGTGTCACAGCCGCCCCCGCCGCCCCGGTCAAGGACGGCACGCGCCTTTTCGCCTCGCCACTGGCGCGCCGCATCGCCGCCGACAAGGGGCTGGATCTGACGCAAATCACCGGCTCGGGCCCGCACGGGCGCATCATCAAGGCCGACGTGGAGACCGCGCAGCCGCAGGCCGCCACGGCCGACGCGGCGCCCGCCGCCGCCCCCGAAGCCGCCGCCCCGGCCACGGCCGCCGCCATGCCCACCGGGCCAGAGGCCGAGACGGTGCGCAAGATGTTCGAGGGGCGCGAGTTCGAGGAGGTTACGCTCAACGGCATGCGCAAGACCGTCGCCGCCCGCCTGACCGAGGCCAAGCAGACGATCCCGCATTTCTACCTGCGCCGGGACATCCAGCTCGACGCGCTGCTGACATTCCGCGGCCAGTTGAACAAGCAGCTGGAGCCGCGCGGGGTGAAGCTGTCCGTCAACGACTTCATCATCAAGGCCTGCGCGCAGGCCCTGCAAACGGTGCCCGACGCCAATGCCGTCTGGGCCGGGGATCGCATTCTCAAGCTGGCACCCTCGGATGTGGGCGTTGCCGTGGCCGTCGATGGCGGGCTTTTCGTGCCGGTGCTCAAGGACTCCGAGCAGAAATCCCTCTCGGCGCTCTCGTCCGAGATGAAGGATCTGGCCACCCGCGCCCGCGACGGCAAGCTCGCCCCGCACGAATACGTCGGCGGCAGCTTCGCGATCTCGAACCTCGGCATGTTCGGCATCGAGAATTTCGACGCGGTCATCAACCCGCCGCACGGGGCCATCCTGGCCGTGGGCGCGGGTGTCAAGAAGCCCGTCGTTGGTGCCGACGGCGAGTTGACCACGGCCACAGTGATGTCGACGACGCTCTCGGTCGATCACCGGGTGATCGACGGCGCGCTGGGGGCCCAGCTACTGGCCGCCATCAAGGACAACCTTGAAAACCCGATGACGATGCTGGCCTGACGGGTCTCGACCGCAACGGAATAGAGGCCGCGCTCGACCCGGGCGCGGCCTTTCTGCGTACGGGGCAGCGCGGCGTCAGGCCCCGGATTTCAGGATCTGGTCCATGGTGATTGCGGGCTGGTCGCAGCCCGCCTCGCCCACCACCTTGGCGGGCACCCCGGCCACGGTGGTGTTCTCGGGCACCTCCGACAGCACCACCGACCCGGCCGCGATGCGCGAGCAGCAGCCGACCCGGATGTTGCCCAGCACCTTGGCCCCGGCCCCGATCAGCACGCCGTCGCCGATCTTGGGGTGGCGGTCCTCCTCCTCCTTGCCGGTGCCGCCCAGGGTCACCGAATGCAGCATCGAGACATTGTCACCCACTACGGCCGTCTCGCCGATGACGATGGAATGGGCGTGGTCGATCATGATGCCCTTGCCGATCCGAGCGCCGGGATGGATGTCCACGCCGTAGACCTCGGAACTGCGCATCTGCACGAAATAGGCCAGGTCGCGCCGGCCCCGGCCCCAGAGGTGGTGCCCCAGCCGATAGGCCTGCATGGCCTGAAAACCCTTGTAGTAAAGGATTGGCTGCAACAGCCTGTGGCAGGCCGGGTCGCGTTCCTCGATCGCGGCCAGGTCGGCGCGTGCGGCCTCGACCAGGCTGGGGTCGTCGGCATAGGCCTCCTCGGCGACATCTCGCAGCAGGACCATGCTCATCTCGTTGGAATTCAGCTTGGCCGAGAACCGGTAGGAGAGCGCCTTTTCCAGCGTCTTGTGATGCAGCACACAGGCATGGATCAGCCCGCCCATCAGCGGTTCGTCGGAAATGGCCGCTTCGGCCTCGTCGGTGATCCGGGCCCAGACCGGGTCGAGCCGGGCAAGATCAGGATGCGGTTTCGGCTGTGCCATGACGGGCCTCCCTTTTGTTCGAGTGCTAACCCAGATAGGGTTCCGAGGCCAAGAACAAACCCGTGATGGAAGAGGTCACGCAAATGGATCATCGCGCCATGGCCGACTTGAAGCAGGCCCTTCTGGACCGGCTCTCGGCCCTCGACGAGGACGACAGCCGCGGCACCCAGGGCCAGCAGACCGTCGAACTGGACCAGCAGGCCGTGGGGCGGCTCAGCCGCATGGACGCGCTGCAGAACCAGGCCATGGCCAAGGCCCAGGCCGCCCGCCGCGGGGGCGACCGCCGCCGGGTGCGGGCCGCGCTGGACCGCATGGCGGAGGGTGAATACGGTTATTGCACAGATTGCGGCGAAGAGCTGGCGCCCGAGCGGCTGCGCGCCGATCCCACCCTGCCGCGCTGCCTGTCCTGCACGCGCGGCTGAGCGGGCCGCGCGCCCCCGCGCGCCGGGTCGCGCCGCCAGTCCTCCAGCGCCTGAAGCAACATCGCGAGCGCGGCGCAATAGCCCGCGTCGCAGGCCCCATGGTGCCCGCTGCGCCGCCAGGCCATGGCCTCGGAGGCGAGCGAGCCGCAGCCGCGCCCGGCCACGGGGCGGCGCAGGCGTTTGCGCATGCGGTCGGAGACATGCGCCGCCGCAACCAGCGCCGCGGCCACCTCGGGCCAGTCGGGCCGTGGGCGCGCCAACAGCACCCGCACCCCGGCGTCCAGGTCGTGCCAGCCCGGTTGCCGCATCACAGGCTGACGGTCAGATCGCGCGCCGGACCTGGGCCGTAGCGGTCCGATATCTGCGCCACCGACAGGGTGATGGTGCCGCCGGCCCCGTCGCTGGCCTGCGCCCCGGCATCATAGATCCAGTGCGGGCTGTCGCGGGTGACCTCGCGCAGCAGGGTCTCGCCCGCGCGGACCTGCACGCGATAGCGTTCGCGCGCCTCGCCCAGGGGCACCTCCGCCTGGTCCCAGCTGTCGCCCTCGATCCGGGTGCGCCGAACCCACGAGACCGCCAGATCGTCGCCCTTGGGCACGGCGCGCAGATGCGCCACCGGGTAGGGCCGCAGCCCGTTGCCGCGAAACGTCTCGGCGCGGTATTGATAGCTGGGGTCGGACATCGGCCGCGTCGCCGGCCCGTAGCGATAGTGCCGCAGGGTGCCGCGCGCCGCCGGGGCCAGCGCGATCTGCTCGGGCACCCCGTCCATGAGCACGAAGACCGACCCGGCGGGCCAGGTCTCGGGCATCAGGCCATCGCTGCCCGCCTGCCCGCGCAAGCGCCGGCGCAGGTCGTAGGTCCGCGCGCCCACCAGGGTGGCCTCGGCGAACTGGAACAGCTCCCATCTGTCCGCGCCGCCATCCCCGATGGCGGCCAGATTTCCGCCGCCCAGCACGCCGGCCGGGCTCAGGCTGTCCAGCGTGCCGCGGATCAGCCGCACCCGCAGCGCCGTGCCCCGGTCCCAGGTGCCCGTCTGTGCCGCCGCCATGGGGGTCTGCGTCACCCCGATGACCGCCGGGTGGTGCAGCACCCGCTCCAGCGCATAGCCCGCATCCTGATCCGAAGCATGCAACGCCACGCTGCCCGGCCAGGGCACCCCGCTGACGGCGGCATGGGGGGCGATCTCGCCCTCGTCGCCGCGCATCAGCGGCAGGTCCATCAGCATCAGCTCCACCGGGATCGGCGCGACATGGGGCGTCAACACCGGCGCGCTGCCCGGCACCGGGTGCCGGTCGTAAACCGAGGGGTCCACGCGCACCGCCTCCAGCACCTGCCGGTCGGTCTGGTCCGCCAGGTCCACGCGGTATAGCCCGCCGCCCTGCCCCTCTGGCAGGCGCAGCACATCGCCGGGGCCGAGCCCCGCGCGCGAGGGTGGCAGGGCAAAGCGCGCGGTATCGCGCGCCAGCCGCACCTCGGCCAGCCAGCGTTCGGCGATGCGCAGCCCCTCGCCCCGGGTCAGCGCCAGCGCCAGGTCCGAGCGCGCGGTGGTCGGCGTGGCATCACCGGGGTGAACGGCCTCGGTCGCGCGCACCTCGTAGTCGCCGTCGGCCTCCACATGCGACACCTGCACCCGGCCGACGACCTCGGGCGCCTGGGCGCGGGTCAGTTCGACACCGCCGGGCGCCTCGGGCGAGACGGCGAAGTCCCCGCCCGCGACAGCCGCATCAACCCGGCCCGTGCGATGGCGGAAGACCAGCCGGCCGTCGCGTTCGATCGCGTCAAAGCCATAGGCCAGCATCAGCGGCTGCAGCGCCGCCCGGCCGGTGTCCACGTCCGGCAGGCTGTAGCCGCGCACCACGCCGTAAAGCTGGCTGACATCAAAATGGGCAAGACCGGCGCGGGTGCAGATCTCGGCCACGACCGAGGCCAGCGACCGCGCCATGACCCGCCCGTTGATCCAGTGACCCAGTGTGTAATTGTCGGCGTCCGACCACAGGTCGGCCCGGCCCGGAAAGGCCGGATAGGGCCGCGCGTCCCAGGCCCAGACGTGGATGCGCCCGGTATCGACCATGGGCTGGCCGGTCACGCTCGAAACGGGGTTACCCGCTTGGCTGCCGTAATGCTCCAGCAGCACCGAGAGATACTGGCGCTGGATGAAATCGTCCCGCACCCCGGTCGAGGCCCGCGGCAAACCGCTTTCCGAGGACTTGGGATCGACGAACTTGGTGGGCTGGTTGGTGCCCTTGTCCACCGCCGGACAGCCCACTTCGGTGAACCAGATCGGCTTGCCCTCGGGCTGCCAGGCGGTGGGGGTGGTCTGCCGGATGCCGTCGATGCGATTGTAGTGGGGGTTCTGCCACCAGCCGCGGATATCCTTGGCCCGCCAGACCCAAGGCTCGCCCGCTCCGTCGGTGATGGGCGTGCGGATCTGGGCCGCCTCGGCCTGGGGCGAGTGGTAATACCAGTCGTAGTATTCGCCCCCTTCGAGGCCCGCGCGCAGGTAGTCGGCGTTGTAGATGCTGCCCCAGTGCGCATCGGCGTGGGCCTCGCCCTCGCGCCAGTCGCTCAGCGGCAGGTAGTTGTCGATTCCGATGAAATCGCACTCGGGATGCGCCCAGAGGGCATCGAGGTGGAACAGCTTGTCCGCCGTGCCGGGCGGCTGGTAGCCGTGGTATTCGCTCCAGTCCGCGGCATAGCTGATCTTGCAGTCGCGGCCGAGGATCGCGCGCACCTCCTCCAGCAGCGTCACAAGGCCGGCGACGAAGGGAAAGCCGTCCGCGCCGCGGATCTGCGTCAGGCCCCGCAGTTCCGAGCCCAGCAGGAAGGCATCGACGCCGCCCGCCGCCGCGCAGAGATGCGCGTAATGCAGGATCATGCGGCGGTAGGACCATTCGGCGGGGCCGTGATAGCTGACGGTGTCGCCCGCGACGCTGAAATCCCCCGGCTGCGCCTGGCCCAGAAAGGCCGCGACCTGCGCCTCGGCCTGCGCCGTGCCCATGGGGCTGCCGTCCAGCCCATCGGCCAGGCTCGCGGTGATGCGCCCGCGCCAGGGCAGATGCGGCTGGCCCTCGGCCCCGGTCCAGGGGTCGGTCAGGGTATTGCCGGTGATCTGATCCATCAGAACGAAGGGGTAGAAGACCGGCGACAGGCCCCGCTCGCGCAGCGCGCCGATCGCCTCGATCACCGCCGCATCGGCGGGCGTGCCGCCGTAAAGCTTGACGCCATCCTGCGCGGCGACCTCCTGCGCCTGCGCCCGCGCCAGGCCCGAGACCCGCCAGGGAATCGCCGCGCCGTCGGCCTCTTTCTGGTCCACCTTGGGGCGCAGGGTGCAGGCGTCGCAGCGCAGGTCATCCCCGAACCACGACACCACGAGCGCGGCCGAGCCGCAGTGGGGCAACTCCTCCTGCAAGGCATCCAGAGAGGTGACGAAATCCGTCTTGCCCGAGGCGGCGTTGAGGTTCACCGCCGCCCGGTTGCCGAAGCCGTGGTCGAGATAGACCGGTGTGGTCGCCAGGGCGTATTCACCGGTGCCGGGGATCATGGAGACCGCCCGGATCGCGCTGTCGATGCCCGCAACCGGCCCCCCGCCCTGATCGGGGCGCATCACCTCGAAGGTGAACTGCGGCACCCGGTTGCCGAAGGGGCCCAGGGCCAGATCCTCCATCACCACATAGGCGGTGCCGCGATAGGCCGGCGCCTGCCCCGTGCCCTCGACCGCCTCGATCTTGGGGTCGGGCAGCTGGTCGGGGGTGCCCGGGTGCAGGCGCATGTTCAGCTCTTCGGGGGCGACCTCCTGCCCGTCGGCCCAGACCCGGCCGACGCGCGCCACCTCGCCCTCGCAAAGCGCGATCCCGAGGCTGATGGAGTAGCTGTATTCTGTCGTCGCGGGCTGCGGCGCGCCGCCCTTGCCCCCGCCCGAGCGGGTCCGATGTTCGCGGAACTCGGTCGCCCCGATCACCTGGCCGGTAATACGCATCCGGCCGTGCAACTGGGCGATGGCCGTCCCCTCGCCCGCGCCGGTCAGGCGCAGCCGGTCGAGCCGGCCCACCTCGACCGGCTCGCTGCCCGCGCCAAGAAGGCGCTGGTCGATCACCCGGCCCAGTGTGGCGCCGACCGCGCGGCCGATCACCGCCGAACTCAGCCCCAGGACCGAGCCGCCGATGGCCCCGCCGGCCGCCATGCCCGCGGCGGAAAGTACGATCGTGGCCATGGCTTACTCCTTTTCGGTGAGAACGGGAAAGGCGAAGGCAGCGACAAGCCGTCTGCGCCAGGGGAGCGAGAGATCAGTCTCGATCACGCCGTGGCCCTGATAGGCATGCACGAAGCGCGGGCGCGTGCCCTCGGCGACCAGCAGCCCGAGGTGCTTGGCCACCGCGCCGTGCCGCATCCGGAACAACAGCACGTCGCCCGGCCGCGCCGCCGCGGGCGGTTTGCGGGTCAGGCGGGCCGACAGGGCATCCGTCAGGATCTCTTGCCGCTGCGGCTCGGCCCAGTCCGGGGTGTAGGGCGGCACCGGCTCGGGGGGCGTGCCACTGTGCTCGGCCCAGACGCCCCGGATCAGGCCGAGGCAGTCGCAGCCCACCCCGCGCAGGCAGGCCTGGTGGTGATAGGGCGTGCCGATCCAGCCCCGCGCGATCCCGGCCAGTGCGCTCATGTTGGCAGGCCCCGCCCGGCGCCTTGCAGACTGCCGCCGGAATTTTCCGCGCCCCGGCGCGGGACGCGCATCAGCCAATCTTCACCCGGGATATGAGGAAAGCCCTGAAAGTTCATGAAATTGCTGAATTTCAGGCGGCAGGTTTCGGCGCGCTTGTCACAGCCCGCCACCAGGCGCACGCGGTCGCCCGGCCCCGGCGCAGCGCCCAGCGGCGCCCAGAGGCCCACGCTGCGCGTGCCATCGCCCGCGACCGCGTCCTTCTTGATGTGCTGGCGCAGGCCCGCCGCCGGGCCGGTCAGCACCTCCAGCGTGCCACGGGTGAACCAGTCGGGCTCATAGCCGTCCAGCCCGGCGAAGGTGAACACCCGGGCCCCTTCCACACCCGTGACGTCGGCGTCGGTGGTATAGGCCGGGTCGGACAGGTCCACCCGGCAGCGCGCATCGCCCAGCACCGCGCCGCAGGGCGCCTGATACACACAACCCTGCGGATGGTTGAGCGCCTCGGTCAGCCCCCGCAACTCGGCATGGAAGGCCCCGCCGCTGCGGCGCACCTCGCCGATATGCCCGCGAAAGCGCAGGGCGCGCTGCGCCGGATCGGCCCAGTTCACCTGCCAGAGCCGCAGCTCTGCCCCGTCATAGCGCCCGGCGGCGATGTCGGCCTCGGTGATGGCGGCATCGCTCAGAGCCCCCATGGCCTCGGTATTGTCCACCGACAGCCCCGTGGCCGCCGTGATCGCCCGCGCGGTCAGACCCGATTGTGCTTGGAAGTCAACGCCTTCAAAGGCCAGGCTCAGGTCATGGTCAGTAAAGCCATGGGTCACGCCGTCAATCCGCGTGACGGCCCAGCACCGGCACAGCGTCGTCAGGCCCGTTTGCAGGTGATCCGCCAGCCCGGTCATACCCGCACCTCGATAACCGGCACGTCGGGCACCTCGCCAGCCTGGAAATTGGCCACGCTTGTGCGGATCTGGTCGATGTCAAAGCGCACCGGAACATCGAACTCGAAGCCCGCCGTCACCTCGGCCTGCAGATCGGGGGGATGGGCAAAGGTGACAAGGCCCGTGGTCACGTCGATGTCGTAATCCACGCCCTCCTGCACCGGATCGCCACTGATCTGGACATGCACACGCCCCGCCACGGGCTTGACGATCGGGCGCAGGTAGCTGTTTCCACCTGAACGATAGCTCTTGACCAATTGAAATTCCGTGTGAATTTCATCACCCATGCCAAGCAACTGGTCACCGCCGTCAATCTCGCGCGAGGGCAGCGAAGATTTGAAATCGCCCCAGTCCTTCCAGCGAAACCCGTAGAGCTAGCCGTGGCGGGCCTCGAAGAAATCCACCAGCGCGGCCACGTCATCGAGCGAGCGCAGCCCCATCCCCGCGTCATAGCGGCGGCGCGAATGCGCCCAGGGGGTGTTGCGTTCCTCGAAGCCGTTGGCCAGCGTGACGACCTCGGTGCGCCGTTCCGGCCCGCCAATCGCGCCGAAGCTCAGCGAGGTGGGAAACCTGCTCTCGTGAAAATTCATGCCTGCCTCCTCAGCGGTTGCGTTGGCCGCGCGCCACGAGACGCGACATCTGCGCGGCGATCTGGCCCTGGCTGCGCTGGAACCCTGCGACATCCGGCGTGGTGACGTTCATCGTCACGTTCACCATGCCCCCGCCCCGGCCGCGCACGCCCAGCTTGCCGTCGGGGCCGCGGGTCAGCGGCATGATCGCCTCGGGCCCCGCCTCGCCCATCACGCCGGTGCCGCCGCGCATGGGAAAGGCTGTCGCCCGGTCGACGACCCCGCCGCGGGCAAAGGGCAGCACCCGGCCGCCGGACAGCGCGCCGCCCCGGGCGAAGGGCATCATACCCGAGACCAGCGAATTGACACCGTCGGCCAGCATCCCGCCGAAATGGTCGGTCACCGGTTTCATCGCGTTGTTGTAAACGGTTTTCGACATGGCCTCGGCCACGGTCGAGAGCGCGTCGGACAGTTTCATCCCGTCGAAGACCAGCCCGTCGAAGGCCCGCCGCAGCCCGCCGGAAAAGCCGCGCTCGAGCTTGCCGAGGTCGCGCGTCGTCTCGGTCAGGGCCGATTGCGTGGCCCGCAACCGCCCCTCGAAGGCATCGGTCAGCGTCGTTACCGATCCAAGTGTCTTTTCCAGCGCCCGCGCTTCGTCCTCGAGCGCCTCGAACCCGTCAATCTCGTCCATCTTTCGCTCCTTCATCCGGAAAGGCCCGGCTCAGTTCCTCAAGGCGCCGGCGCGCCATGGGCGCGGCTGCGGTGTCCACGCCCAGCATCAGCCACAGCTCGGCCGGGGTAAGCGCCCAGAACTGCGCCGGGCGCAGCCCCAGGTGGCCCAATCCGGCCCGCATCAATTCCGCCCAGTCCATGGCCCCTACTCCGGCACGGCAAAGGCGCGGGCCAGAAGCTCGGCCGCGATCTGCGCGGCGCGCACCAGCCCGCCCTCGATCTCGGCACTGACCAAGTCGCGCGGGCCGCCCTGCCAGCCGCCGCCGCGCAACCCGGCCACGATCAGCGCCAGAACGTCGCGGCTGGAATAGCGGCCCTCGTCGAAGCGACGCACCAGGTCGGGCAGGCTCTCGCCGCCCAGGGAATGCTCCAGCTCGGCCAGCGCCCCGAGGGTAAGCTTGCAGACATGCGCCTGCCCATCGATCACCAGCGCCACCTCGCCTGCCTGCGGGTTGACCATCACGGCAGCGCCGTGAAATCGACCGCGCCGGCCGAGGCCAGCGCCATCTCGTAAGTGGCCTCGCCGTCGTGGCTGCCGGCGTATTCGATCGACCAGACCTGGAACCGGCCCTGCACGGTGCCGAAATCGGGGATGATGACCTGAAACTCCGGCGTCTCGCCGTCAAAGAAGATCTGGCGCACCCGCTCGTCGGTGGCCGCGTCGCGGAACACGCCCGAGCCGCTGATCTCGGCGGTCTTGACGCCCGCCCCGCCCAGCAGCTCGCGCCAGCCGCCGGTGCTTTCCATGCTGGTCACATCGACACTTTCGGAATTGAAGGCGATGCGCGTGGCGCGCAGCCCGGCGGCGGTCTGGAACTGGCCATCGCCGGTCATATCGATCTTGATGAGAAGGTCCTTGCCGTTCTGGGCTGCCATGTGTCTTGCTCCGATGGGTTGAAGGTCAGGTGTCGTCCACGCGGGCGCGGAAGGTCAGGTCGATGCGGCGCTGGTCGCCGGGGCGCAGGCGCCGGGCGCGGGCCCGGGAAAAGCCCAGCGCCACCAGCCGGCCGCGGCTCAGCGCCAGCGGCGCGTCGATCAGGGCGTCCGAGACGGCGCCGGCCAGCGCCTTGGCCTCGGCAAATCCGGCGGAATTGGTGATGACCGAGACGGTGAAATCATGGGTGGCGCCCTCGGCGCTCTGGTCCGCGGCCTCGCGCACCCGTTCCGGCCCCAGCGTGACGTAAAGCGCGGGTTCCGCCCCGGCGGGCGGCGCGTCGAAGATGTCGCCCCCCGACAGCGCGGCGACCTCGGCATTGCCTGCCAGCGCCTGATAGACGGCCGCCTGCAGGGCGGCGGAGATGGCATAGCTCATGCGATCACCTCTTGCTCGGTATCGGCCACCAGATAGCGGCCGTCGGTGTCGTCCTCGGCCACGGCCAGGATGCGAAAGACCCGTTCCCCCTCGCGAAACCGCTGGCCGGGGGCCGGCCGCGCGGGCGAGCCCGGCGGCGCCGCCCGCAGCGTGATGCGGTAGCGCAAAAGGCTCAGCGGCATCGCCGCGCCGGATGTCTCGCGCCCGGTGCGCGCCTCGAGATGCGCCCAGAGGCTGCCCAGCGCGGCCCAGCTTTCGGTGAAACCGCCTGCGCCGTCGGCCGCCTTCTGCGGGGTTTCCAGCACCAATTGCCGGGTCAGACGCGGGGCCATCACACCACCCCCCGGCCCAGGCGCAGGGCGCGGTAGCGTTCGATCAGGGCGCTGACCCCATGGGCTTCCAGTCCAGCCCGCCTTCCAGCAGCATCGGCCGGCCGGCGTT